>DMYW01000021.1:0-68695 GCA_003482455.1 Rheinheimera sp. | reverse complement strand
CAAAAACTATAAAAATAATAAAATTGACAAATATGTTTAGTGGTTGTAGTTTTAATGCGTGGCAATGATGCAGTGCGCCGCTAAGTGAGGTCTGCCGTGAACGTGAGCACCACTATGCAACAAATGGGTCAAAGTACCGTCAGTTGTTTTAGCGTCGGTTCGCACTGCACGCGTCAGCAGGTCGCCAGCTTGTGGCACCAATGGCACGGTTTGATGCAAAACCGTGGCGGCTTGTGGCTCATCGATTTGTCGGCGATGCGCACGTACGACACCGCCGGTTTGCAGTTGGTGCATGCGTTGACGCAACAAGCCGAACGCGCCGGTGCCAGCGTGTGTTTTAAGGCACCGCGGGAACTGACGTTGCCCGATTGGGCGATGGCGATTTTAAGCCAGCAATGGTGGCATGAACCTCAGCTGGAGCGCGCTTGATATGCAGTATTTGTTGACCGCAGAACCGCTCGGTTATAGCAACCACAACCCTGTTGTGACTGAGCCACATGCGTTATTTAGCCAGCGGCGTTCGTTAGTTCGGTTAACTTTGCAGCGGCCTTTGTTGCTGTTGATTGAGCAACTGCACGGCAGCTGGTGGGGCTTGTGCCAAGTTGGCCTTCGTAGCGGTCAGCCGGAAAGTAGTGGCAGCGTTGACTTGTTTGATTTGTACCAAGTCGAAGATGCCGTGTTGTGGATGCAGCGACAGTGGCTGGATGCCGGCCTACAAGGCCGGGATTTTCGCGCCACCTTGTTTGAAGTTGGCTCCGCTGAGGAGAGTTCTCAGCTAGTGGCGACTAAGTTACAGCTGCAACAAGTCGGGGTGCATGCGGTGCAGATTTATGGTTCGTTGCTTGACGGGCAAACCATGACCTTCGATTTTCGCTCGGGCCGGTGCTTTTTTGACGGTTGGCATGGTGTGGCGCTGCAAGACTGCGCCTTGTCATAAGCTTCGCCGTTGTAGACGATTGATGCCGTAGTAGGACAGGCCTGCTACATGAACCAACTTCATAGTACTTGGCGCGTCTCGGGGTCACAACCAGACGCGCATTTTTTAAGTACTGCGTGTGCCAAAACGCGAGTGCCGCTACTCATAGCAGCAAAGCGGTTGGCTGGGACAACAACTTCATAGTACTTGGCGCGTCGCGGCCTCACCGCCCGACGCGCATTTTTTTATCTGCTGCCACACGGGCACTAACAAAGTTGGCTAAAAACGCTGTTCTACCTTTAACAGCAACTCCCACGAATTAACATCGCGAGCGGGGCCGACCGGTTTGGATAAATCGATATGGATCACGTTGTTATTGGCCGAGCGCGACGAGTAGAGGCGCGCGCCAATGCCGACAGCACCGAGCCAAGCGTTTTGTTGGTTCGGCGCGGTTAAATCCACGTGTGGTGCTACCGGCATCGGCACGCCGGGAATGGCGGGCGGAGCTATACCGACAACGCCACCACCGGTTTTACCGGCATCGGCGAAGGCAACAAAGCCGACATCCAGCAGTTGGTACAAAGTGATTTTGGGATACCAACGGAGTTCCACTGTGCCTAAGGTGCGGTGCGTGCCGTGCTGATATTGCACTGGGTAACCACGAATACCGCCATCCGAGCGCACGCCGTCTTCACCGCCTAGGCTCAGTGGGTCGTCTAAATAATTTTGCCGCCGCCGGTCGTGCCGCAGGTGACTGTACAAGGCCCATTGGTCGGCCAGGCGATAAAAATCTTCCGCTTCGGCTTTGACCACTAGCTGGTCACCGGACAAAGCGCCATGTTGCCAATGCATAAAACCCGACAGCAACAGCAAATGCTGGCTGTCACCAAAGCCTTTACTGCCAGTCCACTGCAAGTGATAACCTTCGGATTGATCGGGGCGCAAGTCGCTGGTTTGCACGCCAAACCGCAGTTGATGGCGATAGCCTAAATGAATGTCTTCGGTGTGGTTAATCAAATACACGTCCGACATGGTTTGGTAGTCGTGTTGCATGTATTCCAGTTCGACCCATGGGTAACGAAACACCCGGTCTTGCGGTAGCCAGACGCCTTGGTGCAGTGGATCTTCGGAGAAGCGCCGCACGTCTTCGGTAAAACCGCCGGACAAGCGCCAGCTGGTTTCGTCGGCGAACCACAACAAGCGGCCGTATGCCACGTCGAGCAGCTCCAGTTCGGTACGGAATTGGTTCTCGATACTGCCGTTGTGGAAAATTTGGTCGACGCGGGATTCTTTGGCCAAACCGGCGCGCCACATCAAAGGCGTGTCGTCGGTGTAAAACGGGTGCTCGACACTAAACACTTTGCGTGAGCCGTCGTCGTTGTCGGTCCATTCGACGAAGCTGTAGCTGTGGTCCAGCATCTCGATATCAAACAGTGACAGCGGCACTTGCGTGCGGAATTCATAGCCTTTACGCAAATAATTCGACTGGTATTTGATGCTGGTGCGCACGCCAAGGCCCAACAAGTTTTCTTCTTTAAAACCAAACGAATACTTGTTATTGCCGCCGCTGCGGCCAAAACCTAGGGTCGGCAATAAGCTCCAAGTATCCCAAGTTTCGACATTCAAGTTGGTGCTGCCGTCTTTGTTGCATTGCGCCGCTTTGGTGATTTTGGCGTCGCGCAAATAGCTTTTTTCGCGCAGCAGTCGCTCGGCTTCGCCGAGATCACTGTGGCCTATGTAGTCGCCTGGCTTAAATGGCAATTCACGCACCAGCGCCCAATCTTTGCTGTTGATGTGCAGCCAGTTGGCAAAATGATGCAGCCAGATGCTATCCGGATCGGCTTCATCAAAGATTGGGTGGATAGTGGTGCTGATCTGGCCGACTTGCAGCAGTGGCTCGTCGCTGCTTGCGGGGGCCGCTGCTTTGTCTGTTGGCGCTGCTTGATGCGACGTGAGCGCCATATCACACAGCTGCTCGACGCTCACTTCACGGGTTTGCGCGGCGGCGACTGGCAGCGCAGCCAGTATCGCCAGTGACAGCACACTTAAGGTGGTGCGGCAGTTTTGCATCGAGACCTCCAACGGGGTTATGGCGCCTTACGGCAGCTTTGCAACCAATCCAGCGTCGGTTGATAAACGCTGGTTTGCACGGCAAACGCACCCAATAAGCTGTGGAACAAATGGTCGTGACTGAGCGCCGCATCGCGTTTGGCAACGAGGCAGTCGCTTTGTGTACCGGTCGTGCTGGCAAATTGTTCACTCATCCACCAGATCATCGGAATATGGGTTTGTGCTTTAGGCGCCATAAAATACGGCATGCCATGCAAATAGACGCCGTTTTCGCCCAGCGATTCACCGTGATCCGACACATACAACAACGCCGTGGCGTAGTCGGTTTGTTGTTGCAAAGCGCCAATCAGGCCAGCCAGCATCGCATCGGTGGCCACTAAGCTATTGTCATAGGCATTAACTATGCTGTCGCGATCGCAGCGCTGCAGCTGTTTGTCGGTACATTCAGGTTTAAATGCCTTGTGGGCATCTTCGCTGCGTTTGAAATATTCGGGGCCGTGCGAGCCTAATTGGTGCAGCACTAACAGTTTGTCGCCCGCCGCGTTTGGCAATTGCGCGAAGTAGGCTTTGCTGGCGTCGACCAGGATTTGGTCTTGGCAGTGGCCGTCTTTACATAGCGGATTGCTGTCGCTGTACAGATCTTTGCTGGTGACGCGGTCACAGACGCCTTTGCAACCGGAGTTGTTGTCCAGCCAGGTCACGTCAATACCGGCACGTTTTAAGATATCCAGCACGTTTTCTGTGTTTTTCGCTACTTTTTCCTCGTAGTGTTCGCGGTCAAGGTGCGAGAACATACAAGGCACTGAATGCGCTGTGGCAGTGCCGCACGAGCTGACATTGCGAAAACTCACCACGGGCAATTGCGACAATAGCGGGTTGGTAGGGCGCTCGTAGCCATTGAGGCTGAAATGATCGCCACGGGCGGTTTCACCAACGACCAGCACAACCAAGCGTGGTTTTGCCGTGGTTTGCCGTTGTTTGGCATCTTCACCTAACAGCGCCAAAGGCGTTGGGAATTTGGCGGCGATCAGTTGTGAGGTTAAACCAAATGCGGCAGAAACTGGCGCAACAGGTAAGGCTAAATGTTTGATATCTCTAAAATTGCGGAAAAACGGCACCAACTCGGAATAACTGGTCGCCGCCACGCTACCAAGGCCAACTAACCAAAGCAGCAGCGCTAGCAGGTAATGTTTGGCGCCGGTCGCTAGACCAAGCCGTTTGATTGGAAAACGCGCGCACAACCAAACCGGCAGTGCCAGCAATAGCAGCATGTGCAGCGCCATGCCGAGGGTCAACAAACCTTTGGCTTCTGCCACATCGGTTTCCACGGCGTTTTGTAGCATAGCTTTGTCGACGATCACGCCGTAGGTGTGCATAAAATAACTGGCGCTGGCGCCACTGACCATCAACAGTAAAAACACCGGTTTTTGGATTTTTGGCAGCGCCGTTAACAACAGCAACAACAAATTCAGCAACCACAACACCAGCACTAACGCCAGTTGCAAGCCGGTTTGCTCGGGGATCCGTTCACTAAGTTTTTGCCAGAAAATATCATTGAGGGTCAAAGTGGCAAGCAAACTAGCAATCAGCGCAAACCATGCGGGATGCAGCGGTTTTTGTGCGGGATTCCAAAGAAGGCTTTTTAACAACTTAAGCATGCGGGAGTTCCTTGTGCGCGGTCGCGGCGGACGGCGTCTGCTCGTAACGAATGGTTGGTGCGGCAGTTTTAAACTGAAACCGCGCAAAAATAAAGGCCGGTACGACGTAACAAATCAGCGCTGTGACGATATCGTGCGAAAAGAAATGCGCTCCGCGCAATTGTTGCACTAACCCAAGGCTGGCGCCGGCGACGATACCAAAGGCTAAACCCACTTTACGCAGCCAAGGCCGGGTGTATAAAAAGTAGAAATACAAGGCAATCCAGGCATAACCACTGCTGGCGTGCCCTGCTGGGAAACATTGGGTATTGGGCATGCCCGCGGGGCGGTCTTGCCACAGCGAAATCAGCGGTTGGATGCCACCAAACAGTTGCAGATCCCACGGGCAGTCCATCGGGATTAGTTTTTTTAGCAGGCTAATCAAGCCGACACTCAGCAGCAGGCTCAGTACCAACAAGCCCAACATGCGCTGGGAGAACTGCGCAGCCGGTTCGGCGCGCTGGCCAAAGCGATACCGAATCGCCCGGCTCAACCACAGCAACAACAAAGCGCCAATCACCAGCTGATTTAAGGTGCGGGCGCCACTGTGAAACACGCTGGAGGTCCAAAAATTCTCTTTCAGCGCCCACTGCCCACCCTCCAGCTGATACCAATAATGCGCAATCGTCAGATCAAGGCCAGTCAGATCCAGCAATAAAAACATACTGACGAGCGCCAGCATCGGCCAGACCACAAAACGCCAGCCGCACAACAATACGCGTTGTGTTGGAGCCGGTGGGGTGGACGACGAAGCATGTTCAGACGTGGCTATTGGGTCGGTGAGCTGCATGGACATTTCCTTACATTTCTTCACGTCAGCCTAGTGAGCAAACCTTAAGCAATTCTTAAATGCAAGAAATAGTTGAATTTTGTTCATCTGACCAGTTCTTGGCTAACACTTTGTTTTAAATGTTGTTTTTGAATTTATGCTGTTTTAACAAATCACCTCGGTCTGGGCGTAGCCCTCGATGGATGTGGTCACGCTGGGGCTTCATGGCTGCAACATCCAGCGCGAAACTGCAGCCAATAAAAAACCAGCCATGCGGCTGGTTTTTCGGTTCAAACAACAAACGGCGGCTTAATCAAAACGGTAACGAGCACCTAAGGTGTAACGTGTGCCGTATTGACGGGCGAACAGGAACTGCTCTTCAAAGCGACCGTAGCCTTGTTCAGTTTCGTTGTTCAGGTTAATGCCTTCAACAAACACGGTGAACTCAGGCAGCACGTCGTAGTTGACGCTCAAGTCCCATTGGCCATAGGCCTTGGCAAATTGCGGTGGTGCATCGCTAGAACCTTGCGCTTGACCGACGCCAATTAAGTAGGAATCGCGCCAGGCGTAAGTGACTTTAACCGACAAGCCGTCTTGCTCATAAAACACTTGGCCGTTGGCTGAGTTACTCAGGCCCGTCAGCGGTGCTTGTTGTGCCAGGCTGTTGACGTCAAATTCGACGTCGCCTTGCACTAAAGTGCCGTTGATGCCCACGCCAAAGCCGGTTTCGCCAAACAGATGTTGCACCGCAAACTCCACACCATCGACTTTTTTGCTGTCGGTATTGGTCGGTTGACTGATGCTCCAGACCATTAACGGGTCATCGGCGGTCGGTTCAATTTTGCCTTGGGCATTGCCGTTACCGTTGGCCAGCATCTGCGCAAAAATAGCACTGCTGGTGGCTTGCTCGCCACGGGCGACGATGTCGGCCACCGCTTTGTTGTAGCGCGGACCGTTCAGGATATCGTGCAGACCTTCGATAGTGGTTTCGGTGATGCTGGTTTGGATAAAGTTGTCGACGTCTTTGCGGAAATACCCCAGCGAGACGTAACTGCCATCGGCGTAGTAGTATTCCAAGGCTAAATCGAGGTTGGTCGATTCAAACGGCAACAGGCTGGTGTTGCCTTGGCTGCCGCTACGCGCATCCGGTTTTGGACTGCCACTTAAGCTGCGACCACCGGCTAACATGCCAAGCGGCGCGCGGCTGATGGTTTTACCAAACGAGAAGCGGCCAACTAAGTCGTCGCGCAAGTCCGCTTTTAAATCAAACATCGGCAGCAGCACATTGTGCGAGCCTTCTTGGCTTAAGAAGTTGTCGCTGCCGCCTTGCTCGTATTGCATGATCCATTCAGACGGGCTTTCCCAGTTCACTTGTTTTTCGACGCGTTGGCGCACCAAGCTTTCGACGTTGGTTTTTTCATAGCGCACGCCGAGGTTCATTTGCACTGGGATCTTGGCGATCTCGATATCAAAGCGGCCTTGCAAGTACAAGCTGTCGGTGACTTCGTTGACGGAACTTTCGCTATCGATGCCATCGAAATAGGGGTCAATCGAATAGACGTCACTGCCCATTACGTCGCTGGTTAAAAACGCCAGCTGGCGGGCGACGGCTTCGTCGAAGTTAAAGCTGTAGTAGTAATTCGGTTGCATATTGGCACCGCCACTTTGGAATTGATCCAAGAAGTTGCTGGTGTCATGGCGCACAAACATGCTGTCTGGGAAGATTTGCGGGAAGCTTGGGTTAAAGCCTGGACCGCCGCGCAGACCGCTCCAGCCTTGGTGGCCGCCCATGGTTTGGTCGGTGCGCGCCACACCAAAATTGACGCTGACCAGCGGGATTTGCCAAATCTCATTGTCCCATTTGCCGTCTAATTGCAGTTGTTGGATCTCTGCTTCACCCGGCGAGTGGATAAATTGGCTGAAGTTGGAGTCAATTTCACCTGGGCCTAACGTAGTGGTGCCGTTTTTCCAATACACCAGCGCTTGTGGAATATCGCCGCTGCGATAGTCATACACTTTGCGCACCAGTTGGTCGGAGCCCAAAATTACTTGGCCTTGGCTGCCTAACCCTTTGTCGGCGCCGTTATCGGCTTTGTTGTTGGAGTCATGGTAATCCAACGTCAATTTCAGCGTGTCGCTGGCTTCCCAGTCGAGGTTAAAACCAATGGAGGCAGCTTTCACTTCGGTGGTGCCTTTGCTGGCGGTAAAGGAGCCGTCGTTGCCGCTGATATCGGCATAAATGGCGGTGCCGTTGGCATCCAATTCATAAGCGTTAATGTTGCCGCCGAATTCGTTCCAGATCCCCCAGCCGATGCTTTCGCTGCCGGTGATTGAACGGGATGCGGTGTAATCGAGCGTCGCCGTCAGGTTGTCGGTTGGCGCGTATTGCAGGGTTAATTGGCCATTGCTGCGCTCGCGTTGCACATCCTCGATGCTGTAGTTCATGTCTTTGGCAAAATAATAATTGCCGGTCGGTTTGCCGTCCGCGCCCAGCGGCCGTGCGTCTTTGACTTTATCGGCGGTTAAGGTGGGCAGTGCCACATTGGCTTGCCAGCCTTGGATATTGGCTTGTTGTTTTTGGAAATCACGTTCTTGGTGTGATACCGACAAGCTGATCCCCAGTTTGTTGTCCAGCATAGTGCTGCTGACCACGGCGGCCACTTCAGGCGTCACGTCAGAGCCTTTGACATTGCTGCTGTCATAAATGCCTTTGACGCTGGCTGAGGCATGGGTGCCTGGGCGTTGCAACGGTTTGGTGGTGACAATATTCACTGTTGCGCCTAAACCGCCGCTGGGATTTTCGGCACGTGCCGTTTTAATCACTTCCAGCGCGCTGACGCCTTCACTGGATAAGTTTTCCATATTGTAGGAACGGGTATAGCCAGTGCCTGGCATTTGCCGGCCATTGAGGGTGACTAAGTTAAAGTCAGGGCCAAAACCGCGCACCGTGATTTGACTGCCTTCGCCGTTGGCGCGGCTGACCGATACACCTGTGATGCGTTGCAGCGATTCGGCCAAGTTGGTGTCTGGGAATTTACCCATTTCTTCGGCGGAAATAGCGTCGACTACACCGTTGGCTTCACGTTTGATATCCAAGGAGCGAATTAAGCTGCCGCGAATACCTTTGACTTCAATCACTTCGACTTTTTCGTCAGTCTTTTTGGCCGCAGGCGTGGTGGACGCGGCTTGTTGCGCGCTGGCAGGCCAGTTGGCGCACAGCGCCAGCAGCAAAGCGCTGGCGATTGGAGTTTTATTAAAAGTTGTTTGTTTCATGGTTTTATCCTGTTCACGTCAAAGCGTGGCGATAGTCCAAAAGGCAGAGTAGGGGACCATCGCCGCGAGCTTATTTGATGCTGACGTTATCTAAGCGATACACAGCGCCGTTACCTTGGCCCCAAGCTGGGAAGACCATCAGCACATCGATCGCACTGGTGTCTAAGCCTTTGGCCGCTAAGTCTTTCAGGCGATAGCTGTAGGTTTGCCATTGGCCGACCACAGGCTCTTTGCCTTCGATACTTTCGCTGAGTTTTAACTGCACGGCGGTCGCTGCGTTGTTGGCTTCGATTTTGAATAACCAAGGCGCACTGCTGTCGTTGGGCGGCGTCACAATTTTCATTTCGAATGTGACGATACCGGTTTCCGTGATAGCGCTGGCGTCATAAAACACATTGTCTGCGGCAAACAAGCCGACTACGGTTGGCGCGCCGCCTAAGATGTATTGCGCGGTTTTGCCATGTGCGGCGTCGTCATCTTCCACGGTAGGTGTGCTGCCACCACAACAATCCCACAAGGACCAATTGGCGGCTGCAGCATCAGCAAACAGCGTCAAGCCGGTGTTAGCGACCACTTCCGGTTCACCCATGCGGGCGTTGTCGATGCGATACACAGCACCATTGCCGGTGCCCCAGGCTGGGAACACCATGATCACGTCAATGGCCGATACGTCCAAACCTTTGGCGGCTAAGTCGCTCATTTTAAAGGTATAGGTTTGCCATTGGCCGGTGACAGGGGCTTTGCCTTCGACGCTATCGGTCAGGTTTAACTCCACCGCAGTGGCGGCATTGTTGGCTTCAATTTTGAATTTCCACACAGACGCTGGGTCATTCGGCGCTGACACCACTTTCATGTCAAATTGCACCACGCCTTTGTCGAGGATGCTGCTGGCATCAAAGGGTTTGTTGCCACCGCCGTTGGCTGGACGCGTGATAAAACCCATCACAGTCGGCGCACCGCCGATGCTGAACTCGGCGGTCATGCCATGCGCGTCATCATCTAGCTGTTCAGTTGGCGTGCTGCCGGCACAACAATCCCACATTGGCCAATCCAGGTTTTTGCCGTCTTTAAACAAGGTGACGCTTGGTGTGCTGGTGCTTGGGCCGGCGATTTTCACATCGTCGACCTGATACACAGCACCTTCGCCGGTGCCCCATGCAGGGAAAATCATCACCACGTCAATGGCGGATAAATCCAGTCCCGCGTCGGCCAGTTTTTTCAGTGGGAAGGTGTAGGTTTGCCAGACGCCCGCTGCAGGCGCTTTGCCTTCATTGCTGGCGGTTAAATCCAACTCGACGGCGGTCGCGCCTTCGTTACTTTCGACTTTCAGTTTCCAAGCGGCGCCAGCGTTGTTCGGCAGCGACACGGCTTTCATGGCAAAACTTAAGGTGCCGGTGTTAGCCAGCGGCGAGGCGTCAAACGGCGACGGTGTGCCGGCTGGATCTTTGATAAAAACCGAGCGCGTAATAAAGCCGTTTACGGTCGGCTGCGCGCCGACGCTAAATTGCATCACGCCACCGCGTTGGTTGTCGTTGACGACCGTTGGCGTGCTGCCG
Source organism: Rheinheimera sp. (assembly GCA_003482455.1). Taxonomy (GTDB): domain Bacteria; phylum Pseudomonadota; class Gammaproteobacteria; order Enterobacterales; family Alteromonadaceae; genus Pararheinheimera. The sequence continues at coordinate 58,414 of DMYW01000021.1, read as the reverse complement.
CCACAGCAGTCCCAACCTGGCCAGCTGGGGTTTTCAGTGTTTTCAAAGATAGTTAAGTTGCGAGCGACACCATCCGATGGCGGCACAGGAATGGGCGCTTTGCCTTCTAATAAGCCATCGCCAACTTTGTCATAGCCTGGGCGAATGGTTTCGCAGCCTTTGCCGGTGTCAGGGTTAGCCGAGCATTGATAGGCCCGCACATAATCGATGGTAAATTTTTGGCCATTGGTAAAGGCGCTGGCATCAATGCCTTTGTTATTGACGTTTTCCGGCCAATTGCCGCCGACAGCGAAGTTCAAAATCAGAAAGAACTTCTGATCAAACGGCGCGCTGCTCCAGAAGGTCGTTAATTTACCAGTGGTTTGGTCATAGTATTCGGTGAACCAGCCGCGGTGCTTTAGGCCCACCGCTTGGTTTTTGCTGTTGTAGCGCACTTCGGATTGGCGCTGCGTGGCGTACAGGTAATCGTCGACGTACCAACGGATCTCGCCTTGTTGCCATTCCACCGCGTACGTGTGGAACTCATCGGCAGGGTTTTTCTCCAGCGTGTAATTAACGCCAGTACTACTGTTATTCGGCCACGGTTTGCCGTAATGCAGTGTGCCGTGCACGTTGGATTCGACATTGCCTTGGGCGTCTTTGACCTTCAGGTTGACGGCTTCCATGATGTCGATTTCGCCAGAGCGTGGCCAATCGCCATACACAGAATCCGTGGGCATCATCCAAAACGCCGGCCATGAGCCTTGGCCAGACGGCAACTTGGCGCGCATTTCAAAGCGGCCGTATTTAAAGTCGGCTTTTTTGCGGGTGGTGATCCGCGCTGAGGTGTACGGTTTTTCTGCGCCTTCGGCAGCCGGTTTGGCCACTATGTTCAGCATGCCATCGGCAACAAACGAGTTGGCGCTGTCGGCGGTGTAACATTGTTTTTCATTGTTACCACCACCGGCGCAGTTGACCTCGTAGTTCCATTTATTGGTATCGAGGCTAGAGCCGTCAAATTCATCGCTCCAGACCAAGGACCAGCCAGACGCCGGTTTAGTCGGATCGACTTTGCTCAAATCAGTTTCGGTTGCAGCATCGCCGCCACAGCCGGTCAGCAAGGTGGCGCCCAGCGCCAAGCCAGCCGCGGTGCCAATCAGGCGAGTGCGCCGTTGGGGCTGCGGAGCCAGCCGTAGTTGTCGTCTGGTCATAGTTCTTGTCCTGTCAATAAGTGTGTGTGCCGTAAGCGTGCAATGACTTGTATGCAGCCATAGCGCTTGTCGATCATTTTAATTTGAAAGCGCTTACTGAAAGCGCTTTCATAAATCTAAAATGCTTCGTCGCTGTGGTCAACTGCATGGGTGAAATTTTTTGCGGCATTCGTCGCAATTATAGAGCTGTTTCTGAATTAGGACTGACGCTGGTAGGCGGGGGACGTGGCGCGGCCACCGAGCAAGCTAACCCTGCAGGAATGGCATGGTGGAGCGGAATTTCTGTTGCGATTTCAGCTGTGCGTTTGTCTACAAATGCCCAGCAAATAGCCACGCAGCGCTTGCAGCGCTTGAATTTTTCGGCGCGTGGCGGCATGATGCAGCCCCATATTTACAAGTGATTACATTTAACAACAAGGAAAGTTACTCATGTTGCTGCGTACCCTTTGTGCGTTCTTCACCTTATTGCTGGTGTCTTGCGCGAACTTTGTGCCGCCGTTAAAACCCAATGCGCAAGTTGACCCTGAAAAAGCGTATGTCTATGGCCGGTTTTCTTCAAACAGCCACACCTTGCGGATGGGCGTGGAATTAGCAGGTCCAAAACTCTACTTGTTTGAATTTCAAGACAAAGATCAAATTACTATGCTGGCGGTGACGCCGGGTACTTACCAACTGTCACGCTTTGTATACGCAGAGACGGATGGAACTATGAAAGGCGAGACTGCCATTGTGCAGTCGACACTGACCCGCAGTATGACGTTAGAAGCGGGCAAGGCCTATTACGTGGGTGATTTTACCGGTGAAGGAACCTTTAACGGCGTTCGCATGCGCTGGCAAGTTACCGGCATCGACAATCGTTTTGCCGCAACCACAGCTGAAATGCAGCAGAAGTATCCGCAATTCGCGCAACTACCGACCCAACAAATGCGTGGCATTGCGCTGTATATGACAGCGCATTAATCGGCCAATAAACCTTGGTGGCCAACAGGCTCGCAGCACAGTGCGTTGTCCTGTGTCTGTAACCGAGAAGCAATGCAACATGACGGGCGCTAAGCGCCCGTCGTCGTTTTGCACACAATCACCCAAGCGTGATGCGTGATTGTCGTCAAAACACAAAGGAGCCGTGATTTTCGCTACCTAAGCTGTCACACCAGGCTTGGTATTGTTCGTCACTGATTTGCAGCTCGTCATCCACTGCAATAAAATCGCCGGTATCTTCATCGATCAAATAGCCGATGCGGATACTTTTTGGCAGATCTTGGTGCCATAACCGATAAATGGTGCCAACCGTTTCGGCGTCATATTCTTCGTCTTCCAACGCGCCATTGTCGAACATATGGACCTCACCATTGTGGCGCAGGATCCAGAATTCCCATGGGTCATCGTCGCCAGAACCATAGGCTTTGGCAGTGATTTCTGGTGCCAGTGCATACAGCAGTGTGACCAATTCGTGCATAAAATTGTCGGCATTGGAGCCTTGAGTCCAGTCCACCGTGACAAAACCTGCACGTTTTTCAATTCCCTCGTGGGCGGGCAGACTGTCTTCACCACAATTTTCAAAAAAACGTTTCGCAGCCGCGGCGCCGGTGGTTGGGTTGATCTGCTGGCAGGCTTTGGGCAATGTAGTTTCGGTCTGCTCTTCGCTGAACAGCTTCACTAACTGTTGTTGTACTTCGGCAGAGGGGTGTTTGAAATAAAGCGTGGTGATAACTTCCATAAAAATCCTTTTGTGTTGAAACATCAGAAAGCCCAATACCGAGAAGGATGTGCGGAATTGGGCTGTCGTAATACCCATGCTCAGCAGAGGCGGCAGTTGACTGCGTCGCTTTTGCAAACATCGGTAGCGATGGATATTATCATTTTGGATACATATATCACTTTTTATTGATATGGCAGTGTTTGTATGCTCGAAGTTTCGCCAGTTTTGGCGATTTGCTAGTGCGATATATTGCTGCGATATATTGCTGCTATATATTGGTGTTAGTCTGGCGAGCTCGCTGCGTCAGCTCAGCGCATCGGGTGCGTTTGGCACTGCTAGCCTTTTGTTACATTTTTCAGCGTTCGCTTCGTGCAGGCATTTGCTAGGGTTGAGATTTCCTTGGCTGGAGCTTTGCGATGACCTCAATCAACAAACTTGGCGCTGTTGCGGCGTTTGCAGCGGCGGCGATTTATTTGGCGGCGTTTGTGTTTTATGGCGCCTTGGTGCAGTACCCCAATAGCCCCGATCCTGCGCCGAATATTGCGTATTTGACCAGTCTGCAGGTGCCTTTGTATCTCGCCAACGTGTTCGGCTACCTGGTGTTTGGTTTAGTGTTGGCGGTGTTAGTGGTCACCTTGCAGCAACGAGTTCAGCCAGTCTCTGTATTGCAGCGACAGTTAACCGGCTTATTTGGCTTTATTTGGGTTGGATTGGTGCTGGCGGCGGGCATGATCGCCAATGTTGCGCTGCTGCTGGTGACAGATGCTGCCGTGGCCGATCCTACCAGTGCGTTAGCGACGTGGAAAACACTGAATTATGTGGTGGCAGGGCTTGGTGGCAGCAATGAAATCGTCGGTGGATTGTGGGTGTTATTGGTCAGTCTGGGGGCACGGCAAAATAACCAGTTGCCCAGATCTTTATGTGTTGCCGGTGGCTTAGTCGGGGCGTGCGGCGTGGCGACCGTCTACCCAGTGGAGAGTTTGACTGAGCTGTTTGGCGTGTCGCAACTCATCTGGTTTGTGTGGCTTGGGCTGGTGTTGTGGCGGGCGCCACAAGATGCTGCAGCCAGCGCGGGTTAACACCGGCGATGCTGTGGTGCTGGCCCTTCGTAGTGTTGAAGATTGGCTGTGCAAGGTTGGCACATCTAAATAGCAAGGTGTCTGGCGACACCTTGCTGCGTTTGACGACGTTATTGTTTGCTAATGACTAACGTGGTTTGTCCGCGCTCTGGGTTGGCATGCACGGCGATGTAATGCCAGCCGACCGCCAGTGCGCCTGTGCTGATGCTTTCGTTGTTGCCCGAGCTGGTGGAACGCAGCTGATAACTGCTGCTGGTTGGCCAGCTGCCGGCACTGTAATACAGATCGGCGTTGCCGCTGCCCGTGCCGTACAAGTCCAGTTTCAGCTTTTGCCCTGCGACTGAGTTGTACAAGTAGAAATAGCTGTAGCTGCCGCTACTGCCTGCGATCACACAATACTGCTTGCCAGCGTCGACTTGCACATAATCGACCGGGGCTTGGGTGGCGCAGGCGTTAGGTTGGCTGCTGTTGCTGGCGCTGTAGGTGGCCGTCAGCGACATGCCACTAAACGCTGAATAACCATAGTTGCCAATGTACCAGCGACCGGCGGCTGGGTTCGTGATGGTGCAGGTTTCGTTGTTGCCGCCGACATATGGCCGGCAGTCGTACGCTTGCAGCGTCGGGGCTTGGCCCAATCGAACATACAAATCGGCATCACCACTGCCGCCGGCTTGGCTGACCACCAATTTGCTTTGGCCCGCAGGGACATCGATGTAGTTGCTCAGCATCAAGTTTTTCACGCCGGTCAGGCCAGTTTTGGCCACGCCATTTTGCAAACCGCCTGTGCCTGGCGTCGTGCCGCCGGTTTCATCAATGGCGCTTTGTGGCAAGGTATCATTGCTTTGCACTGTGTTTAACCAAGCAAGCCACTGGTTATCTAAGCTGGTGCCAAGGCCGTTGATGATAGCCAAGTAGGCGTCGTAGTTGCCGGCGCGTAATTCTTTGAGCAGTCGCGTGACGGTGGCCGGTTGGGTTTCAAACATAAACCGCACCGCCAAATAACCCCAACGATAGACACGATCCGTGCCGCTGCTGTAGGTATTGCCAAAGATCTGACTTAAGGTAAATTGCTTGCTGCGCGCCATCGCAATGGCGGTGTCATTGCGGTTTTTCTTGGAGATGTATTCGGCTAAGCCTTCTATCCACCAGACGGTTTTATGGCTTTCGGTTTTCGCGGCGGCGAAGTCCCCTTTGAGGTTGTAACGACCGTCTAAGTAATGCACCATTTCGTGGGTTAAGTTCCACACCTCAAATTGTGGCCGCAACCATTCCGCTTCATAAGCGATAAACCGCGCTTGGTTGCCACTCGCCGCTGGGTTGCCTTCTAAATACATACCGCCGTTGTTGGTATCGATATCAAAAAACAGGCCCGCGTATTGGCCGTAGTCATCGCTGGAGTTAAACACCACCATTTCTAAGCTGGTATTGAAGTCGTCCGCCACCGCCGTGGTGCGGGTTTTTAAGAACTGGTGAAAGAAGCTTTCTTGTTGCGTGACGGCGTTACATGCAGCCGTAAATTCGCTGCTGGTCAGCTGCTGGGCGCGGAATTTCATTGAGCTGCTGCAGCTGTGTTGTTGCGTCAGAATTTGTGCTTCGAGTTGCGTGGCAAAACCACAAATTTGAAACTCACTGCAATAGCCATAATAGTCGGCGCTGCTGGCGGCGCGTAGCCACACTTTGCTGCCGGTGCCAGTCATGCTGTATTGGCGCAAAATGCTGCCAACTTCACTTTTGACGCTAGCGTGAACTGGTGCGTTCGGGTATTGCAAAAAGCGCGCGAGTTCAGCGGCGGCGTTTTCTTGTAAAAAGGCCGCGTCGGTGTCGAGCATCCAGCTGCTGCGGGCAAATTGGCCCAGCCGGGTGATCAAGGTGCTGTCATTGGCAGTAGCGGTTTTAAAACTATCGTCGTAATGGCCACGGAACAAAATGGTGAAGATCTGGTTGACGGCGCCGCGCATGTTAAAGCTGCTGGCATAGCTGGAATTAAAGCGTTGCAACCATTCTTTAACCACATACAGATAGCGGGCGTTTTCACCGGCGCTATCCACCAAAGTCAGGGCGTCTTGGATGTTGGCGCCGTTTAGTTCTGAGTTGGTATAAAAGCTTGGGTTGGCAAACAGCGCATCCAGTGCGCCGCGCACGGCATCGCGCACTGTGCTTGGATACGCCGGGATTTGCGTTGGGTTGTAGTACTGCACGTAATAACCCGCTCGCAGGAAATAGAACAATTTACCTAAGGTCACGTCGCTGCCACTGGCGTTGTAGCTGCGTGCAAGGCTCGCCGTGGCATTGGCCACAAAGGTCATCTTGCTGGCGCTAAAGGCGTTGATCGCATTGGCATCGCCACTAAACAAATCATTAATACATTCATTGGGACTGGCGAGGATATGGTCGACCAGCGCTTGGCCGGTTTTATTGCCATAGCCGCTGACCACTCCATCACATGGCTGCGCAGCGGCAAGTGCATAGCTTTGTGGCGCCGTGCTTAAGTCTTGCTGGCGTAAATGCTGTTGGCTGTGTTTTAAAAACACCTGATCTTCTTGCAGCTTTTTCTGCAGCAGCGCTGCCGGCATCGGTTCGACCGGCGCTTTTTGCGCTCGCAGCGCTGGGCTCTGTTTTGGCACTAATTGTTGGGCCAGTTGCTGTTGCAGTGGCGCCGACGTTGGTGGTTGTTGCGCCAGCAGCGGTGTGCAAGCAAACGCGACAAGGAGCGCCAACGGTTTGAGTTGTGTGGTGTGAGTCATAGATGTTCCTGTTGTTGTTGGTTTTTTCGCCGAAAGGCCGGGCATCTTAGAACGATTAGGATATTGTATACAATATATTTGATTAGAAAAAATGCATATTTTTGTGAAATATGTGTGTTTGGGGTGGTGGTTGCGAAGTGGTAAGTCTGGGCGTTTGGCGGTGGATGTGGTTTCTTTGCGTGGAGTGTTGAAGTAGAATTAATATAGAAATCTTAATCAGATCAATGGGTTTGCCTGCACGGGTGCAAGGCGGCTTGCAGATAGCAGTAAAGGAATCACGGATGTCCAACCACAACCATGCAGCACTGAGTAAATTTTTAAGTTATATCCTGCGTCATCAACCGGCATCGATTGGCCTGCAGTTGGATGGGCAGGGCTGGGCGGCCATTGATGAGTTGTTAAGGTGCGCGGCGCAGCACGGAACTGCACTGAGTCACGAGCTGCTGCTGCAAATCGTGGCTGAAAGCGACAAGCAGCGTTTTGCGATCAGTGCTGACGGTTTGTTTATCCGCGCCAATCAGGGGCATTCGTTGCCCGTCGAGTTAGAGCTGACTGCGCAAACCCCGCCGGCCAGCCTGTTTCACGGCACGGCGAGTCGGTTTTTGGCGGCGATCTTGCAGCAAGGACTGCAAAAAGGGCAGCGTCAGCATGTGCATTTGACGGCCGATGCAAGCACTGCGCTCGCGGTAGGGCAGCGCTACGGTTCACCGGTCTTGCTGCGTATCGACACTACAGCCATGTGTGCACAAGGCGCCACGTTTTACCTGACCGCCAATGGCGTTTGGTTAACCGACGAGGTTGCGCCCAAGTTTTTGGCAGTGCAGCCTTGGTAGCGGGCTGTCGCTAAGTTGCTGTCGCTAAGTTGCTGTCGCTAAGTTGCTGTCGCTAAGTTGTTGTCTAGTTGTCGTCAAGTTGCCGAGGCGCTCGGTGACTGGTTTCACTCGAACCCGCGGGGTTTAGCCAGTACTAAGTCAAGTTTTTGCGTCGAACGCCGCAGCGCTGCGTTGCGTCTACGCCGTTTATCATCCACCATGGCAACATCGATCATCCAACCGGACGCTGCATCATGCAACCAAGTTCGCACCTTTATCTGGCATTGACGCTACTGCTCGCCGTCGGCTGCCAATCCACGACCACACTGGCACCGCCACCGGCGCAAATCAGCGTCGCGGCCAATTTATATCAAGCACCGCTTGGCAAGGAAGTCAGTCTGCCGCAGCTGCAACAGCTCGCCGCCCAAGGCAATGCGCATGCACAAAATGAATTGGGTCGGCGCTATGGCGTCGGTGCAGGCGTACCAAAAGACTCAGCCCAAGCGTTGCATTTTTATCAGCTGGCTGCCGCGCAGCAGTTACCGGTGGCGCAATTAAACCTAGGTTTTATGTATTACGCTGGCGAAGGAGTACCGGCCAATGTAGCGACGGCGGCACAGTGGTTTCATAAGGCGGCGCTGCAAGGCCATTACGCGGCGCAATACAATTTAGGCCGCTTGTATCTGACGGGCGAGGGCGTGCCTAAAGATGGCGCATTGGCCGAACGCTGGTGGATCTTGGCGGCCAACCAAGGGCATGTCGATTCGCAGCGCGCCTTAAAAACCTTATACGAACAAGGGCTTGGCATTGCTCCGGATGCATATAAAGCCAAACTGTGGGCACAACGGGTGCATCAAGCGGAAGTCAGTGGCATGGCTTGGAAACTGCCGGCGTCGCACTAAGTGTCGTTGGCCGAATCCTGCTGTCAATTGTTGGACGACAGGCAGGAGTTTGTGATGGTCGGTTGTGGCACATTATCGATCGCAGCCGAACTGATGGTGGCGAGTTCATGGTGGCTCTCTAGATCAGCTGTCAGCTAATACATGTCTTCGACCAAACGTCTGGGCAAGGTCACGGTACAGCAAGTACCCACGCCGATGTCGCTGCTAAATTCGATGCTGCCATGATGCTGGCGGATGATCGAATAACTGACGGTTAAACCAAGGCCGCGACCAGCTCCGACATCACGGGTGGTAAAAAACGGCTCAAATACTTGCCGCAGCGTCAGCTGCGACATGCCATGACCGTTGTCACGGATCTGCATCCGCACGTATGCCGTGTCGCTGCAATCACAGTGGATCGACAGCACACTAGCCCCAGCTTTTAACGCATTATCGACAATATTGGCTAGCGCAGTGACCATCTCCACTGGGTGGAGCTGTAGTTGCGCATCCCCGAGGCTTTGCTGCAACGTGACGTGAGCCAATGCACGTTGGTCGAGTTTTTGCCACACCTGTGCCCATAGTTCTGCGACTGAGCACAAGGCTGGCGCGGACTGCCCCAGCATGCTGTAGTGATACAGTTGTTTGATGATTTCCTGAATGCGCTGCATGCCTTGTTGCAACTCGTTGATTAGCTCGTTGCTGTCCTCGAGTAGCCAATCGAGGTGTTGGCGTCGTGCTGTCTGTTGTTGGCTTTGCTGCGGCGCAGCGGTAGTGGTATCGCCTAGCGAGTGACTAACCAGTGCGGTGACCACAGAACCGATGGCTTGTTGGTGTAGGCTTAATTGCTCAAGGTTGGGCAGGCAAAAACTCAAGGGGTTGTTGATTTCATGGGCAAGGCCCGCTGTTAATTGACCAATTGCTTTGAGTTTTTCCGACTGCAGCAGCTGGTCTTGTGCTTTGGCCAAGTTGGCTTGGCTGGCCTGCAATTCCAGCACTTTGTCGTACAAACTGCGGGTTTTTTCTTCCAACAATTGCTCGGCGTGTTGTCTAGCCAAGCGCTCGCGTTGCCAAGCGCGTTCGTAGTTATGGCCGTCACTCATGGGGTTGCGCCTTAAAATGCACAATCAAACAGCAGTGGTCGGCGCCTTGGTGCATGCACACGGGGTGGCTGATCTGCACGGTTTCACCAAACTGCTTGGCGGCGCCCGCGATCAAGCCTTCGGCGGCGAAACACAGTTTACGTTTGGAGCGGTAGTGCATGGTCAGTTGGTTGGCGTCGCTGTCATCGTACGAAAAACTCGGCAGGTAGGAATCTGGGTACACCCGTTTCACTTCTTTGTGGATGGTGTTGTCAATGACCAGCAGAAATTGCCGCAAATCGCTGCAATGCTGCAAGCTTGGTGGTAGTGACGCGTACAGTTTGGCAAATAAGTATTCACCAAAACTGCGCACTAAATCGGGTGCGGCGATGCCGCTGCGCTCGCTGAGCAAGCCGACAAGCGCCAGCAATTCACTATCGTCGTAGCGCCCGCCGCTGGTGTAGGCGCCTTGACTTGGCAGGTTGGCATCATCCAGCAGTTGATCCCATACCGCCATGCCCAGTTTTTCAATCACCATGTCCGACAGTGCGGTAAAAATGATCCCTTGCATGAGCCCCTTCATTCCCGTCTGCATAACGGCCGTGTGCTTTAGGCATAGTAAGTTGCAGGGCAAAGTGCAAGCCGCCTTCAAAAAAGCCATGACTTGTGTGGCAGGCTATCGCGGCGACTAAGGCGGCGCTTGCCACGGCAGTGGGCTTGCTGCGGCTGCGGGCGTGTTCATGCTGTATTCGATGTTCGGCAAGTTGCAATGCGCAGTGCTGTCGTCGCGGCTCGTGATTGGTCGGCGTTGGCGCATAAAAAAGGCCAGTGGTGTAAGCCACTGGCCTTGTTCACGCTATGCTTAGCGCCGCGTTATGGCGAGCATTTTAAATCCGCCGTCGCCGCTTGGCCTGGTTCGAAGCGGATGTCGGACACTTCCACTTGTGCCGCCGCTTGGCTTGACAGCACAAAGCTTTGTTGCACGCGGCCAAAATCAAAGCCGTTTTTGTTCAAGCACGCCAAGTCCACGCGCACGGTTTGCCATTGATTTGCGGTTTTCAGCAGCGGCCGAATATCGACACTGGCGCGGCAGTTATCACCACAACCAAGGCCAAGTTCCAGTGGCCCGCTACCGCTGATTGCTTTGATATCCAGCGTCAGCGTGGCTTTGGCTTCTGGGTAGGCGCGTAAATCACGCGGGAAGTTACTGCCTAAAAACACCGCCGCCCAGGCCGAGCCATCAAAGTTCAGCAGGCGCGCATCTTCTTGCACGCGCCGATCGGTGGAGCGAATTTCGACCGCACCCAAGCGTTGTTTCGGGCTGACGACACCGGCCCAATCTACGCCTTGCGACAGATCTTGGCCTTTGGCTGCTAACAAGCCAAAACCCCACGGCGCTTTGGCGGCGCGGTCAAACAAGGCCAACGACTCTAGCTTGGCATCGGCTGGTTTTTGCTCTGACAGTGGTTTATCGAGCAAGCCTTTGGCACCGGACTTATAAGTTAAGCCATAACCCAGTGGCAACAGCGGCGTTTGGCCATCACCATGGTTGACGGTTTGCGTCGGGCTTTGTGGCCAGCTAAAGGGCAGGGTGCCTTTAAAGTCGTGTTGCACCTTGCCACTTGCGTCACGCAGCAGCACATCTGCCACAGCCGCACCTTCCGAGCCTGGCAGCCAAGCGACGACAAACGCATCGGATTGGTTCAGTTCTGGGTTAATCCACAGCGGCCGACCGGTTAAAAACACTGACACCACTTTGATGCCCTGCGCTTTGAGCGATTTCAGCAGCGCCAAGTCGGCTTTGTTGCCGCGTTGGAATTCTAGGTTGGCGATATCGCCGTTGCCTTCGGCGTACGGCTCTTCACCAAACACCACCACGGCCACATCCGGTTTTTGCTTAAATTTGCCATCAACGGCCAATTCCAACTGGCCGCCAGCGGCTTTGCTTTGCGCTGCTAAGCCTTGGTAAATCGAGCTACCGCCAGGGAAGTCACTGTTGGTGTTGCCAGTACCTTGCCAGCTAATAGTCCAGCCGCCGCTTTGTTGGCCAATGTTGTCGGCACCCGAACCGGCGACGCCAATACGCGCTTTGGGCGAGAGTGGCAACAAACCGCCGTGGTTTTTCAGCAGCACCAGCGATTCACGCACCGCTTGCGCCGCGACGGCGCGATGTTTGGCGCTGCCAATCAGTTCCATTTTGCCGGAAAGCGCGCGTTTGGCTGGGCTGTTGCCATCAAGTAAGCCGGCGCGAATTTTTACCCGCAAAATGCGCCGCACCGCGTCATCGACACGGCTCATCGCCAGCTCACCTGACTGGGCTTGCGCTAACAAGTTGTTGTATAAGCCTTTCCACGCTGCTGTTGGCACCATGTATACATCCAGGCCCGCTTGTGCGGCTTTGACGCAATTGTCGTTGCTGCACCCCGGAATTTGGCCATGGCCGTTCCAGTCGCCGACCACTAAGCCGTCAAAACTCATGCGGCCTTTCAGCACGTCGGTTAATAAATACTGGTTGCCATGGTTTTTCACGCCATGCCAGCTGTTAAAAGACGCCATCACGGTTTGTGCACCGGACGCGAGGCCACTGTAATAGCCTTGGGCATGGTACTTCACCAAGTCGGCTTCGCTGGCGGTGTTGTTGCCCTGGTCGATGCCTTGTTCGGTACCGCCATCGCCTAAAAAGTGTTTGACGCTGGCGATGACTTTATCTTCACCCAGCCAGCCGGCTTTGCCTGGCGCGCCTTGCAGCCCGCGCACAATGGCGCCTGAATAGGCTTTGACCACGCTGGGATCTTCCGAGTAGCTCTCGTAGCTGCGGCCCCAGCGGTCATCGCGCGCAACGGCGACGGTCGGTGCAAACACCCAGTCGATGCCAGTGACTTTGACTTCCGCGGCGGTGGCTGCAGCAACTTGCTCCATCAGCGCGGGGTTTCGCATCGCGCCAAGGCCAATGTTGTGTGGGAATAACGTAGCGCCAATCACGTTGTTATGGCCGTGCACCGCGTCGGTGCCCCACATAGTCGGAATGGTTGAGCCGTCTTTACTGGCATCAATCGATGCTTGATACATGGCTTCGGCCAGTTTGATCCAATCCGCCGCTTTGGCATGTTTGTTACTGTCAGGGAAGGAGCCGCCGCCATTTAAATAAGAACCAAAGCCGTATTCGCGCATGTCTTCGACTGTGATGTCGCGAATTTCCGGTTGGATCATCTGGGCAATTTTTTGTTTCAGCGTCATGCCGGCCATGATTTTGCTAATGCGAGCTTCGAGGGCGGCGTCAGGTGCCACGGCGGGGGCTTGCGCCGGCCACAAAGCTAAATTGCCGCTGCCTGCAGTCGGAGTGGCGGCCGCAACGGCGCCACCGGCAGCCAGCAAGGCACCTGTAGCAAGAGCGCTGCTCACGCACAGCGCGAGCCATTGAATGCGAGAATGTTGCATGAAAGTGTTTCCCTGTCAGGTTTATGCTGCTCGCCGAAGGCAAGCCGCAGTCGCGAGTTTTGCCAAAAACCAGCGCTGCGTTGTTATGTTTTGGGTGTTACAGACAGGCCTTGGCACGGTTTAGCTGATCCGCTCTGGCGCGAGTACCCTCTGCTTTGCCTAAGCCTACATTTCGGCAACTCAAGTCAGTAACACGCAGGCGCTGTGCGTTGACCACCTGTGTTCGCGCCATAGCACAAGCAATGATGCCGCACAGACTCAACGCAACCGCTGCGCAAAACCTTCTGTAAGCGCTTACATTAGACGCTTCGAACTTGCTTTGGCAAGCAGAATCGATGAAATTTTTGGAAATTTCGGCACAGGTCGGAGCTGTGCGTTTTGTCGCCTTTTACCTGCTTGCAATGCTTGAAAAGTAAGCGGTTACATCCATTAAATTTAATTAAAACATAGACTTATATTGCTTTAGATTTTTTGTATTGACGCGTTAAAAAAAATCAACTAATGTTCTGAAAGCGCTTACAAATGGCGGTCAGGCGGTACAACCAAAACAAACAAGCGCAACAGCAAGTGGCAGCCGTGCTCTCACAGGCATTTTCGGCTTTGCTACCATGAAGACAGTCGACAGGGAAACCAAATGAAAGCAATAACATTACGAAAAACCCAACTGGCCACCAGCATGTCGCTGGCGCTAGGCGTGGGTGTTGCTATGCCAGCGTGGGCGGCGGATGACGCTGCTGCGGCAAGCCCGAAAAAAGAAGAGCAAGTCGAAGTTATCCAAGTAAAGGGGATCCGCGGATCGCTGATTAAATCACTGGACGTCAAGCGCAGCGCTGATGGGGTTGTAGACGCCATTTCCGCCGAAGATATCGGTAAATTTCCTGACACCAACTTAGCGGAATCGCTGCAACGGATCACCGGTGTATCGATTGACCGTTCCAACGGTGAAGGGTCGAAAGTGTCAGTCCGTGGTTTTGGTCCTGACTTTAACTTAGTGACATTAAACGGTCGCCAAATGCCTGTCACGACAGGCTCGCGTTCGTTTGACTTCGCCAACATTTCCTCGGACTCGATCCGTGGTGTCGAAGTGGCGAAAACCTCAGACGCTACGTTGCCAACCGGTGGTATCGGTTCAACTATCAACGTGCAAACCTTGCGTCCATTCCAAGCCGGTAGCGAAAAAGCTCTGCTGAATGTCGCGATGGTGGAAGATACGTCAACCGAAAAAGGCGACATGACGCCTGAGTTGGCCGGTTTGTACTCCAACGTCTACGCCGATGGCAAATTCGGTGTGTTGGTGTCTGGCTCTTACCAAGAGCGGGAAAGCGGCAACCAACAAGCCAACGTCGGTACTGGCTGGCGTAGCTTTAAAGGCACAGTCGATGACAACTGGGGTGCCGGCACGGCTGAGTGGGGTGGTGTACCTCAAACGGGTCAAGTGAACCGTCCAGGCGCATCAGATATCTATTCAGTACCACAAACCACCATCTACAAATTCGAAGAACAGCAACGTAAACGCACCAACGGTCAGTTAGTGCTGCAATACGCGCCGACGGAAGACGTTACGGCAACGCTGGACTACACCTACATGCGTAACGATATCGACACCCAATACAATGACGTGTCGGCATGGTTTACCTTCGCACCATCAGAAAACGTCTGGACCGACGGCCCAGTGTCATCACCACTGGTGTACTCCGAGACTTACGGTAGCAAACAAGACTTGTCGATGGCAGCTGGTGACTATGGCGTGCGTAACGAAAGTGGCTCGTTAGGTTTGAACCTGTCTTGGGAAGTCAACGACGACCTGAAACTGGACTTTGACGCGCACAATTCCAGCGCGAAAATCAAACCAAACAGCATCTACGGTTCCAGCAACACCTTAAGTACCGCAGGTTTTGTGCGTACTTCGGCGGCCACGGATTTCTCTGGCGACTTGCCGGTATTAGCAGTCGGTGGCGGTAACGCTATTACGCCACAAGATATGCGCGTGACGGGCTCGGTGTTTGGTAACTATGTCAACCGCAGCGATATCGACCAGTACCAAGTACGCGGTAAATATTCGCTGAATGACGCCAGCAGCATCGACTTTGGTTTGTCATTAACCAACGTCGAAAACCATTCGCAATCGGTCAACGTGCAACGTAACGACTGGGGTGGTGTGGGCCAAGCGGGTGATTTAGATCCAGCCTGGTTCCCGAAAGACACTATTCGCGACAAGTTCAGCGCCAAAGGCGGTAATTTCTCGTCAGTGACTGGTAAAACCTTTGACCCACTGAACACCATCTTTATGTGGGACTTCGGCAAAGTGCTCGCTCGTTCAAAAGAGCTGTATGCCACAGGCGGTGGCACCGGTGATTGCGGTAACAACTTCTGTCCGTCAACTGACTACGCCAGCGACACCGACCGTTATACCAAAGAAGAGTCCAAAGCGGCTTATCTGCAATATAACTTCAAGTCGGATTTAGCTGGTCGTGATTACGGCGTGCATTTTGGTCTGCGTTATGAGACGACCGATGTTACTTCTACATCTGCAGTGACTGCATACAACCGCGCTGACTGGATCGCTGACACTGAAATCGCATTAGTGCCAAGCGGCAGCCGTGAGTTCCAAACCAAAGAAGGTAGCTACAACTACCTGCTGCCAAACGCCAACTTCAACATCGAGTTGACGGACGACGTGATGCTGCGCGCTGCGTATAGCAAAACCATCGGTCGCCCAGACTATGTGTCGATCCAAGGCGGTACTGTGGTGGGCACACTCGCTAACCGTTCCGGTGGTGGTGGTTCTTCAGGAAACCCGAACCTGTTGCCACTGGAATCGGATAACTTCGATTTGTCGACCGAATGGTACTACGACGAAGCCAGTTATGTGTCGGTCGGTTACTTCCGCAAAGACGTCAAAAACTGGATCGCCAACACAGTGGTCGAGTCCACCATCTACAACCTGGCCAACCCAGCCGACGGTAAAAAATACCGTGAAGCACTGGCAGCCGTGGGTGCAGATGCGGGCGCTATCCGTAACTGGATCTTCGCTAACTATCCAAATGCTACCGGTGTGAACGTGCCAGGTCGCGTGATCAGCGGTGTGTCTGGTGAAGATAACGTGATGATCTTTAAGATCAACACGCCGTCAAACGACACCGAAGGTCGCGTGTTAGATGGTTGGGAATTTGCCATCCAGCATAGCTTCGCCGATACCGGCTTCGGCGGTATCTTGAACTACACCATCGTCAACACCGACTTGCAATACAACAACTTCTTGTTGCAAGACCAACCAGCCTTGGTCGGTCTGTCGGATACTGCCAACGCCGTGTTCTTCTATGAAAAAGACGGTTTGTCAGCCCGTATCGCGTGGAACTGGCGTGATGAGTTCTTGAACTCGCGTGGTCAAGACACAGGTGCCAACCCGAAATACACCGAAGCTTATTCACAAATCGACGCGTCCATTAGCTATGACTTGCCGATGGTCGAAGGTTTGACCTTGTACGTTGATGCGCTGAACTTAACCGACGAGTACAACCGTGTCCACGGCCGTGCCAAAGAGCAGGTGTTAAGCCTGGTCGAAACCGGTCCACGTTACACAGTGGGTGCGCGTTACAGCTTCTAAGAAGCTGCAAGTCGACAGTGGTTGGCAAGGCGGGATGCCTTGCCAACTTACAAAATGCTGGTGTGTGGTGCACCCAAAGTCCAAACAGCCCTTCTCCCGGTACCTGTAAGTACCCAAGTCACCACACGCTTGCCCTTCACTTGCCCTTTGGCGTGTATTATTTTCTGGGGCCTTGGCTTCATCTTGTGATGCTTTAGAAAATACTGCATGCTCGAAACTAAGCAATTCGTTGAAAGTTCAACAGTTTTGCAGACAAAACAGACTTAGTGTGGCACCACAAGCGAGCCCAAACTCGCGGCGGTCCACCAGCCACGACCGATGGACGCGAATGAAGATGCAACAGCCACAACAACTGATCATAGTCGGCGGCGGCACCGCAGGGTGGCTGACGGCGTGTGTGATTGCGGCTGAGCACAAAGCGCAGGCGGGCATCGCGGCCAGCGTCAAAATCCAACTGATTGAATCGCCTGACATTCCCACCATTGGCGTTGGCGAGGGCAGTTGGCCGTCGATGCGGCAAACGCTGCAAAAAATTGGCATTAGCGAAACCGAATTTTTCCGCGCCTGCGACGTCTCGCCCAAACAAGGTTCCAAGTTTGTGCATTGGCTGCACGCGCCGCAAGCCGCAGCGTCCGCTGACGAGGCGTACTTGCATCCATTTACTGTGCCGGCTGGTTACCCCGACACGGCATTGGCCTTGAGTTTTTTACATAGCCCAGTGGCTGAGCGCGGCAGTTATGCGGCGGCGATGACGCCACAAGGCCGGTTAAGTCTGGCCGGCAAAGCGCCAAAAACCATCGGCACGCCGGACTATCAGTTTATGCAGAACTACGGCTATCACTTAAATGCCGGTAAGTTCGCCGCCTTGCTGCAGCGCCACGCCACACAGGTATTAGGTGTTGAGCATATCGCCGATACCGTGACGCAGGTGCAGGTAAGCCAAGGTCAGATCGCAGGCGTTACCACCAGCCAACATGGCTTGCTGCAGGCGGATTTTTATATCGATTGTTCTGGCACTCAGTCGTTGTTGCTTGGCGGCGCCTTGGCCGAACCTTTTATCAGCTGCAAAGCCATGTTAGGCAACGACCGCGCGCTCGCGCTGCAATTGCCGTATGACCTGGGTGGCGCTTGTGATGCGCCGGCCAGCGCTATCTTTAGTAATACAGTGGCCACGGCGCAACAGGCCGGCTGGATTTGGGATATCAGCTTGCCCAATCGCTGCGGCATTGGCCATGTCTACGCCAGTGAGTTTTTATCCGACGAGCAAGCCTATGCCAATGTTCTGGCGTATGCCGAGCGCCGCTTAAGCGCTTGCAATCACCAATTTGCCAGCGCCAGCGCGCAGCAAAAACACGCCTTGCTCGATGGCTTGATGGTGAAAAAATTACAGATAAACCCAGGCCATTATCAACGTTGTATGGTTGGTAACTGCATGGCGATCGGCATGGCGGCTGGGTTTATCGAACCGCTGGAAGCGTCGGCCTTGGCGCTGGTGGAGTGGAGCGCCAAAACCATCGCCAAAGCCTTGCCACTGCATGCCAATGCCCGAAGCAGGGTGGCGGATCGGATCAACCAGCAATTTGTCAAACACTGGGCCAGCATTATCGACTTTTTGAAATTGCATTATGTGCTGAGCCAGCGCGACGAGCCGTATTGGCAGATGCAACGCGCCATGGTGCCAGCGTCGCTGGCAAAGTTGCTGGATTTATGGCAATACCAAGTGCCGGATGTCAGTGATTTCCCGGATGCCGAGCAATTATTCCCGGCAGCGAGTTACAGTTATGTACTTTATGGTATGGGGTTTGAGCCGCGTTGGCTTCGGCCCCTAAAAAGCCACGAATGGCTGCGCAGCCAACAACTGCAAGCACAGCTGCGCCACGACGTGCAGCAACTGTCGCAGCTGTTGCCGGACAACGCCAGTTTAGTGACGCAAATTGCGGCGCAAGGCTTGAGTCGGCTCTGAGGGCTAGGTAGGCGCTGGCAAATACAGCCAGCAGAATGACGCAAAAAACGCATGAACAGCAAAACGAATCAACAAAACGAATTAGCCAACGCAGTGATGTGACAGCACAACAACAAGAACCCACCGCATCGCGGCCTTAAGGAGCAAGGTATGACCCAGCACGTGTTATTAAATTCCGTCGAGCATGCGACGTTAAAAGTAAAAACCGACCGCAGCGCTGAACTTGGCGATAACCTGTGGTTCGCGCCGACGTTTCCGCTGGAGTTTCGCAGCGCCGCGGCGTTTTTCCCGCTCTTCATCCACAAAGATTTGCAAAGCGGCCAGCTGCTGCCGGTGGCGATGTTTGGCTTTAGCCACGGCGAAAACTTGTTTTTGCGCCACAATCGCTGGCACGAGGTGTATCACCCGCTGTCGGTGCGTCGCCAACCCTTTTTAATTGGCTTGCAACGTGTGGTCGATGACGGCATCGAGCAATGGGTGCGGGTTATTCATATCGATTTGGCCTCGCCGCGAGTTAGCCAAGACGATGGCGAAGCGCTGTTTTTACCGATGGGCGGTCAATCGCCGTTTTTAACCGACATGGCGGGCATGCTGGAAACCTTGCACCTGGGCATGGAAGACAACCAACGCTTTATCAGTGCACTGGAGCGGTTTGGTCTGCTGGAAAGCGTGACTCTTGATATCAAACTGAAAAACGGCGCCGCGCATCAGCTGGTAGGGTTTTACACCATCGCCGAAGAACCGCTGGCGCAATTAGGCGCCGAGGCACTCTCGGAGCTGCACCAGCAAGGCTATTTGCAAGCCATCTATCTGATGCTGGCGTCGCAGTCGCGCGTGCGCAATTTATTGGATTTAAAAAACGCTGAATAACAGGCCCGTGTGCCATCGCACGCGGTGGCAACCAAAGAGCAGCAACGCATGACCGACACGCAACAAGGTACTGAACAACACCACTGGCAAAGTTTTTTGCCTGATGTGGAGGCGCTGGATGCGCACGGCATGTCATGGGCGGCGCTCGAGCCGCAGTTACGTGAGCGCGACACGCCGTTACTGCTCAAAGGCTTTGCCGCGCATCTGCCGCTGGCGCAGCACCAAAGCGCTGAAAGTCTGTTGGCGCATTTAACCGGCGCCAGTAGCGGTCAGTTGGTCAACGCCAGTTTTTTAAGCAGCGAAACGCAAGGCCGCGTGTTTTATCGCGAAGATTTTCAAGCGTTTAACTTTCAAAGCGGCCGCATCGGCTTTGCCGATTTAGCCAAACGATTGTTGACGCTACAGGCCGACGGCGGGCGCTGGTATATGGGCTCAACCGAAATTGGCCATTATTTTCCGGCGTTAGTCGATGAATTAGATCTGGGCTTAGCGGCGTTAAAACCACTGACCAGCTTGTGGTTAGGCCAACAAAGCCGCATCGCTGCGCATCAGGATTTCCCGGCCAACTTGGCCTGTAACTTATACGGTCGGCGGCGTTTTACCTTGTTGCCGCCTGAGCAAGTGGCCAACCTGTACCCAGGGCCGTTTCAGTATGCACCGGGTGGCCAAGATGTCAGTTTGGTTGATTTTGCCGCGCCAGATTTAGCCAAGTTTCCGCGCTTTGCCTTAGCGATGCGCGCAGCGGTCAAAGCCGATTTGGCGCAAGGCGATGCGTTGTTTTTACCGTCGATGTGGTGGCATCAAGTGGATGCGCTGGATGATTTGAATTTGCTGCTGACGCATTGGTGGCGCGACACGCCCGCTTATTTGGGGCGGCCAACCAATGCCTTGATGCATGCGGTGTTGTCCATTCGCAGTTTGCCCAAAGCGCAGCGCGAGGCGTTTAAAGCCTTGTTTGATTATTACGTGTTTGACGAGCCAGAGCAGGCCGGCGCCTTGTTGCCCGACAGTGCCAAGGGCTTGTTGGAATTACCACTGCCTGAGCCGTTGGCGCGGGCGCTGCGGGCGGACTTAACCGCCAAGTTGCAGCGCTAGGTTGGCGTGACAGAATTTGGTCGATTGGCAGCGCCAATCACGACCACTTTGAGAGAAGGAAAAAAACGATGAACAAACTCAAAGTCGTTATTGCTGGGGGCGGTACCGCCGGCTGGATGACAGCCGCCGCCCTTGGCAAACTTTTAGGTAAAAACCTCGATATCACGCTGATTGAATCAGATCTGATTGGCACCGTTGGGGTTGGCGAAGCCACCATTCCTACCTTGCATTTGTACCACCGGTTACTCGGCCTGCAAGAAACCGACGTGATGGCCGCCACCAACGCCACCTTCAAACTCGGCATCATGTTTGAAAACTGGCGCGATGTTGGCAAAGACTATTTGCACTCGTTTGGCTTTTTGGGCAAAGACTGCTGGGCCTGTGGTTTTCAGCATTTTTGGCTCAAAGGCATGCAGCAAGGGCTGGCGAGCGACATCGGCGATTATTGCCCCGAGCATTTAGCGGCGCGCGCCGGGCGTTTTGCCGTACTGCCGAATCAAGATCAAAACCATGCCTATCATTTGGACGCCACCTTGTACGCCAAATTCTTGCGCAGCTTTGCCGAGCAACACGGCGTCAAGCGCCTAGAAGGTATGATCACGCAGGTGCAGCAATGGGATGAACAAGCTGGCGACAAAGCGGGTTATATCAAAGCCTTGCAGCTGGATAACGGCATGCTGCTCGAAGGCGATTTGTTTATCGATTGCACCGGCTTTAAAGCGCTACTGATTGAACAAACGCTGCTGACCGGGTTTGACGATTGGACTCATTATCTGCCGTGCGACAGCGCCATCGCCGTGCAAACCACCCAAACCCAAGCGCTGGTGCCTTACACCCGCTCAATTGCCCATGGCGCCGGCTGGCAGTGGCGAATTCCGCTGCAAACTCGCGTCGGTAACGGCTTGGTGTTTTCTAGCAAATTTTTATCTGACGCCGACGCGATTGAACTGCTTAAAGCCAACATCAGCGGTGAGCTCATTAACGAGCCACGAGTGATTAAATTCCGCACCGGCACAAGGCGCAAACATTGGAACAAAAACTGCGTGGCGATTGGCTTATCCAGTGGTTTCTTAGAGCCGCTCGAATCGACCAGTATCCATTTAATTCAGCGCAGTATTATTCGGCTGTTGCAGTTGATGCCGTCTGGGCCTGATTTGGTCAACGCCGACATCGACGAGTTCAATCACCAGACCATGATTGAAATGCATAATATTCGCGACTTTATCATCTTGCACTACAAGGTAACTGAACGTCGTGACACGCCGTTTTGGCGCCACTGCGCCGCGATGGAGGTGCCTGAATCACTGAGCCATCGTATTGAGATGTTTGGCGAAAGTGGCAAGGTGTACAAGTTCGCGCAAGAGCTGTTTGGCGAAAGTTCGTGGATCCAAGTGATGTTAGGGCAGGGCATCACGCCAAAGCGGTATCACCCGATCGTCGATCAGATGTCGCCTGACGAGCTGGCGAGCTTTTTACAAAACATCCGCCAAGGCGTGTTACGCCATGTGCAAAACTGGCCGGCGCACACCGACTTTTTACGCCATTACGCCGCCACCAAAGTGGACAAAGAGCCGCCAAGCGCTGTCAGTGGTTCAGATGTGCTGAAAGCCATGCCGATGATTAAATCCAGTATGTCGGCGGGCTAAGTGGTGCTACACGAGCAAGTGCCAAGCACGCCAGCAAGCCAGCGGGAAAGCCGGCAGGCAAGCCAAACGCCGCAGCTGGAACAACCCCCAGCGCCGCAGCTGCAACTAAACCCGCAGGCGCGGGTGCGGTTTTTCCATATTGGTAAAAGCCGCACGCCGCTGTTGGTGATTGATGACGCCGTGATCGACATCGGCGCCTGGTGCGCCCATGCATCTAGCCAAGCCTTTCGCCGCGCTGATGCTTGGTATCCGGGGATTCGGGCGGCGCTGCCAGCTAGCTATTACCAACCGCTGTTGCAGGCGCTGGTGCCGCTGGTCAGTCAGTTGGTGTTTGCACTGGGGCATGCCGGCTCAGCTGCACAGTCAAATGCGCCAGCACCGCTAAAGTTAGAGCTGCAACAAGCTGTGTATTCGTTGATCACCACAGATCCTGCCGCGTTAGATCTGTTGCAGCGCTTGCCGCACGTCGATTCGGTGTCCGTGCACAAATTAGCGCTGGTGCATTATCTGGCGCCAGGCGTGCACGGCGGCACGGCGTTTTATCAGCATTTGCCGACCGGCTTAGAGCGATTAACCGAAACAACGGAGCCGCGTTATTTGGCCGCCTGCCAAGACTTTTTAACCCGCCACGGCGTGCCGGACGGTTACCCAAGCGCGAGTATGCAGCTACAGCCTGGTGCGCAGTATCAAGTGCTGCAAAAAGTGCAGTACCAGCAAAACCGCTTGCTGGTGTACCCAGGCGCGTTATTACATGCCGCCGAAGTGTTGGCGCAGGATATTCAAGCCGAACCGGCACTTGGCCGCCTGACGGCAAATTTATTTTTCGAATGGCACGCGGACAGTGCATAGACACTAGCGCCGCTGTTTTTTTATGTTATATTGAAAGCGCTTACATTAATAGTTTGCCCAGTATTTGCGGCGTCGTCGCGGCCAGATGGCCACCACGCAGACAAGCCCGCCGCGGATCTTGGCCAAGGGTGACCGATCCTTGGAACTGCACCGGCCACGCCGCGGCAGTTCAGCCGTTGATGGCAAGCGAATAAAGCAGCACAGCTGCCAGAACAAAAAGCCACGAACACGTGGTTGTTGGAGACAGGAAAGACCATGAAATTTAACTTTGCCAGCGATTCGCCACTGCTCAAGCCCAGCTTTATTTTTGGGGCTGCGACGGCGTCATTCCAAATCGAAGGAGGCCGAGCATCGCGTCGCGCCTGTATTTGGGATACTTTTTGTGCCACGCCCGGCGCTATTCGCGATGGCAGCAACGGCGATGTAGCCTGCGACCATCTACAGCGCTGGCAAGACGACGTGCAATTGCTTGCCGAGTTAAAGGTCGATGCGTACCGGCTGTCGATCTCGTGGCCGCGCGTGATGTTGCCGTCTGGCGAGCTGGATGCGCAAGGCGTGCAGTTTTATATCGAGTTGCTAGACACGTTAAAAGCCCGCGGTATCCAAACTTTTGTCACCTTGTACCATTGGGACTTGCCGCAGTGGCTGGAAGACCAAGGCGGCTGGGTGAACCGGCAAACCGCTTATGAATTTGCCCGTTATGCGGACCTGATCACCAAAGCGCTGGGCAACCGCGTCGATGCGTACGCTACCTTCAACGAGCCGTTTTGTAGCTCTTATTTAGGCTACGAAATTGGCATTCATGCGCCCGGCAAAAAGAGCCAAGCGATGGGAAGGCAAGCGGCGCACCATATCCTGTTAGCGCATGGTCTGGCGCTGCCCTTGATGCGCGCCAACGTGCCGGCCGCAAAACACGGCATAGTGCTGAATTTCACGCCAGCCTACCCAGCAAGCGCAGACGCCGCCGATGTGCGCGCCGCCGACATTGCCAATAACTACTTTAACTTGTGGTACATAGAGCCGCTGTTTAACCGCCGCTACCCAGAGGTCGGTGACTATTTGCCGGCCGACGCGATGCCGGTGATTGAAGAAGGCGACTTTGCCATCATCAGCCAACCAATTGATTACCTTGGGGTCAATTTCTACACCCGCACTGTGTACCGCGCTGATCCAAGCGGCTTTGCGGTGGTTGACCAAAGCAATGCACCCAAAACCGATATCGGCTGGGAAATTTACCCGGACGCGTTTCGCGCCTTGTTGGTCGATTTGCACACGCGTTACCCATTGCCACCCATCTACATTACTGAAAACGGCGCGGCGATGGCAGATAAGGTCACCCTCGATGCGAGAGGCCAGCCGCAAGTGGCTGACACCGATCGTGTCGCCTATTACCAAGCACATTTAGACGCGCTGCAAGCGGCGATGGCGCAAGGCGTAGTCGTGCACGGTTATTTTGCTTGGAGTTTGATGGACAACTTCGAATGGGCGGAAGGCTACTTAAAGCGCTTTGGTATTGTCTATGTCGATTACCAATCGCAACAACGTATCAAAAAATTCAGTGCGTTGGCCTTTCAGGCGCTGCAACAGCAACGCCGGGGCTAATTAGCTTCGGTGCAGCGCAAGCAGCGCGGCGAACTAACTTAAATTCAGCGGCGTCACCTATGCGCTGCGCCGCCGTCACAAAAGCCGCTGGTCATGGATAAAGATCCCTTGCCAGCGCTTTGATTTAGACAAACAATAAAAATCAACAACATCAACTATTTACAAAAACTAATTACAACAACATAAGCATGGCGGCAACGCCAGACAGGGGAGTGAGTATGCGGGTCAGTGCCAGCGAGAAGATCGCGTACGGTCTTGGCGATACAGCCAGCAACATTGTATTTCAAACCGTGATGCTGTTTTTAACCTTCTTTTACACCGACATTTATGGCATTTCGCCCGCCTTTGTCGGCACCATGTTTTTAGCGGTGCGGGTGATTGACGCCATCACAGATCCGATCATGGGCGCCATTGCCGACCGAACCAACACCAAATACGGCAAGTTCCGGCCTTATCTGCTGTGGTTCGCCTTGCCGTTTGGCTTGATGTCGGTGGCCGCCTTTACCACCCCGGATTTTGATCAAAGTGGCAAAGAATGGTACGCCTTTATCACTTACACCTTGTTGATGATGGTCTACACCGCCATCAACATTCCGTATTGCGCGTTGGGCGGCGTGTTAACCGCCGATGCCAAAGAGCGGGTGTCGGTGCAATCCTACCGCTTTGTGTTTGCCATGTTAGGTGGCTTGATGGTGTCAGCCTTGACCCTGCCGTTGGTGGAGTTTTTTGGCCAAGGTGACAAAGCCAAAGGCTATCAATTGACGATTGCCGCGATGAGTGTGGCAGGCGTTGCGATGTTTTTGTGGTGTTTTGCTCACACCAAAGAGCGCATCGCCCCGCCGCCAGAACAATCCAGCGGCTTTATCGATGACCTCAAAGCGCTGTGGCGTAACGATCAATGGCGCATTTTAGCGCTGGCGGCCATCTTCTTATTAACCGGCTCGGTTTTGAAAAACACGCTGGCGATTTATTACGTCAAATATTATTTAAATCAACCAGATAGCATTACCTCCTTTATCACCTTTGGTGTGGTCGGCAGCATTTTGGGTTGTATGTTGGCCCAGCCATTAGCGCATAAAGTCGAAAAAGTTCGTGCGTATATTGGCCTGCAGTTGCTGGCAGCCTTGATGTGTGTGCTGACTTATTTTGTCGCTGGCGATCAGCTCGTGGCGGCCTATGTGCTGTTTATGTTGTGGAACTTCTTCTTTAATGCCGCCACGCCGCTGCTGTGGGCCAAGATGGCCGATGTGGTGGATTACGGCCAATGGAAAACCGGCATTCGCAGCACCGGCATGGTGTATTCGTCGATTATTTTCTTTATCAAAATGGGCTTGGCCTTAGGCGGTGCGGCGGCTGGTTGGTTGTTGGCGTATTACGGCTATCAAGCGGATCAGACGCAGTCGCTTGAAACACAACAAGGCATTTTATTGTCGTTTTGTATCTACCCAGCGGTCGGTTCGGTGATGGTGGCGCTGGTGATCAGTCGCTATCAATTAACCAACGACAAGGTGGCGGCCATCCAAGCCGAGTTAAAAGCCCAAGCTCCAGCTGACAGCGCTTCGACAACTGTGCACCACAGCAGTGCAGCAACTGTCTGAAAAAGCTGATAGTATGGTTTTTTATTAGCTTTTTTTTGCACGAGTTCAGGCGTTATGGCAACCATCTATGACGTGTCACAGCGCGCCGGCGTTTCGCTGGCCACTGTGTCGCGGGTCATCAATAAAAACAGCAATGTCAGCGAAAAGACCAAACAAAAAGTGTTGGCGGCGATGGCCGAGCTGGATTACCGGCCCAATACGATTGCGCAGTCGCTGGCGTCCAATGTGTCCAATAGCGTGGGCGTGTTGGTGTCGCAATTAGATGGTCCGTATTACGGCCCTATGATGGTGGAAATTGAAGCGGCGCTGCGGGCGCACAACAAACACGTGATCATCGCGGTCGGCCACAGTGACGCGGCGATGGAGCAAGAAAGCGTGGAGTTTTTGATTAGCCGCGGCTGTGACGCCTTGATCCTCGACGTGGAAGCCGTCAGCGACGACTATCTGGTGAAGTTGTCGCAAGGCTCAATGCCGATTGTGCTGATCAACCGCTACATCAAAGACATCGAACACTGCTGCATCTATTTAAACAACGAAGTTGGTGGCTATTTGGCCACGCGGCATTTGTTGGACTTAGGCCATCGCGACATCGCGTATATTTCAGGCCCACGATACAAACACGACGCCGCCGAGCGCCTCGAAGGCCACCGCCGCGCGCTGGCCGAAGCTGGCGTAACATTTGACGCTCGTTTGTGTGTCGAAGGTGACTACAAAGAAGCCAGCGGTGAAATTGGCATGTTGGCGCTATTTGGCACCGGCTTGCCGTTTAGCGCCGTGGTCTGCGCCAACGACCAAATGGCCTCAGGCGCCATTTCCGTCTGCCTGGCCAAAGGCATGCGCATCCCCGACGATTTGTCGTTTGTCGGCTACGACAACGTGCCGTTTGCCAAATACATCTCGCCAAAACTGACCACCGTCAACAACCCCATCCACGAAATGGGTAAAATGGCCGCCCTCTGGGTACTGCGCCACGTCTACCAAGACGAAGCCACCCACGTCGACAACGTCTTCAACCCCGATTTAGTCACCCGCGACTCCGCCAAAGCCCACATCTAACCCCACCGCCACGAGGCGCCACGCGCCTCTGGGGGCATGATTACCTCGAGCCGATAGCTAGATTCACGCGCTTGCGAATGGCGGTGTCCCTGCCGGCGATAAACTGTTCAGATCGAAATCCCAAGACATGCACCGGTGCGCTACATGGCTTGTCGGGCCTAGTTCTGCGTTGAGGTATTGCAGCTCTAGGTCTGTGCAGGACGAGGGTTTTATTCGTGTTTCTTAGATGTTAATGTTGGTGCAGTGGGGTCCACGCAATAATCGCGGTGTATGTCTATGCAGGGTTTTTCTAGATACTGTGGCGAATTAAATGCTAGATGTTCAATCTGAATTCTTTAAATGTTCCGATTAGCGAGGAGGAAATATTATAAATGAAGTTTTCTACTTTGTTTCTCTGCATTTTTACACTGCTGAGTTTATTTTCATGTTCAGGTGGTACTGACTACGAAAATAGTATATCTGATAGTGGCGATTGGTATTTTTATAACGATAAATTACATTTTGTTCTGGAGAAGAAAAAATCCAGATTAAACTATCAATTGGAAGAGGTTGTCGCCGCAAAGTCAGTCATTTTTCTAAGTGTAAGTTTTGAAGACAAAATCTCGATCGATAGTATGCAAGAGGAAAAAGTTGGCCTCGTTCGGCTCGCTGGTATTTACGGGCTGGATCTGCAAAAAAATAAGTGGATAAGGAAGGGGGAAATATCTTGGAATACATGCGATCAATCAGACCCGCTACGCGAACCAATCCACAACGGGATGATGGCGACGTTCTGTCATTTAAGCGTGAACATATTTGATATATATTCAAAGAAAATTATAAGAAGTATTGATATTTCATTAATTAGGCCGTGGCTTGATTCGGACTGGAAAGATGATATGTTTGGCAGTCTATCCCAATTTTATAGATTGGCATTTTTATCAAATGGAAATTTGATTGTTTTTCCGGTGTTTTCAAAAAAAGAGAAGTACAAAACAATTTATATTGATGTGCGGACTGGAACAACTGAAGTCAATGAATTTGATATTCAGCCAGATCTTCATATGCTTGACGCCAAGCTTGTTGATGGAAAAATATCGTTTTTGGCGGCAGCGAAGTGGGATGTAGACGGCGAGAAGCCTGTGTATATTATAGAACCAGGTAGAAAGTTGACGAAGGTCTTCGATAACTGGTACGGGAGTTACCTTTGGGTTCCTGAAAAAAAATTGATTTTTCACCAAGAATGGCCATTTGAGACACGGCCTGATGTTATAAAAATGCCTGTCACTAAATACGATTATGACAAAAACATTAGAGTAAATGGAATGCTGATTTTGCCAAACAAAGATCCAGCTAACCACCTAATTCAGCCACTGTAATTTCCTTCTATTTTGGTTCACAAAAAATTACAGTGGTTGTCCAATCAGGCATGTTTACCAAAAAAGCGGTCTTAAAATAAATTAGTGGGTGTTCGATGTTTTACATATTTTGTAGAAGGCTTTGTTTTTTTAGTCATCTCATTACTATTGCGCTGATGTTTGCTGCGCTTGGTTCTGAGATATTGTATTCATCGTATATCATTAAATCTTTTATATTAAAGGGTGGGTGGTATGCTATTGTTGTTCTATATATTTCTTGTATTTTTTTTGGGGGTATTTTTCTTTATACGAGGGAAAGAGCGAATTCCTACAATGGATTCGTTGAAAAACTTCGCAATAGCTATTGTATTATACTTAATGTTTGCTGCTTTGTTATTTCCTTCATTTATAGGAATATCAAAAGGGTTTGGTGGTATATTGCTCGATATTGACGGTGGTGTTCCATATACAGAGGAGTTTAAATGTGATGGGAGTGGTAGAAATAAAATTTTAGGTGAATATATTTATGTAGTAGACAAGGATGGGCGTAGCAATAAATTGTATGGTTTCGGAAGAGTTTGTTCTAACGGGTGGTTCGGGAAAGATAACACGGTGCTTCGAGCTACGGGTAGGGAAAATGACATCGTAAAATCTGTTGAAACGCTTCAAGTCGTGCATCATTAAAATCAGTGCATATCCATAAAAAATGTGTCTTGGTTATTTATTTCAATGCTACTACAGCAGATAGACACAAAGGGAATTTAAAGTGAAAATTTTTGCAGCTTTTACTGTTTTATTTTTAGGATTCGTTTGCACCGATGCAACTGCTCGCGCACACATGTATTTTGGGGAAAGAGATAGCCTCCATTACCTACAAGATGTAGAAATAACAGGTGAAGGCGGCGAATCGCTTGTGTTGGCGGAGCGAACAACGATCAGATTTTTTATTGCAGGCCTTTATTTTATTGACCATGGCCCAGTGCTTAGACCAAAAACAGGTAATGAAGGCTTCTACTACACGTTGACGGATGAATTAATCGCCAAGTACCAACAGCAAGGTTTACTTCCTACACCATTGCCGATTTATAAGCCTAACATTTTCGACTATGTCATTGGATACTCGCTGTGGCTGATGATTGCGTATATCTTTATTCACTTCAAAGTCGAGGCCTTCTTCAAAAAAAGAAAGTTGATAAAGAAAAAAGCCTCGTAGGATACCCAGCGCTACAAAGGTTACAGCATCTTTGTACCGGAATAGCGAGTGCCAGGCGGGACACCCAATGCTTATTGCCTACCTGCAGCTTATGAACTGTCACTTCAGGGGGTGACGAGGAATATTAACTAACCTGTTGCGATCCTGAAGAATAGTCCTTGGGGTTTTAATCAAAGCAAACGCATGATGAGATGCCTAAGGCCATTCAACTCAGGCCACCCCATCTCCCACCAAAAAGGCCAGCTATGCCATCAGCCATTAAATCAAACCCGTCACTCGTCATCGCCGGCTGCTGCAGCTTTGTTGGTGCCTTGATGCATCTGGTGTGTATTGCCGGTGGGGCGGATTGGTATCGTTGGATGGGGGCGGGTGAGCGGATTGCCCGCCAAGTGGAGGCGGGGGAGCTGATGCCGGTCGTGCTGACCTTGTTGATCAGCGCGTTCTTGTGTGGCTGGGGCTTGTTGGCGTTTTCAGGCGCTGGGCTGATTCGGCGGCTGCCGCTGCCGCTGCCGCTGCTGGTGCCTGGGTTGTGGGTGATCACGGCTGTGTATCTGCTGCGTGGGGTTGCGGGTTTTGTGTTGCCTGTGCTGGTTGACCACCCGATGGTGCAACAAAATTCCTTGGCCTTTTGGTGGACGAGTTCGTTGGTGTGTTGTGTGTTTGGCGGTTTTTATTGGCACGGCACGCGGCAACTGCAGCGTCTTGACCCAAAATTAACGTAGCGTCCGAGCCCAAGAGTCGATAAAATCCAGCCCTTATAGCAAATCGCCGCAGTGCTTTTTCGCTCGAACCCACGCCTACTGTTTTCCGCTACACGGACTGTACTATGCATTATTTATCGCCAGAATTTGGCTTGTCCTTCGCCGCCTTTTTATGGATCTACTGGTGGCTTGGCAATGTCGCGGGCAATAAAGCCCAAAATCTGTTGCTGCTTTTGGCCAGCTACGCGTTTTACGCCACGTTTTCTGTCACCTTTGCGCTGCAATTAGTCGGCTTTTCGCTGGTGATATTAACGCTCGCGCGCTTTGCCGGGCCGTCGCGCAAAGCGCCGATGGTGGCGGGGATTGTGTTGGCGGTGGCCAACTTAGGGTTGTTTAAGTACTACAACTTCTTTCGAGAAGACTTGTTGTTTTGGCTGGCCCCGCTGTTTAACGGCGCCAGTTTGCCAGTATTGGAATTTATCCTGCCGGTCGGCATTTCGTTTTACACCTTCCAAGGCATTGCGTACCTGATTAGTGTTGGGCGCGGGGAGCGGTCGGCCGCCAGTTATGCCGACGGTTTATTGCATCTGTCATTTTTCCCCACCTTGTTGGCCGGGCCAATTTGTCGCCCCAGCGAACTGCTGACGCAAATTCAGCAAACCAGCGCTCGGCAGATCCAGTCGGTCGAGCTGGCCTTGATGTTGGTGGTCAGCGCCTTGATCAAAAAGATTTGGCTGGCCGCTTGGTTGGCGGAGAGTTTTGTCGACCCGGTATTTGCCAGCCCAGACAGCTACGGCGCCGTTGATTTGCTGGTGGCGTTGTTTGCCTACGCCTGGCAGCTGTTTTTCGATTTTTCGGGTTACACCGACATCGTTACCGCCTTTGCATTGTTACTCGGCTTTAGCTTGCCGATGAACTTTAACCAACCTTATTTGGCGACGGATTTGAGTGATTTCTGGCGGCGCTGGCATGTCACCTTGTCGCGTTGGATCCGCGATTACGTCTACATCTCCTTTGGCGGCAACCGCGCAGGGTTTGGCCGCACTCAACTGAATTTATTGGCCGCCATGACCATTTCCGGCTTGTGGCACGGCGCGAGCCTGACGTTTGTGGTGTGGGGTGTCTGGCATGGGGTTGGCCTGATTTTACAAAACTGCTGGCAGCGGTTTATCAAGCTGCAATGGCCAAGTGCGCTGACGCAACTGTTCACCTTTTTGTTTGTCTGTTTTGGCTGGTTGTTGTTTCGCTCCAGCGACTGGGATTCGTTTGCCAGTTACAGCCAAGGCTTTTTGCGCCTAGAGCAAGCCCCGCAACTGAATTGGTTGTTGTTTGCCCTGGCGATGACCGGCTTTTTTGTCGGCGCGCGGCGCGCTCAATGGTTGATGGATACAGGCGTGAACACCTTGCGTAAGCTGGTGTGGTGGCAACAAAGCGTGTTGTTCACCGCGGTGGTGTTAGTGGTGTTGGCGTTGGCACCGGCAGGTATGCCGGGCTTTATTTATTTCGGATTTTAACGGATATGAAATCTAGTCGTTATTCAGCCTTGTACGCATTTACCCTCAGCGCCTTGTTGTTGGCGCTGCTGAAAAGTCATTCGTTGGTGCTGTATTGGCAACAAAGTCGGCACATTTTGTTGGATGTGGCGCCGCCGCCGTCGCTCAGCGAACTGCTCGGCGAAGAGAACACGCCGAACGTATTGGCGCCTTGGCAAGCTGCACAAGCCTGGTTGTTCGAACAAGGCCGCGCGCCGTGGCCAGCGCAGACTGCCCAAGACCTAGCCAACGATGATGAGTTGGCGGTGGATGATCTGGTGGATGACGAGCCAGCAGCGCAGGCCGATGCAGCGAACCCGCAAGTCGCCGCTAGCCAATCTGCAACAGACGCGCCGAGCAAACCTTCAGCTGCAGCAAGCACGGCAGTAAGCACGGCGGCAACGCCAAACGCGGCAAGCCAGCCTGTCGCCGAGCCGGCTGAAGACGCTAGTCGCACGGTCAACGATGCCACAACTCGTAGCAAAGGCTTTGATGCCAAAGCCGCCGCCGCCGCGACGGCAAAACTGATTGCCGCGCAAACCGGCAAACCGGCCAAAAGCGCCTACGCCGATGATACTGCTGCCGATGCGGTGTCGGGCGAGCCTGTCACGGATTCCGCCGCGGCACAGCCAGCAGCACAAGCCAAAGCTGAAGTAACCAGCAGCGCTGCGGCAACGACAGCGCAATCTGCTGCGCCTGCACCGACCGAAGCTGCAACGCAAACCGCGGCTGCTGCGCCTGCACCGGCCGAAGCTGCTACGCAAACAGCGGCTGCAACACAATCAGCGGCTGCGCCAGCCGACGCTGCGCCCGCCAGCACTGAGCCAACGGCCAGCACTATTGCAACATTAAGCGCCATCGATGAAGCGGGGCATATTGCATTAAACGCCAACGACCGGGTGTTGCTGATTGGCGATTCCTTGATGCAAGGGTTAGCGCCGCATCTGGTGGCGCGGTTTAATCGCAAACATCAGATCCAAACTGTGGATATGAGCCGCCATAGCACGGGTCTGACCTATCCGGCGTTTTACAATTGGCCTGATGCGGTGCGCGGCGCCTTTGAAAAACAATCGTTTAACGTGTTGATCGTGTTTATGGGCGCCAATGATCCATGGGACATGACGATTAAAGGCAAATATATTCGTTTTGCTTCGGATCGCTGGAACGAGATCTACCGCGAGCGAGTGCGCAGCATTTTAGAGATCGCCAAAGCGCACAACACGCGGGTAATTTGGCTCAGCACGCCGCCGATGGGCCGCGAGGATATCAAAGCCAAGATCCCACAGCTTAACCAACTGTACCAAGCGGAGATCGCCAATTTTGCCGATACCGCGCGGTTTATCGACACAGCGCCGGTGCTGACCACCGACGGTGTGACGTATACGCGGTTTATCGAACTCCCTGAACGCGGCAGCGTGATGCTGCGCACCGACGACGGCATTCATTTCACCGTCCAAGGCCAAAAACTACTAACCAAGCTGACCTTGGTGCAATTTAAACTCCCTGTTGTGAAGAAAAAATCCTAATGAAGTCTGTTGTAACGCTACTGGCGTTGATGAGTGTGCTGCTGACCTGCAGCAGCCAAGCCGCGCCGAGCACCAATCCAGCGCAAGTGCAGATCCAGAACTTTGGTGATGCCAATGCCAACGCCTTGTGGCAAAGTTTTCGGGACGTGAAAAGCAAAACGCGGCTGCGGCCGCTGCGTATCTTGCAGCTGGGCGATTCGCACACCGCCGGTGATTATTTCACCGGGCAGCTGCGGCAATCGCTACAACGAGACTACGGCAATGCCGGCATCGGTTGGCTCACCCCTGGCTATATTCCAAACCAGCGCTCGGCGCAGGTGTTGTTGCGTCACCCGAAAAAATGGCAAGTGGTGGACAGTAAACAGCCCAACCACACGGGCACGTTCCCACTGGGCGGTTTGATCCAAAAGCCAACCGCCAGCAGCACACTGGAAATTAACATCAAAGAGCCGTTGTTGCCAGGCGCTTGGACCTTGCATTTGTGGCAACAAGCGCCGCACGATGCGTGGAAGGTCAAGCTAGCCAACGGCAAACAACAAGCGCTTAAAAATACCGAAAAAAGCCGCGCGGCATGGCGGCATGTCGAAATGGCCATTGACGGCAGCCAGCTCGATGGCGTCAAGCTACTGGCGCCCAAAGGGGGCAAGTTGGCTGGCATCGTATTGGATAAAAACGCGCCCGGGGTGACACTGGATGCGCTTGGTATCACAGGATCGGTCGCGGCGGTGATCAATCGCTGGGATGTGGCGACGCTCAAGCAGCAACTCAGCTGGCGCAGCCCTGAACTGATCATCTTGGCGTATGGCACCAATGAAGCGTTTTCCAACGACTTCCAAGTGGCGACCTATGAACAGGAGTTGGTCAAAACCATTCGGCTATTGCGCCAGCTAAACCCGAAAGCGGCCGTGTTGCTGGTGGGCGCGCCGGCGTCGGCAAAAAACAAACCGCCGTTTCGCAAAACCAATTGCAGCTTGCCACTGCCACCGGCGCTGCTGGATGTGCAACAAAGCCAGTTGAAGATCGCCAAACAAGAAAAAACCTTGTACTGGGATTGGGCGGCGGCGATGGGGGGAAATTGCATCGTCAATAACTGGCTGAAACAAACGCCCGAGCTGATGCGCCCTGACATGGTGCATTTAAGTAAAGAAGGGTATTACTTAAGCGCCGACCGGTTTTATCAAGCCCTGCAGCAGCAGATTAATACGCCGTAAGCGCCATGCCAGTGCATTGGCATGGCGTGCAACTGACCTGTTAGTCCCGCGTCGCCCGATATTTAATGGTGGCGTTGGCTAGCGCTTCGTAGTGGGCAATGGCTTTGTCGCCGGTGGCGGAGATATCAAAAATATTGCCGCCACAGGTGAAATAACCATAACGCTGCGGTTTTTCATCGCCGCCACGGCCCGGATTGATGATCTCATAGCCGCCGTCGCAGATGTTCAGCGGCTTGGATGGTGGCGGTTCATCGCCATACGGCGGTTTTTCGGTATACATGGCTTTGTACATCTTTACCATGGTCTCATAAGTGTCCGGCGTCAGTTTCGGCGACACGGCAATTTGCAGTGATTCCCCTTCCGCACCATCGACATTAAACACGCACCCTTCGCCGGGGCCGCCGCTGTAAGTGTGGGCGCTAAAACCTTCTTTCATTAAGTCACATACTTCCCAGCCGCTGATGGGTTTTGCGCTGCTGCTATGGCTATACAGGGCGAGTGAGCCCAGCAATACAGCGGCGATGGTTGTTGGTTTGGTCATGGAGGTTGCCTTTGTTGCACGAACGTAAAAAAACAGCCTAACCCAATCGCAGTTCGGTCAGCAACTGGCGATGCAAAGTGCCGGGCGTGTGCAAAGCAGTCACTGCTTGTCCATGCTGCGCTGTTGGTATAGCGCCAGACGGTTTTTGGGGGCTGCACCGGCGGTTTTGCGCTGGGCTGGTGAGCGGGTTCGGCGCTGGAATTTACGGCGAATATTAGCAAAAAATTGTTAACATTCAGTCATCTATGATTCATCTAGGCTAGCCATGCTGAAAAGGAATGAGTCAATCAATGGAGGATCTATGAACAGAACATGGCCACAGCGGCTTGGTGTGCAAGTGGGGTTGGCGTTCGTTTGCTTTGGGTTAGTTGCGTGCAGTCAAACCGTCCGCGTGCCGGGGCATATAGTGATGCAAAGCGTAGCGCCTAACGCCGAAGTACCTAATCCAGTAATGCCTAACCCAGCAACAGCCAAGCCAGCAACAGCTAATCCAGCGGCGGCAAGCCCAAGCCAAACCAACATAGTAGCAACGAGTACCACGGCCACTGATGGCGCGCAAACAAGCCCGCAAACTGTGGCCGTTTCCGTCACGTCGGCCCCAGTGAGCAGTGCTGCAACGCCTGTGCCGCCGTCGAGTTTGGCTGGCTTTCAAACCGGTGCCGCCGAAGTGGTGATGGCCGTGGAACCCGCCTCCAAACAAGTTCGTGAATTGATGCTCAAGCAGGCAGACAAAAAACTGGTGGTGCCGTTGGAGAATGCGCGTTGGCAGCGCGGTTCTATCGTATTACAGCTGCAAGAGCACCATGGCAGTTTTCGTTTAAATTGGCTCGACGATTCAGCGCCGTTTGATCGGATCACCCACGAATCTTGCACCTATTCAGACTATTGCGAGCACGAGGTCGAAGTGGAAGAAGAGTATTGCCCAGACGCCTTTGACGACAAAAGCTGCTACAAACGCAAAGTGATGAAAAAAGAACGGGGTTTCTATACCGCCTGTCCTGGCGTGCAGCATATCGCCACCACCTTGCAATACAGCCACGCCATTTTGTCGGTCGAGTTAACCGACAGCAACAACCTGCAACTGACCTTCAGCGGCAGTAGCATCAGCGACCTGTTTGAATTGGCAAAACGGCCGCTGGGCTCGTGCAAAGCGCCCTAGGAGTTAAAAAACGGCCGCCGCGATAAGCAAGATGGCCAGCCGCAGGCGCTAACCGCAGCGCGTTGTCGCGGCAGTCATCAATACAACCAGGCCGTGGACAGACAGGGCGGCGGGCTGACTTCGTTGAGTTGTTTAAAGTATTTCAGCTGCAAGTCGTTGTAGGCTTGTGATTGCTGCACCCGGGAAAGTGCCTCGTCGAATTGGTGCGCCAAGGCGCCGTCTTGAAAAGCCGTGCGATACAAAGTGGGCGCAAACAGCCGATGGATGTCTGTCGGTGCTGCGTCTGGGTAAAGATCATTGTAAAAATGGAAAATATTGATATCGAGGACGATCACCTGCACTCGGTTTTTTTGCAGCATTTCGACTTGCGTGCGCTGTTCGATGGTTTCCCGATAATCCGGCGAGTTTTGGATAGTTTTTTGATATGTCAGCGGTAGCAGGCGGGCAGCATTTTGAAATGCCATGATCGAAAGCCCCGATAAATCATTGATTTGCTTGATGAGCAGCCGGTTGCGATGCAAGGTAAC
Organism: Rheinheimera sp.; assembly: GCA_003482455.1. GTDB lineage: Bacteria > Pseudomonadota > Gammaproteobacteria > Enterobacterales > Alteromonadaceae > Pararheinheimera. The sequence continues at coordinate 21,456 of DMYW01000021.1, read as the reverse complement.
CGCAACATTTTGGTAGCGAATATAAGAGCAGCCATACACCAGTGTCGGGTCCGTCACTGCGCTGGCTGCACTGCTTTGCAGCGTGGCAATATCGCCTTCGCCTTTTTTCAGTAAATCCAACAGACGCTGGTTCGGCGCATGTTTAAACTCCACCGTGCGTTGCATCTGCTGCGCAACGAGTCGCAACAACTCCAGTTCATACCCTTGGCCACGTTCCGTGTCGATATACGGCGGTTTGTGCATACCGACCAATACTCGCAGCGGTTTGGCGTCCTCCGCCCACACGCAGGCGCTGCCGCACAGCAGCATTATTGTTCCCAACAGACGTTTGAACATCACAGCTCCCTTCTCGTCAGCTTTGAGCTATAGCATAAACGGCCAAAAAACACAGCTAGGGAAAGCTGACTATACTGCCAACAGTTGACCGATAAAGGGATAGCACTATGCCGCAACTGCACAGCTGGGCGTTGGCCAGCCTACTGCTGACCGGCTCCTTGCACGCCGCCGATTGGCAAGAAGCACGAGTCACCTATTTAAAGGGCGACAATTACCGCATTGGCGAGCCGTCGCGGCAAGTGCTGACCTTTGAGCATGCAATGGCGCGTGATTGGGGCGACAGCTTTTTTTTCCTCGATCATATGAAGATGCGCGATGGTAGCCACAGCAATTATGCCGAATGGCAGCCGCGATTGAGCTTTGGCAAACTGGCGGGCTGGCACAGCCCAACGCCACTGGTCAAAGACCTGTTGCTGGCCACGCAAGTGGAAATGTCGTCGCAACGCAGCAATTTGTTGTATGGCGTTGGGCTTGATTTAGCTGTCCCCGGCATGAAATTCACTCAGCTGAATCTGTATCGACGCGACAACGAGCAGATCGCCGATAACTGGCAAGCAACGCTGGTGTGGGGCTTACCGTTTACCTGGGGCGGCCAGCAGTTTTTGTATGATGGTTTTGTCGACTGGGCCAGCGGCAGCACGGATCAGCATGCCAATGTCAACGTGACATCCCAATTCAAATGGCGGCTCAGTGAGCTGTGGCAAGGCAAACATGCGGTGTGGCTAGGTGTTGAATATGTCTGGTGGCGGCATAAATTTGGCATCGCCGACAGTGCAGCGCTACCGACAAACGAGAGCAATGTGAATTTGCTGCTGAAAGTGGATTTTTGACCGCGGCTGCTGCACCGAGACGTCAGCAATACATCAGTTGATCGCGGCCGGCGGCTTTTGCTTGATACAAGGCCGTATCGGCCCGCGCTAAACAATGCTCCAGTGTGGCGTCATGCAGCTGCTGCGCACTGACGACAAACGCACCAATACTGGCGCTGAGCTTAAGCTCTGGTTGTTCAAAAAATCGATGCTTAATACAAGCGATGGTCGGTCAGCGGGATCTCTAACGTGTTGTCGATTTTACTCGGGCCGCCGACCATCTCGTCATAGGCACTTTGCTGGCGCAGCAAATACTGCTTGGTTTTGAGATTCGCCAGCTGTTTTTGCATGCCAATCAAGGAGTTGGTTTTTAGAAGTTGCCCTTGTTCAGTCGCCACCCAAATCTCTTGACCATCTAAGCGCACACTGGCTTGGTACAAACACATGTCCAGCGAATGGATCACCACCGCATCGAATTCAAAATACTGTTCAAGCGTCGATAAAGGTTTTTTCATGGCAGAGTCCGCACCGGTTGATTTCCTCTGGATACGTCGGTACGGCTTTGTTGGATTACATAGTGTTTGATGGAAAAGCTTTGCAAATTCGCAGGCTAGCGAACGCCGAGGGGCACTGGTTGATGGCGATCCGGTGAGCGCTGACAGCAAGCGGTGGCAGGCACTCCCTGCACACCGCTGTTTGAATTAGCCCTGGTACGCAAACTCCGTCAGCCCCAGCTGTGACAGCACCTGCGTCAAATGCGCTTTAGCTTCAGGAGACGGCCCCGGATAGTCACCAGCAATCGCCGTGTTGCCCAAATAACCGACTTCTTTATGGCCTTCAGGCGTGGCGTAATAGGCGGCGACTACTAGGCTACGTAGCCGTGCAAACGCCGCTGCAGGCGCTTCATAGCCTGCGGCCACTTCATCAAAAGCGATATCGGTTAAGATGGCGTGGTGCAGCGCGCTGTCGGCCTTGATAAAACCGCTGGCCGCGCCGCGTTGGTGCGACTCGTCATCCAGCCATTTGAATAAGCACAACAGATCACTGCGATCGGCTTGCTGCTGCTCGTACGGTGCGCTGACCCATTCATTGATCACTTCCGGTACTTTGCGCGCCGTTGCCGCCGGCGCTGTGTTGCTGGCGGGCAGAATTAAATCGGCCAGCACTGCTACTTTATCCAGCTCGCTTTGCGACAGGGTCAAAGGCCAAGGCGAGGGTGGCGGCATTAACATGCTCGGGTCTTTGCCATAGCCTGGCGCGGTGATGGCGGCTACCTTGATGCGCGGCCATGGCGCTGCCGCCTTGCCGGTCGCTGCACTTGGCGCCGCACTGGCTGCTGAATTTGTCGCTGCGGATTGACTTGGGCTATCACACGCTGGCAACAAGGTCGAGGCAGCCAGCGCCGCAAACAATTTCAGCGATTCGCGCCGCGTTAATTGGCTTTGATACAAAGGCGACTGTGTCATGCGGCAACTCCTTTGCGCTGCGCTGACAAGGCGCCAGCTTTTAGTTGCTTGGCCAGATAATCGCTGTTACGCATCGCCAGCGTCATAATGGTCAAGGTGCAGTTTTTGTGCGGGTTGGAGGCAAACACGCCGCCGTCCATCACAAACAAATTCGGACAATCCCAGCTTTGGCCCCATTGGTTGGTCACCGATTGTTTCGGATCTGCGCCCATCCGGGTGCTACCGACTTCATGGATGATCTCGCCGCCTTTTAAAATGGCGTCTTCCGGTTTGGGCAATTCGGCCACGGTGGCGCCCATGGTTTCTAAGATGGCCTTGATGGTGCGAAGGCCATGCGCCACTTGTTTCAGTTCATGCTCGGACCATTGCCAATGAAACCGCGCTACCGGAATGCCCCATTTGTCTTTGACCTCGGGGTCGATGTCCATGTAGCAATGCTCGTTCGGTACCATTTCACCACGCAGTGCAAAACCGACATACGAGCCGTAGTTTTGTTCTACCTGGTTGCGTAAGTCCGCGCCAAAGCCTTGTAGTTTGCCGCCAAAACCAGCGCCTGGCTCGCTAAAACGGCCACCCAGTTCTAAATGATAACCGCGCGGGAAATCCAGCTCGCCTTTGGCTTGCGCTTGATGGCCCCACCACGGAATAAACAAATGGTTGGCGGTGTGACCGTCTTCGTTGTAACGCGGCCGGCCTTTCAAGCCTGGCACCACGGCACCTAAATTGGCGCCGGTCGAGTCCATAAGATTGCGCCCGACCTGACCGCTAGAATTGGCCAGGCCATTAGGGTGCTTGGCCGATTTGGAATTTAATAAAATGCGCGCCGATTCGCAGGCGCTGGCAGCCAGAATCACCACGTCGCTTACAAGTGTCACGTCTTTGCCGCTGGTTTTATCGACATACACCAACCCAGTCACTTGGCCTTTATCGTCGGTGGTGACTTCGCGCACCATGGCGTTGGTCAGCACCGTCAGTAAACCGGTGGCTTTGGCCATTGGGATCAGCGAGGTGGTGGTTTGAAATGCCGCGCCAATCGAGCAGCCGTGGCCACATGGCGTGGCATAAAAACAGGCGGCGCGATTGTCTTTTGGCTGGGTTAACACAGCGCGATGCATTGGCACGGCTGGAATACCGAGTTTTTTCGCCGCAGCGGCGATGAGTAATTCCGGCACCCGTGGCGTTGGTGGTGGCTGTAACACGCCTTCTGGCGAGGGCGGCATATCGTCAAGGCCGGTGTTGGTGCCACAAACGCCGACCAAGGTTTCGGTTTTGTCGTACCAAGGGGCCAGTTCTTGGTACTCAAACGGCCAATCCGCGCCTAACCCATCACGGCTTTTGCCTTTAAAATCATGCTCGGAAAAGCGCAAGGCGTAGCGGCCCCAATGATTGGTGCGACCGCCGAGCATCCGCGCTCGCCACCATTTAAACTCAGTCCCTTCTGCGCTGGTATAGGGCTCGTTGGGCACGGTCCAGCCGCCATCGACGGTGGCGTCGTAATAACCAAAATCTTTATCGATGGTGCCAGCGCCCATCAGCGGCGCGTCGGCTTGTAATTTGAACATCGGCGTTTCAGTTTTCGGGTCGTAGTCGCGACCGGCTTCAAGCAGCAGCACGGGAACACCTTGGCGGGTTAATTCATAGGCCGCCATCGCGCCACCGGCGCCTGAGCCGACCACAATCACTTTATGCACTGGGTTAGTCATGGCGTAACTCCCGAATACGAATGTTTTTAAAGCACACCGGATCGCCATGATCCTGCAGGCCAATGTGGCCTTTGTCTAAGCTGCCAAAACCCGGCCAGTTGGCGAATTTGCTGCTAGCGAGTAGGCGTTGCCACTCGGCGCTGCCAAGCACCACGTCGGCGGTGGCGACGCCGTTTTGCCATACCTGTAAGTGTTTGTTGTTCAAAACAATCCGCACTTGATTCCATTGACCAGCCACTTTATGTGAGCTGTCTGGCGAGGCAATCATGTCATACAAAGAACCGCTGCGATGGCTGGCCAATTTGTTGTCTTTGTGGCGCTCGTTATCCAGAATTTGGATCTCGGGGGCTTTGGCATAAATATGCTCGGCGCTTTCATCGGCCAAAATAAAAATACCGCTGTTACCGCCGGGTTCGATGTTCCATTGCAGTTCGAGTTCAAAGTGTTGAAAAGACAGTTTGGAAATTAAATCACCACCACCGGCTTTGCTTAAACACAAGGCGTCTTGCTTGACTTGCCAAGCTGGATGGACAGTCTGCTGTTGATAGGTGCGCCAGTGTTGGAAGACTGAATTGGTGGTAGTGGCGTCGAATAAAGATTGCCAAGGCGCAGCACTGACCGAAAGGGTGAGGCATCCCCCTCCCACAAGTGTCAGGGCACGCACAAAGTGAAGTGGCTTCACGTCAAACTCCTGTTGTCAAAACAACGCTCGGTCCAGCGTCGAAATGTGTGCTAGAGCTGATTTAATTTTTATATGCAGCGCGGCGTTATCGCCGTCACGGGCCCTAGTGACTCTATAAAACCTTGCAGGGGCGGGTTAGTGCAAGTCCTTTTTTAGCTTTTGAGGTAATTGGTGGCTACGCCGCGGTTAGTGGGTACATTGTGCACCTTTGTTTAATTTATCAGCAATTGCTGATGTTGACTTGCGTTCAGAATTTGTACCGCTTGCCGATACCCAAGCATACTGGCAATATGCGCTAAACCGATAAAGTAAGGAGTCGACTGTGGCACGAGCCTGGTTGTTCGGCATTTGCTGTTGCCTGAGCTGGCCTGCATCCGCAGTCGAGACCGTGTTGCATTTGTACACGGAACATTTCCCGCCTTATTCCTACGAAGTCGACGGCCAAGCCAAAGGCATCAACACCGACATCACTCTGCGAATGTGCGAGATCGCGCAGGTGCATTGCGACATCCGCTTTTACCCATGGCTGCGAGCGATGGAAAATGCCCAAAAAGACCCGCTGGGTGGTTTGTTTTCGATTGTAAAAACCCGCAAACGCGCCCCGCTGTTTCAATGGGTTGGGCCCTTGGCATCCTCGCATAGCTTTTTGTATCGGCTGAAAAAACGCCCGGACGTGCAGTTCAGCTCGCTGGAACAAGCCAAGAAATTCGGCATCGCCGTGGCGCATGGCGATGTCTACCAAGAGTTGTTGCAAGAACAAGGTTTTGTCCTCGGCAAAAACTTGCTCGATTTTCCGACCAAAAGTGCGCCGATGGAAATGTTTTTAAAAGGGAAAGTCGATCTGGTGATCGGCAGCGAAATCGTGATGCCGGCGTGGTTGGCCCCGCATAAAGCGACTATGGCTGATGTGGAGCAAGTGCTTGAACTGAAAGACCTTGGCAATAACTACTTAGCGCTAAATTTGCAGGTGGCACCCGACGTGCAACAGCGATTGCAACAAGCCTTAGAACAACTGAAAAACAGCGGCGAATTCGCGCAAATTGTTGAGCGTTACCGCAAATCTACCCCCAAAGTGATCCCGAATTAAGGCGCGGCATTTTTATTGAGCCGGCTTGCAAGCTCGTCGCAGCTCTTCCGCTGGCGGCATACTATGCAACCTGCACACCCTGTAACCCACATATTGTTATTCGCAGACATTCTGTTACCTGCAACGTCTGCAACATGCCTGCTCTGCAAACGGTAATCTCTAGCACGGGAATGCTGACCACAAGGCCAACACCTCCACAGCGCGGCAGCCGAACGACGAGTCATCCAGTGCGCTGAACATAGTCGCCACTGGCCGCTTTACACCAACTTTTGCAGCTGTGATGTCAGGCCAGACCTGTGGTGTAATATTATCTATCTCATTGATATTTATGTATTAACTGTGAAGTGCTGTACAGATGCTGTCATGGTTTTTGTACACCGCCGCAAATAGCAATTCCGCGCCGCGCCGGGCTGGTTTGATATGGATCAAACAAAGGGCGGTGGCGGCTCGTTAAGGTGATCAGGTCATTCAATTTACAACCTGATAACGTTTGCGGAGCTATCATGACTCAGAATTATTTAGGCCTGCGCGGCATCGAATTTACCGAATTTGCTTCGGCCGATACCGACTACATGGCGCAAGTGTTTAAAGCCTTTGGCTTTTCGAAAACTCGTCAATTCAAAGGCAAAGCCATCGATTATTACAACCAACACGACATCCACTTTTTGTTAAACCGCGAGCGCACGGGCTTTTCGGCAGAATTTGCCAAGCAACACGGCCCAGCCATTTGTTCGATGGGCTGGCGCGTCGACAACGCTGTTGAAGCGCGGCGTATCGCCATCGAGCGTGGTGCGCGTGGTGCCGACCCAGCAAGCACCGACTTGCCATACCCGGCCATCTACGGCATCGGCGACAGCCTGATTTATTTTATCGACCGCTACAGCGCCACGGATTCGATCTATTTGACGGACTTTGAACTGCATGACGAGCCGATGATCGTCGAAGATCTGGGCTTTACCTGCATCGACCATCTGACCAACAACGTGGTCAAAGGCACCATGCATCAATGGGCTGATTTTTACAAAAACGTGTTTGGCTTTACCGAAGTGCGTTATTTCGACATCAAGGGCCAACAAACGGCGCTGCTGTCGTATGCGCTGCGCTCACCGGATGGCAGCTTCTGCATTCCGATCAACGAAGGCAAAGGCGATGACCGCAACCAAATCGATGAATTTTTGCGCGATTACCAGGGCCCTGGCGTGCAACATATCGCGTTTTTGACCGACGATATTTTGGCGTCGCTGGATAAGCTGGACCACAGCGTCATCGACACCTTGGATATTCACGACAACTACTATGAGCAAGTGTTTGACCGCGTGCCGCATGTCAAAGAATGCAAACAACGCATCAAAGATCACCAAGTATTGGTCGACGGCGATGAACAAAGTTATTTGCTGCAAATCTTCACCAAGAATTTATTCGGGCCGATTTTTGTCGAAATTATCCAACGCGTGAATAACTTAGGTTTTGGCGAAGGCAACTTCCAAGCCTTGTTTGAATCGATTGAACGCGACCAACAAAAGCGGGGCGTGTTATGAAGATTGAACAAATTCACCACGTGGCGTACCGCTGCAAAGACGCCAAACAAACGGTGCTGTTCTACCACGAAGTGCTGAACATGCCGTTTATGTTGGCGATTGCCGAAGATCGGGTGCCATCGACCAAGGCGCCAGATCCTTACATGCATGTGTTTTTAGATGCTGGCAACGGCAATATTTTGGCGTTTTTTGAACTGCCTAATTCACCCGAGATGGGCCGTGACCTCAATACGCCCGAGTGGGTGCAACATATAGCGCTGCAAGTCAAAGACGAAGCGGCGCTGCTCGCGGCCAAAGCTGAATTGGAAGCGCGTGGCATCGCGATTGTCGGGCCAACCAACCATGAAATTATCAAATCGATTTATTTCTTTGACCCCAACGGCCATCGCGTTGAACTGACGTGTGTCACCGCAACACCCAAGATGCTGGAGCAACTGGACGCGGTGAAATGGGCCATGTTGGACGAATGGTCAGTGACCAAACGCGCCCCCAAACAAGCGGCCTGGCTGCATTCGGATGAGTTTGCGGACGTGGTGGCAGCGGAGGCGGTCGTATGACCGCCTACATCGCCCACCAGCCGGATGCCGATGGGTTTATCCAGTACAGCGACACGGAACATCAAACCTGGGCGTTTTTAATCAAGCGCCAGTTAGCGCTGCTGCCGGGGCGAGCCAGTAAAGCCTATTTGCACGGTTTAGAGCTGCTGGATTTTCCGAAAGATCGGGTGCCGCAGCTGCCTGAAGTCAATGCTAAACTGCAGGCGGCGACCGGTTGGCAAGTAGAGCCGGTGCCGGCGCTCATTCCATTTGGCACTTTTTTTGAGTTGCTGGCCAACAAAAAATTCCCCGCTGCGACCTTTATCCGCACGCCCGAGCAGATGGATTATCTGCAAGAGCCGGATATTTTCCACGAGTTATTTGGCCATTGTCCGCTTCTGACCGACCCGACTTTTGCTGAATTTGCGCATCAATACGGCAAGCTTGGCCTTGCCGCCACGCCTAAACAACGGGTGTATTTGGCGCGGATCTTTTGGTACACGGTTGAGTTTGGCTTAATCCGAGAAGCCGAAGGTCTACGGATTTACGGCGCCGGTATTTTGTCTTCGCCAGGCGAGACGCAGTATGCGCTGACGGACCCTAAAGTGGTCTATCACGACTTCTCGCTGGAGCTGGCGCTGCGCACACCGTATCGCATCGATATTTTTCAGCCGCAGTATTTTGTCATCGATAGTTTTGCGCAGATTTTCCATGCGATGCAGCCAAGCATTTTAGATAAAATTGCCACGGCGCAGGCGCTCGGGGATTTGCCGCCGTTGTTTGAACCGAAACACAAGGTGCTGACGGAGCCTGTCGTGGCAACGGCTATGCATGATTGTTGAGTTCAAGCGTTAGTTGCGCAAGGCATGGCAGGTTCATGGATGTGGGCTGCGATAGAATGTCGCTGGCAGCACTGCGTCGTAAGGAAATGCCCGATATGCAAGGCACTGGGAGCTCGTAAGACATTCGCGATTGGGTCGACAAGGTGAATTGTCCAAACGCCCGCCACTCAACAATTTGTCGTACCGCACAACATAAAAAAGCGCCGATCGGCGCTTTTTTGTTTTGATATCGCAGTCGTGTAGCTTATGGCTTTTTGGTCCAGCCTGCGCACCAGCCCGCTTTGGCGACCAGTTTGCCTTGGAAAATCGCACAGCCACCAGTGTCTGCAGCGCCTGCATAATGCATGCAGTTGCCACATTCTTGGCCAGCGGTTGCTGATTTAGCGACGTATTTCATCGCTACCGCCAATGGATCATCGGCTTTGACGGCCTCAGCAGCCAGGGCTTGCAGACTTGCGCCACCGATGGTAATACCGATTAAGGTTGCAGATGATAATTTCAAAAATGAACGACGATCGAGTTGCGACATAAGATGCGCTCCTGTTAGCTCTGTTGCAGTAAACCGCTTGGTTTGTCGAGTATTATCTAGTTATTGCTGGTGGTGTCCTTGCCTGACACCCTTTCCAGTATGATGGATGCTAACAGCTTTGCGATGTGATTTTCTTGATCCCGCGCATGCCTGCGACATTTGGCCGCAGTAAACGGACAAAATGTCGGCAAATCATCAAGATGGCAGCGAGAAAGTCGCATCACTTAGCCACTGTTTCCATCGCCAAGTTACGCCTGCGCGAAACACTGCGATCAGCTGCCATGGTGTTTTTGCGACGAGTGGCGCGCGACCGTGCTTGGTTGCTAGTGGCGCGGCGGGGAAAGAGGCGGGATTCATTGCTTAAGGCAGCATTCAAGTCTTGCCAAGTCGATCACATCCAGCCGCTATTGATCGAAAGGCGTGGTAGGCGCGTACTGGCGTGCATTGCCAGTTCTGGCATAATCTCAATTCAGCAGTACAGGGGAGTGGCATGGCAGCAACTATTTTGATCACAGGCGCAGCGCAACGCGTCGGGCTTTATTGTGCATTGGCGCTGCAACGCGCGGGCTTTCAAGTGGTTGCCACCTATCGTCGCGACAAACCCGGTGTCGCCGAGCTACGTGCCGCTGGCGTCGATTGCCAGTTTTTAGACATCAGCGACGACCAACAATTGCCGCAAGACATCGCCAAATTGGCCGATTATCTAAAGCACACTTATGGCAATTTGCGGGCTGTGATCCACAATGCCTCTGCTTGGCAAGGGGAAGAGCCAGTTGCAGGTGGCCTGTCAGAACAATTGCAAAGTGATGCCGCCGTGTTTGATGCCATGATGCGTATTCATGCCAAAACGCCGTATTTATTAACGCGCGCTTTGCAGCCTTTGCTGCATGCTGACGCCGATCGACCCGCCGACGTGATCGCCATCAGTGATTTTGCCGTCAATACCGGCAGCTGCAATCATATGGCGTATGCCGCATCCAAAGCCGCGCTTGAAAACTTAGTGTTGTCGCTGGCACGGCTGCTGGCGCCACACGCCAAAGTAAATGCGATTGCCCCTGCACTGGTGATGTTTAACGACGGTGATGATGAAGCCTACAAACAACACACCTTGCAAAAGTCCTTGATGGGCATTGAACCTGGTCCCAGTGAAGTGCTCGCCGCAGTCGACTATCTGCTGCAAAGCCGTTACGTCACGGGGCGGGTGATTGCGGTCGATGGCGGCCGTCATCTCAAATTGCCTTAATGCGTCTGCAAACGCCGCGTATTCAGCGGCCTTATTACCGCAATGGCCCGGAGCATCGCGCTGGCGCCGATGTCTCCTTTGCCGATATCGTCAAACTGTTTGATTTTCGGGCGATTAAAATCGGTCGCTGGGTCAATGCTGCCGAAACGCAACTGGCTGCCAACCTGTTTTTTGATGCCTTTTGCGACTTACAAAGCCTGTTGCAAGTACCGATGTCGGTGATCTCCTTGCAAGGTGAGTTGAGTTTAACCTTTGGCAGCGGTGGTGAACGTGGCGTTTGTGCGTTTTATCAACCGCAAGGCCGGCTACTCGCACTGGCCAAAAACGCCGGCGGCGGCGCCTTAGCGCACGAGTGGTTTCATGCGTTTGATCATCATATCGCCAGCAAAATGTACCCAGGCGCATCGCGCCGTGCCTTTGCCAGTGACTGTTTTATTCACAATGCGCAAGTGCATCGACATCCACTAAATCAACAACTTGAGCAGTATTTTCACGCTTTGTTGTTAAGCACTGCGGGTAACCAACCATCGGCGCTATTTCGCCGCAGCGCAGCGGCCGATGCGGCACTTGGGCGTTTGTATTATTCACAGCCCGTTGAATTAGCCGCGCGAGCCTTTGAAGCCGTGCTTTGGGCCGCGCCTTTGAAAAACCATTTTTTAGTCAGTGGTTTAGCGCCCGGCCAAGCCAATGGCGTCTACCCCAGTGCAGGTGAACTGGACGCCTTAGCGACCCCGTTACAGCGTTATTTCTATTGGTTAGGGCAAGCTTTAACACCAAAATAAACTGTATCGAGTTGTAGTTTATTTGTTATTATTTCGCGCTCTTTTTATGCGTGTATCCCCACTAATTTCTCAAGGATGATTATGCTCCCTTTGCTTTTGCGTCGCCGCGGCGCGTCTCTGGTATTTGCCATGGCGGCTTTGCTCGCATTGCCTGGTATGGCCGAAACCACTGCGGTACCGGATTTGACACAAGCGCTGGCCACCAGTCCAAAGTTTGACGACATCAAAATTTCCCCAGACGGCCAGTACTTAGCCATCGCTGGGTATCAAGACAACAAACGCGCCTTGTTGTGTTTGGATCGCAGTAAAATGAAAGTGGTTGGCGGCATCAAGCTGGGTGGCAAAGACGAGGTCGGTCAGTACTGGTGGGTCAATAACGAGCGTTTGGTGTTCCAAATTAACACGCGCGAGCCTTGGCAAAAGGAATACAAAAACTTCGGTGAGTTGTACGGCGTCAACTGTGACGGCAGCAAAAAGGAGCTGCTGTTTGGCTATCGCGTGGGTGACGACAATGCACGGAAAGAAGCGCGCTTTGCTTGGGCCGAAATCATTCACTTGTTGCCAAACGAGCCAAAACACGTGCTGATCAGTTCGGTCGATATGTCCGATGACAAAGACGCGAAAGCGAAAATCTACAAAATGAACGTTTATACCGGGCAACTGAGCAAAACAGGCGAGTCGCCAATCGGTTTTGCCGACATCTTGGCTGACAACCAAGGTGAACCGCGAGTCGCAGCGGGTATGGATAAAGACCGCGTCGCCCATGTGTATATTCGCGGCAAAGATGGCGATTGGACGGAAACGCCGAGCTTAAAAGATGTTGCCGACTTTACGCCTTACAAATTGGCGTCTGATCAATCCGGTTTTTATTTCTCCGGTCGCGTAAACAACGACCATCGTGGCATGTACCGCTTTGATTTCGCTGACAATAGTTTTTCTGAAATCTATACGCCGGATGGCATTGATATGTCCGCGCCGCTGTTTAACACGGATGGCAATGGCATCTATGCCATGGAGATCAACAACGGTTTGCCGGCCTATGCCATTTTGGACAAAACCAGCGAAGACGCTCAAGTGTTTAAAGCCTTGCTAGAGCAATTTAGCGGCTATCGTCTGAACCTGACCAGCCGCACCCAAGACGGCAACTTGTGGGTGCTGCGTGCGTCCGGTGACACCGCGCCTGGGACTTTTTTGTTGTTTGATAAAACCAAAAAACAAGTGTCGCAGCTGCTGGAACGCAAACCCGACTTAGCCGACAAGCCCTTGGCGCAAACCCAGCCGGTGCAGTTTGCTTCCTTTGATAAAACCACCATCAACGGTTACCTGACCCAACCGGTGCAACCGAGCGCGAAAAAGCCGCTAGTGGTGCTGATCCACGGTGGCCCTTACGGCGTGCGCGATTATTGGCAATTTGACCCTGAAGTGCAGGTGATCGCCAACGCCGGTTACAGCGTGTTGCAGGTCAACTATCGCGGTTCGACTGGCTACGGCCAACAGTTTTCGGATGCCGCGGATCTGCATTGGGGCGATCATGTGCAACAAGACATCATTGCAGGCGTGAAATGGGCTGTGGCGCAAGGCCATGCCAATGCCGACAATATTTGTATCGTCGGTGGTTCTTTTGGCGGCTATTCGGCGCTGCAAAGCGCGTCACTGGCGCCTGAGCTGTTCAAATGTGCTGTTGGTGTGGCAGGCATTTACGACCTGAACCTGATGTACAGCAAAGGCGATATTAAAAACCTCGCGTATGGCGAATCTTATTTAGAAACGGCCATTGGCAAAGACGAAGCCAAGCTCAAAGCGATGTCGCCTGTGTATCACGCCGACAACATCAAAGCGTCTGTGTTGCTGATCCATGGCAAGCACGACAAACGAGCACCGCTGGCACATGCCCAAGCCATGCAAGAAGCGTTAGAAAAAGCGCAGAAGCAAAGCCGCTTGGTTGAGTTTTCAGATGAAACACACGGTTTTTACGCTGATGAAAACCAGTTGAAGTACTTCCAATTATTGCGTGAGTTTTTAGGCCAACATTTGCAACGTTAAGTTGTGGTCATGCAGGAAAACGCGACAGCTTGCTGTCGCTTTTTTTATAAGGATATGTGAATGATTTTTCGAACTGTATCGGCTGCGTGGTTGCTGGTCGCTAGCTTCAGTCTCGCCGCGAACACCCGCCCAGATCTGGCGCAACTGTTGGCGCAACCGCCGGCATTTGATCAAGTGCGCATCTCACCCGATGGCAACTTTCTCGCCGTGACAGTGTTTAAAGATGATAAACGCCAACTGCTGTGTCTCGATCGCAAAACGCAGGCGGTGGTCGGGGGTTTACAACTGGCTGAAAAAGACGAAGTCGGCGAGATCTTTTGGGCAAACAATCAACGTTTGGTGTTTAAAATTGTCGCAAGCACAGCGTGGGAGCGCAATCCTAAGTTTTACGGTGAACTATTTGGCGTCAACTGTGATGGTTCACGGCCGCAATTGTTGTTTGGTTACCGAGTGCAAGAAAACCTCAGTCGGACCCGTGCTAAAGCAATGCGCGCTTGGGGCGAAATCATCCGGCGTTTACCCGATGACCCAAAACATCTGTTGATTTCGGTGACGCGTATGAACGAAAAAGGTGACGCGGCGCCTTCTATCCACCGCATGAATGTCGAAACCGGGGAGCTGAAAAAAGTCGGCAAAGCGCCGATTAGTTACAGCACCGTACTGGCTACACCGCAAGGTGAACCTGTGGTGGCCGCCGGGGTTGATGAAAACATGCAGAGCCATGTGTTTGTCGCGCAACCCCGCGCCGATGACTCTGCGGAATTAAATTGGCAAGAATTGCCAGACTTGCAACAGGTTGATGAGATCCGCATCGAACGCTTGAGTGCCGATGGCAGCGGTTTTTATTTCTCAGGGCGCTACCAAGCAGATTTTCGCGGCGTCTATTTCTATCGGTTCGCGGCCAATACTATAGAAGCCGTGATCACTCCCAATAATGCCGACGTGATGGAGACTCTGATGTCGGCGGATGGCGATACCGTGATTGGGATCCGGCAAGACTATGATTATCCGACTTATCAGCTCATCAACTCAGACATAACAGATGGGCAAATCTTAAAAACGCTACTGACTAAATTTCAAGGTGCTGACGTGCAGCTAACCAGTCGCTCGCAGGATGGGCAGTTTTGGGTGGTGCGTGTTGAAGCCGATGCAGTCGCGCCTTTGTATTTTTTGTATGACCACAGCGCAGGTAAGCTCTCGCCATTGCTGCAAAGCTATCCGCAGTTAAAAGGCATTAAGTTTGTGCAAACCGATGCTGTGCATTTTCCAGCATCCGATCAGCGACAGCTGCATGGCTACCTGACGTTAGGGGCTCCGGTGCAAGGGCCGCAACCGCTGGTGGTTTTAGTCCATGGTGGGCCTTATGGGGTGCGTGACTGGTGGGAGTTTCAACCGGATGTACAGTTGTTGGCTGGTGCTGGCTATAACGTGTTGCAAGTGAACTACCGCGGTTCAAAAGGCTATGGCGCGGCGTACGCGGCGGCGGCTGATCGGCATTGGGGCGACCGCGTGCAACAGGACATCATAGATGGCACCCGATGGGCTATCAGCCAAGGTTATGGCACGGCAGGGCAGGTCTGTATTGTCGGCGCATCCTTTGGTGGCTATTCGGCTTTGCAAGCATCGGCATTGGCACCGGAGCTTTATCAATGCGCCGTAGGTGTGGCCGGTATTTACGACTTAACGCGGATGCGCGACGAAAGCGACATCAGCACAAACAGCAGCTTTGGTGGCTCTTATCTAGATCAAGCAATCGGCAATGACACGGCGCAGCTGAAAGCCTTTTCCCCTGTGTACCGTGCCGATGCCATCCAGGCTGATGTGCTGTTATTGCACGGCAAACGCGATAAACGCGCCGGTTTTGCGCACGTAGAGCTGATGGAGCAAGCGCTTAAACAGGCCAAAAAGCCCGTGCGCTTGATTGAATTTGATGACGAGGCGCATGGCTTTTATGCAACAGAAAACCAGCAGCGCTATTATCAATTGCTGTTAGAGTTTCTGGCGCAGCACCTAAACTCGGCTAAGGCGGCTGCTGCATCGTCAAAATAAAAGCAAAAAAAAGCCCCAGCAAGCTGGGGCGAAGAGCGGGTGTCGAGTTGCTCAAGGGTCGTACTAACGGAACATGAAAACCAAATTTCACTGGTTGGGATGCTATGGGTAACCACAGCGAGTGAAATTCAATGCGTGCATTAAAACCCACTTGCTTGTATCAGGTAAACTCGAATATAACTTAGCTTTAATTCGGAAAAAGCGAATTTGTATGACACCTGTGAACTACAACCAGTTGTATTATTTTTATTTAGTTGCCAAAGAGGGCAGCATTGCGCGGGTCAGCGAAACTCAGCATGTAACTGCACAGACCATCAGTGGCCAACTCAGCGCCTTTGAACACACGATTGGCAGCGCCTTGTTTTCGCGTAATGGCAAAAAATGGGCACTGACAGAAATTGGCCGCGTCACTTTCCGTTATGCCGAAGAAATCTTCGCGCTCGGCGATGAATTACGTTCGGTGCTAAAAAACCGCAGCGGCCTGCAATGGCAGACGTTTACGGTAGGCATCACGGATGTATTGCCCAAAGCCTTTATTTACGAAATGCTCAGGCCGGTGTTTGCGATGCCAGAGCAGTTGCGCCTCATTTGCCGCGAAGGTGAACAAACTCAGCTATTGGCCGATTTGGCGCTAAACAAACTGGATTTGGTGCTCACCGATCAGCCGTTATCTCCCAGCAGCGCGCTCAAAGCCTATAGCCATCAGATCACGGAGTCGGCGACTAGCTTCTTTGCCAGTAAGTCGTTGATTGAACGCTTGCCTGCATTGGAATTCCCAGCCGTGCTGCATCAACAACCTATGTTGCTGCAAAGCAAACGTTCGATCATTCGGCAACGTTTAGACGCTTGGTTTGCGCAATATGGCATCACGCCGCAGATTGTTGCCGAGTTCGACGACAGCGCCATGATGAAAGCTTTTGGACAGCAAGGTTCGGGCATTTTTTCGGCCCCCAGCAAAATTGAGCAAAAGATTTGTCGGCAATATGAAGTGGAAGTAATTGGCCGCACCGATGCGGTTAAAGAAGTGTTTTATGCTATTTCCGCGGAGCGTAAATTGACACATCCAGCCGTGGTGCATTTGGTGCAAGCGATCGGCAGTGAACAAAGTGTGCTGGCGGATCAGAAATAACCAAGGCTGCAACTGGGCAGCCTTTTGTCATTCCAGGTGTGCAGCTAGTGCGCAAAACGTTCCAGTTGTTGTTGGGTCTCTGCGGTTGCTTTGAGTAACGTACTGCCGGCGGTTTCAATCGACGCCATTTGTTGGTACGCGTCCGTGGTGCCTTGTTCAATCGCCGACAAATGTTGGTGGGTTTGCTGGTAGCTGCGTTCTAAATCCAGCACAGAGCGAGTGATGTGTTGCACGGCATTCTGCGCTTGCGCCAATTCTTGTTGTAAGCGTCCAAATTCATGGGCGGTAGTGCCAATCCCTTGTTCGGCTGAGCTGGCTTGTTCGTTCAAACGTTCACTTTCTTGTTTAGTTTCACTGACCAACCGGTCCATGTCATTTAAAAAGCCGGAAATTTGCCGCGTTGCTTCATTGACCTTGGCGGCAAGGCTGCGCACTTCATCAGCGACGACGGCAAAACCGCGACCCGCTTCCCCCGCTCGCGCCGCTTCAATCGCGGCATTGAGTGCGAGTAAATTCGTTTGATCAGAGAAGTTTTCCACCATTTGCAGAATTTGCCGCACGTTTTCCGCGTTTTTCTGCAAGCCATTAACGGTCGCGCCAAAGGTTTCTAATAAACCTACGATACTGCGTAATTGCGCGGAAATATTATGCATGCCTTGGCTGGCGTTGCTAGCTTGTACGACGGTGCTGGCGGCTACATTGCTCATTTGGTCACTGCTGCTGACAATCGACGCTAACTGCTCTAGTACATGGTCGCTGGCGCCGCGAATTTGCTCACTGCGCTGCTCAGTGGAGCGTAGATGTGTACGGGTTGTTTTGACGGCACCGCTAACTTGTTCGTTGATGTGGTGAGTATGCTGCGCTTGGTGGTGCAAACGTTGCAGCAACTGAGCAAGCTGTCCGACAAACTTATTGTACTCTTCGGACAAGGTGCGAAATTCGTCATAGGTGAAAGCTGGCAAGCGTCGATTCAGATCGGCACCTTTTTCATTGGCGTCTTTTAATGCCATCACCAAGGCTTGCACTGGACGCACAATCAAATAGATCAGATAACCCATAGTGAAAATAAAGGCGACGGTGCCCAGTAACATAGTGGTCCACCACGCTGAACCTGCACCGCCTTTGTCGGGGAGGGCAAAATACAAGGCGACCCAAAAGATCACCATTAGAAAGCTGATATTGCCGATAATTTTACGAGTGAGAGTATGAAAAAAGGTGCGTTCAATTGTGGTGTAAACACTGGCAAACCAATCCATGCAAAGATCCTCGTCAGCTGCAAAAGGGACTATCAACTTACCATAGCAAACTTCGCGCACTTTGTGCTAAATCAGCAAATTAGCAGGTATTTTCGGCGGTTTTTTTTATAAAATCACCGGGAAGACACGTTTGAAAGTTAGCTTTGTAGCTAAGTTGTGAAAATAAAAAAGCCGGCATAGCCGGCTTTGCTGCAGTCATCGATTTGACCTGTTACAGACGCTCTAACACCGCTTGAGTGAAGTCGGTGGTGCCATGCGTGCCGCCTAAATCGCGAGTCGTGCGATCGCCCGTTGCAATCACATCTTTTACGGCCGCTAGGATTTTCTGCGCTTTGTCTTGCATACCTAAATAATCCAACATTTGCACAGACGCTAAGATCACTGAACTTGGGTTGGCCAAGTTTTTACCAGCGATATCCGGCGCACTGCCATGAACGGCTTCGAAAATGGCGCAGTCAGTGCCGATGTTGGCACCTGGTGCCATACCCAAACCGCCAACTAAACCGGCACACAGGTCAGACAGAATGTCGCCGAACAGGTTGGTCGTCACAATCACGTCAAACTGCTGCGGGTTCATCACCAGCTGCATACAGGCGTTGTCGACGATCATTTCCACCGTTTGGATCTCAGGGTAACGTGCGGCCACAGTACGCGCAGTTTTTAAGAACAAACCAGAGGTTGATTTCAAAATGTTCGCTTTGTGCACGATCGTCACTTTTTTACGGTTTTCACGGCGAGCCAGCTGATAAGCGAATTCAACAATCCGTTCCGAGCCTTCACGAGTGACCACGCTCATGGCTTCGGCTAATTCACCATCGTTTTTCACCACTTGGCCAGCACCTGAGTACATGCCTTCAGTGTTTTCACGGACGGTAACAATGTCGATATTTTCGTAACGGGCTTTGGTGCCTTTGAACGATACGACTGGACGTACGTTGGAGTACAGGTTGAATTTTTTACGTAACGTCACGTTGATTGAGGTGAAGCCTTCGCCGACCGGCGTGGTTAGCGGGCCTTTTAAGGTAATTTTGTTGCGAGCGATCGCATCAATCGTCGCCGCTGGCAACAATTCGCCAGTTTTCTCCAGTGCGGTTAACCCAGCATCGACGAATTCGTAATTGAAATTACAGCCAACTTTATCAAGCACAGCCAACGCAGCATCAACAATGCTAGGGCCGATGCCGTCGCCTTTAATCACGGTAATAGTTTGAGTCGTCATACGTAACCTTTAGGTGAATCAATAAGAAAAGATGCACGGATGACAGTGTGGTTCACTGTTCTTTATTGCCGTACACAGGACGGACCAATTTTAACAGTGGAGTATATTTCTTTCCAGAATAATGGTCAGTAATCAATATCACGCAGATTTATACTGAAAATACAGAAAAATGATGAAAGAAAACTACAAGTTGCCATGAATGGGTTGGGAGCAGGGTGCCTCACCAAGGGCCATTTGACGCCATTCGCTAAGCGGATAACTCGGTAAATCAAGCGCTTGCTGTGCTTGTTTGAACAGATTCTGCAGTGCCTGACGCTCGGCAGGGATCCCTAAAAACAACTGTTGAAACTCCATCAATGCCAAACGAAGTAACAGTTGCGCCACTTGTTGTTGACTGTAGCGCGGCTGGGGATCTAACTCATGGCGCAATCGCAGTGCCGCATCTGGCCACATCAATCGTGGTGACACGGCTGCCAGTATTTGCGAAAGCTGCTGCGGAAAATCGCCATGCTGCCATAACAGCAAGGCACAATAGTCCGCAATCGGTGATCTTTGGCTGCCAGTGAGCGACAGCTGCAGTGCTGCGGGCGGGATCTCGCGTTGCAACACATACACCACACAACAAGCAATCAAATCCGGTTCACAATACACCAAGTTGATGGTTGGGCTTTGTAAACCAAACACTCGTAGCAAGCCGGCTAGACACACGCGTGCTTGATCAAACCAATGATGCAACACGCCGTGTTGTTGTTGCATCTGTTGTTGCACCCAGCTTAGGCGCAATATTTGCGGTAACTGTTCGGTGCCAAGCATGGCGAGTGCATGCCGCAAATCATCGATTTGCAGTTTTTCGCGGGTCTGGGCACTCGCTGCTGCTTGCAAATAAGGGATCAACTGCGGCTGACGTTGCAGCCACTGCAGTTGTTTTGTAATACCCCAATTCGGGTTGAGTTGTTGCAATAATTGCAGGCTTAGCGGCGTTGGGATTTCTTCTTCTTCAGGCAAATCATCCACTTGGATCATGCTTTGCCACCAGAGACTGTCTTTGCAAAAGCGTGGTGCCTGTAGCGTAAAACCTTGACTGCTGATGCCTTTGGGTTGATCGCAAAGTAGCGTCATCGTCATGTCGAACTCGTACCCTTTTAGATCAGGTTCGGTTTCAGTGATAAGACACACTGTGCCTATCTGGTCGCTGCACAGCCGCGCAAACTGATGCAAGGCTGGCGCCGCACGCATCAATTGTTCAAGCACCATTCGTTGGCCATGCGGTAGCGGACTGCGCCACAGCAGCCTGATAGGTTGCTCGATGCCGGGCCAAGGTTTACCGCGTTGTGGCTGCATGCCAATGGCGATCCGATAGGTCAGCACCAGCACACTGCTAATGGCCAGTTGTTGCCATTCCGCCAAGCCTTTGCGCAGGCGGCTGCAGCTGGCAAATAACCGTAAAATATCTTTCGAAAAATCGTGGTTATGCAATAAGCGCACGACGTCAGCCCATGGATCTTGCACTTTGATCGGTTGGTCGAGTTGTTCCAAGCTATAAGCTTGTAACGACGATTTCAGCCAAAAGGGGACAAACCACGCACTAGAAATCAGTTGCTCTCGTTGCCAATCAGGCCACTTTTGTTGGCGGCAATACAAGGCGAGTAACACGGCGTGGCGCGTGGCGAGTAGCGCCGGTAATGCGGTTTGCGCAGGCAAGGCGAGTTGCGCTAGCCAAAAGCTCTGTTGAGCGCGCCAGCTGTGCAACCAATCTTCAGTTAATTGTTCCGCTTGCTCCCAAACGAGCGTAGCGTTGTCGGCGCCATGCGGTAACTGGTAGAACGCTTGGATCCGTTCAACCAGCTGTTGTAAACCACTCAAACTCATGAACGATGCGTTGCCTGATAATAACGTTGTTCGGCATCTTGGCCGGCGCTCACCAATTTTCGATCGATAAACAACAGTGCTGTACATTCGGTCTTCGTGGTAATGCCATCCGAGATGGTTCGTTGCGTGCGGTAATACAACAATTGATAATACTGTTCACCCACGGCGTGACCTTCAGTAATGTCAGGTCCGCCAAGTTGTTGGATCACTAGTTGTTGTTCGGTGGCATTTGGATTAGCCGCCAGTTTAGTGATGAACTTTTTGTTGTACGCTTCTCGGTCAAGCCAGGACATTGCCGCTGGATCATCTTTGTAAAAGTGCGTCGCCGCCCAATAACA
>DMYW01000013.1 GCA_003482455.1 Rheinheimera sp. | reverse complement strand
AAATAAGTTTTATAAAAAACCAACCTGCGAGACCTGAATAAATATGCACTCCTACCGCCTAGCCACACGCAATCGCCGCCAGCAAAAACCAACAAACCCAACCGCATAAACCACGCCAGCAGTAAAGGCTGCCATGGATTTGTCATCGCTTCGCGCTACACTCCAACTTTCTGCAAAAAAATTCACCTCTTCGATGGAATTTTTTCTGGAAAAAAANNAAACGCTCGCCGCTAAGGCGAAATAAGTTTTATAAACCCTCAACCCAGCGTGCGAACTCAAAATCTCCACATGCATAAATATGCACTCCCACCGCTTATCCACACCTAGCAGGCACATGCCAAAACCAGCAAACCACTCCGCATCGGCCGCGCAAGCGGCAACGCCTGCCATGGATTTGTCATCACCGCGGGCTACACTGCAAACTCCTGCAAAAAAATTCACCTCTGCCGTGGAATTTTTTCTGGAAAAAAAACCAAATTCAGGTATGGTGTGCAGGTTTTTTCTCCCTGCGCCCTGCAGGGTTTTCATTGACCTATCAGCCAAGGCCAAACTGCATGTCCGTGCAGCCAGGTGCAGCTCCCTTTACTGAGGAACCGCCCATGCGTTTTTATTTCCCTATTGTGATCATCGACGAAGACTTCCGCTCGGAAAATACCAGCGGCAGCGGCATCCGCGAATTGGCCAGCGCCATTGAAGCGGCTGGCATGGACGTGGTCGGCTATACCAGTTACGGCGATTTAACCTCGTTTGCGCAGCAACAAAGCCGCGCCGCCGGTTTTATCCTGTCGATTGACGACGAAGAGTTTGGCACCGGCAGCCTCGAAGATGCCGAATCTGTGCTGGCGCAACTGCGCAGTTTTGTTGAACAAATTCGCCACCGTAACCCAGACATCCCGATTTACCTGTACGGTGAAACCCGCACCGCGCGCCATATCCCGAACGATATTCTGCGCGAGTTGCACGGCTTTATTCATATGCATGAAGACACGCCAGAATTCGTGGCGCGCCACATTATTCGTGAAGCCAAAAGTTACTTAGACACGCTGCCACCGCCGTTTTTCCGCGCGCTGACGCATTATGCGCAAGATGGTTCTTATTCATGGCACTGCCCGGGGCATTCTGGTGGCGTGGCGTTTTTAAAATCGCCTGTTGGGCGGATGTTCCACCAATTCTTTGGTGAAAACATGTTGCGCGCTGACGTTTGTAACGCGGTTGACGAATTAGGCCAACTGCTGGATCACACAGGCCCCGTCGCCGCATCGGAGCGCAACGCCGCCCGCATCTTTAACTGCGACCATTTATTTTTCGTCACCAACGGCACCTCAACGTCCAACAAAATCGTTTGGCACAGTACGGTTGCTCCGGGCGATATCGTGGTGGTCGACCGCAACTGCCACAAGTCGATTTTGCACGCCATCATGATGACTGGCGCAGTGCCGGTGTTTTTGATGCCAACGCGCAACCACTACGGCATTATCGGTCCTATTCCACGCAGCGAATTCGAACCTTCGACCATTCGCCGCAAGATGGAAGCCAACCCGTTTATTCGCGAATTGCTGGCGAAAAACCCAGCTTTAAAACCACGCGTGTTGACCATCACCCAAAGCACCTACGACGGTATTTTGTATAACGTCGAAGAAATCAAATCATTGCTCGATGGCGAAATTGAAACGCTGCATTTTGACGAAGCTTGGTTGCCGCACGCCGCATTCCACGACTTCTACGGCGATTACCACGCCATCGGTGAAGGCCGTCCGCGTTGTGATACCTCGATGGTATTTGCCACACAGTCGACGCACAAGCTGCTGGCTGGTTTGTCGCAAGCCTCGCAAATTCTGGTGCAAGACGCCAAACAGAATAAGCTCGATACGCACCTGTTTAACGAAGCCTATTTGATGCACACTTCGACCAGCCCGCAATACGCCATTATCGCCTCGTGCGACGTGGCCGCGGCGATGATGGAAGCGCCAGGTGGCACTGCGCTGGTGGAAGAATCGCTGGATGAAGCACTGGAATTTCGTCGCGCTATGCGCAAAGTCGACGTCGAATACGGCGATGACTGGTGGTTTAAAGTCTGGGGCCCGGATGATTTAACCGACGAAGGTTTGGACGAACGCGCCAGCTGGATGTTGCATGCCGATGAAAACTGGCACGGCTTTGGCCCGATCGCCGAAGGTTTTAACCTGCTTGACCCAATCAAAGCGACAATTTTAACGCCAGGTTTAAACGTTGACGGTAACTTCTCCACCGACGGTATCCCCGCCGCTATTGTGGCGAAATACTTGTCTGAACACGGCGTCGTTATTGAAAAAACTGGCCTGTATTCGTTCTTTATCATGTTCACCATCGGCATTACCAAAGGCCGCTGGAACACCATGGTGACTGCGCTGCAGCAATTTAAAGACGACTACGACAAAAACGCGCCGCTGTGGCGCATTCTGCCGGAGTTTATTGCCAAGTACCCGCAGTACGAGCGCATTGGCTTGAAAGACCTGTGTGACCAAATCCACGAGATTTACAAAGCCAACAACATCGCCAAACTGACCACCGAGATGTACTTGTCTGACTTAGTGCCTGCAATGAAACCGGCTGATGCCTTTGCCAAAATGGCGCACAAAGAAATCGAACGGGTACCGCTGGATGAATTGACCGGCCGCGTCACCGCGGTCATGTTAACGCCGTACCCGCCGGGAATTCCGCTGTTGGTGCCTGGTGAAGTCTTTAACACCACCATTGTGAACTACTTGAAATTCGCCCGCGAATTCAACCACAAGTTCCCAGGGTTTGAGACTTACATCCACGGCTTATCAACGATGGAAAAAGACGGCAAGCAAGTGTACTACGTCGACTGCGTAAAGATGTAATCGATTGATTCGACTGGTCCTGAACTCAGTTGACAGTTAGTTTGTGAAAGCCCGCGATTGCGGGCTTTTTTTATGGTGATGGTCTTTTGCTTTCGCCTAGCTCTTTTCAACGCACGCACTATCTAAAGGCCAGACTAACTGGCCAAAGTGCACACTAGTTTGCTGCAAGCAATCAATCACATCCCCGCACAGCAATCGTAATAACTGCTGTTGTAACGCCAAACTCAGTGAATCGGCGCGCAGGTGATTCAACGACTCCAATGCTTGATGCAACTGTTGGTGAGTTTGTCGAGCTTGTTGATAAAGTGGACAATGACCATACTTCTGTTGGACATGCTCACGACTTAACCAATGTTCTAACCGACAACTGTCACCGAACACAACATGCGTTGTTGCAGTACTGCCATCTCTAACGGATTGATACCATTGATAATGTTCAATTAATGCAACCATGCCTTGCATGCCATCGGCATCCAGTATAGGGACCTTTAACCAACAAGCAGGGGCTTGCCAGTCCGCCAACCACTGCAACACTTGATCGGAGCGCATAGGCTTGGCTATGCCATAGCCCTGCGCATACTGACAACCCAGCGCTGACAAAAACACACCATGGAGCAGGCTTTCAACACCTTCGGCTATCACGTCCCGTTCAAAACGTTGCGCTAAGCTAATCACCGATTCAACAATCACCAATTGCTCAGCATCTTCCAACATTTGCCGAATAAAGCTCTGATCAATTTTAATGGTGCGAGCAGGCAACTGCTTGAGGAAGGTCAATGAACTATAACCTGTGCCAAAATCATCCAAGGCACAATAAATACCTTCGTGTTGGAGCTGTCGAATCAGCTCGGAGACGTGATGTAAATTTTCCAATGCACCCGTTTCTAGGACTTCTAACTCAAGCTGTCGGGGCTCAACGTCCGGAAATAGCTCCATGACATCATGTAAGCGTCTCAAAAAGTCCAAGTCATTAAGTTGCTGACTATCGATGTTCACGCTGACAACCGTCCGAAACCCCTGTTGATTCCAATCATGTAATTGCGAGAGCGCTTCTGCAATCACCCAATCGCCAAGGGATATCGCCAGTGGATGTTGTGCGATAAGCGGTATAAATTCGCTCGGACTCAATACTCCACGCTGCGGGTGCTGCCATCGAATTAACGCCTCGAAGCCAATCACCTCGCCAGTACGTAATGCCACTTTAGGCTGGTAATACAACGAAAAATGGTGTTGATCGATCGCTACACGCAGCTCATTGAGTAACTCAAAACGATGACGTGCGTCATTATCGTTTTTCGGATCAAACACATGAAAACGGTTTTTTCCGGCAAGTTTGGCTTGATACATGGCTTGATCCGCTTGTCGAATCAGCAGATCTGCATCTGATTCATTAGCGCTTAATGCAAAGGTCACCCCTAAACTCGCAGAGACTTGCAGCTGCATATCTTCCAACACCAAGGGGGTAGCAGCCGCTTCTAATAAACGCTCAAGGACGATCAAACTAGATTGAGCATCAACAAGTTCTGGTAACACGGCAATAAATTCGTCGCCGCCAATGCGCGCTATGGTGTCGCATCCGCGCAACGCGTCTTTAAATCGCCCTGCAATGCTGACCAACACGTGATCACCAACCTGATGACCAAATTGGTCGTTTATGCTTTTAAAGCCATCCAAATCGAGAAATACGACGGCAAGTGTTTTTAGTGAGCGTCGGCTTTGTTGCAATGCTTGGCGCAGCCGATCAACCAACAAAACTCTGTTGGGTAAACCCGTTAGGGGGTCAAAATGGGCAATGAGCTCCAACTGCTGTTGCTGAGCCTTTAACGTCGATATGTCAGAAAAAACCGCAACAAAATGACTAATTTTGCTGTGTTCATTGCGAACAGAACTGATGTGCAACAATTCTGCGTATATTTCACCGTTCGCTCTTCGGTTCCAAATCTCGCCAGCCCACTGGCCTTTTTGCAGCAAATCCCGCCATAGATGTCGATAGAAACTACGCGGCTGTCGCCCTGAGTTTAACAAGTTTGCATTTCGCCCTATGGCTTGTTCCTTGGTGTAGCCAGTGATCCTTGTGAAGGATTCATTGACATCCAAAATGATCCCTTGCGGATTTGTGATCATGATGCCTTCGATTGCCGAGGAGAACACACTTGCTGCGAGTTTTAACTGCTCGCCCTGCTCAACCCGCTCTGTAATGTTGTGGGCTATCCCCAACACGCCGAGGATCTGGCCTGTGGGTGTAGCTAGCCGGACCTTCGTCGTTTCCACCAACTCGCGGTGGCCATCATGTTTGAAATCAAGCCACTCTTCATTGACAAGCGGCGTGGCACTGGCAAGCGCTTTCAAATCATGATGGCGGAAAAATGTTGCTGTGCGCTCATCGACAAAATTCACATCACTTCGACCAATGAGTTCGGCCTCGCTCACGCCATATAACTGCTCAAAACGACGGTTACATGCTAGATAGCGCCCAGCAGGATCTTTAAGCCAGACTAAATCAGGAATGTTTTGTAACAGTGATTTTAAAAAGGTCCGTTCATTGGATAAATCGGTTTCTAATTGCTTGGCACGGTCAATATCTGTGTGAGTCCCAAGCATCCGCTTTGGCAAACCGTCTTCGGTCCACGAGATGATTTTCCCCAGCGATAGCGTCCATTTCCATTGACCATCTTTGGTACGTTGTCGAAACTCCACCCTATATTCAGGAATGCGTCCTTGGACGTAATCCATATAGGTTTGATACACATGTCCGACATCTTCAGGATGCAGTCGCTCACGCCATGCGGTGTTGGTCTCGATAAAGTCTTTCGGATCATAGCCAATCATCGTCACATATTCATCGGATACGGCTGCCCGGCCTGACGGGATATCTAGATCATACAAACCTTGCTTCGTCGCGGATAACGCTAACCTTAAGCGCTCTTCGCTTTCGTACTGCAACACTTTCGCATGTTCACGCGGCGTTATGTCTTGAAAAGTCGCAACAACGATGCCCGTCGTTTGGCTATCCGCGGCAACCATCTGGATCTCTGCACTAAACAACGAGCCGTCTTTGCACAACACAGGGTAATACACTGGACAATGCAACTCGCCACGGGCCATGGCCATGAAGTCACGCATCACTGCCGCATGGTCAATGGGCAAATGTAGATCGATGGGCTTTAGCTTGGGCAACTCCTCGAGGTCGTACCCTGTTTTGGCAAGAAAAGCAGCATTAGCATAGATCAACCGCTGGTCGCTAGTAGTCGCCGCCACAACACCTATGGGAAGGCGCTCCAAAATAACGGCTTGCACATGATGAAGAGCACTGGTCGTTGGCATGGCAATATCACATTCCTTCTACTCATCCTTAACATGGTTTAGCACAGTGAAATCGTCAATAACCAAATTGGGGAAAGTGTCTGCAATTTGCGACTTTTGCAGTTGTTTTTTTCTACAACCCTGATGTCACCCAAGCTGAAACGTTTCAGATGTCTAAACATCTGGAATTCCATTTGTAAGGCTGTTACATTCACGTTGGCTTATGAACAAATTCCTAAACTTCAATGAGATCAGCAAATGTTAAAAATCAATCAGTACTTTGATGGTAAAGTGGCGTCTGTTAGCTTCCAAGGCGATGAGCTGCCGGCCACTGTCGGCGTGATGGCGCCGGGTCAATACGAATTCGGTACCAGTCAGCATGAAGTGCTGAGCATTCTAAGTGGCGAAGTGTCTGTACTACTGCCACAAGCGGCGCAGTGGCAGACCTTTACCGCGGGCAGCCAATTTGAAGTCGCTGCCGGCGCCAAGTTTTCATTAAACGTATTGCGCGACACAGCGTACCTGTGTACCTATGCGTAACTTTTTTAGTTAAGTCGCGGCTAAACGCCCGCGCAGGAGTCCGTCATGCGCGGGATGCGAACCACCGCCAAACAACCTGATCCAATTCGTGACCAACAGGCCACTAGCCTCAAAGAAACTTGGGGTTTTATGTGGCCCTACTTTTGGCAATTCCGTTGGCACGTTTTTGGAGCGTTTGGCTGCTTATTCCTTGCCAAAGCCACAACTTTAGCGCTGCCCTACGGCTTAAAACTGATCATCGACGCACTGGATCCACAACTGCAATCCTTGGTGGTGGTGCCGCTAGCGTTGCTGATCGGCTATGGTTTATTACGCTTTGGCAGTGTGTTTTTTGGTGAAGTGCGCGATGCACTCTTTAGTCGAGTGACCGAACACGCGATGCGCCGGCTCAGCTTGCGGGTGTTTCAGCATTTGCACAACCTCGATTTACAGTTCCATCTAGACCGGCAAACCGGTGGTATCAGCCGTGACATTGAACGTGGCACTAACGGCTTGAGTTTCTTGATGCGCTTCTTGATGTTCAATATCGTGCCTACGCTGTTAGAAATAGCCGCGGTTGCGGTGATTTTTTGGTCGCTGTTTTCCGTTTGGTATGCCGTGCTGACCGCAGTTGCCGTGGTGGTGTATGTGCGTTTTACCGTGGTTGTTACTGAATGGCGCAATCGCTACATTCGCGAAGCAAACCAAGCCGATTCCACTACCAATAGCAAAGCGGTGGATAGCCTGCTCAATTACGAAACCGTGAAGTATTTCAACAACGAAGCCTATGAAGCGTCGAACTACGACAAATCATTGGCCGTGTGGGAAAAAGCCCGGCTACAAAACCGCATGTCGTTGTTTTTATTAAACTCTGGCCAAGCGCTGATCATCGCCGTCGCCATGACAGTGATGATGTGGATGGCCAGTAGCGCAGTTGCGGCTAAGCAGATGACCTTAGGCGATTTGGCGATGGTTAATGCCTATATGATCCAACTGTTTTTACCGCTGAACTTTTTGGGCTTTGTGTACCGTGAAATTCGCCGTGCGCTGACCGATTTAGAAAATATGTTGGGTTTGCTAACACGCGAACCGAATATCCGCGAGACTGCGGACGCTGCGCCGCTGCAACTGACGGCAGGCGCGATTGAATTCCAACAGGTGCATTTTGGCTATCAGCCGGACCGTCCTATCCTGCAAGGCTTGTCATTTACCGTACAACCGGGGCAAAAGCTTGCGGTTGTTGGAAGTTCCGGTGCAGGGAAAAGTACTATAGCCCGTTTGTTGTATCGCTTTTATCAGCCACAACAAGGCTGCATTTTAATCGACGGTCAAGACATCAGCAGCGTGACCTTGGGCAGTTTACGGCGCGCTATTGCCATAGTGCCGCAGGACACTGTGTTGTTTAACCAAAGTATTCGCGACAACATTCGTTACGGCAGGCCCGATGCAACAGAGCAAGAAATAGACGCGGCTATCGATGCGGCGCATCTTCGACAATTTATTACAACTTTACCGCAAGGCGACGGAACTTTGGTTGGCGAACGGGGTCTGAAGGTCTCCGGTGGCGAAAAGC
The DNA here is from genome assembly GCA_003482455.1 of Rheinheimera sp. GTDB lineage: Bacteria > Pseudomonadota > Gammaproteobacteria > Enterobacterales > Alteromonadaceae > Pararheinheimera. Next base: position 542 of record DMYW01000013.1, on the reverse strand, counting down.
AAAGGATCGCGATTGCGCGTGTGTTGTTAAAGCGCAGCCCCATCCTAGTGTTTGATGAAGCAACCTCAGCCCTTGATAGTCATAGCGAACAAGCGGTGCAACAAGCGATCCGCGAGTTAGCAACCGGCCATACCTCGCTGGTGATTGCGCATCGATTATCAACGATTGTCGATGCCGATATGATTTTGGTGCTGGAACAAGGTACACTGGCGGAAGCGGGTAATCACGAGCAACTGCTCGCCCTCAATGGCCGATATGCGCAATTGTGGGCAATGCAACAAGACTCGGCAATTGACGCTTGAACCGTGATTAATTTATAGTAAACCGGATTGAGTTTTGTTAAGCGATGCAAAGATCAGCAAAAACAGAAACTTCCTTTCCAAAATCTGCTCCTATTGGCGCAATTTATTCTGTAGTGAGAGTTCCAACATGCATTTTTTCCGACTGTTGACCCTGACTTGCACCGGTGCTTTGCTGGCGGCGTGCGGTGGCGGTTCTGACGATACTAACGCGACCTATCCAAATGGTTATATTCAGTTTTA
>DMYW01000039.1 GCA_003482455.1 Rheinheimera sp. | reverse complement strand
GTGGACTCTGTTTCACGCAAGCTTACCACAGCATCTGTCAGCACCACAGGTCGGAATCTGTCTGGTTTTTTGATATACTGTCAGAATTTTCCGCAATTCAAGCGGCATTGCCTTGGCAAATCGCCGTTGAAAGCACTGTGATAGCGAGTTAAAAGCGAACGTATGGCAGATATTACCGATTTTACCCATGGCGATGATTGGGACCGCGAGTTTGGCAAAAGCAAAACTCAAGTGAAAAAAGAAATGCATGCACTGCAAGCACTTGGCGAGGAACTGGTCGAGTTAAGCCCAGCATCACGCGCCAAGATCCCGATGAGCGCCGAGCTGGCTGACGCGCTGCGTCTGGCCGACAAGATGCCGAAAAAACATGAAGCCTTGCGCCGGCATATTCAGTTTATCGGTAAGTTAATGCGCACCGAAGAGTTAGAGCCAATTGAGCGCGCGCTGGCACTGATCCGCAACACCAATCAGGCTGCTACGCGTAAATTCCACTTGGTGGAAGATTGGCGCGACAAACTGATCGCTGACGGTGAAGCTGTGACCAAATTTATCGCCGAATACCCAGAAGTGGATGTGCAGCAGCTGCGCACCCTCATTCGTAACGCGAAAAAAGAACAAGAGAAAAACCAGCCGCCAAAAGCTTACCGCGAGCTGTTCCAGCTGATTAAGCCGTTTATCATCGGCGATTAAGTGACTCGATAGCAGCCGCTCGATCAACAAGGCAACCCGTGGGTTGCCTTTGTTTTTTCGCTCGCAGCACGAGTGGACATAACGCGGTGCACCTTGCAGTCCTCCCATGAAGCTATGCCAATAAAAAAAGGGCCATCAGGCCCTTTTTAGCAGTTCAATCGTTCGATTTGAACTTATTTGGTGAATGTCACAGTGACAGTTGGGCTACAGGTTGTGGTGCTACCTGCGTTACATACTTTATAGCTGTAAGTGCCTTTGGCTGTTGGGCTGTTAGATTGTGAACCGTCGTTTGGCGTGGTCAGCACTTTCACGTTGTTACGGTAGATATCAACACTTGACGTGGTGGCGTTAGCCCAAACCAAATCCGCATAACGAGTTCTGCCAACATAACGAACTGATGCCGTTAATGTGATTGATGCAGTACCGCCACCTGAACCGTTACCGGCACAACCGTATTGTGTCAGGTAATCCACAGCTGCTTTGGCTTGCACGATACCGTAACCGAAGTACACGTCTTTACCGGCAGCGCCTGAGTCTTTCGCTGTTTTCTTCAGCGCTGAACGGATTTGTGCACCGGTACAGCTTGGGAAGTTAGACCATACCAGAGCTGCGACACCTGAAACCGCTGGTGTTGCCATTGACGTACCGCTCATGTAGCCATAATCGCCCGCTTTAACTTCCACTGTGGCAGAAGTTGCAGCTAATAATGCGGTGCGGTCTTCAAACGCGGCGCCAACAGCTGGGATGCTCGTCACGTTGGTAGTGCCCAACGTTGCCGCTAACATACCGGCGGTGTTGTTGATGATCACTGCACCGATACCGCCTGATTTTTGGCAGTTGTTAACTTTGTCGTGGAACGAAATCACGCCACGGTCAATCATACAGATCTTGCCTGCGGCATTGCTGTTGATGGTTTCCGCTGTGCCCATGTAGAAAGTCGCGCCAGATGCTGAACCGATGTTTTCCATCGCAGATGAAGCGTAGGCACCGACGTTGGTGCTCAGGTTTGGCAGAGTTGCACCGCCTGCTGGGTAAGTAGACAGCGTATCGACACCACCTGCAGTGACTTCCACACAGGTGTTTTCATCGGTTTTGCCGTTCAAAGTACAGCTTGGGAATTGAGAGAAGCTAGCGATAGCGTTGTTGCCGTCGTTGGCACCAACCATCATGACTGATGGGTAACCCGCAGGGTATGAACGGACGTTGTTACCATCGTTACCCGCTGCAGCGATGACTAAACCGCCAGCGTTGACGAAGTTGGCAAAGGCATTCGATTCAGCTGTGTTTGAACCGCCACCACCTAAGCTCATGCTGATGATTTTAGCGCCAGCCGCGGTACATTTTTGCGTGGCATAAGCCAAGTCAGATGAATAACCCCAGCCAGCTTCATTAAAGACTTTGATGATGTGCAGTTTGGCACCTGGTGCCATACCGACCACACCGACGCCGTTATTAGCAGCGGCGATAGTACCAGCAACGTGCGTACCGTGTGGGCCACCGTTGACATCCCAGCTACCAGTACCGGAGTCATTGTCACCTGTGATCACACCCCAATCGAAGTCTGTGTTGGTACGGTCTAAACCAGAGTCGATGATACAAACTTTTGGTGAAGAGCTGAATTGGAATGGCACTTGGTTCGCTTGTGATTGATACACAGCGTACGGAGTGATTTGTTTGGTGCTTGGGTTACCCACGTCATCATTAAACAGTGCCAGTGGTTTACGGATTGGATCCGCTTCAACTTTTAACCGCGGGTTTTTTACTGCCATTTGTGCACTGACGTCTGTCAGTTTTTTGTTTTTATATTCAACGGCGATAAAACCGTCCGCGTCGACACGCACTACGCCGCCATCTTGTTTGACTTGTTGGATCAGACTGGCTTTTTCGGCGTTATCGACATGGATCACCACGCGCTCACCGGCATAAACGTTCGCAGATAAACCGGTGGCGATGGCCAGCGCTAAAGGCGCTAATTTATTAAAATGTTGCATACGTGTTTATTCCTGTACTTCGGGTTGTGTGTTGCCTGGATGTAGCGATTTCCGGTATTTATCGTGGTTTTATGTGATTCTGTCGCCACCGGATAGCTTCAGCTGTGCTAGCAACATGGCAGATCTCTGCGCGAAAAATCAACCCCTGTTAGCGAATAAATTCACAGTTGTTATAAGTTGTAATATTTTGTCAAAGTTTAAGTCGTTGTTTATTTTGAAAAATTAGGCTTTACTGATCAAAAAATTACACGAGGAAATTTTTATGCTGCAACAATTGCGTGTCCCTGTGGTAGCGCTTTCGGTTTGGTCGCTGCTTTTTGTCGCTTCATCGCAGGCTTATGCCGACCCGGGCAAAGGCCATGGTCATGGCAAGCACAAACAACAAGAACAGCTGGTGCAAAACGAGCCGTCAAACGAACTGAATGCGCAATTGTCGGTGCAAATCGGCGGTGTAACCCTGTCAGTCGGCACCGCACGTGAACTGGCAACCACCTATCAAGTCAGTCAAGGAAAACCGTTACCGCCAGGTATTCGCAAACAGCTCGCCCGAGGCAAACCTTTACCACCAGGCATTGCGAAACAGCGACTACCGGCCAATTATGTGCAGCAGTTGCCGGTGCGCGAGGGCTGTGAATGGAATCAAGTCGGTAGCGACTTGGTATTAGTGGCGATCGCCACCGGTGTGGTGGTGGAACTTTTAAAAGACGTGTTTTAAAGCTGGGTGTCGCTAATGCGGCACCCATAAATGGCCTTGCATGAACAACACGGCGTGTCCGAGAACTTGCACACGATCGCCTTGCAAAGTCAGTTGCAAGGTGCCGCCACGAGCTGACGCTTGATAGGCGCTCAGTTGATCTTTGCCCAAACGCTCGCCCCAATAAGGCGCAAGTCCGGCATGGATGGAGCCGGTGACGGGGTCCTCGGCGCCACCGTTGGCGGGCCAAAAATACCGGCTGATAAAATCGTATTGATGCTGTTCAAAGCCATAACCCGGCGCTGTGACGACCACGTCATACGGCCATAAGGTTTTCAGCAACTCCAGATCGGGTTTGAGTGCCAGCACTTGATCACAATGATCATAAATAGCAAACCACGCCTGATCACTGCGCAGCACTTGCCGCGGCGCTTGGCTTAAACCGGCCAGCAATTCATCGGGAATGTCGTCCACCCATTGCGGCGGTCGCGCTGGGAAATCCATTAAAAAGCCACCAGAGCTATGGCGTTCGACCGTTAACTGGCCCACTTTTTGGGTGATAAATCGCACAGCAGGCAGTTGTGGTTGCTGCTTGAGCACAACAAAAGCGGCGGCCAAGGTGGCATGTCCACAAAAGTCGATTTCACACACGGGCGAGAACCAACGAATTTGGTAGACGCCCGGCGCCTGCTCCAGAATATAGGCGGTCTCGGACAGGTTATTTTCTTGCGCGATTTGCAGCATGCGGCAATCTGTTAACCACTCAGACAGTGGCACCACAGCGGCGGGGTTGCCGTGGAATAGCCGGTCGGTAAACGCGTCCACTTGGTACAAAGCATATTGTTTCATGGCATCACCTGCAAAAACGGCTGCTGGCACAGCACAGCATGGATTGGATCAGCTTAGTTGAAAGATTGCCGTCTGTCGTTAGCGAGGCTGCCCCCACAGGAGCAACCACTGGTAAGTTCAACGCTGAAAAAACGACAAAGCCAGCATCAATGCTGGCCTTGTATTTCAAGATACCACAACTAGATCAGTCGTTTAAGTACCATGTCGGCGCCAATGCCTTTAATTTTCGACAACAACTTGCGCACTGGCTCTGGGTAATCGCGCACCATTTCGATTTCCGAAAAATGCCGCACCGAGCGGGTATTTAAGAAGATTTGTTCTTGTTCTTGGCCAAGTGCGGCTTGCAGCTGACCAAGTTCGTCTTCGACTAAAATGCCGTTTTCATAGTCCAGCGCAAAGGCCCGTGGGTTTAAGTTATGGCCCGTGAACAGATGGCGTACGCCATCGACACTAATGCCTTTGAGATGATAACTATTGTCTTCGTGTTTCCACAAACGTACTTCGAGCAAACCATCATCGATGTAACTTTGGTTACTTTTTAAGAACTTACGTAAAATAGTTTCGTACAAGTACGGCAAACCACCGATACGGCTGAATTTTTGCGTCGGCGGAATATAGAAGTCATTGGCGGTTTTGTCGCCGACCACAATCGTCACTTTCACACCGCGTTTTAAGCATTTACGCAGCGCCTTCGCCAGCACAGGTGGCGGGTTAAAATACGGCGTGTAGATCAATACATCACGTTGCGCTAACGCCAGCACCGCCAACAATGACTGGTTCAGGCTGTTTTTCAACCGGCCCATGCCCATAAGCAAGCTGGCACGCAGTGGCTCGTTGCTTTTGCCCTGCTGCGGGTAACTGTTTTGTTTGGCGTGTTTTAACCAACTGCGGTGATGCGGTTTGTAGGCCTGCGCCACCTCAGGCGACGGGTCTAATAAACTTTGCACCACTTGACGGTCGCCCAGCACTTGCTGGTGCCCTGCAGCAAACGCATCCGCCAAGGCTTTATTGCTGATCAGCAAATAACGATCGGCGCGGTACCGACTGGGTTGGCCTAAATAGACGTTATTTAGCGACGCGCCTGAATACAACAAAGTGTCGTCAAACACAAAACCTTTCAGATGCAACACGCCAAACAACTCACGGCGTTTCACCGGCACGCCCAAAATTTCAATCGGATGCTGATACTCGGCGGCAATTTCGCGGTAAAAATCAGCGTTGGTTTTCATATCGGATTTACCGATCAAACCACGACGAGCGCGGTGGAAATCAACATAAACTGTCACTTGCAGTGCCGGATTGGCTTGTTTTGCCGCGTACAAGGCGCGCAGCACCGCTTCGCCGGCTTCATCGGCTTGCAAATACAAGGCAGTTAAAATGATACGTTGGCGTGCGGTTTGGATCAGTTGATGAACTTTGGCGTGGTATTCCGTGGCATGACACAAGACTTCAACAGTAGACGCTTCAATCGGCGTCGATGGGAGCGCCGCCAGTCGGCGCTTATTCAGCATCATTTCTAACATAAATCCGGGGGTTCCTAGTGCCGCCTGATGGCCGCAGTTCACGGTTTTTGTTTTTAAAAGTCGGCCTATTATGGGCGAATTCTTTAGCGCTGGCAAAACAGCGGCGGTAACAAGGCGTGTCGACCGCCACAACAACCAAGCTTAAGCAGTGCCACCAACCGTCATCGAGTCCAGTTTTAACGTCGGTTGACCGACCCCAACCGGCACGCTTTGCCCTTGTTTACCACAGACCCCAACACCAGCGTCGATCTGCAAATCGTTACCGACCATCGACACCTGCTGCATCGCTTCAGGGCCATTGCCAATGAGCGTCGCACCTTTAATCGGAGCGGTGATTTTGCCATCTTCAATCAAATAGGCTTCGCTGGCCGAAAACACGAATTTGCCCGAGGTAATATCCACTTGGCCACCGCCAAAGTTAGGCGCATAAATCCCACGTTTGACCGAGCCAATAATTTCTTCCGGTGCATACTGGCCAGCCAACATATAAGTGTTGGTCATCCGCGGCATCGGCAGATGCGCGAAGGATTCACGACGGCCATTGCCGGTTGGTGCCACGTTCATCAACATGGCGTTGTGTTTGTCTTGGATATAGCCTTTCAAAATACCGTTTTCGATCAAGACATTGCACTGGCTGGCTGTACCTTCATCATCGATATTCAGCGAACCACGACGACCCGTTAAGGTGCCGTCATCAACGATGGTGCAATGCTTCGAGGCCACCTGCTCGCCGACCCGGCCAGAAAAGGTCGAGGCGCCTTTGCGGTTAAAATCACCTTCCAAGCCATGGCCGACCGCTTCGTGCAACAACACGCCTGGCCAACCAGCGCCCAACACTACCGGCATCATCCCGGCTGGCGCATCGATGGCGGTGAGGTTTACTTGGGCTTGGCGCACGGCTTCGCGGGCATAACTCATCCAACGCGGTTCGCCATTGAGGTCTTCATTGAAATAAGCATACGTGGTGCGCGCACCACCGCCACTGCTGCCACGTTCGCGCCGACCGTTGTGTTGCAACAGCACGGAACAGTTCAGGCGCACCAAGGGCCGAATATCCGCACCATAAGTGCCGTCGCTGGCGGCAACTAACATCTCTTCATAGACGCCACTTAAACTGACCATCACTTGTTCCGCGCGGCTATCCAAGGTGCGAATAAAGGCTTCAATTTGATGCAACAAGGCGACTTTGTCAGTATTGCTTAAACTTTGTAGCGGCTCGGCTGGCAGATAAATTTGTGGCGTGCCCACGGCTTTGAATGCTTGCACTTGGCCTTGTTGGCCTACAGCGGCGATCCCACGCGCAGCGGCGGCGGCTTGTTGCAGCGCTTGCTTGTTAATGGCATCAGCGTACGCAAAACCGGTTTTTTCGCCGCTGACTGCACGCACACCGACACCACGCTCAATGTTAAACGAGCCATCTTTGACTAAACCATCTTCCAGCACCCAGGACTCATGCACGCTGGATTGGAAATACAAATCGGCGTAATCCAACTGGTGCGCAAACAAAAAACCGAGTTGTTGGTTTAAATCAGCTGCCGTCAGGTCGCTGGCACTAATCAGATTGTTTTCAACGTGTTGCAACAAGTTTTGTGCATTCATAACCATTCACTTCCAAATTTTTGGTGGCTGGCGATCGGCATTTTTGCCGCCAGCGCTGTCGATTCTTGCAGGTTCACTGCACAGCTGATCACACCCGGCGCTGTACCGGCGTCCGCCAGCACCCGGCCCCATGGATCAATAATTAAACTATGGCCAAAGGTTTCACGGCCGTTGGCATGGCGGCCGGTTTGCGCCGGCGCGACCACAAAACTTTGTGTTTCAATGGCGCGAGCACGCAGTAGGACTTGCCAATGCGCCTCCCCTGTCACTGTAGTGAAGGCCGCAGGGACTGCCAACACATTCATGCCGCGCGCGGCCATTTGCATAAACAAGCCGGCGAAACGCACGTCGTAACACACCGACATGCCGAGCTTTAACTCGCCAAGGTCTGCCACTGTGACTTTTTGGCCGGCTTGCGTGTTACTCGATTCCCGGTAAGCCCCAGTGCCATCGGCCACTTGCGCATCAAACAGATGGATTTTTTGGTAATCCGCCAGCAAGTCGCCGGCTGGGCTGAACACTAAGCTTGAAGCGGCGAATTGCTCTGGCCGTGCCGCAGTGGTCGGAAAGGTGCCGACCAGCAAATACACGGCAAACTCGCGGGCGATCGCCGCCAATTCCGCTTGGATGGGCCCTTGACCGAGCGGCTCTTGCAACAACACATTGGCATCGGCAGCTCCACCAAAACACAAAGCACCTTCCGGCAGTGCCACCAGTTGTGGCCGTGCGGCCGGTAGCGCTGCGCACCAGCGTCGGATCTCTGCCAAGTTCTGCTGCGGATCTGGGCCGCTGGTTAGCTGGATACAACTCAATTGCCAGTGTGGTGTGCTGGCAGCGGCCGTATCAAAACCGCCTACGGTGGATGTTGGCTGTGCTGCGGCTTCAAAACTCATCGAGCTCCCCTTTTGGCTGTGCTGATGTGCCTTCATCGTCAATCACCGCTTCTTTCATTTGCGGGACAGGCGTGCTGAATTCATCCTGGCCTTGTGGTGCTGTGGTGTCGTCTGGCGGAGTTTGCTGTTGTGGCGACGCGGCGCCATTGCTGCCAGAGGCCTCGCCCGCTTGCTGCGCTTTTTTTCGCGCATCCGCTGGCACTTTAATTTGCTTCGAATCCCGTTTCACTTCGGTGACTGTCGGGTTATCCAAATCACCAGTCACATCAAATTGGATTTTCGAGATCACTTCCGCCGATTGGAACATTTCATCCAGCGCATACGCCGCGACGCCAGTCACTGGGTTGACCATCCAGGCCACGATCACCGGTAGACTTGATGTCACTTTGGGAGAGAAGTCCATTTGATACTTGATCTTGCGGGCTTTTAAGTCCGTTTTACCTTGCATCTCAATTAAACCCGCTGCGCCATCAACTTGGGTGTCACGGGTCTGCGCCACACCATTTTTGAGCTTCATGGTGCCGGACATGCTGCTGTAGAAAAAGCCTTTGGCAAAGACATCGCGGAAATCCAAGCGCAGTTTGCGCAGCAGCGAATCCAAACTTAAGAAACTAAACACCCGCGCGCCGCCGTCGCTGACTTCGACCAAAGTGCCTTCGGCCAAGTTCCACTTCACATTGCCGCTTAATGTTTGCCGATTAAACTGAAATGGCGAACCTTGCCAGCTCATTTGATTTAATTCGACAGTAGCGCGACTGCCGGTCATGCTGCTGCTGATGTCGTAATCCTGCAGCAACTGGCCAAAACTCTGCGTGTCCAACGCGGCCGCAAGATAAGTGATGCCAATCTTGTCGTCTTTTTGCCAGCGGCCGGCTCCCTGCCACAGATGTCCTGCACGCTCGGCGGAGATTTTGTCTAAAAACCACTGGGCACCATCACTATGGGCTTTGGCAGCCACTTGACCTAAGTTGTAATCACCAATCCGGCAATCAGCACAATACAGGGTCAGCGGCGGTAACTCAGCCAGCCAATTCATCGGCGTCAAGGCGGCAAAGGCTTCGGCTTCTTGTGCTGCGAAGTCAATTTTTTCGCTATCTTTCAGTTGCGGTAACCGCGCTTTGTACGCCGCATCTTCTAGCTTCTGTTCCGCGGCATCTTCAAATATTAAATGCAGCCGTTGTAAGTTGGCTTCAATACCTTGTTCTTGCAAGCGTTTACCAAGCAGCAGCGTGCCGGCGACTTCATCGCCTTGCAGTTGCAGCTCGAAATGCTCATCTTGCGGCAACAACGTCAATTCCAGCTGATGGAAATTGACGTCGTCGAACAGATGCAGCCTGTCAATTCGCGCCGTAACTGCGTTAAGCGCTGGGAATAATGGCTGTGCGGAGTCTTCAGTCGCTGGCCAATCACGAATTTGCGTCACCAGCAAATCCAACCAATCGGCTAGTTCTGCCGTCGGTAAACCGGCATCAATATAAAAGCCCGGTTCCAGTTGCCGATCCGATTGGCCTAGTTGCAACAAGGCCTGATCGATCTGCCCTGTGGCTTGGTTCAAATGACTTAAAAACTTCAGTTGATCGCCATAACGCAGCACAATTTGTGAGCCTTGCTCATCACCTTGGCTGTCCAGTTGTAGCGTCACGCCATCGGTTTTTTCTTTGCCAAACGGCTCAGGTAACCGTAACTCGGCATTGGCTAAATCAACACTCATCGCCGAGGTATAACGGAAACCGGTTGTTGGCAAGGCAATCTGTAAGTCCCACGTGTAAGGAGCAACCCCAGAACCAAGCGCGGCCCACGCTGGCGAAACCAAGCCCAATAGCTGATCCAGATTTTGTTCACCCTGCGCCTGCAAACTCACTTGGTAATGATCTGCTTGTTGCACACCATGCAATTGCGCCTGCATCGGCACGCCTTGCGCGACAAAATTCAGCTGCTCACTGTCGATTTTGTCATTGATAAAACTCAAGTGGCCGCGGAGCTGCGCCACTTGCACCGCCGGCGCTCGGATCGCCAACTTGTTGTCCGCAAAATCAACGTCGCCTTTGACGATCACATCGTCTTTGGCAATCCCTATATTGAGCTGTACTTTGGCATCAACGTCACCTTGCACCCCCAAATAATCCAAGGTTGCGCCCACCGAATCACTCAGTGGCGATGCCAACATCAAGCCAGTCACTTGTTCGGCTTTGGCGTGTTTGGCGATATCGATCACCAGATAGTCAGCGCGGAATAAATCAGGGATCGCGGTCGTCACGCCATCGGCCAATTCGATATCAAACAACTGGCCGGCGCGGCTTTGGATCAGCATCGAAGCGTTTTCAAACAGCAATTCGGCTTGCATCTGTTTAATCGACGGCCAGCTCGAGTCAAAGCTAAATTCGGTGTCGCTGACATCGGCCAAGGCTTGGAAAATACCGTTGTGCTCAGCATATGGGTAATCTGCAAATTCGCCAGCCCACAACACGCGCGCCACCGGCACTTTGCCTGACACCAAGGCTGGCGTCAGGTAATTGATGACGGTCTCAGGCATATGACGACGCGGGAAATAATACTTGGCATGTTTCACCGGCACCCCGCGCAGCTCGCCAAGCAACTCCATCGACGGCTGCTCGCCAAGGTCCAGGCGCATTTGCGCATCCAATTCAATATCTGGGTGGCGAAGCGCCAAGCGAGGTACTCGCACTTGCCAAAAATCAGCTTGTTTTAACACTTCCAGCCGTACTTGCAGGGTTTGGTACGGCGTTGCGCGATCAAACGCATCGCCCCATGCCAGTTCGCCGTCTTGGCCGTTGATATCGGCCCGAATAAACTGATGATTAGCGCTGAAATTGCCACTGAGACCGTGCACGCCAGGCACATCATCCACTGGCGCCGAACGCAGATCTAAAAAGTCACCACGCAAAAACCATTGATTGCCATCAAGGCGCAAGCCCAGTTCGGTCAGGCGGCCGTCAAGTTGATAGGCCAGCAATTGTTGGATCGCAGGGCTGTCGTTGGCAAACAGTTCCAGCAAGGGTTGCGCCGCCGACAGTTGTAGTTGTTGCAGAGCTGTGGTGTAAATGCCTTGTTCGCGCACCACTTGCAAGCGCAGGTCATGCCAAGTTTGTTCGCCACTTTGTAGTGTTAAGTCACTCGACAGTAACTGCCAGCCTTGATCTGTCGGACGCCACTGCAACTGGCCTTTACCCAGGCGCAAACTAACCTGCTTTTTTTGGTGCAGCCAATCGATGCGGTTATCCGCCAAGGCAATTTGAATTTGTGTTAAGGCGCCTTGTTCAACATCGCCCCACGCTTGGAAGTTAATGGCCGCACGTTGCAGTTTTTGTGTTTGCGGCAACATGGTTTCAAACCACGGCAAAATATCCAATTCGTGGCTGGACAGATACAGCTGGCCACGGCTTTGCGCCAAGGTTTCACCATGTAAATCTAACAAGAATGACACCGTATTGCCGGTGACACCTGCGATAGCAACGTCACCACTACCTTGGTGGCGTTGGTCGCGGTTGAGCCACGACAACTGGCGAATTTCAAATTCAATCGGCGGCGTATATTGCGAAGTTAAGGTGATTTTGCTGTCGACTAAGGTAAATTCACGCAGCTGGCGAAACAGCAGGTTTTCCATAGCTTGCAGCAGCGGTTCTGTGTCTTGGTTTTTCGCTGCAGGTTTTTGTTCTAGCAGGTATTTACTGTCAAACTGCACCTGCAAACCGCTCAGCTCAAAATGATCGGCTTTTAACTGCAGATGGCGCAACGAGCCCCAAAAATCCAGCCGGATCCGCGCCTCACCGACATGCAATAACGACTTTTGTTGTTCCGTAGCCACATCGACTTGCTGTAACAACAATGCAGGCCCTGTGCCTTGCCAACCAGCGCTTAAGGTGCCGATACGCACAGTCGCGCCGGTTTCTTGTTTGATTAACTGCTCAATATCCGACTTGTACCCGGTCGCGTACGGCAAACCAAAACGCAACAAGGTGACGATCACGGCGAGCGTCATCACTCCGATAGCAAACAGCAACCAGAGTTTATGCAAACAAAATATACTTAGCCGTTTTAGCGGTGCCACTTACATCATCACCACGTCGAACTGCTCTTGAGTATATTGCGGTTCGATCACCACGCTGATTTGCTTGCCGATAAACACTTCCAGCTCAGCGAGATTGTGGTATTCGTCATTCACCAGCGCGTCTTTGACCGCAGGTGATGCGTACACAGTGAACTTGTCCGCCGCATACGCTCGGTTGACGCGGACGATTTCGCGCATGATTTCAAAACACACGGTTTGCACGGTTTTCAGCGAGCCACGGCCAGCGCAGACCGGACATTCAGTACAAAGCACATGTTCAAGACTTTCCCGCGTGCGTTTGCGGGTCATTTCGACTAACCCCAGTGCAGAGAAACCGTGAATGTTGGTTTTGGTTTTATCGCGAGCCAGCGCCACTTCCAAGCTATGCAGTACGCGGCGGCGATGCTCATCACTTTGCATATCGATAAAGTCGATGATGATGATGCCGCCTAAATTGCGTAGCCGCAGCTGCCGCGCTATGGCTTGAGTCGCTTCAATATTGGTGTTGAAGATGGTTTCTTCCAGGTTGCGATGGCCAACAAAAGCGCCCGTATTGACGTCGATGGTGGTCATGGCTTCGGTTTGGTCGATGATCAAATAACCGCCACTTTTCAGCGGTACTTTGCGATCCAGCGCCCGTTGAATTTCGTTTTCCACATCAAACAAGTCAAACACCGGCCGCTCGCCTGGGTAGTACTCCAGCTTGGGGGTCATCTGCGGAATAAATTCTTCGGTAAAGGCGTGTAGCGCTTGATAGGTCATTTTGGAATCGACGCGAACCCGTTCCAAATCGCTGCCGACAAAGTCACGTAAGATACGGAAACCTAAGGTTAACTCTTCGTACAACATGGCTTCTTTGCGATGTTTTTGCCGGCGCTTTTGCACCTTGGCCCACAGTTTTTTCAGAAAACGGGCATCTTGCAGCAGCTCTTCTTCACTGGCACCTTCAGCGGCGGTACGCACGATAAAGCCACCGTTTTCTTGGTCCACACAGGTGCTGACAATATCGCGCAGCCGGTTGCGTTCTTCTTCGGTTTCAATGCGTTGCGATACACCAACGTGTGGCGAACCCGGCATAAAGACTAAATAACGTGACGGCAAGGTGATGTCAGTGGTCAAGCGTGCGCCTTTAGTGCCAAGTGGATCTTTCACCACTTGCACCAACAAATACTGGCCATCATGCACTAATTGGCGGATATCTTTGACCTGCGCCATTTTCACTTCGAGGTCGTTGGCGTCGCGTTGCACTATGTCGGAGGCGTGTAAAAACGCGGCTTTATCCAAGCCAATATCGACAAACGCTGCTTGCATACCGGGCAACACGCGGCTGATTTTGCCGATATAGATGTTGCCGACCAAACCATGTTTGGCTTGGCGCTCAATATGCACTTCTTGCAGTACGCCGTTTTCAATCAACGCGACCCGGGTTTCGCTCGGGGTCACGTTTAGCAATAATTCTGCACTCATGCCAATCCCTTTTGCTCTATTTGCGCGAGCAAGGCTGCCGTCTCAAATAAAGGTAATCCAACCACCGCAAAATAGCTGCCATGGATTTTTTCAATAAAGCGCCCTGCCAGCCCCTGAATGCCATACCCGCCCGCTTTATCGGCAGGTTCACCCGATTGCCAATAGGCGAGCATATCGGCTTCTGTCATGGGGCCGAACCAGACGTCAGTGCACACAGTGGTATGCACCAACTGCGCCGCGCTTTGAATAGCTACCGCGGTCAGCACTTGATGGCTGCGGTTTTGCAACAGACGCATCATGCGCATAAAGTCGGTTTGATCTGTTGGTTTGCCAAGCACTTGGCCGTCCACCACCACAATGGTGTCTGCACCGAGCGCGGGTAACTGCGCACCGCCAGCGACAAAACCGGCCTGCGCTTTGGCTTTGGCTAAACGCTCAACATACGCGCTCGCGGTTTCATTGCCCAACTGACTTTCGTCGACATCAATTTTTATCACGTCGAAATTGACCGCCAATTGCGTCAACAGTTCCCGCCGACGCGGCGAGCCTGATGCTAACCAAATCTTTTGCATATCATTGGATCTTTAATTGACGACGTAGCCGCCGCAGCAATAAAAACACGTACGGCCATACCAGCATACCGGTGACGACTGGCCATAAGTAGGCAGCACGGAAATACACGCCCGTCAGGAAATGGCTGATCCAAAAGATCAGCAAGTGATACATCGCCAGCAACAAACCGATTAAAAAGGCTTGCTGCAGAATCGAAAAATTTCGAATTTTCAGATGGTTTGCTGCAAGCACAAAGGCCACGACGGCATAACCCGCCGCGTTCACACCAAGCACAGTACCGACCATCACATCGACAAAAAAGCCAACTGCAAACGCAGTGCCGATACTAATACGATGCGGCAACGCCAGCACCCAATAACCGACGACCAGCAATGGCCAATCAGGCCGCAGCATGTTGGCCCAGGTTGGCAGCGGCATCACCACCAATAACAGCGCAAACACTAAGGTAAAATGCGCCCACAAAATCCGCCAACGTGTTTGCATCAGTGCTGCTCCTTGGCCTTGACGTCATCCGGTGGCGCCAGCATTTCTGGGTCCGCCTGCGAAGTGCCAGTGTGTGGCCACGCCAACAACACATACCGAATGCGGTCTAGTTTGGCATATGGCTCGGCCGTGACTTGCAAAAACGGCTGCCGCGGATCGCGGTTCACTTTATTGACGCGAGCGATCGGGTAGCCTTCTGGAAACACGCCATCGAGGCCCGATGTCACCAAGCGGTCGCCTTCTTGCACGTCTGTGCTGTGCGGTAGATGGATCACGCGCAGCGTATCTGATTGGCCGATGCCTTCAGCAACCACGGCTAGACCGGTACGTTCAACTCGCGCCGAAATAGCATGCGTGTTATCGACGATCAGCAAAGCACGGCTGGAATTTGGCCCCACGCTCACCACTTGCCCAAGTACACCGAGGTCATCAAGCAAAGGCTGGCCGACACTGACCCCATCGTTGCTGCCTTTGTTCAGCACAATTTGGTGGCTGAACGGGTGGCTGTACACCGCCAGCACTTCGGCGATAAGCCGCTTGCCTGCGGTAACAGGCTGCGCGCCTAACAAAGCGCGTAACTTGTCGTTTTCTTGCTGCAAAAACTGCAAGCGCTGCAACTGGCCGTTTTGCAACAACACGGTGTTTTTCAGTACTTGGTTTTCTTCGAGAATTTTTTGGTGGGATTTGAACTGCTCGGACGCGCCAAACATCACATCTTGCGGCAAATTCGCCAGGTAGAACAACGGACTAACTGACGCAGTTAAAAAGCTCCGCAATTGCGCGGAGCTATTGGTGTATTGGTCAAGCGTAATCAGGCCCGCACTAGCGACCAGTGCTAAAAACAGTCGCAATGACAGCGACGGGCCTCGCTCGAAAATCGGCTTCATCGGTTACGACGCTTATTCGTAACTGAACACGTCACCGCCATGAACATCGATCATCTCGAGCGCTTTACCACCGCCACGGGCAACGCAGGTCAGCGGATCATCAGCCACAACCACTGGGATGCCAGTTTCTTCCATCAACAGGCGATCTAAGTCACGCAACAAGGCGCCACCACCGGTTAACACCATGCCACGCTCAGAAATATCTGACGCCAGCTCTGGAGGCGATTGTTCTAAGGCAACCATCACCGCCGATACGATACCAGCCAGTGGCTCTTGCAGTGCTTCGAGGATTTCGTTGCTGGTCATGGTGAAGCTGCGAGGTACACCTTCGGCCAAGTTACGGCCGCGCACTTCAACTTCGAGGATTTCGTCACTTGGATAGGCCGAACCGATCTCCATTTTGATGCGTTCAGCGGTCGCTTCACCAATCAAAATACCGTAGTTACGGCGGATGTAGTTGATGATGGCTTCGTCAAACTTGTCGCCACCAATACGCACCGACGAAGAGTACACCACGCCGTTTAATGAAATCAGTGCCACTTCCGTGGTACCACCACCGATATCCACCACCATAGAACCGGTTGCTTCGGATACAGGTAAACCCGCACCGATCGCCGCAGCCATTGGCTCGTCAATCAAATACACTTCACGTGCACCGGCACCTTGCGCAGATTCGCGGATTGCGCGGCGTTCCACTTGGGTAGAACCACATGGCACACACACTAAGACGCGTGGACTTGGTTTTAAGAAGCTGTTGCTGTGGGCTTGTTTGATGAAATGCTGCAGCATTTTTTCGGTGACGTAGAAGTCGGCGATCACACCGTCTTTCATGGGGCGGATGGCTTTGATGTTGCCTGGTGTCCGGCCTAACATCCGCTTCGCCGCATGACCGACTGCCGCGACACTTTTTGGCCCGCCAGCGCGTTCTTGGCGGATCGCCACGACCGATGGCTCGTTCAGGACAATGCCTTGGTCTTTGACATAAATCAGCGTGTTGGCTGTGCCCAAGTCAATCGACAGGTCGTTGGAAAATAAACCGCGGAGTTTTTTAAACATGGATTGGTACTATCCTTCTGAATGGGGGCGCCAACTACAGCAAATCAGACCGTCCGAAGCAGCTGTCGGTTCCGGTGTTTGCTCGACAAAAAATTGCGCCTATTTTATGTCAAGTTGACGCGAAGAATACAGCCCAAATTGCGCATTTTTGAGAATAATACGCAGCTTACCGCACATTGCTGACGAATAGCGGATACTTCTGCGGAACTTGCTGCAAATCGCTTATTGTTCGCGCTGAAAAATCAAGCGGTCATTACCGCGATAACGGCCAAATAAGGCTTCAGCTGTGGGGTCTTCATCACCACTGGCTGCGGTATCCCAGTTATATTGCAAATAACTCGGCGCGCTGTAACGCAGCAACCAGCTACCGGTTTGATTCGGCGCGGACAGCACCAGCGAATTCGTTGCATTTTCCCCAGCGCTGAGCACGCCAGTGGTTCCGCTGACGGTTAATGTCGGGCTGCCCGTGGCCGACAGCGAGCTGGGTGCGACCGTGCTGCAACTATCCAAGCTATTCAGACTGAATTGGTTGCCATCGTAGTATTCCGCTTTGAGCACCACCGGCAGCGCTTTGGTTTCATCGCCGTACGCCTGTTCAAGGCGCAAACGACCATACCGGTACACCACCGTTGCACCCAGCGCCAACGCGTCACAACTGTTGGTGCTGCTGCAATTGCTGCTAGTGGCGGCATTCATCGTTTTGGCGCTGCTGAGAAAATCCCGACTGTCTTGCTCAGTGGCAACTTTCAGGCCCGCTTGCAGCTGTGCGTAAGGCCCATCGACGCTGCTGGCCCTGCTAAAACTGACACTACTGGCACTGAATTGATACTGGCCCGCAACCCAAGATGGCGTCGTTAAACCACTGAAACGGCTACCTAAATTGACTGTACCTGCGGTATCTTCCGCCACCACACTCAAGCTGGCGACACCGCTATACCCCGAGCTTTGATAATTGCTCACCACAGCACCTTGGGTATTAACCGCCTGCACCGTAAAACTCAGCAAGGCACCTGCTTGCCCCATGTAGCTAAAGGTGCCACACAAAGGCGAATGACTGCTGCTAGCAAGCACAAAGTTCGCTGGATAAAACCGCCCTATGGTGCCGCTGGCTGGTTTGTTGGCAACATCACCGGCACCTAAATAATCACTGTCGGTCAAACCTGCTTGCAATGTGATACTGCCGACGTTGCGGTAACTAATCGCATTGTTGCGAAACCGGCCAGCACTGCCACTGACGGCGCTAAAACTGCCAGAATTAACTAAATCGCTGCTGGATAAACTACCGCCCGTGGGATACACCAGCGACGCCAGACTCACGCTGATGCTTTCCGCTGTGCTTTCTTTGCCAAAGTTCGGTGTCGCTGCACCTTGGGCGTTGGTTGATAGCACATCGACGGTCAGGTTGGAGCCTGCGCTGGTAAACCCGGGCGAACCGGACGTGGTACCGGGGTTACTGACAGTGCCGGCGCTGACGCTGGCGATCTGCAGCGCATAAGGTTTCACCACAAAGCTACTGGAGGCGGCCGTTAAGGTGATCGCGGGTTCATTGCCACTCGCGGTAAGGCTTAACGCTCCCAACAAACTGAGTTGGCCGACGTCACTGTAACTAAGCGGCAAACTGGCGGTGCCGCTGGCATCAAAAGTCAGCGTGACCGGCGTGTAGCTGACCGTGCCGGCTGCGCTGCTGCCCGTGACATTGCTGCCATTGACCGTCAAGGCTTGGCCACTGATACAGCTACTTGGATTGACACAACGAAAACCAAGATTGACTGCGCGACTGCCGCTGACTCGCGCTTGGCACGCCCCTGTGGTGGTATTGGTTTGCACGGCGCGCAGCTTGGCCGTGTAGCTTTGCCCAGCCACTTGGTTGGGAATGGCTGATACGCCATCGGCCGCCACAAACCTAAGGCCAGTGTCGTTAAAGGTCACGGCACAACTGCCGCTGACGCCGCCGTTCTTACAGACCAGCGCATTGGAGGCTGTCGGGCTGACACTGCCAAGCGCCAACGTGCTAGAACCGGCGCTCGTCAAGCGCAGGTACGTGGTGCCGCTGCCGCTACTTAAGCTGACGGTCGATGCCGACAAGCTCCCGCCGTTATTGGCCGTCAACGTCACGCTGGTTGTACCCGTGTACAAGGTGCTGCAACTGCTGTTGCTACAGGCTTTGATCGTGATGGGTTCCGCTTCACAGGTCACGCCAGGGCTTGCAAATGACAACTCATAATGATCGACACTGGCCGGCGGTGTGGCGTTGCAGGCATTGGCCGGCGATGTCTGCGGTCGACATACTCCGTACACAGCGCTGCCACCACTGACGTACACAGTCCCGTTGGAATTGATCGCTGCATCCAAATTGCCATACACCACCGAGCCATTTTGAATACGAATATCATTGCTGTCGGTGGTGATGTTGACGTTACTGCTGGCGCTGCCCAAATCGCTATTATCCACCGTGACTGAACTGGCGCCACTAATGCTGCCGGTAGGCATGGTGACATTGGTCAAAGTGACTTGGTTGCGCGCTGTCATCAACAAGGCGCCGTTGATGGTACCGCCGGTGATAGAGATGCCGGATCGCGCTGTAATACCGTTTTGAAAAGTGCTGCCGTTGGCAGTGACTGTATTACTGGTACTGGTCACTTTGCCGCCAAAGGTACCGCCGGTCAGATTAATATTGCCGTTGGCCGTGACAGTACCTGTGACGCTGGTGCCGTTGGTCGTAATGCCTTGATTATTCGAAGTGACATTGCCGGTGATGGTGCCGCCAGTCAGGCTGATAGTACCGTTGGTCGTCAGGTTGCCCGTGACACTGGTTCCACTAAGCGTGATAGCGCCACTGCTGCTAGTTAAATTACCAAAGATCTGACTGGTTGCACTGGCGGTGATGTCGCCGTAATTAGTCTGCAGATTCACGGAAATTGAGCTGCTGCCCACAGTGTTGTTGCTGACCACTATGCCATTGGCGGCAATCAACGTCAGCGACGAGGTCGGAACAAACGAAGTGCCGCTGCTAAAGGTAATTTTGCCATTGCCACTGCAAGTCCAGGTAGTGCTGGTTTTGCTCCAGCTGGTGTCGCATGTTGGGTCAACAGCCTGCGCGGCCGTGCTAAACAGCGCCACCATCGCCAACATCCCACACAAGATTTTGTTCATCCGGCTGCCTCCACAGTCAGCACTCGACTGGCAACCTCAGTACCTGAACCACAACTGGCGGTACTTTGCAGACGGATCACCCGCTGACTGTCGACCACAGTTTCGCTGCAGCGAATACTGCTGGTGCAATTCTGCCAGCTGTCGCTTGACCAACTACGGCCACTGGGGCTGACCGCACTGCAGGCCTGACTGGCTTGATTCAGCGGATAAAGTTGCACCAATGCCAGCTCCAATTGCGCTTTGGCCAGCCAATAACTGCGTTGTCCTTGCACTTCATACACCACTGCTTGGCTGGCATTACTGCGCAAATTCGCCACAGCCGCTAGAATGCCTGCCGCCAGTAATATCACAAACAGCGCCAACATCAGTGCTGCACCTTGCTGGCGTTTTAGTTTGAAATTCAAGCCGTTAGGGAACATTTTGCACCTGCACCAGATGATGAAAACTCAGCACCGTATTACTGTCGCTGCTATTGGCAAACTGCAACCAGATTTTAATCAAACTATTGCGCTGCAACGACGCATTGTCGAGCGTAAACACCGGTGCCGTGCTGAGATCATTGATAATTGACGTGGCCATTAACGCGCCCCCCGCCAAGCCTGCACCGGGCATCGGCTGGCTACTTTGCCAGGTGTAGCCCTGATAACGCCACAACTGGCCGGCCTGCACGCAATAACTAACTGGATTATCGAGTAAAAAATAGCGCTGCGCTGGTGAGCCTTGGCTAAAACTAGTTGCAGCAGTGAATTGCAACCGGTAGGTGGCACTGTTGCCATCACCATCGTTGCCAAGCGGCGTGCTGGCAAGCTGCACTCGTTGGCCGCTGTTGCTATAGACATCGCTATTTTGCGTCGGATAGACCAGCAGATATTGCCCTGCACTGGCGGTGAAACTCGTGTCGAGCGACACCACATCGAGGTAACTGCGGGTGTCGGGGCTTAGCGGCAAATTGCGATAACGACCACTGTGGGTAAATGGCACAAATTCAAGGCACTGGTTTTGCCCGCTGCTGCTTAAGCGCACGCTATATGGTGTGATATCGCGTAATTCCCGGTTAAGCCGCTCCAGCACAAAGCGACTTTGACTGACTAAACTATCTTGCTCGGCTTGGTCGTCATACATGCTGCTAAAAGCGCGGATCACTCGACTAGCACCAACCAGGCTAATGCCTAGCAGCACCATCACCAACAGCAATTCAATCAGGGTAAAACCGCAGCGACGGCGCATCACCAGTTCCCCTTCAGCGCGCTGAATTCAATGCTCAGCGCAGTCGGAGTTTGCACCGTCAAATTGATTTTTTTCACTAGCGTATTTGACATGCCGACACTTGTGCCGGCATAGCTGACCACAATACTCACTTGATAACCGCTGTAATCCGCCGCGACATCCGCGCCAAGCAAATCAGCAAAGCTGCTGCCGTCGGCGCGCAAACAGTGATAATCGTCAACGTCGTCGTAACTGGCACGGCTGCTTTCTTCGGTACTGCTGGACATGCCGGAACTTGGGCAGCTCGGCAGGCTGGCGATGCAACTGCTGGCGCCTGTTTCACCGCAGCGCAGGCCAGATCCACTGCGATCGGAGTTTTCATCAAACGAGCGTGCGCTGATTTCATTGAGCAAACTGTGCGCCAGCTCTGCTGCGCGCACTTGCTGCCAGGTCTGGGTCGCTTGTTGTTGATTGGGCACTAACAGCGCACTAAAGCCCATCAGCACTAAGGCCAGCACCACCAAGCCAATCACCAATTCGATTAAGGTAAAACCAGCGTGTTTTAACATGCGTAGATGTATCCACTACTTGAGATACAGAGGTTCGCACTGACGCCACTTTGGCTAATGCTAATGGTGCACCCACTGCTGCAGGCAAAACTGCTATTGAGACTGGCATCGTAACTGACCGGCCGCCCCCAGCTATCAAACCGAAACAGCTGCGGCAAACTGCCGCTGGAAACCGTCACTTGGGCCGCGCCAAAATTCAGTTGGGATGGGTCATTGCCGTTGAGCGTAAAACTAGCACTACTGGTACAGGCATTCGTCGTGGCAAGCGCCGCGGCGTTGCTTTGGATCACCAGCACTGGGCAACGCAGTTTAAGCCCAGCCACGTCTTGCATACTGCGGGTTTGCAACTGGCGTAACTGCCCAAGCAATTGGTCACGCAGTTGATAAGGGCTGATGTCGGAAGCCGAAAAAAATCGGCCGCCAGCACTGACCAGCAGAACGGCGGCCACCATGATCACGACGACAAGTTCTATTAAGGTAAAACCTGCCGCCGGTTGACGCATACGCAGTCGATTAACAACCTGTGGTATAAGCGGTCAGCGTCGGTTTGGCCGTCGCTGATGCAGCCGCTTTATACACCAACACACACGCTTGCGCTGTGGTCGTTGAAGCGGTAGGCGCTGTGGTATCGGTTGGGTAAATCATCACGTCTGTGGTTGCCATCGACAGATTGCTGTTGGCGACCCCTGCGGCGATGGTGTAATCCGAGCTGTTGACGTCCAGCGCTGCAGTCACAGCGGTTGTGGTGGCAGCTGTATAGCCGTAAACAGTATCAACCGAACCTTGAGTGTCTGTGATGGTGGCACTGGCGCTGCTTTGTTTGTTCTGCAGCACTGCTTTGCTGTAAATCACTGCATTGGCAGACTGCAACGCCGCTTTAACGCCATTGACGGTACTGGCACGTGCATCACCGGCTAGGTTTAAAAACTTCGGTGCCGCCGTGATCGCCAAAATGCCCAAAATGACAATCACAATCACCAATTCAATCAAGGTAAAACCACGAGAATTTTTCATCAACAATCCCAATTACAAATTAAGGTTTAGCAAGAAATACAGTCACTTGACCGCTCGCTGGATCATAACTAAATCCATTGGAAGCCGAAGTGTCAGTCGGCGCAGCAGACAAGCCACTGGTCTGATGGTAAAAACAAACGTTGGTGTCCTCACGCACATACAACGAAGCGCTGGCGTAGTCAGCCGCCACAGTCGTCGACGTCGGTGGTGATGTTAAAATGCTGGTCAACACTGTGTCACAGTTCGCTGCAGCAAGCGCGGCAACAGTAGAACCACCGGCAGGGAAACCATTGGCAGTCGCTACTGAAACGGCCACGCCATCATAGTCGACATCCACCACACCGCCGGTACCGGCTGGACGACCACTGACTTCCCATGATGCGCGCACCATGCCAACCGCTGACGCAAAGTTTCCTGCCACGCCTTCTACAGCAACATCTTGCGCCTGCGAGGTGATATTCAGGAAACGGGGTAACGCCGTTGCCGCCAATAAACCTAAGATAATGATCACAATCACTAATTCAATCAGGGTAAAGCCCTGTGCTCGAGTCGACATAGTCCGCATGACAAATCTCCGCTGGGTTGCAGCTGTTACTGATAGTACATTTAATTAATGACAGTTTTTTTCAGAAATGCCAAGCCGTTAACGGCCGCCATTCCGATAAGCACTGAGCATATCCCACATAGGTAAGAAAATACCCAGGGCCAAAATCAACACCATGCCCGCGACAATCGCGATCAAGATGGGTTCTAGCTTGGCTGTCAGGTTCTTTAAGTCGTAAGCAACTTCCCTTTCATAAAACTCGGCCACTTCCTTGAGCATGTCATCGACTTGGCCGGTTTCCTCCCCCACCGCCAGCATTTGCAGCACCAGCGGTGTAAAAAGCCCACTTTGTGACGAGACGCGCAACAAGCTCTCGCCTCGTTCGATATTGCGTCGCATCTCGCGAATGCGCTCGCCCATAAAATCATTGTCGACCGCATCAGCGACAAGACTGAGCGCGGCCGTCAGTGGCACGCCGGAATTCAGCATCAAGGCCAACGAACGGCTAAACCGCCCAAGCGTCGCACGATTGATCAAATCACCGACGACCGGCAATTTCAGCTTGTATTGTCCCCACGTCAAACCACCTTGGCTGGTCCCCAGCCAATACCAAATGCCGGCGATTGCGCCCCCCAGGAACAGCAACAACAAGGGCCAATACGCTAAGAAAAACGACGACATACCGAGTAAAATTTGCGTTGCCCACGGCAATTCGGCGTGAAACCGCTGGAACATGCCGGCAAATTGCGGGATCACCCAAATATTCACCACCACTAACGCAATCGCCAACGCGATCAGCACCATCAAGGGGTAGCGGGTGGCTTGTTTAATTTGTTTGCGGGTCTCGAGTTCTTGTTCGAAATAATCGGTCAGCTGTAAAAACACCAGATCTAAGCGGCCAGTGTTTTCGCCGACATGAATAATGCTAATCATCAGTCGATTAAAATCTTTCGGATGGTCGGCCATCGCCGCCGACAAGGTACGGCCTTTTTCCAATTCATCAGCGACTTGCAGTAGCTGTTTGTGCATCACCTCTGAGCTGGTGGATTCGGCCAAGCCACGGATCGCTCGAATGATCGGAATACCGGCTTTCATCAACGAATACATTTGCCGGCAAAATACGATTAGATCGGTCAGTTTCAGGCGCGCCGGCCATAATTCAACGTTCAAATTCAACGACATAGGACTAGCCGCTGCCGCATCCTCTTCCAGCTGCAAGGTCACCAATTGGCGGCGTTTCAGCTGCTCTAACGCCCCTTGCTGCGAACTGGCTTCGAGAGCGCCTTGCTGCAGTTCACCTTTGTTGTCTCGAGCCTTGTAGCGATAGGTCGCCATCAGCGCACGCCTCCGCTATCGAGTTCGACGTATTCGGACACCCGGATCACTTCATCCAGCGTAGTGATGCCTTGACTGGCATAGTCCAACGCCATCGAGCCTAACGTGCGGAAATCAGCATCGCCGTACGCCGCTTGGGCAAACGCATCTGGGTCGTTGCGGCGCAGTGCATCCGCCAGCGGTTTGGTGATCACTAACAGCTCGAACACGCCGATGCGGCCCTTGTAACCGCTGTAGTTGCATGACTGGCAGCCCATGCCGCGGAAAAACTGCAAGCTGCTTGGCGCTTGGAAATGCGTCAGCCAGGTTTGTTCTAATTCGTCCGGCTGATAGCGCGCTTTGCAATGCGGACAAATGCGCCGCACCAGGCGCTGCGCCAAAATAGCCCGCAGCGCCGACGCCACCAAATAAGGCGCAGCGCCCATATCAATCAAGCGCAAGGTACTGCTGACCGCGTCGTTGGTGTGAAGCGTCGACAACACCAAGTGGCCGGTTAGTGCACCGCGCAAACCCATTTCTGCGGTTTCTTGGTCGCGCATTTCACCGACCATCAGCACATCTGGGTCTTGCCGCAAGCTGGTGCGCAGCACGCTGGCAAAGTCCAAGCCAATTTTGTGATTGATTTGGACTTGGTTAATCCGTGGCAAACGGTATTCCACGGGGTCTTCCACCGTGAT
The DNA here is from genome assembly GCA_003482455.1 of Rheinheimera sp. Classification (GTDB taxonomy): domain Bacteria; phylum Pseudomonadota; class Gammaproteobacteria; order Enterobacterales; family Alteromonadaceae; genus Pararheinheimera. Next base: position 317 of record DMYW01000039.1, on the reverse strand, counting down.
GATCTTCACGCCTGGTTGGTTCAGCTCCGATAACACGCCATACAAAGTGGTGGTTTTACCGGAACCGGTCGGCCCCGTCACCAGCACCATGCCGTGTGGCGATTGCATAATACGCCGCAATCGTTTAACCACATCGGCCGGCATACCGGTTGCTTCCAGCTCGAGGATGCCGTTGGATTGATTAAGCAACCGCATCACCACGGATTCGCCAAATTGCACCGGCATGGTCGACATCCGCACGTCGATGGTTTGGCCTTTGACGCGGATCTGAAACCGGCCGTCTTGCGGCAAGCGTTTCTCCGAAATATCCAAGCCCG
>DMYW01000041.1 GCA_003482455.1 Rheinheimera sp. | reverse complement strand
ACATCGTTATTCTGTAATTGTGCCTAGCGTGTGAAACCACACGCTTGCCGCTAAAAAAAAGCAACTGCCCAGCAGTTGCTTTTTTTATGCCGGTGATTTGGTTTCCCTTCCCCTTCCTCTGCGACAACTGCTGGTCGCGGTGCTGCTGTTTTAACAACGTCACGTCGGTTTGCTGTTAGAGATAGCGTTAGTTCTAGGTTCGACAGACGGATCAGCCGACTACGCTTTGGGTGACCTGCAACGGCTTCAGACTGTACCGCCCTCGCCTTACATGTCCCCGCCTTAGCCTGCTGGGCAGATTTGCTCGCCCATGTCCTGTTGCAACTGCGCACTTAATGCCGCCAAGTAGCGATACTGTGAAATCACCGCAATTTCGTACAACTCAGCCGCTGCGGTTTCACCTGAACCCGGCCGCGCCGCCGTCAACTGCTCAGCCAATTGCTGTTGTCGTTGTGTTTGCTGTTGCAGCCCTGTGATCACCGCCTCCAACGCCGGCAAACAAGCCGCAGGCACCAGCCTGCGTAGCTGCGCCTGTTGGTCAAGACTGGCGGTTTGGTAGCGTTCAATTCGACTACCAGTACAATCGGCAAACGCGCGGTCTGCGCCGTGTGTCGGGTTTTCATCATAAGCGTTGGCACACGCTTGATACGCGGCATTGGCTTGCTGCTCGACTTGTTGCGCAGTAGGCAGAGTAGGTAACGTTATTGGCTGCTCTGGGCCGTTGGATGGCGCCGCCACAGCAGAGATGCTGCAAAGCACACAGGCCAACACTAGCGACGGGCGGCACAGGCTGCGGCTCCTTGTGTTCTTGGTTCTTGCTGCCGTCATCGTTGTCGCGTTCATGATTGCAACGCCCAGTCTGCAGCGCCTTGCGCATGCAATAACGTCGTATCAAACAAAGGAACTGATAATTCGGTGGTTGCCGGTGGCAGCAACAAGGCGATTTCGGTGCAGCCTAAAATGATGCCTTGCGCACCTCGACTGATCAGCGACTGACAGATCTGCAGATACCGCTGCCGTGATGGTGCTAAAAACTGGCCTTGGCACAATTCCTCGTAGATCACACGATGGATCTCGGCGCGTTCATCCGCCTCGGGGATTAACACGCTCAAACCGAAGTGGTCACGAAGATAATCGCGATAAAAAGCCTGTTCCATGGTAAAAGCGGTGCCGAGCAACGCCACTTGCTGCAAGCCTTTTGCTTGGATCGCCTCGCCAGTGGCTTGTGCTATATGCAGCAACGGCAGTTCAGTCGCAATGGCGTCGGCCACCTTGTGCATGGTATTGGTACAAAGCACCACAGCGTCCGCCCCCGCCGCTTTGAGCGCAGCGGTGGCTTGCGCCAAGACCTCGCCCGCGCGCTGCCAATCGCCGTTTTTTTGCAACTGGGCTATTTGTGCAAAATCAACGCTGTACAGCAGCAATTCGGCGCTGTGCAAGCCACCGCGTTGCTGGCGCACCCGTTCGTTAATCAGTCGGTAATAGGTCAAGGTGGATTCAAAACTCATCCCGCCGAGCAGGCCTAATTTACGCATGATGACTCCTTGTGCCCTGCGCGTTTTGTTCACATGGCGTGCTTCTTTCGACGAAGCCCCTGAATAACCGCGAAACATTGGTGAATTTGACGCTGTGACCAGCAGAAATGCGCAAGGACTTGCGGACTTGATGCAAAGTTCCACGAGCAAAGCAGCATCCTAGCGGCTTTCCCTCGTGGAATTCAATGACAATAGCGGTGCGTTATGCAGCGGTAAGCTGCTGCACCAAACGACGGATCTGCTGCGCCAGTTCGGCATCGGCGACTTGCGCCAGCAACTGATTCAGTTCTTGCTGCAATTTCGGTTCAGTCAAAGCAATCACTTGCGCCTGCTCCGAGATAGCCAATTGATAGATATCAAATTCTTGTTGAGTCGTCATACAACCTCCACGCGACAACCCACGCTATGCGGTTTGCGGTGGAGGCGACAACCAAAGCTCGATCAAATCACAAATCTTTGCGTCTAATGACAACTTTTAACAATAAAGAAAAATGTTTAAAAACCCACCAACAATTAGCAACCAACACGCCAATAACGCGCCTAAAAACAAAGGTTTATAGCCAAACTGACCCAGCTGACGAAAACACGTCGACAACCCCAACGCCGCCATTGCTAGCACTAAACAAGCACGGTCCACAGACAACACCGCCTGTAACGGCAGCTCTGGTAGCGGTGATAGCGACTGCCATACACAACAGCCTAAACTGCCAATGGCAAACCAAGGTACTGGCACCGCCGCCCCACGCGAGCTCACAGCGGCTGGCTGCGCGGCATTAGCGGCGCGCCGCTGCAACAGCATCACCACGACTAAAAACGGTGCTAGCAACAAGACTCGGCCCAACTTGCTTAACACGGCAAATTCCGCAACATCACCCGAGATCGCTTGTCCTGCGACCACCACCTGCGCCACTTCGTGCACGGTCGAACCGATCAAGACTCCCATGCTCCGAGCATCCCCACCCAGCAGTACCCACCAGGGGTAGACGAGCGGGTACAGCAGCATCGCGATGCTGCCAAACAACACGACTGTGCCGATCGCAACCGCGCTGTGCGCTTCGTTGCTACGCAGGGTCGAGGCCGTTGCCATCACCGCGGCCGCACCACAAATAGCACTGCCAGCGCCAATCAGCGTCGCCAAACCTTTATCCACTCCCAACCGGCGCCCCAGCCACAACGCAAGACAAAATGTACTGCTGAGCATCAGCAGATCAATCAAGATCCCTTGCCAGCCCAGCTGACTCAGTTGCTGCCAACTCAGTCGAAAGCCAAATAACACAATCCCAGCACGCAACACCGTAGTTTTTAGCAACAAAAACCCAGGTTGCCAGACTGCTTGCGCGAGCCGAGCGCTGAGCAGCGCACGCAGTGCCAAACCCAATATCAAGGCGATAAACAACTCGGACAGCCCTGCCGCCAGCTGCTGCACGCCAAGCGCCAGCAACGCGACCGCGGCCGCCGCAACGAAGCCGGGCAGATGAACTCGAAACGATGGATTTTGCAGCAACAACATCATGCAAGCCTTGCTAGCGGAATCATGCGTGCTAGTTTAAAAAGCTGCCATTAAAAAGAAAAACAGCTAATATTTATCACTTCTATCGGTTTTACTTATTTAAAACCGTCAATAAAGCGAAAGGTCCGGCCATGGCACTGCATTTTAGTCTGCGGGAATTAGAAGTATTTGTCGGGGTGGCGCGGCTTGGCACCGTCACTGAAGCGGCGCAACAACTGGGCATGACCCAATCGGCGGCCAGCCAAGCGATCGGAAATTTGGAGCAGGCGCTAGAGCTGTCGCTGTTTGACCGCGTCGGCCGGCGCTTAGTGTTGTCCAGCGCCGGTCAGCTGCTGCTCGGCAAAGCGCAAGCGCTGCTTGAAGATGCCGGGCATTTTGCCGATCTGTCGAAACACACAGCAACCCTTGCGCTGACTATCAGTGCCAGCAGCACTATCGCCAATTATCTGCTACCCCGCGCGATTGCCAGCTATTTGCAGCAACAACCGACAGCCAAATTACAACTGCAAGTTGGGAATACTGCGGATGTGATTGATGCCGTTGCAAATTTTCGCGCCGATCTCGGCTTTATTGAAGGCCCGTGCCATCATCCAGACTTGCAGGTGCAAGCCTGGTGTGACGATGAATTAGTGGTTTTTAGTGCCCCACATCTGTTGCCTACTCCATGTCCGCTTACCTTGTTACGTCAACAACCTTGGGTGCTGCGCGAAGCTGGCTCTGGTACGCGTGATGAATGCGAGCGGCTGCTATTACCGCACCTTGGACAATTTGAACAGGTGCTGGAGCTCGGCGATTCGGAAGCCATCAGTCGCACCGTGGCCGCCGGTTATGGGGTCAGCTGTTTATCGCGCCATGTGATTGCCGATGCCTTGGCGCGTGGCGAATTGCAAGCGCTGACGACTGAGCTACCAACGCTGCGCCGCCCCTTGTATCTGATCCGCCACCAAGCTCGAAGTATCAGCAAGGCAGAAGCGCTGTTTTTACCCATGCTCACACACCCAGCCCTACCGCCGTCGCAGTAACGCACGACACCTCGCACTGTGCGTCATCTTTGGAGTTGCGGGGGCGCCACTAGGTGTGCCGTCACTGCACGACTGTTCACCTAGCTAGCTCAGCACATGACACCTGCGGCTTGACCCAGAGCGAGATCACGTCTAAGTAACAAGAGCAGACTGCAGCGGCGACAACGCTGGCAAGGATGTCTCTTGGAGCGCAATAGGATATGACGGCAGATTTACGCTATCTCGGATCGCTGATCTTGGCTGTTGGCTGGCAGACGGCGCTGGCGCAATCAACCTTGAATTTTTGCTACCAAGATCAACCGCTTGAACCTTACTACCGCACGGCTGGGGCGACAGTACCGGCGGTAGATCCAGGGGCCACTATCGAACATCTGCAATGGTTGGTCGGCCAAATCCCCGGTTTACAACTGCGCTTTGTCCGCTATCCATGGAAACGATGTCTCCTGGAATTACAACGCGGCCGCATCGACGCGGTGGTCGCCAACTACTATAAAGAACGCGAAGCTTTGGGGCAGTTTCCGATGACGGCGCAAGGCATCGATGAACAGCGCGCCTTTACGCAGCAAGATGTCTGTTTAATCAGTAAAGCCGCAGTGGCGCAGCGCTGGAATGGACGCAACTTTGCCGCGGGTGCACCGATTGTCTTTGGTTACATGCCGCGAGTCGATTTGCGACAGCATGCGATCGCAGCGCAGCTTAGTCATGTCGCGATTGATAATCAGCGCCAAGCGATCCATTTGCTGCAAAAAGATCAAATTCAATTGAGCACCATCTTGTGTGCAATTTCCGGACAACCCGTACCGCAAGTCGAATATCCAACGCTGCATGTGTTAACACCTGCGGTGGCGCACTTGACCGGTTACTTGGTGTTCAGTCACCAGTTTTATGGGAAAAATCAGGCGCTTGCCAACAAATTATGGTCTTTAAACCAATACCCGTTGGCGATCTATTTTCGTTACTTGCAGCAAAATTTGGCGGAATGACAGATACAAAAAAACCAGCGATATGCTGGCTTTTTGGCTTGCTTGGAAGCAAGTGGCGGAGCGGACGGGACTCGAACCCGCGACCCCCGGCGTGACAGGCCGGTATTCTAACCGACTGAACTACCGCTCCGGTGTGAGCTTAACTCGTTTGCTTGTCTGAAGTGGCGGAGCGGACGGGACTCGAACCCGCGACCCCCGGCGTGACAGGCCGGTATTCTAACCGACTGAACTACCGCTCCGGAATCAGAAAGCGTGTCGATGTTTTGGCGGAGCGGACGGGACTCGAACCCGCGACCCCCGGCGTGACAGGCCGGTATTCTAACCGACTGAACTACCGCTCCGAAGAACATCGAACAAAGTGGCGGAGCGGACGGGACTCGAACCCGCGACCCCCGGCGTGACAGGCCGGTATTCTAACCGACTGAACTACCGCTCCACTTGGGCCACACAGCGTTTTCAGTTGGGTACGCTGCGTTGCGGCGGGAATAATACGGGCCTTGGCAAACCCCGTCAACCAATTTTTTGCCGGATTTGCGCAATCCTTAATCATCCGGTAATGAAAGGTCTAAAATATCGTCAGACTCTTTGATTTTTGCCGATTTTTTCGCCGAACCATCCCCTGCTACGTTCCCAATTGGGTCGGACATTGGCAGATCTTCAGCTGCTTTTTTCTTTTTCAGCAGCGCCGCTGGGTTTAATTTCGCCAGCAACATCGACAAACCTTTGGCGCCTTGCGGGTTCATCGCCAAAAACACCGCAACCCCACCGGCCAATAAAATGATCAGGTTACCGACGATCACCCACAGCAGCGGAAATTCTGGTTCAGGCTCAGGTGTCGGTTCCACCGGTTTTACCGGCTCAGGTTTAGCTTTTGCGGCTTCAGGTTCAACTGTCGGTTCTGCTTTTACTTCTTCAACTGGTGCCACTACCCGCAGCACTTGATCAGGCAAATTCAATACAAAATCGCGACCTGCTTTGGTTTTACCAAACACCTCTTGTTCCACGCGATAAGTACCATTACCAACGTTGCCAAGTTCGATACTGCGGTTGATGCTCTTTTCTTCGGCTAACGAAAAGCTTTGCACGTCACCGCCTGGATAAATCACCCTGCCTTGCACGGACAAGGTATTCGCATCGATCACGCCGTCCATGACGGAATAAACTAGTTTGTGTTTGTCTGAGCCTTTGCCTTCGACAAACTCAGCTTTAAGCGGCGCTTCGGTAACAAGCACCGGATCTTGCAGCAACTCTCGCGTATACATCGGTGTTTTGATGGTGTACTTGGGCATCCACTCACCGGCTTTGACCGCAAACCGATACTCGCCGGTAAACACGGCATCACGTGGCCGCTCGTCAAAGTTATTGCCGTCATCGTCCAAGGTCGCCAACTCAAACACGGTTTCATGCTCGTTCGCCATACCTTGTTTTTGAGTGCTGATCAGCAGCACATGGAGCTGCAACAAGTCGCGGAAATCTTTGGTGGTGATAGGTTTGTCGCCGTTGGCCAGCGTCGCGGTCATTTTGATTTGCTCGCCAACCATCAGATCTTTAGGCAGTGGGTCTACTTTGATATTGATATCGGTCAGCACCATGATGCGCGACTCGGGCAGTATTTGCCCAATCGCTTGCCAAGGCCCTGGCGTTGGCTCTTTAAGTTTGATCAAGTCATAGGTGCGGTCGTCGTGCCAATACACGTTATTTTCACTGGCGGTGGTGGCATAAATCTTACTGCCATCCGGTTTGACCAACACCACCGAGGGCGAGCCCGCTTTGCGGAAAAACACTAAGGTAATGTCTTTGACTTCATAATCGACACGGAACCGATTGTTTAGCAGCGGAATTTGGTTGCTGCCAGTCACCGGCGGCAATTCTTGGATGCCAGTGGTCGTGGTTTTGCTGGTTGAAGGTTTAGTGGAGCTGGCGTCCGTTGGCGCTTGTTGGGCCGGACTCGTAAAAGCCAGCAGGCTCGTTAGCAATACCACAGCGATGCGAGTTAGTTGCGCCACAAACAACCTCCAGATTTCTTCTGCACCAGATCCAAGCGTTTTTCATGCGCGGTCAATTCGTCATCTGTCGCTTTAATCACCCGCAAAGCTCCGCGGCGCACCAAAGCGCCGGTCGTCGTACCAGAGGCATCTTGTTGCTCACCTTGATTGGCTAAGTTCAAACTGACTTGACCACCTGTCATCGCCAAATACACATCGGCGAGGATCTCGGCATCGAGCAAAGCGCCGTGGAAGGTGCGGTGGCTGTTGACGATGTCATAGCGGCGACACAAGGCGTCTAAGTTGTTTTTCTGCCCAGGGTGTAAATCCCGCGCCAGCGCCAAGGTATCCAACACGCCACAGACGCTATCAATACGCGGCAATGGCGTCGCCAGCAAATTAAATTCATGATTGATAAAACCGACGTCGAACGCCGCGTTATGAATGACTAGCTCTGCGCCTTGCAAATAATCAAAAAACTGCTGAGCGATTTCGCGAAAACGTTGTTTATCCGCGACAAATTCATTGGTGATACCGTGAATGCGGATCGCCTCTTCTTCAATGATCCGATCTGGGTTTAAGTAGACATGAAAGTTATTGCCGGTGAGGCGACGGTTCACCATCTCAACACAACCGATCTCGATGATCCGATGGCCTTCTTGTGGATTGATACCGGTGGTTTCGGTATCGAGGATGATCTGACGTTTTGCCATGAAACTCGTTCTACGCTGCTTTTTAAGATAGAGTATACGGCTGCTATTCTACTGGGAAGTCTGATGCGTAAAACAGTTGAAATCTTTACCGATGGTTCTTGCCTTGGTAATCCGGGGCCGGGTGGTTTTGGCGCTTTGTTGCGTTATGGTCAACATGTCAAAGAATTATCGGGCGGCTTTGCGCAAACGACTAACAATCGAATGGAATTGATGGCGGCGATTGCCGCACTCGAGTGCTTAAAAGAGTCCTGTGATATCGATTTGACCACCGACAGCCAATATGTACGCCAAGGCATCACCCAATGGCTCGCCGGTTGGAAACGGAATAATTGGCGCACCGCCGCCAAAGAGCCGGTGAAAAACCAAGACTTGTGGGTTCGACTCGATACTGCGTGTCAGCGGCATCAAGTGCGCTGGCATTGGGTCAAAGGCCATGCCGGCCATTTGGAAAACGAGCGCTGCGATGAACTAGCCCGCAGTGCCGCCGAACAATCAGGACTGCCGCCAGATCCTGGTTTTAACGCCAGCTAGTTCACATTGAGCTACAACCGACTCGCGACATTGATTGATGTGTTGAGTCGGTGGCGTGCGCGGCGCTGGAAACTCGCGGGTTAACAGCAGCTGCGCGCTTGTTGTGCTTCCGTCGGAAAGCCCAGTTTCTTCAGCACAAACACTGCCGGGCAAAAGCCAGTAAAGGCACTTTGCAACATATTGGCGCCGACAAACGCAGTAAACCACACGAAGTTCGGATGCACCAAATAGGTCAACACCAAACTTAGCAACACCATAGTTCCAGCAAAAGCCAGCAAAGCACGTTCAACTGTCATCGTTTTCATGGCACACCTCACTTTAGATTTAACTAATATACACTAGAAAAAAAACCAGCACACGGCTGATTGACCATTGCTGAGTTGACTAATGTCGTAACATCACCAACGCAGCTAAACCGGCTAAAAATACTGAAAAACCGCGGCGTAGCAGCAACTGCGGTAATTTCGGCAATAACACTAATCCTGCCAGCGACCCTACAGCGCCAAGACCACCGAGCCAGGCAATCGTGGTGTAGTTTAATGGGATCGGCTGTAACAGCTGGTGACTGACATAACCAACGACACTTTGCAGCAGCACCAAACTCAAGCTAATACCCATCACACTCGACATCTCCAGCGCCGTGACCGCCACCAACACCGGCACCAACATAAATCCGCCACCGACGCCAACCAGGCCTGTCAATAGACCAATCCCCGCACCGACCGCCATAAAAGCAGAGGCGCGTTTGAGCTCAATACGTACCAACTCACGGCGCCACATATTGGTTGCGGCCAAGCCCATCAGCACGGCCAACACTGTCATTTGCCAAAACTCGGACAAATACTGCGATAAGAAACTGCCAACTAGGGCGCCAACAGCACCAGGCACAGCCAATTGCAGCGTTAACCGCCATGGCACTTGTCGGCGCAACCAATAAGGCAACACCGCCATTAAACTCATCAAACTGACAACCGCCAGCGACATATGCACAGCAATTTTTGGTGTATAACCAAGCACATACACCAATGCAGGCACAGTTAAAATCGAACCGCCTGAGCCAAATAAGCCCAGACTTAAACCGATTAATATCGCGATGATGATCACGGTCATCGCAGCGCCTCTTATTCAATAATGGAATAAACTAATAACTAAGAACCATAATAGACGGTTTTTTCTAGGGAGACAACCAAGCTGTGGTGACGCGCGCAACGTCTTGGCTTTCTTTAAAAGAACCAGCAGCCGCTGAAAATCGGTGCTGTTCGCGCAGAGGTGCGGCAATGGCTTGGTGATAAATTGGCATGAATGTGAATAGGACTGGCTAAGAATAAGCTTGGTTGTGAATAGACCTGGATGTAAATAGGCTAAGTGGCTGCTCGTTTCCCGGTTCGCTTAGGCACTCTGCGCATACCGGAATAAATCACCTTGTGGTAAGTGCAGTTCGTTTGAATTGTGCCGCAACCATCAACCGATCCTGTAGGTTTTCCCGGTAACGCACAGCGTGCTGATTGCTTATTTTGCATAACACCAATCGGCGAATCGTTCGCAGCAGACGCATCGGTCAACGTCAGCACCAACGGAGCTGAGTTTTCAAGTCAAAAAAAGCCAGAGCTAGCTCTGGCCATTTTCTTTCAATCTTGAACGTGCCAACAAGCGCTACGGTTATTTCGCCGCCAGCATCTTTTCTAACTGCGCTAAAAACTCCGCATCATCGGGCTTGACGCGACTACCAAAATAAATCACTTGTTTTTCGTCGGCGCTAACCAAGTATTTATTAAAATTCCACGCCGGTTTTTCACCGGTTTTCGCAATCAGCGCTTTAAACACTGGGTTGGCTTTATCGCCACGCACTTCCGAGGTTTTGAACATCGGGAACTTCACGCCGTAGTTCAAATAACAAATTTCGGCGGTTTTGCCTTCATCATCTTCTTCTTGTAAGAAGTCGTCAGATGGAAAGCCTAAAACAACCAGACCTTTGTCGGCGTATTTTTCTGATAATTCTTGTAACCCTTTGAATTGTGGAGTGAATCCACAATGACTAGCCGTATTGACCACCAGCAAGGTCTTGCCGGCAAACGCCTCACACAAGTCCACAGTGTCTTTGCTGTGTAGCTTTTGCATACTGTGATTGAGGATATCGCCGCACGCGGCAAACGCCGACGGCGCCATGCCAGCCAACAACAGGGCGGCGAACAGAGGTTTTATTAATTTCATTTGCGAGCTCCGCGTAAAGGGTTTGCCATTATGGCCAAGTTTATCTACGAGTGCTGCGAAAATTGGATCGCTGGATCGCAGTGTTTGCACAAAATTTAACCGATCGAATCGCAGTACAAATGTAGCCGCGCGGTTAATAACCAATTCAGCACGATAGATTGCAACCACTTAGCGCTTATATTTGCAGAATTCATCATCACGATTAAAATAATTCACTTTTAAGCAAGGAACTTTGTCGCTAAAACGTTGGCGCAATAAGAATAAAAACCAACCATGGAAGTGATAAAAATGGCCGAGATGCTGTTGGGGGACTACGGCAGTGCCGAGAGCACTGTCGATATCAAGCTGCCAAAGAGCAGTGCTAAAGACGCTAAAAATAAACATAAAGTAGAAGCGCGCCGCCGGATTGACGATCTGCTTGAACAAAAACGTTTACGCAAAATGTTAGATCTGGACGAGGAAGACGATCTGGAACTGGATTTTATTGAATAAGTAGATCCGCATACTTAATCAACCAGTGCCAATAAACGCAGGAGCCCTCGGGCTCCTGTTTTTTTTAGCATCAACAGCGGCATAAGCAGCGTTGCTCAGTTGTACTAGCTCAGTTTAGACAACATTGAGCGAACAGTTTTGTCATAGCTCGACAAAACCTCGACAACTCAAACTTTGCTAATACCGAGCTAAACGACGCCAGCTAGATAGCGAGGCGCCAGCTAGATAGCAAAGCACCGGCCAGTACCATTTGTCTTAAGGCATACTGGCTTCAAACGCCCAAGTGAAACCTTCGCGGATCTTGTCTGCTTTGGCCGACTTCAGGTCTTTTTCCAGCGCTGCTTCTAACAAATAACGGCCAGCACTTTGCGGCGTAAAGCTAAACTGGCCTTTGGCATCCGTTTTAAAATGCTGACGGCCGGCTTCGTTGCGATACAACTCGCCATCAAACATCAACTCGCTGTCGACGCCACTGGCCGGTTTGCCGTCAAACAACACTGTCACAGTCACCGCTTCGCCGGCGACAATATCCGCCGGATGCTTGTCGAGGGTGAATTCCAGCCCCTGCCCGCTTGGTTTTAAAACGGTGTCGGTTGGTGCATTGACAGTGACAAACGCCAACGCTTTGTTGCGACCTTGGGTTGTCACTACATTGCTAGCGCCTTTGGGTAATTCAGCCGCCGCTTTTTGTTTGTCACCCATCAGGCGTTTTTTCTCGCCGTTGAGTTCATAGCTAGTGAAAAAGCGCGGTTGGCCGCCATTTTGTAAGCGGTAGGTGCCATCGACCGGCAACGCCACGTCCACCAACGATTTACGCTTGCCTTGGTAGCTACCTTGCACTTTACCGACGCTGCCATCGGGTAAATACAGCTGGAAACCATCCACCGGCGTGCCTTTATCGGCTTGAAAGGTGGTGTTACTGGCAAACAGTTCTACCGAGACAAAACTACCGGTTTTGGCTTGCACAAAGTGGCTTGGTAGCAAATTCATGGTGTGCGCCGATAACCAGAGTGGCAATGCCGCCAGCGTCACGGCCGATCCACGAATAATAGACTTCATACTTTTCTCCTGATGCGGAATTAATCGACGCGACGCGCCTTGATTTCACCCAATTCACTACCGGCAGCGATACTGAAATTGACCGCCGAGCCGTTCCAATCAAACGCTTGCTTGACCATGTTGCGTCCGCCGTTTTCCCGCGCGGCTTCCACCACCAGCACATATTTACCCGGCGCTACGTCAACGCCTTGATTATCTTGACCATTCCACACTAATCGATACTCGCCAGGGCCTTTAGTTGCACCAGTGCGGGCATCAACCAGGGCTTTATCCGAACGGCCGATCTTGCGCCAAAAGCGCCGCAAATCTTTTAGCCAGTCCGGTTTTTGCCGCCAAATTTCCACCAAACGCACCGGCTGTTCTTGCTCGGTTTCGATCCACACCGCCACATAAGGCCAATGCGCTTCTCCTTCGGTGACTTGCGGAATAGCTACGTCAATTTGCAGTTGTGCCGCCTGCGCGGACGTCGCGACACTGCTACTTAATGCGCCAGCGAACACCAGCACTGCGATCTTTTTCATTTGCTCATCCTTACGGGTGTAACGCCAATTGGTACACCAAAAACACTAACGCTGTGGCGATACTCGCCGTATACAAACCTTTGTGCCGCAGCTTTTGCGCCCGCCACAATAAATACAGACCGCTGACAGCAACCAGGATGCAGAGCAGCGCCGCGATATCGAGCAGCAGTTTCCAGGCAAAGCCCGCGTCGCGACCTTTGTGCAGGTCATTGAGCAGCGCCAACACACCTTGATGTTCACTGAGCAGCACCACCTCACCCGATTGCAGGTCAATTTCGGCATTGCTGTAACCAGCTGGGCGTTTAAAATCGAGCTCTAACATGCTCTCGCTCGGTTCAAAACGAAAATGCTCGACCGCACCTAGGATCTGCTGGGACTCGCGCAGCCAATTGGCGATTTGTTTGGCACTGGCGGCATTGGCAAGCGCATCGTCGGTAAAGGGCAACTGTTGCAAGTTACTTGGCAGTTGCAGCGTGACTTCGGTACTTTGCGCGCCAAGGCTTGAGCGCAATTCTGGGTGATTCAGCGTGATGCCAGTAACCGAAAAAAATAACAACAAGCTTAAGATCAGCATAGATCCATACACATGCACCCAGCGCCACCATCGAGACACGCCCTACCCCTCTATTGAAACCTTGCGTAAAAACTGGCGCCAATGCTACTGAGAATCCTTCTCATTTGCAACTAGATCCGAGTGGCCTTTACTTGATCTTTACGTTAGACGACGGGTATCGCCGCTAGCTACACTGAATAAAGCCCCAGCAGAGGATCGGTAATGGACAAAAAAGCGCACTATGAACAACAGCTTGCACTTAAGCAGCGACAATTGGCCTTGTTGCAACAAGCGATGGGGCGGCAACAAAAACCCGCCATCTTGGTGTTAGAAGGTGCCGACACCGCTGGCAAAGGCGGTATTATTCGAAGGCTCGGCTGGTGTTTGGACCCCCGCTGGTTACACGTCTGGCCCACCAGCGCCCCGGATGAACACGAGCGGCAACAACATTGGCTGCAGCGATTTTGGCAAAAGCTCCCGGCCGCAGGACATTTTGCGGTGTTTGACCGTTCGTGGTACGGCCGCGTGTTGGTCGAGCGCGTCGAAGGGTACGCCAGCGAAGCACAGTGGCAACGGGCTTACCAGCAAATCAACCAATTTGAGCAGTGTTTGACTGATGAAGGCTTTGCACTGGTGAAAGTTTGGTTGGACATTAGTCCAGATACCCAACTCAAACGCTTTCAAGAACGTTTAGCAGACCCTGCCAAACGCTGGAAATTAACAGCCGAAGACATTCGTAACCGCCGTCATGCCGACGCCTATCAAGCGGCGGTTAAAGACATGCTGGCGTCTACCCATAGTGCGGCTGCGCCTTGGCACGTCATTGATGGCAATGACAAACATCAAGCGCGGCTGGAGGTATTTGATTTATTACTACAACGCTTGAGTGTCGGGGTCGATTTAACGCCGCCCGCAGCACCGGCTGAAGTAGTGAGTTATTTAAATCAACAGCCCTAAGGATGACGGCTCAACAAATCGTTGCTAAGCCGCAATCAAGATTGAGCCACGCTTGAGCGCGCGGACCCAGTGGCTCGTGTAAAATCCAAGGGGCCCCTAGCTTAACGCGATGCAGACGGACAACCTTGGCAACATCCGTGACCGTCAACATGTTGCCGCTAAAGTATTGAAAGCGAGCAACAAAACCTGCACAGCCCGTGACCATGCACAGACCATAAAAAAACGAGCCATCAGGCTCGTTTTTTTATCGAAAAGCAGCGCAGAGAATTAATTCACTTGCGCCAGCGCTTCTAAAATCTCACGTGGCTCAACTTCTGGGCCGTTTAAATCGCTATCCCAGTTGGTGCCAATCAACACGCCGTCTTCGTACATTTCTTTCAGCCAACCTTCAACAAAGATTTCCAGTGGAATGGCTTCTGGTTTGTACTCGGCCCACTCTTCGGTGCAGTGGATTTGCGCTTGTTCGATGTTTGACCAGAATGGCATCACGTCGGTATCTTCGAAATCTACCGATTCAACCACCAGCAAATCTTCGCCATGAGCTAGCACATAGACTTGACCGCTTGTCCGCGCTTCGCTGATAAATCCTTGAAATACTGGATCATTGATAAATTCGCCCATGGCATCACCTTGTTTAGTTAATTGCGACCGACTGGCCTGACCGGCCTATTATTTCAGAAAACGCCCTGATCGCGCTAATAAAAATTCGCCTCAACTGAGGATTCCTCCTGCTGCAGCGTCGTAAAACGGCGCGATGTTGGCTAGCGATGAATGTCACAGCGTGCTTTTGCTTTGGGCAACTGCTGTTGATTTGGCTCAGCTTGGCGATCAAACGGCAATAAATCAGCTGTTAATCACGCCTTTTTACCGGCAAGCGCTTTTCCAATCTTTTCAGTTTGGCGTACAATCCCAAGGCTGTTAAATCCTATTGGCCAAACCTATCAGGCAGTTTTTGGCCACACAGCACCGAATTTCGGCCACTCGCCCGCGAGTCGCCCACAAGATCCAGCGGCTAACATCTAGCTACTTATCAATGACTTCTTAACGTCAGAGAACATCATGGCTCAATACATTTACACCATGTATCGCCTGTCGAAGGTGGTACCACCGAAGCGGACGATTTTAAAAGACATTTCGTTGTCGTTTTTCCCAGGCGCCAAAATCGGCGTGCTCGGTTTAAACGGCTCCGGTAAATCCACACTGCTGCGCATCATGGCGGGCGTGGATAAAGAATTCGACGGTGAAGCCCGTCCATTGCCTGGCACCAAAATCGGTTATTTGCCGCAAGAGCCAGAACTGGACATGAACAAAACCGTGCGCGAAGTGGTTGAAGAAGCCGTCGCGGACGTCAAAAACGCGCTGTCGCGCTTAGACGCCGTGTACGCCGCTTATGCCGATGAAAACGCCGACTTCGACGCGCTGGCGCGTGAGCAAGGCGAATTAGAAGCCATTATCCAAGCCAAAGACGGTCATAACCTAGACAACGCGTTAGAACGCGCTGCCGATGCGCTGCGCCTGCCGCCATGGGACACGCCAGTCAAAGTGTTATCCGGTGGTGAGCGTCGCCGGGTAGCCATTTGCCGTCTGTTATTAGAACAACCCGACATGCTGCTGCTCGACGAACCGACCAACCACTTGGATGCGGAATCGGTGGCCTGGCTCGAGCGCTTCCTGCACGACTACCCAGGCACAGTGGTGGCCATCACGCACGACCGTTATTTCTTAGACAACGTGGCCGGTTGGATTTTAGAACTCGACCGCGGCGAGGGTATTCCTTGGGAAGGCAACTACTCGAGCTGGTTGGAACAAAAAGAAGCTCGTTTAGCGCAAGAAGAGAAATCGGAAAACGCCCGTCAACGCTCAATCAAACAAGAATTGGAATGGGTTCGCACTAATCCAAAAGGCCGCCATGCCAAGTCGAAAGCGCGGATGGCCCGTTTTGAAGAGCTGCAAAGCCAAGAGTTCCAAAAGCGTAATGAAACCAACGAGTTGTTTATTCCGCCAGGACCACGTTTAGGCGATAAAGTGTTGGAAGTGTCCAACCTGCGTAAATCGTATGGCGATCGCGTGTTGATTGACGACCTGAGCTTCTCAGTGCCCAAAGGAGCTATCGTCGGTATTATCGGTGCCAACGGTGCCGGTAAATCGACCTTGTTCCGCATGATCTCGGGTACGGAACAACCGGATGCAGGCTCAATTTCTGTCGGCGATACAGTGCAGCTGGCGTCGGTTGATCAGTTCCGCGACAAGATGAACCCAAAAAACACCGTCTGGCAGGAAATTTCTAACGGCCAAGATATGCTGCAAATCGGCAACTTCACCATTCCAAGCCGCGCTTATGTTGGTCGCTTTAACTTCAAAGGCAATGACCAACAGAAGTTTATCGGCGAGTTATCTGGTGGTGAGCGTAACCGTGTGCATTTAGCCGCGCTGCTTAAAGCCGGTGGCAACATGTTGCTGCTCGACGAACCGACCAACGACTTGGACGTTGAAACGCTACGCGCCTTGGAAAACGCCATTTTGGATTTCCCAGGCTGCGCCATGGTGATCTCGCATGACCGCTGGTTCTTGGACCGTGTCGCCACGCACATCCTGGATTACCGCGACGAAGGCAAAGTCAACTTCTTCGAAGGTAACTACTCGGACTACGAGACTTGGTTAAAAGCGACCTACGGCGCTCAAGCGCTAGAGCCGCACCGCGTCAAATACAAACGCATCCAATAAGCTTATGTTGTGAAAGAAAAATCCCTGCACTGCAGGGATTTTTTTATCGGCCATACACATAAAATTTATCGCTTGTCACAGGGCACAATAAAATCCACATGGTAATGCTCGTCGTGCCGAACCCACGGTTTTTTGGTTGAAAAAACCAGCAAACGTGACAACTCACGTCCGGCAGGTGCTCGAAACAACAGCGGTTGCAGCGGGTTATCAAAAATAACCCGCCGGATCCCCACTCCATGGCGCTTGGCCGACTCGGCTAAAGCCTGCAGATGTAGTGCCATCGCCTGAAAATCGATTTGATACTCATCGGTTTGGCCATTGTGATCAAACTCAATGGCATAGCCGAATTTATTCAGCGGTGAAATCGACAGTGGCGTGATGTCGCCTTGGCGCGTGCGCACAGGCACAAAGAAATCCACGGACAAGCCATTTTGATGCGTTTTGTGCGGCTTAAAAGGACCACCTTCGGCGAACCCCGTTTCGCCATATACAAAGCGAAGTGCAGGCGCTTGTTGGGCTAATTGCTGATAGGCTTCTAGCACCACAGTGGCGACCTTGTCGTGTACGTAGTTGCGCCCAAGCATCGCGCCTAAGTCACTATAAACACTAAAATTCGCGCCATCAGACGGCAATTGCACCCCGCCTCGAAGCGCCCCCTGTTCCCAGCTCCCTACACAGGTACTTTGTGCGCTGGCCATTGGCAACAACATGAGCTGCGCGACCAGCACGCAGCACATACTCCAGATAACACGACCACTCATTATTTTGATGCCAGCGGCTGGTCTGGATACGCCATCACGCGCCGATACGCCGCGCCCTGCACTACTTTTTCATGCGCTTGTTGCAGGCGCTTGACCAGCTCAGGATCAGAGTTTTTGGCCAGCGCAATCCAAGTGGTTTGCGCCAGTTCGGGGATAAATAAGCTAAATTCGATGTCGTTTCGGCGCAATTGAAATCGTTGCAACATGTCGTCGACGGCGTGCGGATCATCGATCATTAAGTCGATTTTGCCGTTGACTAACATGCGCCATGTTTCGATGATATCCGGCTGTAGTTGCAATGCGCCTTGGCGAGCAAACCCCTGCGCAGTCAGCCAATCCGCTGTGAAATCATCACGTTGGGTACCGACCACAAACTTTTTGGCGTCAGTAACGCTATGCAGTTGGATATCTTTGCGATCGGCTAATTTCACAAAACCAAACTTGTAGCGCGCAACTGGACCGATCCAAACAAAATCGTTTTCGCGCTCCGGCGTGCGAGCCATGTTATAAATCAACACGTTTGGCGTGGTTTTCGCGATGTTAAACGCGCGCGCCCACGGGAATACTTCGAAATCGCCAGTGAGTTTGGCGTGGCTTAACAACTCGCGCACTACGTCGGTGGTCAAGCCGCCAACCTGCTGTTGGTCGTAGGTTTGATGCGGCGGGGACACTTCCAACACCACGCGGATCGCTTCGGCATGGCTTTGCCACGCCCACAATGCCAATGCGGCACACCAAGCTGCAATACGCACGTTGTCCCCTTTTTATCTTATTGTTGGAACTACACTAACTGGCCAAAAAAAGAAAGGCAACGCTTGCGTTGCCTTTCCTCATCGATCTTCACCGATCTCCGACGTTCGCCGGTAGATAGTGCCAAATTACTTCAGAACTTCCGCCATGGCTTTAGCGAAATAATCGATGTTGCTGTGGTTCAGACCAGCAATGCTGACACGGCTCGAACCGACCATGTAGATGCTGTAGTCTTTGCGCAGACGTTCGATTTGTTCTTTGTTAATGCCCAAGAAGCTGAACATGCCGTGTTGACGGGTGATAAAGCTGAAATCTTGCGCCACGCCTTGCTCTTTTAACTTGTCGATGATCAGTTGGCGGTAGTTGTTGATGCGGTTACGCATTTCGGCCAATTCCACGTGCCACAACTCAGTTAACTCTTGGCTGTCCAAAATGTGGCTGACGATAATAGCCCCGTGCGCTGGTGGCATCGAGTAGATGCTGCGTACAACGGCTAATAAGTTGGTGCGTGCTGTTTCCAACAGTTTGTTTTCGCTGACGATAATGGACACAGCGCCGATCCGCTCACGGTATAAACCGAAGTTTTTCGAGCAGGATGAACAGACAATCAACTCGTCAACTTCGTTGGCCAAGTGACGCAGACCTTGAGTGTCTTCATCCAAGCCTAAACCAAACCCTTGGTACGCCATGTCCACCAGCGGCGTGAAACCACGCTCTTTGGCGATTTGCGCGAACTTTTGCCACTGGGCAAAATTCAGGTCCATACCGCTTGGGTTATGGCAACACGCGTGCACTAACACCACGTCACCGGCTGGGATTTGCGCCAAATCGGCAAACATCGCCTCTTCTTTTAAGCCTTTGGTTTCATAGTCATAGTAGCTGTACTCTTTGACTTTCAAACCGGCGGCTTGGAACAACGAAATGTGGTTTGCCCAGGTAGGGCTAGTGACCCACACAGTCGCATCTGGGTTGGCTTTTTTGATGAACTCAGCCGCAACGCGCAGTGCACCGGTACCGCCTGGGGTGTGAGCGGTGGTAACGCGGTTTTCCAGCAGCACTTTGTGCGCGCCAAAGGCTAATTTTTCGATGTGGCTGTTAAACGACAAATCACCGGCCATCCCGATGTAGGTCTTGCTATCTTCCTTGGCCAAACGCAAAGCTTCGGCCTTTTTCACGCATTGCAGCACTGCGGTGTGGCCTGCTTCGTCTTTGTAAACGCCAACACCCAAATCCACTTTCAGCGGGTTTGGATCTTCTTTGTAAGCGGCCATTAAACCTAAAATGGGGTCGGTAGCGACAGGCTGTAAACGCGAGAACATAACAAGTTTCCTATAAAGTTAATAAAACCGAGAGTCAGCGCAGACTGGTTACGCCAGCACAGCGCTTAACGTGGTCGTCACGGCCAATAACAGCGCCAATTCTTGACCACTAAAAAATTCTTTGGCAAAAGCTTCCGAGTCAATGATCCCGATCACCTCGCCTTGTTCATCAAACACCGGCAAACAGGCTTCTGCTTGCACTTTCGGATCGCAGGTGTAGTACTCGCCCCCGCTGGCGACATAGGCTTCTACGTCATTAATAATGCGGCCACGGCCAGACAACCCCACCGAGCTATTATTGCTGATTTGGGCAAACTCGGCGGTTAATGGGAATTCGGCGCGGCTTTCCGCACCAAAATAAGCAAGCTTTACCAGCACGCGTTCGCCTTGCGGATTGACGCGTGCTTGATAGACGCCAAACCAATGGCTTTGGCTGTGCTGCCGATAATACTGCACCACAGTGGTGGCTTTGGCGAGCAACTGCTGACTCTGCGCGGTAACGCCGCCCAAAATTGCTGTTAAATCATAAGGTTCGTCGGCCAAGATCCCAAACAACGAACATGCCCCACCCTCGCCCAGTTCCGGCACTTTAAACTGCCATTGCACAGCGATGTCCAAAAGCTCCGGGCTTTGCAGTAAGGCGTTTAAGGTGTGTTGGTGTGTAGCAACCGCCTCGGCAAACCCAGCGCTGTGGACCAAGGCAGACAATTCATTCGATAAGCCACAGTGGGCTACATAGGATTCAAAAGACATTAGACATCCAGATATCTAAAAAGCCGGGCTAGTCTAGCAGAAGCCGGCAAAAAACCAAACCATTGTATAAGAAAGCAGCGAACCCACAAAAAGCTTACAGGCTGGCAACACAGGCCATTGCTCAAGGCGCGCGAAGGCTTTATCTTGCCATGATTCCACTTTTCACAACAGGCGAAGCAGTTGATGAGTTCGAAAAAAATCTCCCTCGCAGACTGGCAACAAGCCAATACAAATTTGGTTTACAGCACGGATGGCGGTCGTGTTGACGAGCCCAAAGCCGAAAAAACGGCTGGCCAAGCGTTCAAAGATGGCGCAATTCGCTTAAAACGCGAAACCAAAGGCCGCAACGGCAAAGGCGTGATCACCATTGCCGGCATTGCAGAACCCCATGAAAAGCTTAATGAAATTGCCGCTTTACTGAAAAAGAAATGCGGCTGTGGCGGCTCAGTGAAAGACGGCGTCATTGAGATCCAAGGCGATAACCGCGAACTGATCCAACAAGAACTGGCCAAGTTAGGTTATACCTGTAAATGGGCGGGTGGTTGAGCGAAAGCGCCACCTAGTCAATCCTAAGAAACACTCAATTTACCAACACAGCTGTTTGCTGCAGCGTTTTAAGCACACAGATGGAGTTTTTATGCACACCATGTCCCCGACTGATTTATCGATTTTGCTGGCTGAACCGTCTGACGTGCAGCGCAAAATCATCGTCAAACACTTAAAAGACGAAGAAGTCCAACATATCACCGAAGCCGGTTCGTTGGCAGACGCGCAAGCGGCTATTGCCGAGCACACGCCAGATTTAGTGATTAGCGCTTTGCATTTTGCCGACGGCACCGGCCTTGATTTATTAACGCAGCTGAAGAAAAACCCAGCAACCGCAGACATCGGCTTTATGTTGGTATCCAGTGAAACCCGCAAAGCCCAGCTCGAACAATTTAAGCAAAGCGGTGTTATCGCCATTTTGCCCAAACCGTTTTCGCGGTTGCATCTTGGCAAGGCGCTAAATGCAGCGATGGATTTGCTGCAGCCATCGGAATTGCAATTGAGCCTGTACGACATCACCGATGTCCGCGTCTTGTTGGTCGATGACAGTAAGCTGGCGCGTAACCATATTCGCAAGGTGTTGTCGAATTTGGGTATCAACCAAATCACTGAAGCGGTGGATGGCCAAGAAGCCATTCAAACACTGAATAATCAGTTGTTTGACCTCGTGGTGACCGACTACAACATGCCGGAAGTCAATGGCCAAGAACTGACTGAATTTATTCGAAATTCCAGTTCGCTGTCGCATATTCCGGTATTGATGGTGACCAGCGAAGCCAATGAATCGCATTTAAGCAACATTGCACAAAGTGGCGTCAATGCCTTGTGTGACAAACCGTTTGAACCGGAAACTGTGCGGGCTTTGTTGTTTAAATTGCTCGAAGAAGACCACGTGTAAACTGAGATCTGCGAAAACCACGAGCGAGTAGACAGCGAATAGATCACCGGCAAAGTCGCTCGATGCAACCTGCAGAACTCTTGGCTAGTCAGATATTTACCGATAAAAAAAGGCGCCAATCAAGGCGCCTTTTTTGTTAGTAGGATCAGCGGCTGTAGCGCTGCTGATACTTATCGTGCAATTGCTTGTTGCGGTTATTCAAATCGACCGCGCGGCCATCAATCCACATGTAGCGGATTTTCGAGCTGCCGTAGTCCAGCACATCACCGTCAGAGACGATCACACTGGCTGCTTTACCGACTTCCAGCGAACCTAACTGTTTGTCCATACCAACAATTTTCGCTGCGTTTAATGTGACAGTCGCCAGCGCCTGTTCGGCAGTTAAACCAAAGGCTTGCGCTTGCCCTGCCCCAAACACCACGTTACGGGTATCCCAATAGCCATCCAATGACAAGGCCACTAACACACCCGCCGCTTGCAGTTTTGCTGGAGTGCTGTAGGCATAATCAACAGGCTCGTCATCACGCTCTGGCACGCCAAATGGATGGGTGAAAATCACTGGCACTTTGGCTAGCGCCAGTTCGTTAGCGACGTCCCCCGCATCCGAACCACCGACAATCACCAATTTAAAGCCATATTCTTTGGCGTATTGCAGCGCCATTTTGATCTGACGGGCATCATCGGCGTGCGCATACACTGGGCGCTCACCTTTGAACACCGGGATCATGGCTTCCCAACGCGAATCGACATTGCGCACCAAACCGCCTGCTTTGGCGTCGGCGTACGCTTTGGCTTGGTCCAAATAGTCACGCAGCGCTTGTTCAGCTTTGGCGTTTTCTTTCGCCACGTCTTCAGGCTTTTGTGGGTTCCACGGCGAGCTCAAGGTGCTCGCTGACGGCCAACGCACGTGCAAACCAACGCCGGCTTTGACCGTGGCGTCTTGCCAGTTCCACGCATCCAGTTGCATCAAACTGCTCTGGCCCATCAGCAAGCTACCGCCTGGGTACACCAAGCTATAGCTGATGCCGTTAGCGCGCGTCACCGGGATCACTTCTGAATCCGCGTTGTAAGCAATTTGCGCGCGGACATCAGGGTTGGTTTCCGTCACTTCACGGGTATCGTCGGTGGCACGCACCGCTTCAATTTCCAATAAACCCAATTGGTTACCCAACGCAATCAAGCCCGGGTAGACATGCTTGCCGGCCAGTTCAACGACTGTGGCGCCCGCAGGCGCTGACAAATCAGCGCCAATGGCGGCAATTTTGCCGTCGACCAGTAACAAGTCGCCTTTTTCGATCACGCCATTGCTGACGGTATGTAAGGTGGCATCATTTAAAAACACCGCGCCGCTTTGTTTAGTCGCCGGCACAATATCGTTGGCCATCACTGCTGAGCTCACCAGCAAGGCCAATACGGTTAATTTTGCTTTCATGGTCCGTCTCCGTCTTAGTGCTGATGACCAAAGGCCAGTTTCAAGAAGTTGCCATTGTCTTCACAATGCCAAATCGGCTGAGCTGATTTATACACGCCACCGCTGCCGGCTTTGTCGTCATCGCTTGCCGCAAGCACTTTTTGCACCAGACGTTGTTTTTCACTCGTCACTCGAGTTGCTTCTACCGCATCTTGCGCGCGGTCGAAGTACTTAGTGCCATCAATCCAGGTCTGCATCGCTTTGGCATACACAGACAACGGATTGCTAGACCACAACACGAAGTCCGCTTGTTTACCTTCGGTGATCGAGCCGACTTTGTTGTCGATCTTCAGCTGGATCGCCGGGTTAATGGTCGCCAGTTTCAGCGCTTCTTCTTCCGACATGTCGCAATATTTCATCGACTTGGCGGCTTCTTGGTTCAAGCGTCGTTGTAAATCTGGGCTGTCGGAGTTAATCGACACCACCACACCGCGGCTGGCCATCAAACAGGTGTTGGTTGGGATCGCATCTTGTACTTCCATCTTGTACGCCCACCAGTCAGCAAACGTCGACGCGCTGGCACCATGTTTGGCCATCTCGTCGGCCACTTTGTAACCTTCGAGGATGTGCGTGAAGGTATTGACCTTAAAGCCAACTTCGTCGGCCAGGTGGATCAACATCAGAATTTCGGATGCCACATACGAGTGCGTATGGATAAAACGTTTTTTATCCAGAATTTCCACCAAGGTTTGCAGACGGTAATCAACACGTGGCGGCGCTACGCGTTTTTTCTCGCTGCTGGACAAGTCGTTGTATGCCGCCCAGGCCGCTTTGTATTCTTTGGCCGCTTGGAATGCTTCACGAATGGACGTTTCCACACCAACACGGCTTTGCGGGTAACGGCTGGTGAAATTATCACCCCAGTTCGACTGTTTAACGTTTTCCCCCAGCGCAAACTTGATGCTGGCTGGAGCGCCTTTGAACTTCAACTCGTCTGGCGTGACACCCCAACGCAATTGAATGATTTGCGCTTGACCGCCAATCGGGTTGGCAGAACCGTGCAGCAGCTGTGCGGTGGTGGTGCCGCCCGCGAGGCCACGGTAGATATTGATATCATCTGGCAATACCACATCGCCAATTGCCACTTCGGAAGTTACTGCATCTGAACCTTCGTTCACGCCGGCTTCAATCGCGATATGTGAATGTTCGTCGATGATCCCCGGAGTTAAATGCATGCCGGTGGCATCAATCACAGTGAAACCAGATGGGGTTTTCAGATTTTTGCCGATCTCAACAAACTTGCCGTCTTCAACCAGTACGTCAGTATTTTCCAACTTACCGGCCTTGTCAGACGTCCACACTGTGGCGTTTTTGATATGTACGTTTTGCCGTTTTGCCGGGGAAGCTAAACCAAACGCTTGGTTTGGATAGGTCAACGGCGAGACAAAACTGACTTTGGCTGGCTCGTCTTTGTCGTCCGCTTTGGCAAGACCGGTGCGGTTTAACGCAATGCGAGCACTGCTGCCATCCGGTTGCAGCAACGTCCCGGTTAACTGGGCGCCGACTAACTCACCGCTAAATTGCAGCACGCCGTCACGGCCATTGACGTCTTTTAGCGCCACCGTGAAGCTCAGGTTTTGCCGGTGTTGTTGCACATTGCCAAGGTCGGTTTCTTTGTCGCCGACCTTCACTTTACCAGACAACTTATCACCTTCGCCGGTCAATTCCAGCGTGGCGGCAGTGCCTGACAGATCCCATGGATACGAGCCTGCAAACGCCGGCACTTTGAGAGGTTTAATCTGATCGACATGACCACGTGTCCAGGTGGCGACGATATCGCCGTCTTTAAACACATCCCCTTTACTAAACACCAAATCAGCTTGATAGCCTGGCGCAATTCGACCCACTCGGTCTTGCATGCCAATCAAGCCTGCCGGAACAGTGGTCAACGCCGCAAGCGCCGCATCTTTGGAAAGACCATATTGCACGGCCTTGCGTACGTTAGGCCAGAACTGCTCGGCTTTTTCTAACTTGTACGAGGTCAACGCGAACCGCACACCGGCTTTTTCCAGTGATGCTAAGTTGCCCGGCGCGCGTTCCCAGTGACGCAAATCCGCCAGCGACACATCTGCCATGTCTTCAATTTTTGCCACCGCAGGTGCGCCAGGATACGCCACGGGCACAATCACAGTGCGGTTGGCGGCTTTAACCGCGTCCACGCGAGCGTATTCATAACCCGAGCCAACCAATGCGACATTGGATAAATTAAATTGATCAAACAAGGCGTCGGCACGCAACAAGTTACGTTCATTGCTGGTTTCAAATACGCCGCCTTGCGTTTGGATCTTACCGAGAGCTTCCAGCGCAGCGTTATATTCCGGTGCTTCACGGAAAAAACGCCAATCTGTTTTGCCACGCGCATCACGATACCAATTGGCGTCGGCGAGGTTTTGCCGCAACAAAGCGATACTGCCCATCAGCGACGATGGATAGCTTTGAGTCGAGCTACCCGGATCAAACGACATAAATTGACTGCCGTTGGCATTGAGGATCAAATCACCAGGCAAGCCGTCACCGGTGGAGGCCACCACAGCTTGGCCACGGGCGATGCCGTCAAACTGGGCACTTTGCACGACGGTGAAGCCTTGTTGGCGCAAGGTTTTGGCACCGTCTGCGTCTGGCGTAAATTCGCGCGCCCACACTTTATCGGCGCGGATCGCCATATTGGCTGCATTACCGCCAACGCGATCTGCTTGATAGACAGGTCCATCTGCACGACCCGGACCTGCCGCTTTCGGCAAACCGTATGAGCTGTACGCATCAATAAACCCTGGATACAAATCATAACCATACGCGTCGATACGTTGATAGCCTGCTGGCACTTCGACGTTTTCACCGACGGCGGTGATTTTGCCATGCTCGACCAACACAGTCGCATTGCTAATGACTTTGCCTGGTTCTGTGTGGACGGTGGCGCCTTGGATTGCATAGAGTTGCGGCGAGTTGTCGCGGATCCCCTGCAATGGGCGGGTCTGATCGGCGTGGACTGGCGCAACAGCCCACAGCACCGCTGTGCATAACAGCGATAGACGGAATGCCTTCATTGGATGTTCCTGATGATGTTGTTTTATTCACTAATGATGCTGAAGTTCAGCCGCGCTAGCTCTTGTTCGGCCAGCGGCATGCTGAAGTAATAGCCTTGCACCAGATAGCAGGTGTTGTTCTTGAGGAACTCGACCTGTTCTGCACTTTCCACACCTTCGGCGACGACTCGTAAACCCATCTTTTGCGCCATCGCAATAATTGCGGCAGTGATATCCATGTCGTTGCGATCTTCAGGAATATCTTTGACAAAAGAGCGGTCAATTTTCAGCTCATCTACCGGGAAGCGTTTCAAATAGCTTAACGACGAATAGCCTGTACCAAAGTCGTCGATTGATAAAGCCAAGCCGAGCCGTTTTAACTCATTGAGCTGGTTAATGGCCGCATATGTGTCACCCATTAACATACTCTCGGTGATTTCAAAGATTAAATGCTCAGGCGAAGCGCCGGTGCGTTTCAAAATTCGCTCCACCAATACAGGCAGATCCGAGTCGGTGAATTGTCGTGCTGACAAGTTAACCGACACCGTCGTTTTGTAACCACGTGCATGTTGGCGTGCTAAGAAACGGCAGGCTTCCCAAATGATCCATTCACCAATTTGCACGATCAGACCCGTCGACTCAGCGACAGGAATAAATTTCAGCGGTGGTACCATGGTATTGTCAGGCCGCAACCAACGCAGCAAGGCTTCGTAGCCAATCAACTGGCCTGTGCGAATATCCACTTTCGGCTGGTAATACAACATAAATTGTTGTTCGCGAATGGCTTCACGCAGCTGGCTTTCGATCTGCAATCGATCTTTCGCCGCATCGTTTAAGTCTTGGCTAAAGAAGTGATAAGTATTTTTGCCGCGCGCTTTCGCTTCGTACATCGCCAAGTCGGCATGCTTGAGCAGCACTTCTTCTTCTTCGGCATCTTCTGGCGCAATGGTAATACCGATACTGGCACTGATGGCCACGTCGTGACCAGCGATCCGCACGGGTTGTGCGAAGGCTTGCCGCAAGTTTTCAGCTATTTGCGCAGCGCTCTTGCGATCAGAAATGCCACTTAAGATCACGGCGAATTCGTCGCCACCAAGCCGAGCTATGGTGTCTTCTTCGCGCAAGCGGCTAATCAAGCGACGCGCTACTTCTTTAAGCAACTCGTCGCCTGCGTCATGACCAAGCGTGTCGTTGATGCGTTTGAATTCATCCAAATCAAAATACAACAAGGCAAAATGGTAATAACCACGGGACGACATAGCGATGGCTTTGCGCAGCTGATCACGGAAATAACTGCGGTTGGCAAGCCCTGTCAACACATCGTAATACGCCAACTGCTCCATCTTGCGCTGGCTTTCTTTGATAAACGAAATGTCCTGCATGGCGCAGACATAATTGCTGACTTCGCCGCGATCATCGCGGATCGGCGCAATCGCAAGGCTCGCCCAAAATTGCTTAAAGCCTTGCTTCATCAGCATATCGCCGCGCCAGTGATGACGTTCTTTCAAGCTTTGCATGATGTCTTCACCGACAAAGCGCATTTCGTTGGCAAACAACAGACTCAGTGGCTTACCAATGACGGTTGTAGGTTCTGCCGCAATCATTTCCAACAAAAATGGGTTGACGTATTCCACCACCAAATTGGCATCCGTCAGTACGATCCCCGAACTGGAAAACGCCACCGCTTTGCTCAGTTTGCGTGTGGCTCGCTCGGCTTCTTCTTTTTCGTGGATCCGCGTGTTGAGGCCATCAATCAGTTGGTGCATTTCATCGGACATGCGCGCAAACGCGCGGTTCAACAGACCAATTTCATCGGGGCGATCGTCTAATTCAATTTGGCCGCCTTCGTTATACGACAGGCGTTGCACCGCTGTTGCCAAATAAGACAGGCGCTTGAGTACCAACTTGTAGATAAAAAACTGCAACGCTACGGCGACAATAAAAGCCACCAGCAAAAACAACATAACAACTTTGTTGCGGTATTCATCGAGGCTTTTCAGGATGTCAGCTTTGCTTTGATACAACATGACGTGCCAGTCCAGGCGGTCGATGCGAGAGGTGGATGCGACGTAGTTATCCAGCTTTTGCTGCCCAGAGTTTTGTGGCGCCGCCAGCACCGCAGTGACATAAGTCGCCAATTCTACTTGCCGCGGTTTCATTCCTTCCGCCAGCTGATTCATGCTCGGTGAGGGAATTTGCACTTGCAGATTTTGCTCGGCATCCAGTAATAAATTGCCTTTACCATCGAACAACATAGCTTTGCGACCAGGCCGCCATTGCGATACCGCCTGCAAATTGGCAAAGACGTCATCGAGTACAAGGTCTGTGCCGGTAATACCAACAAACTCATCGTTGATATACACAGGGATCACTAAACTGGTCATCCACTTTTGCCAAATCGAATCGAAATACAACGGCGTCCAACGCGGCAACCGCGCCGGGTTTTGTTCTGGCGTGGCGATTTTAAAGAACACGTCTTGTTTAAAATCGTGATCGGCTGGGATCTCAAGCGCCCAATCGGCAGGCGCGATACGGATAAAACCGTCTTTGGAAATGAAATAGAAATTAAAGAAGTCATCCAGCAGCACAGGCGCTAATTGCTGCCACAAGCCTTGGGTTTGATTAAATAGTTGATGGGGCTTGGCGTTAAAAGCCGCTTGGTTTTGGAAGGCGGCGGACAAATCATCGCGACTGCGGATACTACCGTCGGGGTAGCGTTCCATCGTCGCGCCGGTCGCGGCAACTTTTTGCTGCAAAAAACGGGTAACGACTTGATTGGCGCTGATGGCTTTTTTCTCTTTTTGCCAAAAATCGCCGTCGAGCTGACGCGCAAACCGCACAGTGGTCTGTTTAAGTTCCTGCTGTTCGCTTTGCAACAAGGCTTCTTGCTGCAGCGCCAGCATGGCGAACGCAATCACGGAGCTCGCGATTACGGTGAGCAAAAACACCAGTACCGAGAATTTAATACTGAGCGAATTCAGCCCTGTGCTTTTATATGTATTTTCCTTCACTCGTCACGCCTGATCAGATGAAGTGCAGCGGAGCTCAGCGACGACTGGTAGTAAATTTAGCGACCAGCCTGCTATACCAAAACCTTGAAATTTTTTACATTATTGCACGGGTATTTACCGATTGAGAATCAAACCATGAAAAAACTATTCATTTCAGCAGCGTTATTCAGCCTGTGTAGTGCTTCGGTACTGGCAGCCAGCGCTTTTTCGTCAGGGGAAGACGCGGTAGAGTACCGGAAACACGCCTTCCAATTGATCCGTCACAACGCCAGCGACATCGGCGACATGCTGCAAGGCAAAGTCACTTTTGACGCTGCTCGCGCGCAAAAACGTGCCGACACGCTAGTCGCCTTAAGCGCCCTGCCGTGGGAAGCTTTCTCTGTTGAGGGCGCCAATAAAGCGTCTGGCGATGCTAAAGCTGAAATTTGGGCTGACTTTAAAGACTTCACTGCCAAAGCAGACAAATTCCAACAAGACGCCAAAGCTTTGCAAACAGCGGCGAGCAGTGGCGATCAAGCGAAGTTAAAAGCAGCGTTCGCCACTTTCCGTGGTAACTGCAAAGCGTGTCACGACAAATACAAAGCGGACTAATCTGCGGTTTGCTGCAGTATCACATCAAGCCAGCAGCACGCTGGCTTGTTTTTTTAAAGCGACTGCAAATCACTGACAAGTGCCAGCCAAACGGCGTCGCCCTGCCAGCCATATACCAGACCTAAACAAACCAGCACCAAAGCCCAATAACGCCAACTGGCGACAAAATACAGGCTGCGCGGCGCCGCCAACTTTTTGCGCCCTGTGACCATCGAGGCGATCACGCCTTGCCCTTTGGCCTCATGCAGCAGCGCCGCCAGCACGTGCAGCGCAGTCAACCCCAGCAACAAGTTAAATCCCAAGTCGTGCCAGCGTCCGGCAAGACTTTGCAACCAGTCCGGCGCTAGGCTAAACAACGGGCCTTCAAACGACAGATCGTCTGAGCTCATCAAGCCACTGCCAATTTGCAGCAGCAACAACAACCACAGTGCAAGGATCATATATCCGGACAAGGCGTTATGCCCGGCCGGCTGCGGCGTGTGCTTTAGAGTTGGCAGTATTCGCCATGGTTTGTAGACAAAGTCAGCAAAACGCGCCGTCTCGCTGCCTACCAAGCCCCAGACAAATCGCGCAATCAGCAACGCGCCTAACAGATACGCAGTGGCTTGATGCAAGCCAAACAGCTCGCGTTCCGCACTCCACCACAACAGCACGACACACAGTAGCTGCAGCCCATGATAGCTGCGCACAGCGCCATCCCACACTTTGGTTTTTGTTGTCACTGGATTTGTCATAAGCACCCTTTTACTTGTTCGACGTTGCATTGCCGTAAGCAATGCGTTAGCTGTGCGCTAGCAACTGGCGCGCCTGCGATAAAACGAGGATTTGTCACTGTGTATGACAGTGGACGTACCACCTCAAGGCAGATTAACCTGTTGATTTGTATCACACCATCAGGACACGAGGAATAGCATGCAGGTTTGGATAAAACGCAGTTTGATCGCCACCACAGTGATTGCAGCGGCCGTTGCAGGCGCGGGTTATTGGGCGCTGCAGCAAAGTTTGCCGCAACTTACGGGTGAAGTGAGGACGCAAGTATTCCACCCAGTGAAGCTCCAACGCGATGCCAGCGGCGCCGTGCGCATTGTGGCCGACGACCGCCTCGATGCGGCCTATGCGCTGGGTTTTGCCCATGCACAAGACCGTTTTTTCCAGATGGATCTGTTGCGTCGCAATTCGGCTGGCGAATTATCCGAACTCTTTGGCGCCAAGGCACTGGAGTTTGACAAAGGCCGCCGCATGCACCGGTTTCGTGACCGCGCTGAACTAGCACTGGCCAATTTGCCCAAACAGCAACGTCAGTTGTTGGATCGCTACACAGATGGTGTCAATCGCGGCTTGCAATCGCTGGGGCTGGCACCGTTTGAATATTTACTGCTAACTAGCAAACCTAAAGCCTGGCAGCCGGCCGATTCACTGCTGTGTATCTATTCGATGTATTTGGATTTGCAAGGCGCTGAAGGTAAAGACGATTTAGCCCAAGGCGTGCTCAAAGCAGCGATCCCTGCCGATTGGTATCAGTTTTTTAATCAGCACAGTGCCGATTGGCAAGCGCCACTCGACGATAGCTTGGTCAGCGCCGTCGCCGTGCCAAGTAGCCCCTACCCTGACGCGTTAAAACCCAGCACAAAAGCCTGCGTGAGCTGTCAGCGCCGGGACAGCCGTGATATAGGCTCAAACAACTTTGCCGTGGCCGCCAGCGCCAGCAAAGACGGCCGAGCGATCGTGGCGGATGACATGCACCTAGGCTTGCGCGTGCCTGGTATTTGGTACAAAGCGGAGCTGAATTTCCAAAAAGATGGCCAAGCGCGTCGCATCGCTGGCGTCACCCTTCCCGGTGCGCCGGCAATTGTTGCCGGCAGTAATGGCGCAGTGGCATGGGGCTTTACCAACAGCACTGCCGACTGGCAAGACGTGGTCAAGTTGATCGTCGACAGCGACGGCAAACGCTATAAAACCCCCAATGGCATGGAAGATTTTTCCTACAACAACGAAGTGATCAAGGTCAAAGGCCAAGCCGACGAGATCATTTTGGTGAAAGAAACCATGTGGGGCCCGGTGATGGCCGCGCCGTTTAGCAACTACGCCTTGCGCTGGGTGGCCTATGACAAAGAAGGCTTGAACCTAAACCTGCTGCAACTCGAAGACGTACAAACCGTCGAAGAAGCCATTGCACTGGCGCCAAGCGTTGGCATTCCGGCGCAAAACCTGATGGTGGGCGACAGCAAGGGCCAGATCGGCTGGACCTTGATTGGCGCTATTCCGAAACGGCAGCTGGCCGATTTGGACACGCCACAAGATTGGAGTCGCGGCAACAACTTCTGGGATGGTTATGTTGACGGCGCAGCTTACCCGAAAGTCCTCGGCAAAGATCGGTTATGGACCGCCAATTCACGGGTGGTCGGCGGCGACGCGCTGAAACTGATTGGCGATGGCGGCTACGACCTAGGCGCTCGTGCGGCGCAAATCCGTGACGGCTTGCAGGCATCCAACGCCCACACGATAGACTCGGTACATCAGGTGCAACTGGACGACAAAGCGGTGTTTTTGCAGCGCTGGCGTGAACTGGCGCTGACAGTGCTCACCGATGAGTTTGTGCAGCAGCACCAGCTACAAGACTATAAAAAATTGGTGGATACGGACGTCAAAGCCGCCAGCATCGACTCGGTCGGCTACAGCTTAGTGCGCGCCTTTCGCGATAAAACCTTGGATGCGATCTTCGCACCAATGGCGGCGCTACTCGAGCAACAACAGCTGCAACTAAGCGATTTAAAGCTAGTGCCGGAAACCGCCGGTTGGGCGCTGCTGCAAGCCAAAAGGCCCGACACCTTGCCAAACGGCGTGGCCAGCTGGCAAGCACTGTTGCAACAAGCCATCTTGCAAAGCCGTGATGAACTGGCGCAAAAAGCCGGTGGCGATTTCCGTCAAGCACGCTGGGGCCTGATCAACGAAGCGCATATCCAGCATCCGCTGTCCAAAGCGGTCCCGCAGTTAAGCGCGTATTTGGATATGCCGGTGGCGCCGCAATCCGGCGATCGCCACATGCCGAAAGTTTCAGGCCCAGCCTTTGGTCAAAGTGAACGGATGGTGGTGTCGCCAGGTCATGAAGAAGACGGCATTTTGGTACTGCCGACCGGGCAATCGGGTCACCCGTTATCGGAGTTTTACCAAACAAACCATCAAGATTGGCTAGGCGGTAAACCAACGCCGTTTTTACCTGGACCGGAAAAATATCAGTTGATCCTGCAACCGCAGGGTTGACTTTAGCCGTCCAGACGGATTAAGGTACAGGAACTATGCAAAATTTAATCGCTCGCAGCTTTTTCTTTTTTAGCTTTACCACCTGTTTCGGGAGGTAATTGGCTGCGCGCGTGCAACTCAGTCAAAAACCTCCCCCAGCGGAGGTTTTTTCGTTTTTAAAGGGTAGAAAATTATGGCCATTGAGTTAGACCAAATCCGTCGTGACATCAGCGACACCGATCAGCAATTGCTGAGTTTATTCGCCAAGCGCCGCACGCTAGCGCTGGCCGTTGCCGACGCGAAACTGGCGCAAAACAAACCTATTCGTGACCAAGTGCGCGAGCAAGAACTGCTGTTATCGCTGATTGAAAAAGCCAAGCCGCTGGGCTTAGACGCGCAATACGTCACCCGCTTGTACCATGTGATCATCGAAGATTCGGTGCTGCAACAACAAGCCAA
>DMYW01000008.1:23792-60325 GCA_003482455.1 Rheinheimera sp. | reverse complement strand
CAACTTATTTCAGGACTAGTCACATTGCGGCGTGCAATTTTTTCATCGCGTTCTTTTCCAGCTGACGCACGCGTTCAGCGGAAACTTGATAACGGTCTGCGAGCTCTTGCAGCGTTTGTTTTTCGTTGTCTAACCAACGCGCCCGAATAATGTCTTGGCTGCGGGCGTCTAAAGTGTTCATCGCGGCATGTAAGCGGTCTAACGCGGCGCCTTCGGTTTCATCGTTCTCCAGATTGTGAGCAAGATCCGATGATTTATCATCCAAGAAATACACAGGGGCTGTGTAGTTGCTGTTTTCTTCATCGTCGTCTGATGCATCAAAGGCCACATCATGGTTGCTCATCCGAGCTTCCATCTCGCGCACTTCGTATTCCGGCACACCTAAACTTTCAGCAACGTTTTTTACTTCTTCTTGGCTGAACCAGCCTAAATTCTTTTTCGACTTGCGCAGATTAAAGAACAACTTACGTTGCGCTTTGGTGGTGGCGACTTTCACGATCCGCCAGTTCTTCAACACGAACTCGTGAATTTCTGCTTTGATCCAATGCACGGCAAACGACACTAAACGGACACCGACTGATGGGTCAAAGCGTTTCACCGCTTTCATCAAGCCGATATTGCCTTCTTGCACTAAATCACCGATCGGCAAACCGTACCCTGAGTAGCTACGCGCAATGTGCACAACAAAGCGCAGATGAGACATGATGAGCTGACGAGCAGCTTCTAAATCACCGTGTTGTTGCAGGCGCTCAGCGAGAGCTCGTTCTTCCTCAGCAGACAGCATCGCAATGGAACTGACTGCATGAGTGTAAGCCTCAAGGCTGCCACTACCGGCGACAGACAGCGTCATTAACTGTGTTGATTTGCTCATGGAAAACTCCTCTGAATCGTCGAATTGGGGTCATCTTAGCACTCTTTGACAGAGAGTGCTAATTTCAGTTCCCTGTTTTTAATATCCATATTGAATAAAAACGTAATTTAGAGAATATATCTGCATAATGAAGTTGCTAATTTTCCGATATGCTCAAATTAACCACTTTTTCACGAGTTAGCGCTTTTATGTATTGTTATCTGGCTCGTCAACCAATCTTTGACGCCAATCGACAACTGCACGGTTACGAATTATTGTTTCGCGACGGCGAAGCCAATGCGTTTCCAAACATCAATGCAGATGAAGCGACCTCGAAGCTGATCACCGAACACCATCTGTTTATGGGCGTCGAGAAAATCACCGGCGGTCATCGCGCTTTTATTAATTTCTCCGCCGACACCTTAATCCATCATTTTCCGACGTCGATTGACCCAAACAGCATGGTGATCGAAGTGCTGGAATCAGTGCCAATTAGCAGCGAATTGCTAACTGCCTGCCGTGAATTACATCGGATGGGTTATAAATTAGCGCTTGACGACCATGACTTTGACAGCAAATGGGACATTTTTTTACCTTACGTCAGCATTATTAAAGTGGATGTTCGCCAATTTAATATTCTGCAGATCAGCAAATACATTACGCGGATTAAACAGCATCCCGTGACCTTGTTGGCGGAAAAAGTCGAAACCCAGGACGAATTCGAAAAGCTGAAAACGCTTGGTTTCAGCTTGTTCCAAGGCTACTTTTTTGCGCGGCCGGAAATGCTCAAGCATAAAAAGTTGGCCAGTAGCAAAATCAATTTGATGATGTTGATTGCTGAATCCACTCAAACTTTGCTGGATTTCGAAAAACTCAGTGGGATCTGCGAGCGAGACGTTGGTTTGTCTTACAAACTGCTGCGCTTTGTCAATTCGGCGAGTTATGGCCGAGGCCAAGCCATTGGTTCGCTAAAACATGCCATGGTGTATTTGGGCGAAGCAGAGCTGAAGAAATTTATCGCTTTGCTCGCACTTGCCAATCTCAGTGAGTCTGGCCCCAACGAATTGCTGAATATGTCGATGGTTCGAGCGCGCTTTTGCGACCGCTTGGCCGCCATTAACGGTGATCCAGTCAACCCACCGGCAGCTTTTTTGACTGGTTTGTTCAGTTTGGTCGATGCCATGCTAGAACAGCCGTTACCCGACCTGTTAGAGGAATTGCCGCTGCTTGAAGAAATCAAAGCTGCGTTGTTGCAACATACCGGGCAACTGGGCATCTACTTGGATATGGCAGTGGCATTTGAAACGGCTGATTGGCAGCGCCAAGAGCAGCTGAGTGTTCATTTGAAAAATCCAGACGCCAACCTAAGTGAAATCTACTTAGATTCGGTCTACTGGGCATTCCAATTAATACAAGATGCTTAAATGGTTTCTGATAAAAAAAGCGGCATAAGCCGCTTTTTTTACGCAGGTTCAATCGCCCTTATATGACTGCGCACGGCCAGATAGGAGCCGATAAAACCTAATGTGATGCCGATCAATAACAAAGAGCTGAATTCACCAAAGGTTAAAGCAGCAAAATGAAACTGACTTTGGTACAAAGAGGTGACTCGTGCCAATGCACCTTCTAGCCACCACAGCATCAGTTCAATCACCAAAAATGCCAAAATACCCGCAAACAACCCTAGCCAAATCCCGGTATACAAAAACGGCCGTTGAATAAAACCGTCAGTCGCACCGACAAGCTTCATCACTTCAATTTCCGATTTTTTATCCATGATTAACAAGCGGATGGTATTGCCAATAACCAAAATGGCGCCAGCCAGCAACAGCACGGCAATCGCGTACACGGCTTGTTGCACCAAGTTGACTAACGCAGCCAAACGCTCTAACCAGCTGATATCTAACTTCGCCAGCTCAACAAAACGCTCTTTGGCTAAATTCTCTTGCAGTTGTTGCGCAGCTGCTGGTGTGTTTACCTTGGGTGTCACCAACAACACGTGTGGTAATGGGTTTTGCTCAATAAAATCAAGCGCTTCGCCAAATCCTGATTCTTGTTTGAACTCTTGCATCGCTGCATCTTTGCTGATCAGCTTTACTTCGGCCACTTCCGGATTCCCTTGCAACAAGGTACTCAGCGTCGCTACGTCAGTTTCAGTTGCGGTATTTTGCAAAAACAAGCTGATTTCAAACGATTTATCGTAGCTGTTGCTGACTTGCTGTACGTTTTTTACCAGCAGGTGCAAGGTCGCGGGAAACGTCATACTGACACCTAATACAGCGACAGTGATCAGCGTCCACAAAGGCGTTCGCCAAAGTTCTCCTAAGCTGCTAATACTTTGGCGTAAATTGGTCAACACTGCCATCCAAATACGGCCAGCAAAGGTCGGATTAAACGACTCAGCACCGGTCGCGCGCCCACCAAATAGAATACTCATTGGGCCTCCTCCTCTTTATGCATCAAGCCATCGTGGATCATCCGGCCACTTTTCAGCGTCATCATGCGATAACGCATGCGGGCGATTAAGCCCAAATCATGGCTAGCAATTAGCACAGACACCCCAGCTTGGTTAAAAGCCTCAAACACCCGCATGATGTCTTTGGATAAATCGGGGTCTAGGTTACCGGTCGGTTCGTCCGCCAATAACAATGGCGGCTTGTTGACCACCGCCCTCGCAATACCAACACGTTGTGCTTCACCGCCTGACAAGGTTTCTGGTAAACAACGGGCCTTATCGAGCAAGCCGACTTGATCTAATGCTGCATGAACTCGACGTGCCATGTCACGGCCGGTAAAGCCTTCAATGACCAATGGCAATGCGACGTTATCAAACACCGTGTGCGTTTTTAGCAGACGGTGGTCTTGGAAAATCATCCCAATATCCCGACGCACGTAAGGAATTTGCCGCGACGTAATGGTCGACAAATCAATACCATTAATGATGACGCGCCCAGCCGATGGACGCTCAATCAAACTGACTAATTTGAGCAAGGTACTTTTGCCGGCACCGGAGTGCCCGGTCAAAAACGCCATTTCGCCTTTGCCCAGCTCAAACGACACGCGATCCAGCGCTACAAAGCCGCCTGGGTATCCTTTACTGACTTGCTCAAACCGCAGCATTTTTATTATTCCTTGTTAAACAATGCCTTAATAAAATCTCGGCTTTGGAAAACCCGTAAATCTTCCAAGCTTTCACCAACGCCGATGTAGCGAATTGGTAACTTAAATTGGTCAGCGATGGCAAAGATCACGCCACCTTTGGCGGTACCATCTAATTTGGTCAAGCTGATCCCTGTGAGCTGCACGGCTTCGTGGAAAATCTTGGCTTGGCTCAGCGCATTTTGACCAGTTCCAGCATCGAGGGTCAACATCACCTCATGCGGTGCTGCGTCATCAATTTTCTTCATCACACGGACGATCTTTTTCAGCTCTTCCATCAAGTGGGCTTTGTTTTGCAAACGCCCAGCGGTATCTGCAATCAGCACGTCAACACCACGCGCTTTGGCGGCTTGATAGGCATCAAAAATTACTGAAGCACTGTCAGCTCCTGTGTGTTGGGCAATCACCGGGATTTGGTTCCGATCGCCCCACACCTGCAACTGCTCGACCGCGGCAGCTCGGAAAGTATCGCCAGCGGCCAACATGACAGTTTTGCCTTGTTGTTTAAATTGCTGCGCCATTTTACCAATGGTGGTGGTTTTACCGACACCGTTCACCCCAACCATCAAAATGACATAGGGTCCATCGGATTTGCTGACATCCAGCGGTTGTTCAACCGCCGACAGCATGCTGGCCATTTCATCTTGCAGCTT
Organism: Rheinheimera sp.; assembly: GCA_003482455.1. Classification (GTDB taxonomy): domain Bacteria; phylum Pseudomonadota; class Gammaproteobacteria; order Enterobacterales; family Alteromonadaceae; genus Pararheinheimera. The sequence continues at coordinate 55,663 of DMYW01000008.1, read as the reverse complement.
TTCGTACAGAGTTTCCGCATCTTTGAGTTGTTTGCGGTTTGCGTGTTCGGTGAGCTGTTTGATCAATTTTTGCGACGTTTCTATACCCACGTCGGCCAGCAATAACTGCGTTTCTAATTCTTCATACAACTCGTCGTCGATCTTTTTACCAAGGAATAAGCTTGCTAAGCCGTTGCCAAGGTTGGCGCTCGTTTTGGCTAATCCTTGACGTAACCGACTGAAAAAACCTAGTTTCTTTTCTGGTTCTTCAGCGGTACGCACGTCTGGGGATACGGCTTCGGTACTTGCTGGTGTGCTAGCAGTTTCAGCCGTGATCTCGACCTCTGACGCTACTTCTGCTGTGAACGTGGGCGTGTCAGTTGCTTCGGGCTGTGTTGCCGCTGTGCTTGTGTCGACCGGGGAGCTTGTTTCTGCTGGGATAGACTCGCTAGCCTGACTGGCTGTAGCAGTCGCTTCAACTGGGGTTGGCACGTCGCCTTGGGCGATTGGCAAATCTTGAGCGGGTTCGGTTTTGCCTTTCCCAAAACCTAACCAAGAAAATAGTTTGTTCGTTTTTGTCATAAGGTTCGCTGTCAGAATATCGAAACTGCGGTAAAATCGGCCTTTATACTATCATCTTTTAACTCACAGGTATGCCTTTCTGATGCAGCGTACGAAAGCCCCGTCATCCTCGCGACGTGTCGCTTCAACCTCCCAGTCCAGCCAAATGCATGGCGGTCCTGGTGAAGTCCGGATCATAAGTGGTCAATGGAAAGGTCGAAAATTGCCGGTACTTGATGTGCAAGGGCTGCGCCCCACCACGGATCGGGTCAAAGAAACCTTGTTTAACTGGTTGATGCAAGACGTCGCCGGACGGCATGTGTTGGATTGTTTTAGCGGGAGTGGCAGTTTGGCGTTTGAGGCGCTGTCACGCCACGCTGCCAGCGCCTTACTGATTGAATTGGATGCCAAAGCAGCCAAGCAACTGCAACAAAACTTAGCGCGCATTCAATGTATGACAGCAACAGTCGTTAATAGCAGCTGCTTGTCGTATTTAAATAAACCTGCCACCCGTCAGTTTGATTTAGTGTTTTTAGACCCACCATTTCGGCAAGGGTTACTCATCCCCGCCTGCCAGCACTTAGCGCAACACGGCTGGCTTGCCGCAGACGCTTTAGTTTATATCGAAGCAGAGAAGGAACTGGCGTTAACTGACCTACCCGAGAACTGGCGCCTGTTAAAAGAGAAAGTCGCTGGACAGCTGGCGTACCGCTTATTTATCGTCGATGGGCAGGTGTAATTTCGCCAATTCAGAACTTCGCTGCTGCGAAAGTTCTTACTGAGCATCGTACCGTTGACGAAAAAAAACCGGCTGGCGCCGGTTTTTTTATAATTCCATTCCTAAGTTAGTGACGCCTTGATCCATCACCCACTGCTTTAGAGCTTTAATTTCATCACGACCAAACTCTTTGATTTGGCTACAGATCTCGAGTAAATCTGCCAAACAATCCATCTCGTATTGCATCAATTCGTGATCACGAACGATTTTTTTCAGTTCCGCTTCCGAGGTCACTTCTGCTTCTTCGGTTTGATGTTCAATCAACCGCGCGACCGATGCTTGGGAGATTTTCGCCACATGAATAAATTCAGCACTGTCTTGTTCGCGAATGCCGTTGAGCATCATGTCCAAAGCTGTGATGGCATCAACGGCTGGATACACGCCAAACATGTCGAAGTTAGTGACTTCTGGGGTGACCAGCTCCAGTTCTTCTTGAATACGTTCGAAATTGATTTTCGCACGTTTGACCTGCAACCACTCCCACACCATATCCAAACTGTGTCGCACTAACGCGCCATCGCCTGTTTCGGTGACTTCCGCAAATAGCTGGTAGTTCGGGATCATGCGCTCGAGCAGGGTTGCTGCAACCGCAGCTTGTTGATAAAAACCGAGCTCTCGCATGCGTTGGAAATTATTGGCTTTACTCATCGGTATCGCTTGTTCTGCGTTAAAAAAGGCCATGATACACAAGGGCTCTGGCCCTGACCAGCATTCAGGCGCTGCCGGTCTTTTGCAAGTATTCGATTTTCAGCTTGGCTTCCAGTTGTTGCTCGGCGTGGGCTTCACTTTGTTCTTTTAACTGTTGTTCGAGTTGCGCGACTTGCTGGCGCAAAGTGCGGATGGTTTCCCGCGACAAATCGCCTTCGGTTTGCAACTTTTCTTCCAATGACTGTTGCCGTGCTTGCACCCGAAACAGCTGACTTTCCAGCTTGTGCTGCTGCTGTTGCCATTGCTGTTGTTCTTGTTGCAATTTTTCGACTTGCTCAAGTGCGCTGTCGAGCATTTTATCTTTTTGCTCGTCATGCAACTTGATGCCTTGCAACTCGTTCACTTCAGTCGACAACTGCTGATTGGTTTGTTCAAGATGTTGCATATGCTGCAACTGCGCGGCGATTTGTTCTTGCAGCCGGCTATCTTGTGCCGAGATCTCAGCCAAACGACTGGCTAGCGACTCAATTTGCGCTTCATAACTCGGCCGCTGTGCTGTCATTTCCTGCTGCAATTTGACCATATGCTGCTCAGCTTGCTCACGCAGTTGACGCTCGGTCGCACAGCGCACTTCGAGTTCTTGCACTAAGGTGTGCTGCTCCGCCAGTTGGCTGCGCAACTGCACCAAACGCTCATCCACAGAACGCTCAACATCTTGTTCTAATTGCAGATTACGTTGTAACTGCAAACGATATTCGTCTTGACTGACACGTAGTTGGTCCGCCATACGACCAAGCGCAGTGATGGCTTCGTCTTTGTCGGCTATCGCTTGTTGGCAGAGTTGCTCCAGCCGCTGTTGTTCAACTTTTTGTTTTTCCAGCTGCAACAACACCGGTAAATCCGGTGGCATTTGATTTGAATTGATAAGTTCCGATAATTCATCGAGCCAATGGCTTTGTTGCTGACGCAACAACATCATGGCTTGGCGCGAGAATTCTGCTTGCTGCTGTTCTAATAAGGTAGTCAGCGCCAGCGACCAGGTTTTCGACATAGTTACTGCTTCCAATCGAAATAATGCCCAACGCCATTGAGGAACATTTGCACCGAAATAATCACCAGGATCATCCCCATTAAACGTTCCATCGCGGTCAGGCCACGCTCGCCCAGAATACGATGGAATAAAGGCGCAAACAATAAGATCGCACTACTGACCAACCAAGCCCCCAACAACGCCATAGTCCAATCGACCATTTGGCCGGGTTGTTGGTTGGCAAGCAAAATCAACGCCGCCAAAATCGACGGTCCAGCAATCATCGGTACCGCCAGCGGAAATAAAAACGGCTCTTCGCCTTCTTTTAAGCCCGCCACCCCACCTTCTTGCGGAAAAATCATCCGCAATGCAATTAAAAACAAAATGATGCCGCCAGCAATCGAGACCGCTTCTTCGTTAACACCTAACACTTTTAAGAAAGATTGACCGCAAAACAAAAAGGTCAGCAGCACCACGAGCGACAATAACAACTCTCGGATCAGCACTTTTTGCCGGCGATGCTCGGGAAGATTACGCAGAATAGCCACCACAATAGGCAAGTTGCCGAGCGGGTCCATTATCAAAAACAGCGTCAGCATTGCGCTCCATAGATCGACCGCCATGACAAACCTCCGCGACTGAATAAATTTGTGTAAGATGAATCAGATACTGGCTGCTATGCCCATGATTTGCAAGAGGACGCCTCGGATGATGACAGTTACCACCCCTGCTTTGTTATTTCCGGCAATTTCGCTGTTATTACTCGCCTATACCAACCGCTTTTTAGTACTGGCGCAACTGATCCGGCAACTGAATAATCGAGAAGGCGATCAGGTTCGCGACTTAGCCAAACGGCAAATTGTCAATTTACGGCAACGTATCGTGCTTATTCGCTCGATGCAGCGCTGGGGCGTCATTAGTTTTTTGCTGTGTACCGGCTCCATGTTTTGTCTGTTTGTGGCATGGGATTTGGCTGGCCAGTGGATGTTCGGCGCAAGTTTAGCAAGCTTGGGCTTGAGTCTGGCGGTGTCTTTATACGAGATTCAGATCTCTTGTAATGCGATTAATATCGAGCTGGAATCCTTAGAGAATCGGGAAAAAGCCGACCAGTAGACCATTAATCACGACCAGCAAGTAGCCAGACCTACAGGATTTTTGGCGACTCCACTGCTACATTCAAAAGGTAATGGGGCAGCAATCGGCAGTCGTCTATGACCAATAATGAGTTTCTGTTTAGTCAAGAAGTTATCTCTTCAACCGCAGTTCATGATGAAGCGCAGGCAACCACGCCTGCACTGCCTTGGCGTGTGCTGATCGTCGACGATGATGAAAGTATTCATCAAATCACTAACTTAGTTTTGCGCGGCTTTGAATTTGAAGGGCGCCCTCTGCACTTGTTGCACGCATACTCAGCCCGAGAAGCACGTGAAACCTTGCTAAAAACCAACGATGTCGCACTGGCGATTGTCGATGTAGTGATGGAATCCAATAACGCGGGTTTGGAACTGGTCAAAGCCATTCGCACAGAACTGGCTATGATGCAAATTCGGCTGATTTTGCGCACTGGTCAACCGGGCGAAGCACCGGAAGAAAGCGTGATCCGCGATTACGATATCAACGATTACAAAAACAAAACTGAAGTCACCGCAATCAAGCTAAAAACCCTCCTGTATTCGGCGCTGCGTTCGTACCGCGACATCTGCATTATCGACAACAATAAACGAGGATTAGAAAAAATCATCGCGTCAACGGTGAGCTTTTTAGAATGCGAAAGCTTGACCGAATTTGCATCTAACATCCTCAATCAAGCAGCCAATCTGCTTGGGCTTGAACACTCTAAAATTTATTGCTGCGCCGCGACAGGTGACCCAAAACGCAGCGATTTGGCGCTGGATATTATTGCCGCCAGCGGGCACGGCACCAGCCTTGATGAACAGCTGCCAGAGCCCGTCGTCGACAAATTACGCAAAGCACATCAGCTAAAACGTTCCTACCAGGGCGACGATTATTTTGTCGGTTATTTCACCACGAGTCGTGGCTTGGAGAACCTGCTGTATGTCAGTAAAGATTCCAAATTTGACCAAGTGGACCACCACCTGCTGAATTATTTTGCCAGCAACATAGCCGTGGCATATGAAAACGTCCGCCTGCGCGAAATCATCAAAGACAGTCAACGCGAGTTGTCATACATCCTTGGTGAAGCGGTGGAAAAACGCTCCAAAGAGACCGGCAGTCACGTCAAACGCGTCGCCAATTACAGCTTTTTGTTGGCCACGAAATACGGTTTGCCCAACTACGAAGCTGAAAAAATCAAACTAGCGTCGCCGCTGCATGACGTCGGCAAAATTGCTATCCCAGACCAAATCCTCAACAAGCCTGGTAAACACACGCCGGAAGAATGGGCCATCATGCGCACGCATGCCGAGGTCGGTTATCAGATCCTGCAGAACTCGCAAAATGAGATTTTGCAACAAGGCGCGATCATCGCGTTTGAGCATCATGAGCGTTGGGATGGTGCTGGTTATCCGCGCGGCCTCAAAGGTGAGGAAATCAACATCGCCGGCCGCATCACCGCCCTTGCTGATGTGTTCGACGCGCTCGCCAGTGAACGTTGTTATAAGCCTGCATGGCCTATGCCCAAAGTCATCAACTACTTGCATGAACAAAAAGGTCAGCAATTTGACCCTATGCTGACCGATATTTTGCTTGGCAGTTTGGATGAGTTTTTAGCGATCCGCGACGCCTATCCAGATACAGATCCGCACTTTACGGCGTTGGTGGACTTACCTGAGTCCGCGCAAACTCTGCAATAAACTCCGCACAGGAGGCGCTGGCATCTAACTGTTGGATCGCCAGCGTCAATTCCCCGACCTGCAGCCCATATTTGTGCAAGGTAGACTTGTTGATCAGCTGGCTGGGCGATACTAAATACATCCAATCGCGTACGGTAACATCAACTGGGCCGTCAGTGGTGGCGATCCGCAGCACATAATCAAACTGCATGCTGTTGCCAGCGACTGTGCCGTTTGCTTCACCCACCACATCTCCTGCAGTGCCAATAACTTGCGCTCCGTTGGTAGTCAATTGCCAATGCCGCTTGTCGGTACGACCGTCACTAAATTGAAAGATTTCATACAAATCGCCCCGCGCTCCTTGCCACTGGCCACATAAACGCGCGGTAAAATGTAAGTTTTGCTTGCCTTGCCAGTCTTGCATCATGCCAAACGCTTGCGCTTGTCCTTGGAAAAACCGATGCAAATCAAGCGCCGGCGTGTTGTGTTGATAGTCCTGGATCGATTGACTACAAGCACTGAGAAAAAACACGGCCAAAAAGCCAGTTGCTAACACTTTGTTCATATCTTCTGATACTCTAAGAGGTAACGTTATGGCTACTACGTCACTGCCACGGAATTCGATCTTTGAATCCTGTCCCCCCAACGATCCATAACGCACACTCCTCCATGCAAAGCAAAGGATCGCTACCATGAATAAGCGAATTACAGCTATCGCCGCAGCTGTGGTCATTGCGGCGGGTTCTGCCTACTACCTGTTGAAACCGTCCCCATCAAGTGCCACGAAAACCGAGTCCAGCAGCGCAACTTCAACGCAAAGTGCCGCCGCAACTGCACCTACAGCGTTGAATCTACGAACGATTTTATTGGAGTTTCCGCGAGGCGAAATTCCTGCACAAGCCACGCTAAATTATCGTTTTAGCCAAGAGATGGTCTCATTGAGTTCGGTCGGGAAATCTGCGGACGCTGTAGTGCAAACGTCACCTGCGGGTTTGTTTTCGACGGTCTGGCTTGATCAAAAAACCATTCAACTGATCCCGATCAAGTCACTGACTTCAGGGCAACGTATTGAATTAAAACTGCTTGGCAAAGCGTTGACTGACCTTGGTTATGTCAACAATGCAGAAAATTTCGATTCGGTGGTGAATGTCTTGCAACAACGCCTGTCGATAAAAGAAATCGGCTTTAATGTTGAAGATAACGCCGTGAGCTACAGCATGGAAGTGAGCTCAGATGACGTTTTAACCGAAGACGCCCTAAAACAATTGTTGGTGCTCGACCAAAGCAGTGCCAAAGATGCCAGCTTTTATTACGGCCAAGTGTCGCCGCGGCTGTGGAATGTGACCGTAATTGGTTTAACCAAAGGTCCGGGTAGCTTCCGTTTGCGCTGGAAACATCAACTGACTGAACAAGAATTCGCGGCAGAACGCGTACTGCAATTGCCGCAAGTCGATAGCATGTCCGTTTTATCGGCCACCTTTAATGACAAAGACGGCCAACGCTTTGAAGTGCGGTTTAGCCAACCGATCGCCAGCCAAGATTTAGACGGCTTAGTCAAACTGAATGATAAAAAAGCTCGGGCTCGGATCAATGGCAACGAGTTGGAGGTATTCCCTGACACTAAACTCAGTGGCAAAGTCAGCCTGTGGATTGCCTCAACCTTAAAATCTGCCGATGGCGACGAGCTCGGCGCGGCGTATCAACATGAATTGCAAGTCAGCTCCATGTTGCCGTCCGTGCAATTCATTGGTAACGGTCAGATCATGCCTAATGCTGAGCGATTGCTGATCCCTGTCCAAGCGACCAATGTCAACGCCTTAGAACTACGTGTTTTCCAAATTTTCCCTGACAATATCCCGCAGTTTTTGCAACGTGCCGATGGCAACTTTTCATCGTATTACACAGAAGATGTTGGTCGTTACATAGCGCAGCGTACGTTTGAATTAAAAGATGCCAAGCGAGATGAAACAGCGGTTTACCAGCTTGATGTGACAGAACTGGTTGGCAAATATCGCGGCAGTATTTTTCGTCTAGACGCTGTGTTGCAGCCTCAGCACAGCATGTATCCATGTGAAACCAAATTAGAAAGCCAACCTTTGGTGCCGCTGACGCGTTTAAATTATGAAGGTTCATATCGAGAAAATGAGATCCCAGAACGTCTGTGGCAGTTCTATCAAAGTCGTGGCGACTATGACTGGGAACAACGCGACAATCCATGCCACAGCAGCTTCTTCTCTTCATCTCGTGGCAGCAATAAAACCTTTATCGCCTCGAATATCGGGCTGATTGCCAAACAAGGCAAAGACGGTCAACTGCACGTGTTTAGCACCTCGCTGGACAATGGTTTGCCATTAGCCGGTGTAAAAATAACGGCTTACAACTACCAACAACAGGTTATTGCTCAGGCAGAAACCGACAACCAAGGTATGGTGAGCGTCAAGCCGGAAGGCGAAAGCTATTTCATCAAAGCCGACAAAGATGGCGACACTGGCTATCTAAAAGTGAATGAGAATGAGGCGCTGCCGACCAACCAATTTGATACGGGTGGTAGTAGTAGCAAAGGCGGCATCAAAGCCTTTTTATATGGCGAGCGCAATGTATGGCGTCCGGGCGATACCATTTATCTGAATTTAATTCTGCAAGACAAAGCGCAGCAATTACCAGCCGATTTCCCTGTGACCTTGGATTTCTTCTCACCGCAAGGCCAAAAAATCTCGAGTTTGACCGCACGCCCAGTGGGAGCTGGCTTCTATCGGTTTGACCTTGCTACCTCAGCTGAAGGCCCTACTGGGAATTACACGGCAATCGCCAAAGTTGCCGACAACTACTTTGATACTGTGCTGAAAGTCGAGAATATTCTACCCAACCGCTTGAAAATCGATCTGACGTTACCGCAAACCTTCAGTAAACAGACGGCCGCAGCCGAATTGGTATCCAATTGGCTCAGTGGCGCCAGTGCAGAAGGCCTAAAAGCCGATGTCGAAATGAAACTTAAAGCTGGAGCTACCGAGTTTGATGGACTGCAAGCCTATGTGTTTGATGATGCGACGCGAGCATTCAACCCACAGAAAGCCATGGTTTGGCAAGGCCAACTCGGGCCATTAGGTGATGCTCAGTTTGAAATTACTCCCGAACTGAACGCCACGGCGCCTGGTGTGCTAAAAGCGTTATTTATCATGCGCGTGTTTGAACCGAGCGGCCAGTTCAGTACCCAGTTTAAAGAAGTGCCGTTTTACCCATTTGATCGTTATGTGGGTCTAGCCTTACCCAAAGAGTTCAAAAATTCGCCGTTGCCTGATCATCAAGCGATGAATGTCAGAGCTGTAATGGTCGACACGTCGGGCACTAAGCTAACCAATCGTGACGTCGCTATTAAACTGGTGAAACTGCGCTGGAGTTGGTGGTGGGACGAAGAAGAAAATGACTACAACTACGCCAGCGATTATGACGCCAAAGAGGTCAGTAATTTTACAGTCACCACGGATCAAAGCGGCTTTGCCGATATCCCGATTAAAGCGGATGACTATGAACACGGCCGCTATCGTTTGATCGCCTGTGACAACAGCGCCGATGACGCCCACTGCTCAAGCCAAGTATTTTACATCGGCTGGGGCTGGGATGAAAAACAAGGCCGCGATAGTTCAACCCGTTTAGGGATCACCGCCGATAAAGAAGACTATGTGGTTGGCGACACAGCGCATATTAACGTACCTGGCGGCACCGCTCGCCAAGTTTTGTTAACGCTAGAGAGTGGTAGCCAGGTGCTAGAAAAACGTTGGTACAGCTTAAGCGCCACCCAAAACGTCATCGATGTGCCGTTGGATAAACGCATGGTGCCAAACGTCTATGCGCACATCAGTCAGATCCTGCCTCATACCAAGCGCCCATCAGATATGCCGCTGCGCAGTTATGGTTTAGTCAATCTGGCCGTCAAAGACCCACAATCTGAATTGCACCCGCAATTGACGTTACCCAGTGAAGTGAAACCAGAAAGCAAATTTACCATCGAAGTGCAGGAACAGCAGGGCCAAGCGATGACCTATACGCTGGCCTTGGTCGACGAAGGATTACTTGGCATCACGGCGTTCAAAACACCTGTACCGCATGACACCTTCTTCCGACGTGAAGCTTTGGGTGTGCAAACGTGGGACTTGTTTGATTCGGTTGTTGGCGCTTATGCCAGCGATTTGAGTCGCTTACTGGCTGTGGGCGGTTCAGAACTCATCGCCAAACGCGACAATAAACGATTACAACGCTTCAAACCGTTAGTGCAAATGTTTGGACCTTTTACGTTAGACGCGGGCAAAACCGCCAAACATGACATTCAGTTACCGCCTTACATTGGGGCCGCTCGTGTCATGGTCGTGGCAGGCAATGGCTATGCGTTTGGCCAAACCGATGCAGAAGTAAAAATCCGCCAGGATTTGGATATTTTGACCACAGCCCCTCGGTTGGTTGGCCCAGGCGATGAGTTCAGTGTTCCAGTCACCGTATTCTGGCAAGGAAAAACCGCCACAGAGGTCAAGGTCAGCATCAAGGTTGATGATAAATTAGAGGCCATCATCGCCGAGCAAACGGCTAGCTTTACGAGTGCAGGGGAAAAAACCGTGCTGCTGCGCGTCAAAGCTCGTGAGAAAGCCGGTTTCGCCAGTTTGGATATTCAAGCCAGCAATGGCGCCATGAGCTCCAAAGAACACCTCGACTTGCCACTTCGCGCGCCTAATGCCGTGGAACAACGGTTGTTATCGCAAGTGTTGCAACCGGGTGAAAGTTGGCAACCAAAAGCCGAGAGCTTCGGGATTGCAGGCAGCAATCAACAATGGTTCAACATTAATAGTTTGCGTGGTTTTGATTTAGTGACTTATCTAAATTCACTCAGTGACTACCCGCACGGCTGCGTTGAGCAATCGACGTCGCGGGTGTTGCCACTGCTGTACGCCAGTCGCTATCAAAGTTTTACGACTGCCGAAGTCGACAAAATGACGCGAGCCATCAATCAGCAACTGAAATATCTGGCTGGATACCAGCTCAATGATGGTCGTTTTGCCTACTGGCGTGATTCCCCCTATTACACCGAATGGGGTGATTTGTACGCAGGATATTTCCTCGTCAAAGCGAAAAGCCAAGGGTATGCGATGCCACAACCTATGTATAACAATTGGTTGAATGCGCAAAAAACCGCGGCCAATCAATTTGATAGTAGTGATACGCAACGGCTGATCTATCAAGCCATGCGGTTATGGGTGCTCGCACTAGGTGACAATGCCGATCAAGGGGCGATGAACCGTTTGCGTGATGCAATTCATACGCGCAACGATACACCGGTCGCACGCACCATCCTTGCCCTTGCCTATCTGGAGCTTGGACAACAAGCCGCTGCCCGCGAGCTCGCCGATGCAACAGTGATCAATACACCAGAACCGGCGCAATCAATGTTTGGCAATCCGACGTTGCAATCGTTGTTTAGAGTGTTGGTGCAAATGGGCTTGGGCCAACAATCGACTGCGATAAGCACAGCGCAAAATTTACTCGGCGCAACCGACTTGCAATACAGCGCCACTGTTGAACAAGCGATGGTGTCGCAAGTGCTCACTGAGCAGCTAGGAGCGATGAGCGCCAAAGGTCCAAGCCGCCGCCTCACTGTGCAGGCAAGCGATAAACCGATAGATATTGAACTCAGTCGTCCAGGCTACAGCTTGCAACTCAATGAATACAATGCAGACAAATTCAAAGTGACCAACACGGGAAATACCCCTATGTATGTCAGCTTGTTACGGCAAGGTATTCCTGCACCAGGCTCCGAGCAGCCCGTCGCGCAAGGCCTGCGCATCAGCCAAACCTTTACTGATTTGGCTGGCCAACCGATTGATATCCAAAATATCAAACAAGGCACGGACTTCGTGGCGTTGGTGACGATTGACAATGATACGGGAAGTTCATTGGCGCAAGTGGCGGTCAGCCAACTGTTTGCTGCAGGTTTTGAACTACGTTCCGCCATGCTGGCACAAGAAGAGCAAAGCAGTTGGGTCTCTCATCAACATTCAGGCGATGATCGTTTGTACACCTATGTCGACTTCCCGTACCCAGAGCTCAACAAAAACCGCACACTGACGTTAAAAGCGACACTGAACGCGACCTATGCAGGGCGGTTTTATTTACCAGGCTGGTCGGTACAAGCCATGTATAAACCGGAAGTGAAAGCAAGCACCACCGGCATATGGCTGGAAATCAAACCTTAGTGCTGCGTCGTCACTTCAAACTCGCCAGCGTGCTGCTGGCGAGTTTTTTCACTGCGGTGGGTATTGGCTTGCAATGGCCTGATTGGCCTGACACTTTGCAACAGCCTCTTTGGTCGCCAGCTCTCTACGACCGTCAAGCAAAACTGCTGGATGTGCAACTCGCGGCCGACCAACAATGGCGGATGTATTACCAAGGTTCGGCGGTGCCTGACCGTTACCAGCAAGCCTTGTTGCAGTTTGAAGATCGCCATTTCTTCTACCACCCAGGGATCAATCCGCTTGCCATTGGCAGGGCTATGTGGAACAACCTGACAACACAGCAAGTGGTCAGTGGCGCAAGCACCATCACCATGCAGCTCGCGCGCTTGTCCTATGGCAAAACTAACCGTACCTTCTCACAAAAATTGCGTGAGGCTTGGTTAGCATTGCAGTTGGAATGGCATTATGACAAACCTCAATTGCTGGTCATGTATGCCTCGCTGGCGCCATTTGGCGGCAATGTTGTCGGGTTACAGTCCGCCAGCTGGTGGTATTTTGGTCGAGAACCAGCATCGCTGAGCTGGGCGGAAGCGGCGCTGTTGGCGGTCCTTCCGAATAACCCTGGCGCCTTGTATCCCGGTCGCAGTAATGAACCGCTGCGCGCCAAACGCAATCGCTTGCTGACCCGACTGGCAGCACAAGGTCTGTTAAGCCCAATTGATTTAGAACTGGCGCTGAGTGAACCCCTGCCCCAGCGCCCCAAAGGCTGGCCGCACGATGCGCCTCACTTACTCAATCAGCTGCACAAACAGTATCCACAAACACAAAGGTTTGATACCACGTTAGATGGGGCATTGCAGCGTCAAACCGGTCAACTGTTGCAACGACATTCTCGCTACCTAGCCCAACAATCAGTGCACAATTTGGCCGCACTGATCGTCGACCATCAGCAGATGGCTGTACTGGCTTACCATGGGAATGTCACTACCGACAGTCAAGCCGGCTCGCATGTGGACATCATTCGAAGTGCCCGCTCCAGTGGTAGTATCTTAAAGCCATTTTTGTACGCGGCCCAACTGGATGCTGGGCTGTTATTACCGACCGCACTGCAAGCCGATATTCGTTCACAATTTGGCGGCTACAGCCCGGCAAATTTTGATTTGCAATTCCGCGGCGCAGTCCCTGCGGCACAAGCACTGGCAGAATCATTGAACGTGCCTGCGGTGCGCCAATTAGCGCGGTTTGGAGTTGCACCATTTAAAGACTCGCTGGTACAACTCGGCCTGACCACCTTAAACCAGTCTGCCGATCACTATGGATTGTCATTGATCCTCGGTGGCGCGGAAACGCGGCTGTTCGAGCTGACGCAAGCCTATGCGGCCATGACGCATGCGGTGAACATTCGTTCAATTGACGTGCCGAAACTACAGACACTGCAAGGACAAACCGCGCCGCGACTGCAGCTGCCATTTAGTGTTGGTGCTGCGTACATCACCTTACAAGCGTTAACCGATGTCGAGCGCCCTGATTCCGAAGGCAGCTGGCGCGATTACAGCAAAAGCCAAACCATTGCATGGAAAACTGGCACTAGCTTTGGCTTGCGTGACGCGTGGGCGATAGGCAATAGTGGTCGCTACAGCATTGGCGTTTGGGTTGGCAATGCCAACGGGACGCCAGCCCCTGTGCTAACCGGCGGGCAAAGTGCTGGTCCTGTATTGTTTGACTTGTTCCATCAGTTACCACTGGCCAATTGGCTTACACCGCCGCTGTATGACCTTGACGACGTCGAAGTGTGTAAAGCCGACGGTTACCCTAAACGCTTGCAATGTGACAGTGCGCTGACGCAAAAACCTAAAGCTGCAAAGTTGCAACTCGGCAGCGGCTATATGCAGCAGCTCTGGCTCGACCCAACCGAACAATACCAGTTGCCACAGGGCTGTGTACCCGGGATGCCAAGCCATCCACAAACGCGCTTGGTGCTGCCGCTGGCGATGGCCTGGTTTTATCAACTTCGCTTCCCCAATTACAGCGAAGTCCCCCCGGTGTGGCCGGGCTGCCAAGGGGATGAAAACCAACACGAAGCCATCGCCATTTTAAGCCCGGTCAGCCTTGGTAAAATCATGTTGCCACTACAAGGGGATGGCAAGCTAGGCTCGGCCATCTTCCGTGCTGTCACCCGAGATCCCAAACAAACGTTAGATTGGCATTTTGCCGGTAAATACTTGGGGCGCACCCACAGCCCGCACCACATGGCCATTCAAGCGCCTTCAGGCCGTTATGAACTGGTACTCACCGCCAGCGATGGCAGTAGACTGACTCGCACTATCGATGTACTGCGGCCTGAATTGGCACAAGCTGAGATTAGTCCCCCATAAGCTGCTAAGCTCGAATTGCTGAATAGAGATACCAACCAACTAATTGATCTCTAGCTAGTTTTAAAAAAATTTAAGTTTTTTTGCCAACAGGCAAACTATTTTGTGCATGACCTCGACCAATCAACATTCGCAACCTCTAACCGAGTAGATGACAGAAACGTGTTTAAACGCAGTGATGAATCTCTGATCCGCAAAGCCGTGCAAGGAGACGAGCAAGCTTGGCAACAGTTGGTCGGTCGTTACCAAGCGGCTCTGTATTATTACGGCGTGCGTTTGCTTGGCGATGCCGAGGATGCGCGAGATTTGCTGCAAGACGTCTTGATGGTGGTCTGTCGCAACTTGGCCGAATTTCGTGGTGATAGCAGTTTCAAAACCTGGCTGTTTGGCATCGCCAACTACCGCGCGATTGATCTGCTGCGCAAACGCCGCCCACATGATGATGTCGACGATTTGCATGAGCAGCTTGCCGATGAAGCTGCTTGCGTCAGCCAGCAATACAGTGGCTTACAGGAGCAGCTGCTGGTGCAAAAACTGTTACTGACCTTGCCAGTTGAGCAACGCATGGTGTTAGAACTTAAGTTTTATCAACAATTTACCTTTGACGAAATCGCCACACAGTTGGCGATCTCAAGCAACACAGTCAAAAGTCGTTTTTACAGTGCGCTGGATAAAATGAAAGTCCAGCTGGAGGCTCATGATGTCGGACAGTCCACGTATTTTTGCTGATTTTGTCGAAGGGCGCATCACCGAAGCGCAATGTCGACAACTGCTCGGCGCTGATGCTGAGTGGCTTGCTAGAGTCGACACTTGTCTACGTCTGCAACGCGTTGCGAAGGCGCCGAATTACGACATGGTGCCGTACGTCGACACCCAAAGCATGTTTCGGGCGCAATTTGGTCAACGCCCAGCGCGGCAGAGCGATTTCTGGCCCAAACTGGCCGTTGCTTGCTCCGTTTTCGCCATGGTGCTCAGCATTTCGCCATTAAAACTGCATATCAGAGATGGCAGCATCGCCGTGCATTGGAACCAACAAGATCCGCAAGCGGCCGAACAGCAAGTGACGACTATGCTGGCCAATTACCGCATTGAACAACAAGAATATCTGCAAAAACAATTGCAGTTGACTCAGCAACAACAAGCGTCTCAGTTGATTTTGTTGAAAGACTATCTAACTGAAACAGAACAGAAAAACCGCCGTAGTGACATGATCGAGTTAGTCGAATATCTCAACTCGCAACGTCAAGCCGATTGGCAATATTGGCAAGACCACGCTCAACCGTCACAGGCTCGTCTCGATTACAGCACTGCGTATCCGTCAAAACGGTCGCAATAAGGAGTTTTCCATGAAGTTGGTACGTTCACTGTCTACCTATAGTCGTGTGTTGTTGACTGCGGGGTTAGTAACCGCTGCGGGCATGGCCCAGGCTGCCGAACCCGTCAGTCCAAAGCTCAAACAAAACCTCGATATCATGCGCGACATCTTGCAAAAGTCACTGCAATCGCCAGTAGGTCGAGGTGTCAGTGACATCGATGTCAGTTATGTCATGGGCCAAGGCGTGTTGTTCGAGACGCGCATCGAAGGTGGTTTTGACGGGTGGATGTTTTCAGGTCAACCCATGCCGGGTATGGACCCTGCCCTGATGGCTAGGATCAACGCCGAAGCGGCACGCGTCAGTCAAGCGGCACTTGCCGGCCTTGAAGTGGATGAAGGCGCTCTGGAGTCGCTGACCTCGGAAGCAGAAGCTGCCGCCGAATCTATGCTGGAGCAACAAGAACGTTTAGGCGATCAGTTGCGGGAACTGCGCGATCAAAAACGCGATGTCGAACGTGAACTGCGTGATGTAGAACGTGAAAAACGCGACATCGAGTTCACGCAAAAAGTCGGCAAATTGGATGAAAGCCAACAAAAACAAATGAATCAACTGCAACAAAAACAAAAAGAGTTGCAGAGCAAAGCACAAGAGATGCAAACCAAATACACAGCAGCAGAAGCGGACTATCGCAAAAAACGCGAAGAAAAGCAGAAGCTTGCCGAACAACAACAAGCGGAGATGGTGACAAAAGTAGGCACCAATATGGCGCAAACCTTGTGTGATTATGGCGCGGGCCTGCGTGAATTAAACGACAGCCAATTTGTCGCGTTAAAACTACAGACACGTGGCCGCAATAGCAGCGATGTGTATTGGGTGTTTAACAAGGCCGATATCAATGCCTGTGTCACTGGCAAGACAACTGCTGCCAACTTGTTAAAAAAGGCCACCTATTACAACTACTAGGCGAGTTGCTTGTGAACAAAAACCGCACCTTTTGTGCGGTTTTTTATTTCATTGATTCTTAAACGATTAGCCTCTTTTCCAACGGCTTGACAGCGCTCGCTGAACTGCGTAAAACCGCACCATTACCTAGCTGGAGAGACTCCCTTGACTAACCTCCTCGCCACGATTGCTGCATCCCTCGCCGATGCCCAAGGTCTTGACGACATAGTGCAAGCTTTTTATACCGATGGTTTAGTGGTCATCCAAAACGCCATCCCGACAGCACTCACCAACGCGTTGTTAGCGGAAGTCAGCCAACGTGCAGATCTGCAACAAGCGGGAGTCGGGCGTGGTGGCCAAAGCTTATTGGATCAGCAAATTCGCCGGGATAAAACCGTCTGGTTAGATGGCAGTACCGCAGCACAACAAGACTACATGGCACTACTCGACCAATTACAGCAAGCGGTCAACCAGCGTTGTTTTTTGGGACTGACGCACTACGAATGTCATTTTGCCCACTATCAAGCGGGTGATTTTTATCAAAAACATCTCGATGCTTTTGTCGGTCGGTCCAATCGCCGCTTGACCACGGTTTGTTATCTCAACGACAGCCCAGATGGCGGACACCTGAGAGTTTACAACGAGCAAGATCAGTGGTTAGCGGATGTGGCGCCGCAAGCCGGTATGCTGGTGGTATTTGAAAGCGAACGTTTTCCGCACGAAGTGTTACCTGCCGCTGCCGATCGTTACAGCATCGCCGGCTGGTTCCGCATCGATTCGCCTGTGTTATAACCTTAAGTGGCAGCTGCGCATTGAAGCGCGGCAGTGCCAACTCGATAAGCTGCCTTCCCCCAGGCTTTTTGCATGATTTGGAGTAACGATGCGCCAGAATCTACCTGTAACGCAGACCGAACGCAGCTTTGCTGCCGGCCAAAAACTGGTCTCAACCACCGATACCCGCGGTGTGATCACCTATTGCAATGATGCGTTTGTGCAAATCAGTGGCTTTAGCCGCGACGAACTGATGGGTCAACCACACAATCTGGTGCGTCACCCAGACATGCCACCCGCTGCGTTTGCCACTATGTGGAGTTACCTCAAGCAAGGCAAAGCCTGGATGGGCTTAGTGAAAAACCGCTGCAAAAATGGCGATTTTTATTGGGTACATGCTTATGTCACGCCGATCGTCGAGCGCGGGCAAGTGATCGGCTATGAATCGGTTCGAGTCGCCCCCAGTCGCGAGCAAATTGCCCACGCTAACGCTTTATACCAACAAATTAATGCTGGCCGCAGCGACAGTGCAGTTGCGCTGTGGTGGCAACGCTGGCAAGTGGATGTATTACCCATAGGTTTGGTCACGGCGGCAGTTGGCTGTTTTTGGCAACAATTACCCGGTGTCGCTTTGGGTTTAGCAGTAACAGCCACCCTGACTAGCATCGTCAGTCATCGTCTGCGCAGCAGCGCGCAGTTGCAGGGCTTACAACGGCATGTCAAAGACGCGTTTGCCGACCCGCTTGCCGTGCGCAGCTACAGCCGTGAGCAAGGGCTGCTGGGTCAACTCGAAACGGCGTTGATCGCCAGTCAGTCGCACCTGAATACTGTACTGACTCGCATCGAAGATTCCGCGAAACGCGTCAACCAAGGCGCCGAACATGCGTTGTCACTGAGCAGTAGCAGCGTCAAGCAATTGCGTCAGCAGCAACAACAAACTGAATTAGTCGCCACGGCGATGCATGAAATGACCACCACCATCGCCAACGTCGCCGATCATGTGCAAGAAACAGCTCGCCAAGCCGCCGATGCGGATCAGTTGGCGCGACAAGGTTCTGGCATTGCGGAGCAAACCAAATCAGCCATGGTCACCTTGCAACACACAGTCAATAATATCAGTCAATCAGTCACCACCTTGGCCGGCCAAACGAATCAGATCAATCAAGCCGCCCAGTTGATTGAACAAATCGCTGAGCAGACTAATTTGCTGGCGCTAAATGCCGCCATTGAAGCGGCGCGGGCGGGTGAACAAGGCCGTGGTTTTGCCGTGGTTGCCGATGAAGTGCGTTCGCTGGCATCTCGCACCACGGAATCGACCAAACAGATCTACCAAATAATTCACCAACTGTCCGAGCAAGCCAAGCAATCTGTGCAAGTGGCAGAAAACGGTGTGCAAGACGCGCAAGTCGGTGTGACCCAAGTGCAACAAGCGCAACACATGTTGGTCGGCATCAGCGAACGAGTTATCAGTATTTCCGGGATGGCGACGCAAATGGCCACCGCTGTCGAACAACAAGCCATGGTCGCTGAAGACATTAATCAACAAGTGGTGGCGATCGCCGCGCTCGCTGAACACAGCATGCAACAAGGTGAAGCCGTACAACAAACCGGCAGTCATTTGCACCAGACCGCCGATGAACTGCATGACATAGTGCAACGTTTTTCCAAAGTTTAACGGAGCCGCCAGCAGTATGCCGTCAACTAAGATTGTGCTGGCCGGCGCCAGCGGCGCCATTGGTCAGCAGTTATTACAACAACTGCTCTTGCAACCAAACCAAGGCCAGCTGCAAGCATGGACTCGTCAGTCATTGCCGGTGAGTTCACAGCTCACGCAACTGCCGCTTGGGGCGGACTTTGCGTCGGCTGATGTGGCCATTTGCACCTTAGGCACGACGATTGCGCAAGCCGGTAGCCAACAAGCCTTCCAAGCGATTGATTTAGATCTCGTGGTCGCGTTTGCCAAGGCCGCACATCAAGCCGGTTGCCGTCGTTTTATCGTCGTAAGCTCCTTAGGCGCCGACGCGTCGAGCCGCAATTTTTACCTTCGCGTTAAAGGTCAAATGGAGCAAGCAATCGCTGCTCTTGGGTTTGATGCGGTGCACCTGGTGCGGCCGTCGCTGCTGACCGGGGCGACTCGCCGTGATGTTCGGCTGGGCGAACAGTTCTCTATTGGCTTGAGTCGTTTGTTTCGCCCACTGATCCCAATCCGCTGGCGCCCCGTAGATGTGGGTATCGTCGGCAGTTTTTTGCTCAGCCTTGCAAAGACTGATACCATCGGCGTTTTCGTTCACGAAAATTGGGAAATCCACCACCACCATGCCGCGTCTAGCCCTCACTGAAGAAGAAAAACACCAACGGCGTCAGCAGCTGCTGTGTGCGGCGCACCAATTGTTTCGTGAACAACAAGAAATTCCTACTGTCGCGGCGATCGCTGAACGTGCTGAAGTAGGCAAAGGTACTGTGTATTTGTCGTTTCGCACCAAAGAGCAGATTTTTATCGCCTTGTTGTCGGACAGTTTTTTAGGGTTTATCAATGAGTTAAAGCCGCTGTTTCCAGCGATTGACTCCCCTGCGACCTTTGCCAGCTACTACACCAAACACGTGTTGGCGCAGCACGATTTATTGCAGCTAGCCGCGATGGCCAATACCATTTTGGAAACTAATCTGCCGCAAGAAACGCTGTTAGCCTTTAAACAACAACTGGCGCAGGCCGTTGGCGCCTGTGCGGCTTTGCTAGCTCCAGTGATTCAAGTGCCGCTGCCGGCATGCCAACTTCTGCTCACCCGCACCTGGTCCCTTACCGTCGGGCTGTACCAAAGCAGCAGCCAAAGCTGGCAGTTGCAACATGTATTACCGCCTGAGATCTATCAGCAACTATTCCCTGATTACGCAACAGAATTAGAACAGTCAGTTCGCCAACTGTGGCTCGGCTTTTTAGCTGAACAACGGCCAAACCAATAAATGGTTCACCCGATCCAGTAAGACCGTGACCTTGCCGTGTCATCAGTGCAGCGGTTTATGCGCCTATCAGTTCGATATTTAGGCTTCTGTTGTCTGGTGATTGAGATGTGGTGCCGTCGATAACGCTTGTTGTTGCTGGATCAACAGCAACAATTCAGCCGTCGCGGCTGCATCGGCCAGTGCACGGTGATGCTGCGTTAAGTTCAACCCAAAATGACTGGCCAGCGCGGCTAACCCGTACGACGCAAGCCCCGGAAAGCTCTTGCGACTTTGCACCACGGTACACAGCTGCGGCAGCTTCAACTCAAGATCGCAACGCGCCAGTTCCGATTTGACAAAGCCATAATCAAATTTCACGTTGTGCGCCACAAACACGCAGCCTTGCAAGCGTTGCAGCACATCGCCGGCGATCTCAGCAAAGCTCGGTTGCGCTGCGACCATCGCATCACTGATCCCCGTTAAGCGGGTAATAAAACTTGGAATACGCCGTTGTGGATTGACCAGCTGACTGTATCGGTCAATCACTTGACCTTGTTGTACTCGGACGATGGCAATTTCGGTGATCCGATCGGCGCTGCCGGTGCCGCCGGTGGTTTCTACGTCGACCACGGCATAGATGCGTTTGGGATCGGCGAAAAATTTTAGCTTTTGCACCCGCACGGCAAAACCCAGATCTTGCAAGGTGCGCAGCCGTGTCAGTTGATGCCGACGCAGCACATCACCAGGGGCTTTGACTTCAATAAATTCAATGCCCTGTGTGGTGCGCACCAGTAAATCTGGGAAACCGCGACTTAAACTGCGATAGTCCTGCGCCATTTTTTTCAGCAAGCTGGCCAGCGCACCTGCGGGCGCATGCTGCACTAACAGCTGCAGCTGTTCGAGCAACTCTGGGTAAAAACGAAACAAGGCGTTCGGTCGCTGCGCTGCGTGCGCAAACTGTTTTAGCAGCTGGCGCAGCGCTTGCTCAGGTGTCGCAAACAAAGCGAGCTTGGCATCCAGCGCCGCTTGCTGACGTGTATAAAACAAGCCAGTGGTTAAATCGCGTGGTCGCCAATCAAATTCACTGTGCACTGCGGCTAAATCAGATTCGAACAACTCTTGCCAAAACCACAAGCCAAACAAGGCTTGCCACAGGTTGTTTTCACAGTACCAGGCTTGCTGGCCTTGTTGCTGGTAATACTGGATCACGCCTTGCTCAGGGTCGGACATATACAGATCATCGAGCGTCAACACGCCGGCTTGCTGCAGGGTTTGCGTCAAATCTGTGATTCGGTAGACCCGCCCTAATCGCGCGCTAAAATCTTGGGCGAGTTGATATTCATCATCGCAGCTCGGTTGCTGTAGCATCTGTTGCAACTGTTGCTCAAGCGCTGCAGTATCGCCCAGCTGATGATACAAGCGCATTAAACGTTCACTAGCGGGATAAGTCGGTTCATGCCGATAACATTGCAGTGCTAAATCAATATGTTGCAACCGTTCGGCCTGACGGCCAATTTCATAACACAGTTGTTCTCGCTGTAATTCTGTCCGTTCATCCAGCGGCGTCGGCCAGCGGGTAATACTATCCACCCATTGCTGCAATTCGTCGCTGTTCAAGCGACTGGTTCTTTTCGGCAACAACTCGCGCCATGCCGCTTTGCGCGAGGCGTAGAAAAAGCCGACTTGCGCCGTGGCCGCATCCAAATAGCGCGGCGCAAAGTCTTGTTTAAACGGTTGTGTCGGCAACACCCCCAAGTCGCGCAGTACAAATGCTGATAAATCGGTATGCAAATGGCCAAAGTGTAAAAACAATAAAAATTGCAGCGACTCAGGCGTGTGCAGTACCACCCAATATTCGATCTGTTGCAACAGCTCAATGCTAAGCGCCGGATGCGCTTGCACATACGCTAATAAACTAGGCCTGTCTGCCGATTTTTTCGGCCGCTGCAGCAGTACGGTGTCTGGTAATAACTCGACCAGTTGCCACAAGCGCGCTTTGGTCAGACGCTCTAGGATGACGGCTTGTGTTTGTGCGGTTTGGGCAGGTGAGATAAACCCTGCAGTGGTGAGCGCAGCCACTGCAGCAGCTTGGTCGGTGACTTCCGCGTATTGTAAATCCGCCAGCGCAAACACCAAGCCTTTGCGCGACAGCATACGCAGCCACAGCCGCTGCGCTTCGACTGACAAGCCATGATAGCTGGCGATCCAGTCGGTGGTCGCGGCATCAAACAAAGGCTGGTACAGCTTTGAGACACGTTGCAAAAACTCAGCAAAGTGGCTGCGCATATAATCGGGGGGGAGTTCAATTCGTGCCATCTGCAGCGCCTCTATCCACCGCGCGAAGCGGCTACCGTTTCAGGCTACAAAATAACTGTACAAATGTACAGTTTATCGACCAATTAATTGTCGGATCCGCTGCAAGTGCTGCGCATTGTAATCAGGGATCATCGCAGCATTCATCTGATCAAACATAGCCCGCGCGCCTGCTTGATCACCTTGCATCCACAACAATTCAGACAAGAACAAGCGCGCTTGTTGCACCATCAAGTCGTCATCAATTTTGGCGTTGAGCTCCATCGACTTCAGGAAATACTGATTGATATCAGTGGCAAAATCACCAAACCGCGTGCGCTGGCGCGCTAAGTTGTAGTTCGCTTCGGCTTGGAATTGGGTATTGTGCGTTTTCATCGCCGCTTCTAAGCACTTGTTACGATACAACACGGCTTCGTCACGTTTGTCGAGAAAATAACTGACATGGCCTAAGTTGTTATACAGCTCAAACTTCATCAGGTAATCACCCGATTTATCAAAGCGAATATCCAATGCTTTGAGTCGTTCATAGGCTTGCGGCCGGTTTTGATCGACCAGCATCTGCACATTGACTAACCGCACTTCCGTCAGTGGGCTGCGGCTGGCTTGCGTCAAGTGTTCCAGCAGCTCTGTGGTCTTATCCAAATAGTGCTGGCCTTGCAGTTTGTTGCCGGTATAGAGCAATTCTTTGGCGTGGTAGATGTATAAGTTAGCGCGAAAATAGGCCGGTAAGTCAGGTTTAAGCACCAGCTTGCTGGTTTCGGCCAGCAAAGCTTCGTCTTGTTGCAATAGGTATAGGGCATTGAATTGCAACAACTTTAGCTCATACCAAAAGGCGCTATATTCTTTCGCTTGTTTGATGTAACCATCGATTTTTTGGGCGCAGCCGGCGAGCGAGTCGTCACACAAGGTTCGTGCTTCGCGAAATTGCTCGGCCGTCAACGCGGCTTGCGAACTAGCACTCACCAACAGCAATGGAATGAGCCATGTACATCTGAACTTCACGGGTAGATTTCCTGAAAGACTGCGGGTCCATTCGCTCAGTGATCATCGGTATTTGCACCGATATTAACGTCAGATTCGGTACGTGGCGATAGTTTCTGCGGCAAATAGTGAAAAAGTTTACCCCGTTGCAGTGAGCAGCAGTTCTTGCTCAAGAAAGCGCTTACGTTGACGGAAGGTCTCGGCTAAATCGATCCAGCCATGTTTGTCGGCCAGCATGATGGCTTTTTGCAAACTCGCGTTTTGTTTCGGTTCGACTTTAAATAGCGCCTGCCACGGCGACAAGTCTGGCGGGAGTAATAATTCCACGCGCGAGCCAAGCCGAGCGCGCAGTAGATCGACCAACTCCAGCGCCGCCGCATCATAGTCAAACGCACAGACAATCCGCGAGTAGTGCGCCAAAAAAGGCTGCAGCAAGGCGCCACCAATCCGTGAGCCGGCGGCAAGCGCCACATCCCAGCGTGCCAGTGAATATGGTTCTGTGGTCATGGCCGTTGCTGCACGAAAGACTGCCTCGAGGCGAAAAAAACTCTCTTCGTTTTCAATTAGCAATAAGTTGTCTTTGCTGGCAAAACCTTGTGCTATCTGCACATCGCCGCTGGCAACGCCCTGGCAAACCACCACATCAGGACGCACCGGCATGCCACTATCCATGGCGGTCTGCTGCAGCTGCCAGTGCTGTTGGTGATACACCAGTACATAGGATTGAGACGTCGGGTGCGCATGGCTATTGCCTTGAAAACTGGCAATGATGCGGTCTTGCGGCGCGTGGGCACTTTGTTTCAGTGCTGCGAACAATGCCGGATCGGCGATCGTTACCTGCCACTTGCCAGCCCCCGAGGCTTTCACCCGAAACAATTGCTGCTTTTGCGCCTGAAAGGCTGGCGGCAACAACGACAGCAGTTTTTGATAATTCACCGGTTTACCGGCTTCGATATGAGCCAGCAGTTTTTGTAGCATATCAGGCCCCTGCCAGCAGCCGAGCGACCGCTTGTTGCCAGCCGGCTAAGTTTTGCTCGCGCAATGGATCAGGCTGCGGTTTGAACCAACTTTCCGCTTGCACTAGTTTCGGCAGTTCTGATAAACCGGCGTACCAGCCCACTTCAATCCCTGCTAGCAGCGCCACACCAAAGGCAGTGGTTTCGGTTTGGAGCGGTCGCATCACCGGCACTTGCAGCAAATTGGCCAAAAACTGGCAGAACCAGCTGTTATTGACCATACCGCCATCGACTTGCAATTGAGTTAATGTCGCCCCATCGGCGCGCATTGCCATCAATAAATCGTAAGTTTGATACGCCACCGCTTCAAGCACAGCACGACACAGTTCAGCCCGGCCGGTGGACAAGGTTAAGCCACTCCACTGCGCGGCCAATTCCGGCCGCCAATAAGGCGCGCCCAAGCCAGTAAACGCTGGGACTAAATACACACCGCAGTTATCCGGCAGGGATGCCGCCAGCGCTTCAGTTTCAGCGGCGCTGCGGATCACGCCAAGTTGATCACGCAGCCATTTAACCGCGGCACCTGCGATAAAAATCGAGCCTTCCAGCGCATAATGGGTGGTGCCTTGCACAGTGTACGCCACAGTGCTCAGCAGTTGATGTTTCGATTGCAGTCGCTGCTCGCCGGTATTCAGCAGCGCAAAACAGCCAGTGCCATAGGTACTTTTTAAACCGCCTGCGCCTATACAACCCTGCCCCAACGCCGCTGCTTGTTGATCGCCAGCCACGGCTAAAATCGGCAAACGTTCACCAAACCAGCTGATGTCACAATAGCCAAAATGACCGGCACTGGGACGTACTTCAGGCAATAAGGCTTTGGGCACTTTAAACAGCTGCAGCAGTTGGTCGTCCCAACGTAAATGGTTGATATCAAACAAGCTGGTACGACTGGCATTGGTGGTATCGGTGGCGTGCACTGTACCTTTGGTCAAGCGCCAGACTAAAAAACTATCGACTGTACCAAAGGCATAATCGCTGGGTTGTTGCCGTACTTGCGGGTAGGCATCAAGCATCCATTGCAGTTTACTGGCGGAAAAATAGGGATCGGCGCACAACCCAGTTTTTTGACTGATCAGCGCTTCATCCCCCTCTTCCCGCAGCTGCTGACACTGCGCTTGGGTGCGCCTGTCTTGCCAGACGATAGCCGGCCCGAGCAAGGTATCGTTGTCTCGTTGCCACAACAAACTGGTTTCGCGCTGGTTAGTAATAGCGAGCGCCAACACTTGCACGCCCAACAAACGGGCTTGTTGCAGCACGTCCCGACACACGGCCAGCACCGACCACCACAGCTGCTCGCCGTCTTGTTCGACCCAGCCGGCGGCTGGGAAACTGCAGCTGATCTCTTGTTGCGCCTGCGCCAGCACTTGCCCTTGCGCGTTAAACAACATAGCGCGACTGGACGAAGTGCCTTGATCGATGGCTAAAATAGCTTGCTTGCTTTGCATTAAAACGGCACTCCCAGTGACAAATACAATCGATACGGGTCGGTCAGCAGGTCGCTTTCCGCTTGCCCATACCCCAAATACAAGGGGCCAACGGGACTGTCCCAGCCAGCAAACAGGCTAGCGGCCCACAACCACGGCTCTTGTTCATTTAAACTGACGAGCCCCAAACGGGCGTCTTTTACCTGACCTCGTTCCAACGACGCACCTAAATACAGTGGCGATCGGAACAAACTAAAGCGGCCTGAGCTGAATTCTTGGCGATACATTAAGGCGGCAAAGCGCACTTCGGAGCCAAACAGATAATTTTGTGGGTAACCTGACAGGTTCAACAACCCACCTAACGCAAATTGCTCGAGCGCGACCGTTGAGGCGTCAGAGCGATAGCGGTCATACCGGACACGCGCAGCGAGTTGATGCTGGCGATAGCTCCAAGCGCCGCGCCACTGCAGATGGGTACTGTCACTGGCACCGCTGCGCGCTTTGGCATCATCTTGCAAATGTTGCCACCGCAGTTGCCACTGCTGGCCGCTCGATGGAAAAAACGCGTGATCCAAGCTGTCATATTCAGCAAACAACTCGGTGCCTCTGCGCACATACGCCAGATCGCTGTAGCCAAGTTGTTGCGCCAACGGATCAGGCAACAGATATTGGCCATCACGACGCACCAAGCTGGTACTGACCAACCAAGGATCACTGGGCGACCAACCAACACCTGCACGCAGCAGCAATTCGCGGTTGGTCAATTCACCATCGGACAAGCCTTCGCTGGTTTCTAATCCCAATACATTGCGGCTTTGGGTGACTTGCAGCTGACCACTAAAATCCGAATCACCCAGAGGGTACTCAAGCGCGCTGTTGAGCCGTTTGTCCGTGCCAAGCGCCACATCCGCTTGCCACCAGCCACCGGCATTGGACAAACCTGTCAGCAAATACGAACCGGCAACTTGATAGCGGTGTTGGTTACGAAAATCATCTTGCAGTTGCAAGCGGAAACTTAAATAAGCCGGCCCCCAGCTTTTGTCGCTGGCGTTGAGGGCTAACCGGTACTGATCGCCGTCGGCCACTAAGCTGCTACTGACTCGCTCCAACGTATCCAGACCATAAATGCGGCGCACTCCGGCCTGAATTTGCGCCAAGGTTAACGGGCGATGCAAGGGTAAATCGAGCCGCTGCAGCAACCGATCGTCAGACCAAAAAGTTTGATTGTGCAAATCAATAGCAGACAAAGTAACTGTGCTTGGTCGCTGGGCTGTAACAGACGTGACAGTCGCTGTGGCGAGTTGAGCAGAATCGTGCCCCGCCGCCGCCAGCTGTGACTGCGCCACCTGCTGCTCGGCGACCAACTGACGCAAGCGCGGCAATGCCGCTTGAACCGCCAATTCGCCCCCCCGGTAGGCATCTTGAAACCGCTCAAAGTCCAAGGTGCCTAATTGTTCCGTCTGCGGCTTGAGCAGCACATCCGTGGGCTCGAGCAATGCTATCTGCTGTTGCACGGCTTTTTGCACCAGAAAATTGGTCAGTTGCTCAGTGACGGCGACGGCATCTTCGAGCTGCTCGCGTTTCAAGAGCGGCGCATCGATGGCCACCGCAATAATTCGCTGCGCCCCCAATGACTTGGCCACGCTAATCGGCAAGTTATTCGCAACGCCCCCATCCACCAATAAACGGCCTTGCCATTCAAATGGTCGCACCACGCCAGGGATAGACATGGATGCTTGCACCGCATGCAGCAGATTACCCTGCTGCAGCACCACAGCGTCACCGGTCGCTAGATCGGTGGCCACAGCTCGAAACGGGATCGGCAGTTGGTCAAAACTGTGCAATTCAGGCACCAAACCATAGGCCTGTTCAATTAACGTCGCCATCGACTGGCCATGCAGCACACCGCGCGGTAACTTTAACCCCTTGTAGCCAACTCCTAAATCGGGTTGGATCGGAAACGCATCACGTTGATGCCGCGCTTGCGGTGACACTTCCGGTCGGCCTACTCGGTCACGCGCACCTTGATCCCACGGCAAGTTCCTGATGATTTCACGGATCTGCGCCGGCGTTTTACCTTGCGCATACATGCCACCGACAAAAGCACCAATACTGGTGCCTATCACCATATCGACCTGCAGACCCTGTTGCTCAATGGCTTCCAGCACTGCGATATGGGCTGCGCCACGCGCACCGCCACCACCTAACACCAAAGCCACACAAGGTCGCTGGACTGCCTGCTGGCACAATCCAGCAGTGTTGACAGCATCGGGCAGCTTTTGCGCAGGCTCTGCGCTTAGTACTGGCCGGCACAGCAACGCAGCGAGCCCTAAAACCACCTGCCATTTCAACGACTTAAACTTCCAGACATCCATCAGGCCAGCCTTCTCATGTGTAGCGCTTTTGGGCGGTGCAATGAAATAATTCATCTATCTAGCATAAATTTTTTTTCGCCGATTGACAGCGTTGTAGATCAATCAGTTAGTCATCTATTGTGTCAGCTTTTTTTACAGCAGCTGTATTAATTTCCAAAAACCTTAATAAGTGTTTATTGAAATTGTCACAAAGGTTATTTATTGTGCACCGTCTGGTCAGATCTGCGATACAAATTTTGACCAATTTAAACAATAAATAAACACAACTATCATCTTGCGACGGAAGCACCTATGAAATTTAACATGTTGCTGCTTGCAGCATTGCTGGCCCCGGCTGTTCATGCCGAGCCATTTTTTTCGGAGTATGTCGAAGGGTCGTCGAACAACAAAGCACTGGAGATTTATAACCCAGATGCGGCGCCGATTGATCTGTCAGCTTATAACATCAAGATGTATTTCAACGGTGGCACTGCCCCGACAAAAACCATTAATTTGTCTGGCGTGTTGCAACCTGGCGCTACCTTGGTGATCACAGACACAGCTTCTGTTGCAACACTTGCGGCAAAAAGCAACATGACCATGGGTACCAGTAACTTTAATGGTGATGACGCGATAGCCCTGTATAAAGGCACCACCTTAGTGGACGTGTTCGGCCAAATTGGCCTTGACCCAGGCACCGGCTGGGGCAGCAATGGCAACGTCACTGTGGACAAAACACTCGTGCGTAAAGCCACCGTTAGCCAAGGCGATACCAACGGTGCTGATGCATTCGATCCAACAGTCGAGTGGGATTTTTTCACCAAAGATACCTTTGATAATTTAGGCAGTCATGCCGGCCCAACCAATGGTGGCGGCACTGGCGGCGGTACAGGTGGTGGCGGTACAACACCACCTGCAGTGGTGATCGGCGCGTGTAATGACAGCGCCACCAAGATCAGTGCAATTCAAGGCACAGTTGATGTTTCACCAAAAGTTGGCGAAACCTTAGTCATTGAAGCGGTCGTCAGCAAAGTCGTGACTTCTGCCACCGGCTTCTATGTCCAAGAAGAGCTGGCCGACCAAGACGCGGATAACGCCACGTCTGAAGGTCTGTTTGTATACAACGACACAGCCACTGACTATCCAGCAGTCGGCAGCAAAGTGCGTGTGCTTGGTAAAGTCGAAGAGTACTTCAAAAAGACCCAAATTCGCCGGGCTGGCTTAGTCGACTGTGGTACAGGTGAAGCGCTGCAAAGCACTGAATTAACCCTGCCGGTTGGCTCTCTCAATGACTTTGAGAAACTGGAAAGCATGCTGGTGCGTTTACCACAAACGTTAGTGGTCACGGATCTGTTTGATTTAGGCACTTACGGCGAGATGACCTTGTCATCAAAACGTTTGTTCACCCCGACTAACCAGTTCCGCCCAAGCACCCCAGAAGCAATCGCGCTAGCCGACAGCAATAGCCGTGACAAACTGATTCTGGATGATATGCAGCCAGGCAAAAACCCAGCAGTCGTAAAATTCCCAGCACCTGCCCTGTCGATGAATAACCCAGTGCGCAATGGCGACACAGTGGCGCCTTTCAGTGCTGTGCTGGATTACAGCTTCAGTGCGTGGCGGGTATTGCCAGAAGGTACTGTGACGTTCACCGCCAGCAACGCTCGCACAGAACAACCAGCCCTGCGCAACGTCGGTACCTTAAAAGTGGGCAGTGCCAACGTACTGAACTTCTTTAACGGAGACGGCTTAGGTGGTGGTTTCCCAACTGCACGTGGTGCCACCGACAAAAACGAAATGGACCGCCAAGCCGCGAAAATGACCGCAGCTCTGTCTGGTCTTAATGCCGATGTGTTAGGTCTGATGGAAGTTGAAAACGACGGTTACGGCAGTGACAGTGCACTGCAAGATATCGTCAATCGCTTGAACGCAGTGCAAGGTGCCAATACCTATAAATTCGTGCAAGTGCCTGGCACCACCAAGTTAGGTTCGGATGCCATTACTGTTGCTATCATTTACAAACCTGCCAAAGTCACGCCAGTCGGCAGCGCAGTCACCATCAATACCGGCGCTTTTAGTTATGGTAGCCGCCAACCTTTGGTGCAAACCTTTAAACAAAACAGCAACGGTGAAGTGTTCACGTTAGCCGTCAATCACTTCAAGTCAAAAGGCAGCTGCCCATCAGGCACGACCAATGTCGACCGCGATTTGAAAGATGGTCAAGGTTGCTGGAACGCCACGCGTGTGCAAGCGGCCACAGAGTTGCTGAGCTGGTTAGCAACCAACCCAACCGGCTCAACCGACAAAGACGTGTTGATCGTTGGTGATTTGAACTCGTACGCCAAAGAAGACCCGATCATCACCCTAAGCAACGGTGGCTTTGTGAACTTGATTGAGAAATACCATGGCCAAGCCGGTTACTCGTATCAATTCAACGGTGAATTGGGTTATCTGGACCACGCCTTGGCCAGCACCAGCTTGTCAGGTCAAGTTAGTTACGCGATGGAATGGCATATCAATGCCGACGAAAGCACGCTGTTTGACTACAACACTGAGTTCAAAACCGTGTCACAACAAGCAGATTATTATGCGCCAAGCGCCTTCCGCGCCTCTGACCATGATCCAGTGCTCGTCGAGCTGAAATTAGCCGGTAACAACCCAGCGGACTTGGACGTAGACGGTGACGTCGACAACAACGACGTGTTGTTATTCAACAAGTTATTGCGCAGCGGCAGCAAACTGCCATTGAAATATGACTTCAACAAAGATGGCAAAGTAGATGCGTTAGATGCACGCGCCATGTTGTTCCTGTGCACTTACCCAAGTTGCGCGATTAAATAAGTAGTAGGAGTTTATTGATGAAAAAATTATTTGCCGTGCTGTTTGCCTTCTTTGCATTCAGCGCTCAAGCAACTCAGATCAGCGTGCAATTTGATCAACCTGAATACGCCCAAGGCGATGACGTGTTTGCCAGTGTCTGGTTGAGCGACTACAACGATGCGTTGACCTATTTTGGTTTGGATGCCTTGTTCGAATCGTTGGATCTGAGCTACATCGACGCGGAGTTTTCTCCCGTGTTAGATGTGGCAGGTTCACCTGCATTAAACATGGCTTGGTTAGCGGATGATGGTGTCGTGTCACTGTTTAGCATGTACAGCAGCATTTTGGATGACGACTTGCCGCAACTGTTAGCACAACAAGCCGGTCAGCCGCTGCAATTAGTCACCTTTAAGTTTACGGCACTGAATACCTTATTGCTGCCTAAACTGGCACTGACTAACGTGGATCTGACGTTCCAAGGCTTGCAAGTTCCACCTTACGTGAACCCAACACCTGTGCCAGCGCCAGCCACTGCACTGTTGCTGTTACCTGCGCTAGCGTTGTTGCGCCGCCGTAAAGCCTAAGCTCAAGCGTCGCTCAAAGCCTAAACAGGCGC
>DMYW01000008.1:0-23633 GCA_003482455.1 Rheinheimera sp. | reverse complement strand
GCTGCCTTGCAGCGGCTTTTTTATTGAAATCATCTCATTTCCGCACCGAAAACGTCCGAAACTGCTAACTTTGAAGCTGATGCTGTGGCTGTTTTTTTGCATCATCTTGTCTTACAAAGAAATTTTCTATATTCATCGTTAAGTTAGAGCGTCGCAATTACCCATGAAACTTGATTCGCTACGAGTCCGATTAATTGGCGTACTCCTAGGACTGTTAACGGCATTGTCGTTTGCCACTGCGCTAGCCACTCTGAATGCTATGCAAAAAGAGCAAAACGAACAAAGCATGCAAGCGCTCGACGTTGCCAGCCGAGTGTTTGCCGAAGCGCTGCATACCCGCTCGACGCAGTTGTCGAGTTCTGTCCGGTTACTCGCCAGTGATTTTGGTTTTCGCCAAGCCGTGGCACTGCGTGAACAAGATACGATAGATTCAGTGCTAGCGAATCATGCAGCACGCATTGACGCCTCATTTGCGGTGTTGTTATCGCCGCAAGGAGCGATGCTGGCCAGTAATAATTCCAAGATCAATTCAGAGCAAATCAAGAACTTATTTACGCAAGCACAAGCCACTGGTAGTGAATCTATTGCTGATATCGTCTATTCGGACCATAGCGCCTACCAATTGGTGATGGTGCCCGTCAAAGCGCCGTTGGTCATTGCTTGGGTTGGCATGGGATTTCAGTTAGATCAAACACTGGCCAATCAAATCAAAGGCATCACCGATTTAGATATTAGTTTCACCGCAAATCAGGCTGGGCAAATGGACGTGTTAGCCTCGACCTTGCCACAGCTTGACGTCCAACTGTTCGCGCGCAATACCGCCAGTGACGGCATCAGCACCGATTGGCTCAGCACGTCGATTGCACTTGACCAAAATAATCGCATCGAAGCTTGGTTGCATTTGGCCACCGCTCGTTATCAGCAAAACTACCAACAGACTCGCGCGCAACTGCTGGCGATTTTTGGTGTTGGTTTAACCTTGGCGTTGGTTCTAGCATTGTGGTTCGCACGCAGCGTCACCAAACCATTGCAACATCTAACGGAATTTGCCCAAGCCTTAGGGCAGAACCTAACCACGCCAGTGCCGAAGATCCGCGGTGCGGAAGTCGCCGTACTGGCCAGCACTTTAGACCAAATGCGCGGCAGCCTTGCCGAACGAGAACAACAAATTCAGTATCAAAGCCAGCACGACAGGTTAACCGGCTTAGCGAATCGTTTGTGGGTTGAACAACAATTGCCCACATTGCTGCGCCAGGTGGGGGTGCAATTGTTGTTGGTCAACATTAAAGATTTCAAACACGTCAACGATGCGTTTGGTTATCACAATGGCGATCTACTGCTTGGTCAATTAGCCCGTCGCTTGGAACAAACCGATGACCTGATGTTGCTGGCGCGCCTAGGAAATGATGAATTTCTGCTGGTGTTGCCCGCCGGTTTTGCCGAAGCGGATTTTCGTCGCTGGCAACAGCAATGGAGTACCGAATTTCGCTTAGGTGAATCGGCATTAAATCTAAAACTGGCGCTTGCCTTGTACACACCTCCAACAGCGGTCGACGTTAATGATGCGCTACGACGTGTTGATATCGCTATGGTCCATGCCAAGCAGGACCCTGCGCTGTTCGCCCGTTATCAATCTGGGCAAGATGAAAGTCATCAACGAGAACTGATGCTGTTGCATGATTTACCCTTGTCGCTGCAAAGCGGCCAGATGTTTGTCGTGTACCAACCCAAAGTAGATATTCAGCAGCGGCAAACTCACCATGCCGAAGCCTTGATCCGCTGGCAGCATCCGAAACTGGGATTTGTGCCACCCGACGAGTTTATTCGGCTGGCGGAGCATTCAGGATTAATTTCCAGTGTCACCGACTGGATGATTGAACAAGTGATCCAGCAAGTGGCGCACTGGCAACAACAAACCCCGGTCCAAGTCGCGGTGAACTTGTCAGCCTATGACTTATTAAACCCGCAACTTCCCGATTTTATCCAGTCATTGCTGCAACGCTATCAAGTTCCCGCCAGTTATTTAGCGCTGGAAGTCACCGAAGGGGCCGTTATGCAAGACCCCCAGCAAGTGATCCAAAATTTACAACGGTTGCGTAGCATGGGGATCTCGTTGGCGATTGATGACTTTGGTACTGGCCAATCGTCGCTGGCTTATTTAAAACGGCTGCCGGTGCACGAAGTCAAAATAGACCGTGCTTTTGTCAAAGACATTGAGAACAACCTCAACGATCGTTTGATCGTGGCGACGACGACCAGCCTAGCCCATGGTTTGGGCCTCAAGGTCACCGCCGAAGGGTTAGAAAACGCGGCGGGTCTAAGCCTGTTGCTCGAAGCCAATGTCGACATTGTGCAAGGTTATTATTTTTCTAAACCGCTGAAAGCGGAGGATTTCGAGGCATGGTTACAGCAATTCCAGCAACAGGTCGCGCATTGGTTCGATTGACTCTAGCCGTCGCAGCCCTTGCTATCGCCTTGCCAATACAGGCGGGCAGCAAACTGCTGGGCACGGGCGGCACCAGCAGTATCGAAGGCAGTGCCGGCGGTGGCATAGTGCCTTGGGCGACGATTGCTGGATATGCCAGCAGCGACGAATGGAGTGCGACCGCAGGCTACAACCGGGTTCTGGTCGATGACTTCCAACTCACTACGCACAGCGCAGCCGTTAGTTACGACAATCACTATGAGCTGTCGCTGGCTCGCCAACAGTTCTGGATCGCCCCTCTACAGTTGTCGCTGGAACAACAAATCATTGGCGTCAAAGTCAAAGTCGCAGGCGACTTGCTGTACAGCGACCTACCACAGCTGAGTGTTGGCGCGCAGTTTAAGCATCAGCAACGCTTTGAGGTGCCACAAGCCGTTGGCGCTTTGCGGCAAAATGGCATTGATTGGTATGCCAGTGTCAGCAAAGTGTATCTGGATGCCATCTGGGGTAGAAACTTACTGACCAACGCGACGGTGCGTTTGACCAAAGCCAATCAAACGGGTTTATTGGGTTTTGGCAGTAGCGACGCCACTCAGTACCAAGCGGTCGCCGAGCTTAGTGCGGCCTTGTTAGTGCGGCATGACGTCGCCATAGGAATTGAATTTAAGCAAAAACCCAATCAGCTGGCATTTGCTCGTGAAGACCACTGGAAAGATCTGTTTGTTGGCTGGTTTATCAATCGTAATGTCTCGATCGTTGCGGGTTACGTCGATTTGGGCAGCATAGCGCAACTGGATGATCAAACAGGGTTTTATTTCGCCATCCAAGGAGCTTATTGATGCGTCTGATCTATGTATGTGTACTGGTGTGGTTAGTCACGGCTTGCACTGCGGCCGCTAAACCTAGCTTGTATCAACAACTCGGCGGCGAGGTCGCTATCACCAAGCTGGTTGATGGCTTACTGGTAAAAATCGAACATGA
This sequence comes from Rheinheimera sp., assembly GCA_003482455.1. Taxonomy (GTDB): domain Bacteria; phylum Pseudomonadota; class Gammaproteobacteria; order Enterobacterales; family Alteromonadaceae; genus Pararheinheimera. Next base: position 20,227 of record DMYW01000008.1, on the reverse strand, counting down.
CCCGCGTATTGTGCATCACTTTAAAGACACGGATATTGCGCGGTTTCGCAGCAAATTGATTGAACAGTTATGTCACATCAGCGATGGGCCCTGCCAATACACCGGCAGTACCATGCAAGAAAGTCATACCGGCTTTCAGATCACCGCTGCCGATTTTGATCGTTTAGTTCAGCATTTGATTGATGTAATGACAGAACTGCACATCCCGCTGGACGCACAAAATGAGTTATTGGCGCGGCTAGCGCCTATGTATAAAGACGTAACCTATCGCTAACGGTCCACGCTACTAGGATCAAACGTCGCCAAGCCACTGCGTTGCCACACATCGGGCGGGTAAAGCGCTTGCAAACGCCCTTGCTGCTGCAGTTGCTGCATCCCCTGATCAAATAATCGCGCTAATTCACGCCCAGAAACCGTGTTTTGAAACACCGGGTATAGAGGACGTGGTGCTTGAACTTGGGTTTTAAAAATGGGTCCTTGCCAGTCAGCTGGAACATGTTGTTGATAGCTGACAACGGCCGTTAAACGCCCGCCTTGCAGCAAACGAAAACCATCGGCATGCGAATTCACTTCCACTAACTGGATCTCGGATGGCACCAAATGTGCAAACTTATACCCAAGCACCCACCCCACCGATTGCCCTTTTAGCTGTTGTAGTGACGGCATGGGCTGTCGAGTAAATACAAACACAGCCGGATCCATATCAAGATACCATTTCGGATAAACACCGTTGGCATGCTCGCTGGCGTAATCACACACCAGTACATCGGCCCTTTGCTGGTCAAACGCAAAGCGAGCACGTTTCCAGTTACTGACTTGCACTTTAAATTCAACGCCTTGACTTCGTAGCGCTTGGCGCAGCACTTCAAAATACAGACCTTGCCCATCTGCTTCTGTGTAGCCTGGCCACTGGCTGGATGCCACCAGCAATGGACTGGCTTGAACCCCACTGACAATGCTCAATAGCCACAGGCAAACTAGCCAGCCGTATCGTTTCACTTGTTGTTATCCATAGTAGCCGTCCAGTCACCTTCTTGATACAGTACGCAAAAAATCAAACTTACCTGTCATTTATTACGGCTTCGCATTGGAGTGTCAATCTGTTGAAGATAGTGTTTTTAGATGCTGCGACTGTGCAAGGCGCTGATTTGCGTCCACTTTTCGAAACAGGTGACCATATCGTCGAGCTGTATCAAACCACCAGCGCCGAACAGCGACTTGCACATATTGGTGATGCCGAAATCGTCATCACCAACAAGGTCATGTTAGACAAAAGCCTATTATCGCAATTGCCACAGCTGCGGCTAATTTGTATCGCCGCCACCGGCACTAATTGCGTCGATTTAGACGCGGCCCAAGAACTGCGGATCACCGTCTGCAATGCGAGGGATTATGCGTTGGATTCTGTGCCGCAACATACCATGGCGCTGCTATTGGCATTAACCAATCAGGTGGTCGCCAATCATCAGGCGGTACAGGCAGGTGCATGGCAACAAAGCCCAATTTTTTGTTTGCATCAGCATCCACTACGCAGTTTGCATGGTAAAACTTTCACTGTGGTGGGTTATGGTGGACTCGGTGCTGCTACGGCGGAATTGGCCAAAGCCTTTGGCATGCGAGTTTGTATTGCTGAGCGTCCTGATGCCACGGTCATTCGCGAAGGACGCACGCCATTTCGACCGGCGCTTGAGTTGGCTGATGTGCTGAGTTTACATTGCCCTGCTGTGGCAGGGCGTGGCTTCTTGCTGGACCACGAGCAGCTGAGTTGGTTAAAACCTTCAGCACTGCTGCTCAATACCGCACGCGGCCAATTGATCAACCCAAGCGCGTTGATCGACGCGCTCCAGCATGGTCGCTTGGCCGGCGCGGCGCTGGATGTGCTATGCCAAGAACCACCACCGCTCGACGATCCTGTGATCAGCGCAAACCTTCCCAATCTGCTGTTGAGCCCACACGTTGCTTGGGCAGCGGATAGTGCAGTACAGCGGCTGGTGAACCAAATTGCTGAAAACATTACAGCTTTTGCTGCTGGAACGCCAATCCGCAGTTGTGTTTAGAACAGGAACTGGTCAAAATAATTCATCAAACGCAACGCCAAGGTCCGATGTAATGAAGTGGTCACAAGGATTCATCGCTGCTTGCTGGCTTTACCCTGCAGCTCTATTCGCTGCCGTCGCTGGAGTCGATCTCAGTGTGGTGCGCGACAATGCCCAAGCCGTGGTCGACGAATACAGCAATCAAGTCGCGGAACAGTTGTCTGCTGTTGATTTGTATAAGCTTTCGATAGCTCACGACGAGTTGCGGAATAAAGAAGCCGCCCTGACCAGTGTCAATTTGGCGCTCCAAAAATCTACCGAACCCAATCTAACCTATGAATTACTGCTAGAAAAAGCCAGCATTTATGGCCGTTTGTTTCGTGATACGCGCAAGGCCATCGACGTTTTGCAACAAGCAGAACAACAGTTAAGTCATCTAACCCAAGCTGAAATTAACGAAGTACGGGCGCGCCTTTATGAAACGTTCGCCCAAGCCTTCAATCAACTGGGCGATCTCGATGAAGCGGGCCGTTATGCGCGATTGTCCGTCGACGAAGCACTGCGTCAGCAACTCCCCAGCCAAGAGATCCGTTCGCGATTAATTCTTGGTCGAGTGGTGTTGCAACAGAACAACTACAACGAAGCGCAACGCCAGCTGTCGCAAGCCCTTAGTTTGGCGAAATCAACCCAGCAAGTCGCGCAAGTTGGGTCTATTGAGCTGCGACTTGGCATGGCCTACCAAAAGCTAGAGCAATATGACGAAGCAATCAGCCACTTTTTGCAAGCGCGTGAGTATTACCAACATGAAAAATTGTCGTCGCAACTGGTCACCATTGCGCTGAATTTAGCCGATTGTTATTTAAATCGTGGTGATATCGCTGCTGCCAGCGCCGAAGTAGAACAAGGCAAGTTATTGACAGAGCAGCAAAAAAGCGACCCTCTATTGATGGCGCAAGTCTATTACATGCAAGGCATGCTAGCCGATGTGCAGCACCAACCTAAAGCGGCAGAAGACTTATTGCAGCGCTCATTGCAGTTGTACCAACAACAAAGCCAACTCACGATGTCGGCAGAAGTGTCGCTGGCCTTGGTTGGCCAATTGCTCGAGCGTGAAGACTTGGTAAAAGCCAATACCTATATGAACGCGTTACAAACGCCAGAGAAACTACCTTTGTATTTACAGCAGCAATGGTTCGATGCACTAGCGAAGCTGCGCGCCGCAGAAAATAACTGGCAGCAAGCCTTTAGTGCACAACAAAAAGCCTCAGAGCTACGGTTTCGCTGGGTACAACAACAAGAAAAATTTAAACTCGATGGATTGCAAGAACAGCTTAAGCAGCAACCACTGCCTCCTGCACAGCCAACGCCGAATGCCCCTGCTTGGAGTCAGCTACTCAATTTAGTGTTAAGCAGTGCATTGGTATTGGTCGTGCTGGCGACGACCCGATTGTGGCGACAACGCCGACAACTGCAGGCGCCCGAGCGCAAAACCTCCATGCAAAGTTGGGCCAGTTTCTGTCAGCACCTAGTGCAGCAGCACAATCAGCAACCGCAGTTGTTGATCGCAATTCAATTAGAACAAGTCAGCCAACGCAAACAACTGTTTGGTGAATATCGTGTACGACATATTTGGCAAGAACTATTGCAAGAGTTGCCAACCAAAGTCGTCACCAATTACACGGTACACACAGATACCTTCTGGTTATATGCCAATGTCGATGACAGCTCAGCACTGACAGAACTGTTGCAACAAACCCTGCATCGCTTTGCGCTTCGGTTACCGATGGCGACTGGCTTCCATGTTTTTTCTGCTGATTTGCAGCAATTATTAGGGTTTAACTGGTCCGTGCAAGCGCTGCAAGGCGTTCGCGAACTGGTCTGGTCAAGCTGGGCTCATCTAGCCGTACCGAAGCGGATCCAACATATACGGGCCAGCAGCACGCAAGCTTCGCCTGTCAGTTGGCTGGCCGAAAACGTCCGTTCGGATATCGATAACGCCGTGCAATTGGGCTTGCTACAGTTTGAATTATTGAGGGACGAACCGGTGGAATTGCAGCGGTAATTCCACTGTCATTGCCGCTGATTTTTTCAATTTAAAACTAAGTCGTACCGCCTGCAGCGCCAAGCCTGCAGGGTCCTGATTGTTTTTGCCATACATAGGATCGCCCATCACAGGGTACCCAATCGCCGCAAAATGCCGCCGGATCTGGTGCTTACGCCCTGTGACCAAATCAATCGACAGCCAAGTGCGGGCCGGCTGTAGCTGCTGTTGCAACACGCTAAACCTTGTTTCTGAGGGCTTACCGTCCAATGGCTCGTTGACCACACCAGCCAATCGCAAGGCGTCACTGAGCACGCCTTTGACTTGCACATGGTAAGTTTTCTGAATTTTCCGCTCTTGGATCAATTGACTAAACTCGGCGGCAGACGCTTGCTTGTGGGCAATGATCACCAAGCCACTGGCCTCACGATCCAAACGATGCACTAAAAACACCGGGCGTTTTTGTGCAAAATGTTGTTCAACGACACGCAGCAACGCCAGATGGTCACTCCATTCATTGCCTTGTGATAACATGCCTGGTGGTTTGTACCAGATACTGTAGTCACCGGCATCCAGCACGAGTGATGCGTCCAGTGCTGGGCGGCTCAAAATGTCGTCATCGTAATGCAGCTGCAACTCATCACCGACCAGCACTTCCGCTTGGGCACGACGCAACCGCTTGGTGACTTTGCCACGCTTGAGCGCCACAGCACCTTTGGCCATGGCATCTTTGAGTTTACTTTTGGAAATGGCGGGTGCTTTTGCCGCTAAAATATCAATCGCCAGCGCGGTCTGCTCAACGCGCACCGACAGAACCAATTTCATGCTTTATGCCTTTTTGTTGTGGCCGATTCAGAATCAATTCAGCCAACTTTGCCAGCATCAAAGAAACACGCACGGAGGACCCGATGATGCGCTATTTGATGAGTTTATGTTTTGCGGTTAGTTTACCACTGTGTGCCGCTGAAATTCCCGAACAATTGCAACCCACCACCGAACGGTTTAACAACGTTCAAGTCGACATAAGCAAAGTCCCTACTGCATCATACAGTCAGGCCATGGTGCAAAGTTATAGCAGCACCGCTTGGTTCCAAAGTATCGATTTAACGCTGCGCCGCGATGATGATGGCGATGGCTATTACAGCCAAATCCGCGTCCGTTTTGATGCCGATTCTAGTTACAGCCGTCACCCTGTTTACGCCGTCTACAGCTTGATCAATAACGGCTATGAACGGATTATCCACACCAGTTCTATTTTTGAACTCAACGGCGGCAGCCGCACTGATTGGTTCGAAATTACCGCCGATTTGAAAAACTTATCTCGCACCATGTATTGGATGCGCATCCAACTGCGCGACGCACAGTCCGGCCAGTTGCTGGCGGAGATCTCGGGCAACGACACCGCAGTGTTAGATCGGATGCCACTGGAAGATCAATGGTCAGACAGTCGTGGCGATGTGGTGATTGTTGAAGAATCTGCCGGTTCTGCTGGCTTTTCTTCAATCCTGCTTTTAGGCTTGGCTTATCTGCGTCGAGCTCGCCGGAAAGGTTCATGAAGTATTTAGTGATGCTTTGTTGCTTGGGGTTGCCTTGGCTGTTGTCAGCAGCCCCCAAACAGTTCAGCTATACCCTGTTAGACGGCAAAACCTTAAGTTTTAGTTTAGATAATCAACTGCTAGAGCGTTATCGGACACGCATCCGCTACCGCCCAGAATTGGCGGAACAATACGTTCGAAATGGCATGATGCGGTTTGCCGCTAGCCAACCACAAGCGGGTGTCCGCCTGCAGTTCTCCCCAGCGAACTTACCGCTTCGCATCGAAGTGAATGGCTCGGACTCGCGCAAAGTTGCCGATCTACAACAACGACTCGCCACAGAGCAACAGCGTCTGATTAATGAATATTTGGCGAAACATCAGTATCGCTTCCAAGACGACTCCCGCCAAAAGACCTGGGTGGTGCAAGATCACCCAGCCCATTTCCGCCAAGCCCAGCAAGACTTAGCGCCCGTAGCACAGGCTTTTGTTGGCCTTTACGGCAATCAGAATATCAGGCAGGTCGCGGCTGGCTTGACCAGTTGGGTTGAACAGATCCCGTATCAGAATTTAGAGGATCGCCGCTCTTCGCCAGGAGTAGGGTACAGCGCACCAATCGAGGTCATTTTCCAAAACCAAGGTGATTGTGACAGTAAAGCCGTGTTGTGGGCGGCGATTATGCGGCAGATATTCCCTAGGTTACCGTTAGCATTAATTTACTTCGATGACCACGCAATGGTCGGCGCACGCATTCCGCCCATTCGTGATGAAGTAGCGATCCCGCATCAGAGTTTCAATTTGTTACTCATAGATGCCACAGGCCCTGCCCAAGCGAAAATCGGTTATCCAAACCCTGATTATCTCGATGAGATACGCAACCAGCAGTTTACTGTTCTCGATCTTTAGCTTGTTCAGCGATACGGTCAGCTTGTTCAAACCACGGTTTCCACTCGGTAGGCACGTGTCGAACGCCCACCGCATCGCCCCGCTCCAGTCGATTCCAGTGAGTGACCAGTCGCGCAAAAGGACCTAACACTTTCTTTTTGAAGCGATAACGTTGGTATAGATGCAGCAGAGTTAACACCACTAAGAACAACAACCACTGCGTTAGAAATGACCACAAGGCTCCACGGACAGACTCTGCACCATCCGGCTGCACATGCAACAGAAATGGTGTGCCACTGATCCCCTGAAAAATATCATTTTGGTGCAAGCCATCGTAATTATTGTCCACTAATTGCGCGTCTTGCACCGTCAATAAAGGCACCGCTTTATCGTTCATTAAAATGATCGAAGCATGATTTTCAATCTGATTAAGTTCTTTAAGTAACGCAATCAAATCGATTTGCACCACCCAATAGCCCAATAAGCTGTTATGCCGAACTGGTACCGCGATTGCGATGCCATCGCGCGCCGAATTAACTGCCCAACTACTGACATCAGTTAACTTCGTATTGAGTTGATCTAGTGGTGCCGTCAGCTGCTGCATTTGTTCACGGCGATTCGATTCGATGGGGGCGGCATCAAACCAATAACCACGTTGGCTGCGATAGCCCAATTGTTTGACACCAGCCACGCTGTGTGAAAATGCTTGTAGCTGCCCTTTCATGCCAACCAACATGTTAATTTCAGCAGGCAGCAAATTGTTTTTCTCGTCCGCATTTAGCACAAGCAACTGATTTTGTTCAATCTTATCAATAGGCTCTTCACGATTAAAATACAGGCCGGCATCTAACTGCAGGGTTTTCAGCAAGTGAAAATAAGGTTGTAATTGATGCTGTAAATCCAACGTAACCACATTGAGCAGCTGTTGACGAGCGTCGATGCGTTGCTGATGTTGATGCACAAAACTAATCGCGCCCAAGGCTAGACTTAAAGTCAGCACCAAGAACCAACCACGCCGACTGCTGCGGCGGTATTCCTGTACCAATGGATTGCCTTGGTGTTTTTTCATTTAGAGGTCTCGACTATAGGCCTGATACAACAGGTGGCTAAGCTCCACTCCACCAAGTTCTACTGGCCACAGCAACAAATCAGCCGCTAGATCATCTACCAACATCTGCTCTGGGCAGGTCCAGATCACTTGGTGTTCATCAATTCGTTCACTGAGCATCACCCGTTCCGTCAGCGGCAACATCAATAAATCATCGGCTGTGTAGGCGGGTAACTCAGGCCAACTGCGCAGCGGCTGAACCACATAGCCTTGATTCTGCAATTGCTGTTCCTGATACCAGTACTGTAACGAATCTGGCTGATAAAGCCAAATACGCCGCGTAAAAGGTCGGAAAGTCTCAGCCGCCGAGGATTGTAATGCGAGCGATAAACTCTCAAGCAACAGCGGCTTTTCCAGCAGCTGCACCTGCAGCTCTTGCTGTAACGCCAGCCAAGACTCACTATCACTGACCAATAACATCAAGGATGCGTTAGGGAAATAGCGCCGTACCACAGCCACCATTTTTCCTGCCAGCTCGCAGTCATGCTGCACAAATCCTTCATCGAGGATGAAATAATCAAGCTGATGATCGTGTTGTGATCCACACCACTGCAGGAATTGCTCGGCGTCATCTAGAGGGACTAATCGCAGCCCCATGGTTCGCAAAAGCCGAGTGTAGGCTTGCTGTGCATCGCCGGCTGGACACAACAACATAGCGGCGCCATCTACCACTTGCAGTTCGTCCCGCGCAGACTGGGTCGCCAGTGGCTGAGCAGGGATCGTCAATAACAATCGATTGTCGGCTTGGCTGTGTCCCGACAATTGCCCCTGCAACGCCGCGACCCATTCTTGGATCTGCACAAAATCAACGGCCGCTTGGCTGGTTGGCTCCGTTGCACTGTGCAGCATTGACAACCATTGCCCTTCTGATAACAAAGTCCCGTCATCGATAATTTCGAAACGCAGTCGTTGCTGTTCAGCCATAACCACATGCACCTTCACGCGTTGCGACACACTGCGAGTGAGCGCGTCGAGCAACAAAAATTCGAGCACCAGCGGTAACGTACTCCACGGCAACAGTAGCCACTCGGGCACGTCAGCATGCAGATCTAACAACACCTCTGCTTTGGGATGCTGGCGTTGTACGCGCTGCACTAATTGAAATAACGGCGCACGTAAGGCTAGCGCATACAGCGGTTGCGGTCCTTGGTGGGATGGATGACGCGCCAACCAAGCCTGAGTCATCTGACGCAAGGTCTGGGCCGTCGTCGTTGGATCTAACCAAGCTTGCAATAAAGTATGAGCTTGCGACGCCTCCGGAAAACGATTCAGCTGCTCGGCTTCGGCGTGTTCAAGTGCCTCCGCGAGCTCGGCGGGTTCAACCTGATGAAAACTTTGCTCCACCAACGCTTGTTGATGACGACGTTGCTGACGCCGCACGCTGCGCTGCAGTAGTGCGAATATAATGGTCAGCAATACACTGCTGCCCCCCAGTAACATCAACAACCAACGTTGTCGTTTCTTTTGCTCGGCGATTAACTTCACACCATCACGCTCGACCACCAGATAGGCTTGCCATTGGTCGTGCCATTGCCATGCCGATAAAGCGGGTCGCCCCAAATAGTTGGTTGCGTAGTTGGGTAAAAAACCACGCGAACTGTTGCGCATCGCTTGCATTAACGCCGTTTCCGGCCAGGCTGCTGTGCTATCAAACGTCTGCAAAGCAGATTCGAGTGGCACAGGTGGACGCTTTAAAGCGAACCGCAGTAGTTTCTCCTCGCTGCTTTGGCTGACTAGCTTATCAATTAACAGCGACTGTGCTGGGCTGGGTGATTGTAAAAAACCATCCACGCCGACCAACAACCAGCTGGCATCAGGGGTGCGTTGCAGCAAAGCCTGCAATTGATCTTGTAAGGGTTTGAGCGAGATCCAAAGTACCAAATGGCCTTGGCGAAAGCGCAAATACACCGGCACTAACCACTTGCGACTGTAAATTTGTGGGCTACCAAATTGTGCTTTGGCCTCGCCCAGTTCCAGTTCCGGTAAGGTGCTTTGCGCCAACCATGCACTGGCCATCGGTTGGCTTAAATGCAGTGCTTTACCATCTTGATCCAACCAACCGTACGCCAGTAATGGGTCAGGCCACAATGTATGCTGAATTTTGTCACTGAGTTCAGCCCATGGATCAAGCAGCGGGCTGTCGGTATTTAGCGGTGTAATGCTGTCGAGGTCATGTTGCAGGTACTGCAAATGCAGTTGATAGTTTTGTTGCCACTGACTGAGCAAAGCGTCGGCACGTTCGACTTGTAAACTAAGTTCAGTTTTGTGTTGTTGTTGCTGCCAAATCGCTGTTTGATGCCACAACCAGTAGCCGCCCCCCCAGATGAGCGACAGTGACAACACAAACAATAACGACGACCAAGATTTAATTCTCACAGCGACAGCAATCCATAATGAGGCAGATTGACTAGCCTAGCGGATTAGCAAAGCAAGTCAATCTGCAAGGGACGCAGCAACGCGCTACAGATTCGCTTCAGCAAACGACGCTAAACGACTGCGCACCACGCCACTTAAGTTAATCGTTGTGCTGCCTTCAAAGTTCTTAAATCGCTCCACTATATAGGTAAGACCCGAGGTGACTGCAGTTAGATAATTACTATCGATTTGCGCCAAGTTGCCCGAGCAAATCAGTTTAGTGCCTTCACCACAACGCGTGATGATGGTTTTTAGTTGCGCCGCCGTCAGGTTCTGACATTCATCCAAAATAACGATCGAATGTTGAATGCTGCGACCGCGCATAAAGTTAATCGACTTAAACTGGATATTGGCTTTTTCCATGATGTAATTCACTGACGCATGCGGATGTTCATCAGACTTATGTAGCACTTCCAGTGAATCGGTAATAGCCGCCAGCCAAGGCGCCATTTTCTCTTCTTCCGAACCCGGCAAAAAGCCAATAGATTCAGCGATTTCTGGTGTATTGCGCGTGACAATGACTTTGTCATACATACCGCGCTCAATCACCATTTCCAGCGCCGCCGCCAAAGCTAACAAGGTTTTCCCGCAACCGGCAGGGCCGGTTAAAATCACCAAATCAATCGACGGTTCGAGCAACGCGTACAATGCCATCGCTTGATAAATGTTTTTCGGATGCACGCCCCACGCATGTTTGTGCATCAGCCGCTCAATGCCGATATCCAGCACTTTGATGCGATCGTCTTTAATCTCCACGACACGCCCAGCAAAGGTTTCATGCTCATCGACGATAAACTCATTGATATAGGCCGACGGTAACAAGTTGCGCGGTAAATAATGATAAGTTTCGCGGCCTTCTTGCTGGCTTTGGCAATCTTTGATTTGACTCCAGAAGTCACCGGGGACGCGATAAAAGCCTTTGTACAACAACTTGACGTCGTCGATCAGTTGGTCGGTGCGGTAGTCCTCGACCCACTTCAGGCCAGCACCTTTGGCTTTCAGGCGCATATTGATGTCTTTGGTCACCAGCACCACTTTGGTTGGCGCTTTTTCGCGCTGCAAAAACAACGCGGTATTGATGATCAGATGATCGTTCTCCCCGCCAGGCAATCCGGGAATTTGATCGCTGATGTGGTGGTCGTTGACGATAAACAAGCGGCCGCGCACTTTTTCATCACCGTAAGACGGCAAATCAACACCTTGCAGCATTTGCTCCGGCGAGGCATCTTTGAGGGTATCTTCCAATGAACGGATCGCCACTCGAGCATCTCGACTGACATCTTTGTGTTTGTCTTTGATATGGTCTAATTCTTCTAACACCGTCATTGGAATGACGACGTCGTGCTCTTCGAAGTTTAAAAACGCGGTCGGGTCGTGCAGCAGAATATTGGTATCGAGGACGTAAATCTTCTTATCTTTCAGTTTCCTGCGCGCCATAGGCATCTCCTTTCTTGCGGAAACAACCAAAGAAATCAGGTTGTTATATTAAACATAGAGCATGATGCACGGCATTGGATGACAATCGCATGACAAAAATTCAGCTGTAGCGCGATGGAAATTTTTCGCCTGCAGCACAGTGCAACTGCGCTGGTTTTTCAGTACCATAGCGCCCTTTTTTTACCAACTGGCAGGAACACGATGAACTTTGCACTTGGACAACGCTGGATTAGTGATGCCGAATCCGATTTAGGATTAGGTACGGTAGTGGGAATTGAAGGTCGGATGGTGACCTTGTTGTTCCCAGCAAGTGGCGAATCACGTCTGTATGCCATGGCTCAAGCACCATTAACTCGCGTCAAATTCAATCCGGGTGACACGGTCAAAAGCGCTGATGAATTCAGCATTGTTATTGAACAAGTTGAAGAAAAACACGAATCGCTGATTTACCACGGCCAACGCACCGATACCGGCGAAATGGTCGCGCTGCGCGAAACCTTCCTCGATCATTTTATTAGTTTTAGCCAGCCACAAGACCGTTTATTTACAGGCCAAATCGACCGTTTTGACTGGTTTACGTTGCGCTTCCAAAGCTGGCAACAAATGGCCAAGCAACAACAAAGCCATTTGCGCGGTTTAGTCGGTGGCCGCATGAGTTTGATCCCGCACCAATTGCACATTGCCAATGAAGTCGCGCGCCGCCATGCGCCTCGCGTGTTGCTATCCGATGAAGTGGGCTTGGGTAAAACCATCGAAGCCGGTTTGATTATCCATCAACAGTTGCTGTGCAACCTGGCGCAACGCGTGATGATCGTGGTGCCTGAATCTCTGCAACACCAATGGCTCGTCGAGATGTTGCGCCGCTTTAATCTAAAGTTTGCCATTTTTGACGAAGAACGCATCACGGAGGCCGCCAACGACGGTGGCAACCCATTTGAAACAGAACAATTAGTGCTGATTAGCCTCGATCTGTTATGCCGGAAAAAAGCGGCGTTTGAAAGCGCATTGGAAGCCCACTGGGACTTATTGGTCGTGGACGAAGCGCACCATTTGCAGTGGACCGATAGCGTTGCGAGCACCGAATATCAGCGCATCGAAGCACTCAGCGCCGATACTCCGGGTTTGATTCTATTAACGGCTACGCCAGATCAACTGGGCCATCAAGGTCACTTTGCGCGCTTGCGCCTGCTCGACCCGGCGCGTTTTTATGACTACGCGGCGTTTGTTGCCGAAGAACAAGGCTACAAAGCCGTCGCTACCCTAGCGCGCACATTGTTAAGTGACGCAGCTTTGACTGCAGATGACGAAGCTAAACTAACTTCGTTGCTGCAAGAGTCAGACATCCAAGGCTTGTTAGCCGACTTAACAGGCTCGGCCCCAGAACAAGCGCGCGAGCAGCTGATCAGCCAGTTATTGGACCGTCATGGCACAGGCCGCATTTTGTTCCGCAATACACGCGCTGCGATCGCCGGCTTCCCCAAACGAGTCGCCAATTTGCTGCCGCTGGCCATGCCTGAGCAATATCAAAACGCCATTAAGGTGCAAACCGCCTTTATGAGCGGTGACAGCCTGCAGCAAAAAGCCAAAACTCTGTTATTCCCAGAGCGCATTTTCCAAGAATTTGAAGGCAGTAAATCAAGCTGGTGGCAGTTCGATCCGCGTGTGGAAGCTGTTATCGCGTTGATTAAACAGCACAAATACCGCAAGTTCTTAATCATCTGCGCCCACGCCGACACGGCAATTGCGCTAGAAGAAGCAATGCGCGTCAAAGAAGGTATCCGTGCCGCCGTGTTCCACGAAGGCATGTCGATCATCGAACGTGACAAAGCAGCCGCCTATTTCGCCCAAGACGATCAAAGCGCGCAGGCGCTGATCTGCTCGGAAATTGGTAGTGAAGGCCGTAACTTCCAGTTCGCACACCATTTAGTGTTGTTTGATCTGCCACTGAATCCGGATTTGCTGGAACAACGGATTGGCCGTTTAGATCGGATCGGTCAAACGCAAGATATTCAGATCCATTTACCGTACTTTGTCGGACAACCACAACAAGTGCTGCTGGACTGGTACCATCAGGCATTGCAGGCCTTCCAGAACACCTGCCAAACCGGTCGAGCCGTCTATGAGGAAGTCGTTGACGACCTTTTAGCCGCGATTGTTGCTGGCCAGCCAGACAGTGCTGAAACCCAAGCATTGATTGGCAAAAGCTACGAATTGAATCAAGCATTAAAACAAAAACTGGAGCAAGGCCGCGACCAGTTGTTGGAGCTCAATTCTTGTGGTCGCGGTGAAGCAGCGCTGCTGGCCGAAGCGATTCGCACGCAAGACCAAGCTACCGACCTACCACTTTATATGCTCAAAGCATGGGATATTTTGGGTGTTCACCAAGAAGATCGCAGTGACACTAGCATCATCCTGACGCCGGGCGAGCAAATGCAGGGGCATTACCCAGGCCTTGACGACGACGGTGTGTCGGTGACATTTGACCGCGACACGGCGCTGGCCCAAGAAGACATTCAGTTCCTGAGCTGGGAGCATCCGATGGTGCTGGGCACCCTAGATATCATCAGCAATGGCGCAATGGGCAATAGTTCTGCAGCAATTCTGCCAAACAAACAATTACCTGCCGGCACTTACTTCGTTGAATTTGTGTTTATTCCAGAAGCATCAGCGCCTGCAGAATTGCAATTAGGCCGTTATTTACCGGCGACACCGATCCGTTTGTTGCTAGAAAAATCTGGCAAGAACTTAGCGCCAAACGTGCCATTTGATAACTTCAACCGACAACTAAAACCAATTGGTCGTCAAGTGGCCTCCAAATTGGTGTCGGCGCTGCAAACTGCCATTCATCCATTGATTGCCAAAGCGGAAAGTTATGCACATGCTCAGTTAGCTCAGCTGCAACAAGATGCACTGCAAAAAATGCAACAGTCGCTCGATGGTCAAATTGAGCGCTTAACCGCATTGCAAAAGGTCAATCCATTGGTTCGTGATGAAGAGATCGCTCATCTGCGTTCTGTGCGTCAACAAGCGGAAACCTATCTGCATAAAGCGCGTTTGCGCTTTGACGCGATCCGCGTGATCGTGGTGAACCACGACTAATGCTGGAAAGTTATCAGCCGCCACTGACGCCCTACCTGCGCATCATCTACCAAGATGATGCGCTGATTATTTTGGACAAACCAAGCGGCTTGTTAACGGTGCCGGGGCGCCTAACAGAACATCAGGATAGCTTGGAGCTGCGTGTGCGTCGCGTCTATCCGACAGCTCGTATCGTGCACCGTTTGGATATGGCAACGTCGGGCATTGTGCTAATGGCACTGAGCCATGAGGCACAAAAACACCTAAATCTGCAGTTTGAAAAACGGTTGACCGAGAAGCACTACATAGCGCGAGTTGAAGGTGTGGTCGCACAGCAATGCGGCCGCATTGAGCTGCCAATGCGCTGCGATTGGCCGAATCGGCCACAACAAATGGTCTGTTTTGAACATGGCAAACATGCGTTAACCGCGTTTCAAGTGTTAGAACGTGAAAGCACCGCAACACGAGTCCAGCTCAAGCCAATCACAGGTCGCTCACACCAATTGCGGGTACATATGCAATGGCTTGGCCACCCTATTCTGGGTGATAAGTTTTATGCGAGTCCCGCCGGGCTCGCAGCCGCACCGAGGCTGCAACTGCATGCCGCTTGGCTGAAATTTCGCCATCCGATTAGTCAGCAATGGTTGGAATTCAGCAGTGAGTGCCCGTTTTAGGTTCACTAACGATTCATGTAAAACCGCTAAATTAGCCGTCCAACAAGAAAATGGCCGACAAAAATAGCAGGATTGGCTGAAAAATCCTCACTTTATTTGTTTATTTATCGCAAATCCCTTAAAATTGGCGGGTTCGAATCCCAAGGAGAGAATAAGGATGAAACTGAAGACTAGCGCAATCGCCATTCTGGCTGCACTGCTGACAACTTCTGTAGTTGCAGCCCCAACTGGTGCTCAATTACAAGACCGCGTGTTTGGTTCTGTATTCACAGAATATTACGCACCAGACTACGACGATAAAACCACTTCTGCAGACTGGCAATTCCAGAATAACGATTACGGTGCCGGTTTCAGCATCGGTTATAACATTTCTGAGAACTGGGGTATTCGTGCTGAATTAGTTCGTCAAAGCTTAGATAACTACAAAGGCGAAGCCGTTAAAGGCAACCGCGCTGGTGTAGATTTGATCTATAACCTGAACGAATGGCCAGTGTATTTGGTTGGTGGTGTGAAGAATATCACGACCGGCCAAGCTGCATCAGCGGCAACTTTTGGTATCGGTACTAACTATTTCTTCAATGACAACCTAGCAGTTTCTTTTGAATTAGATCGTCACCAAGGTATCAGCAAAGGCTTCGCCGATGCAGGTGCTAAATTAGGTTTAACCTACGTTTTTGGTGCTGCAGCAGCTTCAGAACCAACACCAGCACCACAACCTGCGGTGATCGGTGATGCGGATAAAGACGGCGTGACGGATGACAAAGACAAGTGCCCAGACACTCCACTGGTTGATAAAGTTGACGAAGTCGGCTGTTCAATCTTCATGGAGAAATCAGTCACTATTTCTCTGAACGCACAATTCGATAACGATTCTTCTGTTGTTAAAGAAAGCTACTATGCAGATATCGAACGTTTAGCAGACTTCCTGAAACGTTTCCCGAACACTGACGTCGAAATCGGTGGTCACGCGTCAAACGTAGGTACTCCAGAGTACAACATGGGTCTGTCTCAACGTCGTGCTGACGCAGTGGCGAAGATCCTTGTCGAGAAATACGGCATCGACGCTGCACGCGTGAAAGCTGTTGGTTACGGTATCACCAAACCACTGGCAAAAGGCAACAGCAAAGAAGCCCACAAAATGAACCGTCGCATCGAAGGTGTTGTGACTGCTTCAATCAAAGAATCTGTAAAACGTTAATCGTTGACGATTCTGAAAAGCCGCCTCAATAGGCGGCTTTTTTTTACCTTCAGAAAACCTCGCGTCGGCCGATAGCTACTAAGTCAGCCAAGTGAGGCCAGTTATGTCGAAGTTTCCATCTGTATTGATCTGGGGTATTGCATTGAGCTTGCTGTGGAGTTCTGCCGGCAGTTTACCGCTGTATGCTGATTCATTGCCAAGCCAAGAATCATTGCAAGCTTCTGATTTAAAACAAAAGTATCCCGAAACTGAGATTGTCATGCTCAAAGATGGCGAGCAGCAGGTGCTGGCGTTGCACAAAATGGCGATGACCCCATTTGTTAAAGGCACTGTCGTGTTATTGCCAGACGGTAGTAAACATGCCGCAGCAGCGCGGGCGATAGACCCATTACGACAAGATTTAGTGGATTACGGCTGGCACACGCTGTCGGTGATGATGCCGGCCTATGATGGCTTAACGGGTGATGACACTGATGCCATTTATTTAAAGCAACTTCAAACTCGGATCGCTGCCGCGATTGCTCAAGCAAAACAACAACCTGGTGCAATCATTTTGGTTGCGCAAGGACATAGCGGCGCTGTTGTTAATCAACTGCTGGCACAAAACCTGATCGAACAACCCCAAGCGCTGGTCTTAGTCGGCGCTATGCTGCGCGAACCAACCGCAGAACTCGCCTCAATCAAAGCCATGAGTGACCATAAAGTCCCGACACTGGACATTCTGCAATATAGTGACGGTGACCATGTCCTTAACAGTCTGCGTACGCGCACTCAATGGACTCGTAAACAAATCAAGGAGTTATACCGCCAACGTTATTGGCCTGAAGATAGCGCCTTAAATGATGTATGGTTGCAAAAAGAAGTACTGGGCTGGTTGCGTTACATCGGCTTTTAGCAAGGTTGGCTTTGCGATAACGTATTGGCGGGGTAGACTGCTTGCAACTTCAAGGAGCCTGCATGCCACCTATCTATCAAACCGTTGGTCTACTGATTCTGAGCAATATTTTTATGACATTTGCTTGGTATGGCCACTTAAAACACCTGAAATCTTCTGCCCTGCTAGTGGCTATTTTTGCCTCTTGGGGCATCGCCTTGTTTGAATACATGCTGATGGTGCCGGCGAATCGTATCGGTTCTCAGGTGCTGAGCTTGGCGCAATTAAAAATACTACAAGAGGTGATCACCTTATCCGTGTTTATCCCTTTCGCGGTTCTCTATATGAAAGAGCCCTTTAAACTGAATTATCTATACGCCGGCGCCTGTTTGCTTGGCGCCGTGTATTTTATGTTCTGGTACAAGGGCGATTAACGTACACGTTGTTGTTTGATCAGTTCGTAAGCAGCTTGAATTTGTTGAGATTTTTGCTTGGCCAGTTCCATCATTTCTGCAGGCAATCCTTGCGATATTAGCTTGTCAGGATGATGTTGTGCCATCTGCTTTTTGTAGGCTTTTTTCAGTTCAGTATCACTGCAAGTATGTTCCAAACCAAGCACCTGATACGCATCAGCCAAAGCGTTATTGTCTGCTTGAGCCTGTTGTCGACTGGCAAATCGAGCTTCGGCTTCAAAGCGACCACAGAGGATTTGTAACCGCAGTTCGGAGAAGCCAAGTTGTTTCGCTACTTGTTGCAGCAAAGCGAGTTCGACTTGGCTTAAACGCCCGTCGACATATGCCATGCTGATCTGGATCTCCAAAAACAGCTGCAGCAGATCCGGCCGCCAACGATACACTTGTCGCAACTTCTGTAACTGCGCAACCAACGGGAATTCCGCAGACTTGCCTTCCCGAAACGCGTATTGCGCTTCTTTTTGCTGAGCCGCCGTCAAACCTAGCTGCTGCATAAATCCAAGTGCTCGGTCAATGTGCGCTTGCGTCACGATCCCATCCGCCTTGGCTAAATGCCCCATGACGGCAAAAGTACTGAAGGTAAAAAGGCCTTGTTGCTCAGCGTCGTTTCGACCTAGTCCAGCAAAACCGCCTGCGGACTCGAAGGACTTTCCCATCGAACGATCAAACCAATGGCCAACCGCAATACCAATCACCAAACCTGGGATTTTCGCAATTGCTGCGCCAAACAAGCCACCCAGTATTTTTCCCCACATCAATTGGTCCCTCGCGACCAATCAGCATTGGCGTCCGCTAGACGTTCAGGCGTACCAATATCTGCCCACATGCCGGTAAAAATCTCGCCTGACACTTGTCTATTGTGCATGGCTTGGCGTAATAACGGCGCCAGTTTAGCGACACCAGCAGGCACATTGGCAAAAAGAGCCGGGTGATACAAACCGATGCCGCTAAAGGTCCACTGTTGGTCCGCGTGTGGTAACACCAATCCATGAGCAAGACCAAAATCCCCCGAAGGATGTTGTGGTGGATTCGAAACCAACACCAAATGCGCCAGCATCGACGTCGGTAAATTTTTATGGCGATCAATGACATAATCTGTCCACACATCGCCATTAATCACCCAAAATGGCTCCTCACCGAGTAATGGTAAGGCCCGTGCAATACCGCCGGCGGTTTCAAGCCCAGTCGCTCCTTCTGCGGAATAATGCAATCGACAACCGTAACGCTCGCCATTGCCGAGCATCCGTTCAATCAGCTCACCGAGCCATGCATGATTGATCACTATGTCTTGGATCCCAGCCGAAACCAACCGAGCAATATGATGTTCAATTAAACTACGATCGCCAATGCGCAGCAGCGGCTTCGGTAGATGGTCAGTCAATGGCCGCATCCGTTCGCCGCGACCGGCCGCTAAGATCATGGCTTTCATTGACGTTGCTCCTGCCAAGCAGGTGGCACAAGCGACTCAAGCCACCTCGCAAACGGCTGCAATTCGGCATACTGCTGAGCCACATCCACCACATAGCCATACACTCGCGGTAAATCAGCCATGTAGCCAGCCTTGCCATCACGAAAATTCAACCGACAAAAAATACCTAACACTTTGATATGTCTTTGTAATCCGACAAAATCAAAGTCGCGTTGAAACGCCGTAAAGCCTGCAGCATAAAAGCCTTCAGCCTGTAATTGTTGGTAAAAATGACGCGCCCACTCTAAGACCTGCGCATCTGGCCAACGCACATAACAGTCACGCAGCAATGAGACCGCGTCGTAACAGACAGGGCCTTGCACCGCATCTTGGAAATCAATGGCCACCAACGAGTCATCAGCCAACACCATCAGATTGCGGCTGTGAAAGTCTCGATGCATGCCGGCGATTGGCTGCTGTAACAGGTTGTGTTCTATGATGTGGAAAGTGTCATTGAGTAGTTGCTGCTCTGCTGAATTGAGGACTCTGCCAAGATATTTTCCGACAAACCACTCGGTAAAAATTCCCAACTCACGTTGAATAAAGGCAGCATCAAACCTCGGCAAATCTGTATGTTGATGCACTTTGCGCACCGCGGGCAACATGGCTAATGCTGCTTGATACCAACGCGTCGCATGGTCATCTAGCCGCTGCGACAACATCTGATCGCCCAAGTCTTCCAGCGCCAGAAAACCATGTTCGAGATCTTGGGCAACGATCTGCGGTACTGGCAAGCCAGCCGCAGCGAATGCCAAGTCCAAGCGCACAAATTTAGCGACGTCTTCGTGGCTTGGCGGCGCATCCATTAAAATCAGCGCTGGTGTCGTGCTAGTCAGGCGGTAGTAACGCCGAAAACTAGCATCACCACTGACCATCTCTAGCGACGGCTCTACAGCATTCAGTTGTTGTTGAATGAATTGTTTTAACAGTGCGAAGCGCTCCGACACGCCAATCTCCCGATCAAATCCAAAGGCACAGTACTCGAATCGGCACTATATCGGATTAG
>DMYW01000022.1:57026-70404 GCA_003482455.1 Rheinheimera sp. | reverse complement strand
TCCAACCTGGGGAGCCACATCAACTTCACAATCGTTCCTCAGTAGCTCAGCCGGTTAGAGCGGCGGACTGTTAATCCGTAGGTCGTTGGTTCGAGTCCAACCTGGGGAGCCACTTCTCTAAATACCTTTCTGTTCCTCAGTAGCTCAGCCGGTTAGAGCGGCGGACTGTTAATCCGTAGGTCGTTGGTTCGAGTCCAACCTGGGGAGCCATCACAAAATCTGCTTTATACCTCATTAATCAGCCAAACTGAACGAATGCTGAGTTACACTGCACCTAATTGATTTCTTTTCTTCCAATTTTTTGTTTTAATTGGATAATCTCCATTTTGTTACCTTTAATGGCTGTATGCGTATCGGCTTAGGTCACGGAAGCAATATGAATAAATTTCGCATAATTTGGCTTATCCAAGTGATTGGAACTGTGGTGTTGCTGGCGGTCAGTTGTTGGCAGCTGACAAAAAACGCAGCTCAAGACCACAATGAACTTGTTGATAATCAACAGCTTGCACTGAATCAGCTGTTAAAGAATTTTCAGGATGAAGATTCTAAACTGCTCGTGCAACAGATCCGCGCCATGGCGAACCCGCAATTGCTGCAAGTTCGACAAACCGGCGGCCATATGGTGCATGAGCATAATAATGCGACCAGCTTAAAATCGACCGCAGAACAAATTCAGGATATTTTTGGATTCGAGCGGCGTTTTGGGCAGTTAAGTGCCCCTGCCCTTGGCTTGGAAATTCGCTTTAAGCCAAATTTTGATGAACAAGATCAAGTTTTTGTATCCCAATTAATGACTTTGCTGCTAATTGGATTATTACTAGCTTTGCTTCCTGCGTTATTGTTACCCGTATTGAACCGGTTACAACATCGGACTATTAGTCAGTTGGTTAGTGAAAACCTTGATCTGATCAGTCGGCAGAATGGTGAAACCTACCGCGATGTTGAACTCCCTGAAGATTATGAAGCTATTACATTGGCACTGCATCGCTTCGCCGAGTTTGCGCAGAAGCAACAAAGCGAACTGAACCGCACTGCCGAACAGCTTACTGAAGATGCCTTTAAAGACTCGGTAACTGGCTTACCGAACCGCAATCGCTTCGTGCAGTATTATGAAGAACATTTGCGCAAAGCCAGCCATGTAGACTTTGGTGTATTTGCGATCGTTCGTTGTTCAGAATTGCAAAACATCAACCAAAGCCGTGGTTATCAAGAAGGTGACCGCTACATCACGCAAGTGGCGGATATGGTGCAAAAGATTGCATCAGGATTCCGAGACTCCCGTGTCTACCGCTTAAACAGTTCTGATTTCGGTGTGTTGTTACCGCGGATCAGCCCAAAAGATGGAGAGTCGTTTGGTTCGCAAGTACAAAGTCGCTTCAACGAATACCAAAAACTGTCTGAATTAGATTCGATTGGCCATACCGGCTTAGTAACATATGAAGCCGGCAAACCACTTGGCGAGTTACTCGCCATTGCCGATACAGCGATCAGCTTGGCGCAAACTCGGCAAACCAATGCGTTTTTCTTGCACAAAGACGATGGCTCGTTAGATCAAACGGCGGCCGGTTATGGCAATCAGAACTGGCGAGCTGTGATTGATGACGTGTTATCAAACGATCGCATCAGTTTGTTGACGCAGCCAATTCAACCAAGCAATCGTTCAGCCAAAACCTACTCAGAAATTTTGGTGCGTTTCCATACAGCGGAAGGTCAATTATTGCCAACAGCCTCGTTATTGGCGATGGCAGAAAAACTGGACCGGATCATTGCTGTTGACCGCGCCATTATTGAGCATGCATTGACCACGATTAAAAACAGAAATCTGTATGACCATTATTTTGGCATCAACTTATCATCGCGTTGTGTGCATGACGATCAGTTTATGATCTGGTTAGAACGGCGACTGTTGAAAGATGCATCTTTGGCGAACAGACTGGTATTTGAAATATCCGAATATGGTCTGCAGCAGAACTTAAAAACCAGCAAACGGTTTATCGATATGCTGCACCGCGCTGGTTCGCGCATCACAGTGGAAAAGTTCGGCACTGGCATTACGTCGTTTAAATTCTTCCGTGACTTGAAACCTGATTTCATCAAAATGGACGGTAGTTATACCCGGCACATCGATGAGGATAAGAACAATCAATATTTCATGCGTTTGATGGTCGACTTAGCCCATCGAATCGGGGTTGCGGTGTTTGCCGAGTCGGTCGAAACGCAAGAAGAAAAACACATGTTGGAATCACTGTTTGTTGATGGAACTCAAGGCTATTACATCGGTAAACCTCAACCGCTGTAATATCACAGAGTGGTTAAAACTTCAGCAAGCTCAATGGGCCGGGTTGTTTCACCCCGGCCTTTTGACCATAATAGCGCCCCGCCCGTTTAGCCAAACCGGCGGTCTCATCCACTGAGCCTCGGCGGAATATATAAAATGTCAGAATTCCTGTTGCTGTTGGTCAGCGCAATCCTCGTCAATAACTTTGTGTTGGTGAAGTTTCTCGGTCTGTGTCCATTTATGGGCACGTCCAAAAAACTCGATACCGCATTGGGTATGGGCCTTGCGACGACGTTTGTGATGACTCTCGCCTCCTTGTGCAGCTACGTCGCCGAACAATGGGTACTGATCCCACTTGATTTACAATATTTGCGAACGCTGACTTTTATTTTGGTGATAGCGGTAGTTGTGCAGTTCACCGAAATGGTGGTGCATAAAACCAGCCCAGCGTTGTACCGCGTTCTCGGCATTTTCTTACCTTTGATCACCACCAACTGCGCCGTGCTTGGTGTTGCATTGCTGAATATCAATGCCAACCATGGCTTGATCGAATCGGTGGCGTATGGCTTTGGTGGCGCCTTGGGCTTTTCGTTGGTATTAGTCTTGTTTGCTGCGATGCGCGAACGTCTTGCCACTGCCGATGTTCCCAAAGCGTTCCAAGGAGCCTCCATCGGTCTTATTACCGCTGGCCTGATGTCGTTGGCCTTCATGGGCTTTGCTGGTTTAGTTCGGGGTTAATATGATTACCGCTTTATGGGCGCTTGGCGCGCTGGCATTAGTGTTTGGAGCCATCTTAGGCTATGCAGCCATTCGCTTTAAAGTCGAAGCCGATCCGTTAGTCGACCAAATCGATGACATTTTACCGCAGACTCAATGTGGCCAATGTGGCTATCCTGGTTGTCGTCCGTATGCCGAAGCCATTGCGGGTGGCGATATCATCACCAAATGCCCACCGGGTGGCGAAGCAACAATTAAGAAACTTGCCGATCTGATGGGCGTGTCGTTGGATAGCTTGGACCAAACGCAAAACAAACAAGAAAAACGTGTGGCCTACATTCGCGAAGAAGATTGTATCGGCTGTACTAAATGCATTCAGGCCTGCCCTGTTGATGCCATCGTCGGAGCATCAAAACAAATGCATACCATTTTAAGCAATGAGTGCACCGGCTGCGATTTGTGTGTCGAACCTTGCCCAGTGAACTGCATTGAAATGCGCCCAGTACAAACCACGGCGGAACGCTGGAAGTGGGATTTACAAAGTATCCCGGTCCATGTGGTGGAGGTGAAGTAAGTGCCTAGTCTTTTTCAACAAATTCAAGCAGGTCGGATTTGGGATTTCCACGGTGGCATTCATCCTCCTTCACGTAAAACGCAAACAAGCCAAAAGCCGATAGACAGCTATTCTCTGCCCGCTCGTTTATACATCCCGCAGCGGCAACACATTGGTGTAGCAGGTCGAGTTTTAGTGAAAGTCGGCGACCATGTGTTAAAAGGCCAAGCACTCACTGCTGCCGACAACGCCATGGCAGTGCCGGTGCATGCACCGACCTCAGGCACTATTGTCGATATCTGTTTGCACCCTTCCGCTCACCCATCCGCTTTACCTGAACCGGTTTTTGTGTTGGAGCCAGATGGACTAGAGCAATGGCGGCCTCGTCACGCGCTCGATATGCTTCATGCAGATAAAGCGCAGATTCTGCAGCGCATCCAACAAGCAGGGATCGCCGGGATGGGCGGCGCTGGGTTTCCAAGCCATATCAAAGCAGGCGCAGCCGCCGCAGTCGATTATCTGATCATCAACGCAGTCGAATGTGAGCCTTATATCACTGCTGATGACGTGCTGATGCAGCACCATAGTGACACCATAGTGCAAGGCATTGAGATCCTGTCGCAATTATTGCAGCCAAAGGCCGTGTTAATCGGTATTGAAGATGACAAGCCGGCAGCTATCAAAGCCATGCAACAAGCGGTCGCAGGCAAAAATCACTGGTTTGTCCGTGCGCTGCCAGTGAAGTATCCATCAGGTGGCGAAAAACAGTTAATCCAGCGCCTGACCAATAAAGAAGTGCCGTCAGGGCGCAGACCCATCGATATCGGCATCGTCGTGCAAAACGTTGGTACTGCATTTGCCATAGCGCAGGCCGTGCTGGAAGATATCCCATTAATTTCGCGGGTCGTGACTGTGGTTGGCCAATCGTTAAGTCGCCCGCAAAATATGTATGCGTTATTGGGTACGCCTGTGCACGAGTTGTTGTCGGCATGCGGCTTTGAGCCACAACCCTCACAGCGCTTGATCATGGGGGGCCCAATGATGGGCTTTACCCTTCCCGACGCGCGCATTCCGGTGGTGAAAACCACCAACTGCATCATAGCGCCAACTCACGAAGAATTACCGGTTGCAGGACCAGAATTGGACTGTATCCGCTGCGGCGCTTGTACTGAAGCTTGTCCCGTCAACCTACTGCCACAGCAGCTGCTGTGGTACAGCAAAGCCAAAGATCACACGCAACTGCAAGCTCACAACCTGCAGGATTGTATTGAATGTGGTGCCTGCGCTTACGTTTGCCCCAGTGAAATTCCGCTGGTGCATTATTATCGCGTAGCCAAAGCCGATATTCGTGAAACGCAACGCGAAGCGCTAAAAGCCGAACAAGCCAAAGCAAGGTTTGAAGCGCGTAAAGAACGTTTAGAACGTGAAAAACAAGAGCGCGCTGAACGGAATAAGCAGCTAGCCGCACAGCGACAACAACAATTAGCAGATCAGCAAAAGCAACAAATTGCTGAGGCTCAGGCCCGCACACAAGCAGCCACAACCGAGCTGACACATGCGGAAATAGTGGCTGAACGCGAACGTAAAAAAGCCGAAGCGCGAGCTTATCAAGCGGCCAAACTCGCAGCTGAGCAAGACATAATTCAGTCTGCTGAGCCGACCTTATCTGCAGATGATCGAGCCGAACAAGATCCGCGGAAAGCCGCCATTGCCGCAGCGCTTGCCCGCGCCAAAGCGAAAAAGGCCCAAGCCAGTGGCGAAGCCGAATCAACTTCAGTCGAAGCTGCCACGGTGGCAGCCGCGCCAGCGCTTGGGAACACAGTAGAGCCGCAGAGCAGCTCGTCTGACGATGCGAAAAAAGCGGCTGTCGCGGCTGCTATCGCCCGCGCCAAAGCGAAAAAAGCGCAAGCCAGTGGCGAAGCCGAATCAACTTCAGTCGAAGCCGCCACGGTGGCAGCCGCGCCAGCGCTTGGGAACACAGTAGAGCCGCATAGCAGCTCGTCTGACGATGCAAAGAAAGCGGCTGTCGCGGCCGCTATCGCCCGTGCCAAGGCGAAAAAGGCTCAAGCCAGTGGCGAAGCCGAATCAACTTCAGTCGAAGCCGCCACGGTGACAGCCGCGCCAGCGCTTGGGAACACAGTAGAGCCGCAGAGCAGCTCGTCTGACGATGCAAAAAAAGCGGCTGTCGCGGCCGCTATCGCCCGTGCCAAAGCGAAAAAGGCCCAAGCCAGTGGCGAAGCCGAATCAACTTCAGTCGAAGCCGCCACGGTGGCAGCCGCGCCAGCGCTTGGGAACACAGTAGAGCCGCAGAGCTGCTCGTCTGACGATGCAAAGAAAGCGGCTGTCGCGGCCGCTATCGCCCGCGCCAAAGCGAAAAAGGCGCAGTCGGCAAGCAATAGCGAAGCCGCTACTGACCCTACACAGGCAGATAGCGAGCCACCACTCGCCGACTCCGACGCTGTCTTGCCACCTGTGCCGCAAGACGAGCCGCAAGTTGTGGCGCAACCGGAGCCAGTTGCAGCGAACCCTTCCGCTGAAGATGCTAAAAAAGCAGCCATAGCCGCAGCCATCGCCCGCGCGAAAGCGAAAAAAGCCGCCCAGAATCCGCAGGAGCCTTCATGAGTTTTCGTATTGCGGCATCGCCGCATCACCATTCCCAAGCCAAAACAGCGGTGATTATGCGCACAGTCGCGCTTGCCTGTATCCCAGGCATCGCGGCCCAATGTTATTTCTTTGGTGTGGGTGTGCTCGTGCAAATTGCTTTAGCCGTAGTGACAGCTTGGCTGTGTGAAGCCGCTGTCCTCAAGCTACGTGGCAAACCAATCCAAGCCAAATTGTCAGATCACAGTGCACTGGTCACTGGTGTGTTGCTGGCCGTTGCGATCCCCGCTTACGCTCCTTGGTGGGTGATTGTGATCGGGACCGCATTTGCCATTATCATCGTCAAACAGTTGTACGGTGGCTTGGGCAATAACCTGTTTAACCCGGCGATGGCTGCTTACGTGATGCTGCTGATCTCATTTCCAACGCAAATGACGAGTTGGTTACCGCCACTGACGCTACAAACCACGCCTGTCAGTGTGTCCGATGCTGCTTGCACCATTTTTACTGGCTATAGCTGCAGCGGCAACAGTTTGACGCAATTGCGCTCGGACGTGGACGGTCGCACCATGGCAACAGCACTCGATACTTTGCGAACCGCCGTAGCCGCCAAACAAACAGTCAGCGAAGCGCAAACCAGCCCAGTGTTTGATGGCCTTGGTGGTACTGGCTGGAGCTGGGTCAACTTAGGTTTCTTGTTGGGCGGTTTGTTCCTGCTACAACAGCGTGTCATTCAATGGCGTATCCCTGTTGCCGTGCTTGGCAGTATGACGCTGGTCGCTTTGGTGTTTGCAATGGTCGACAGCGACCGTTTTGCCAGCCCGCTGTTCCACTGGCTCAGCGGCGGCACCATGTTAGCAGCGTTTTTTATTGCCACAGATCCGGTGTCTGCATCAACAACACCAAAAGGACGACTGATTTACGGCGCCATGATTGGCCTGTTGGTCGTGTTAATCCGCAATGTCGGTGGTTATCCAGATGGCTGGGCGTTTGCTGTAATGCTTGCCAACTTATCAGTACCGTTAATTGACGCCTACACCAAACCGCGCGTGTATGGCCAAAGCGCGAAACGGGGTTAAACATGCTGCGATTTATTTCTAAAAATGCCGCAATCTTGGGCGTTGCAGCTGTAGCCTGTGTCGCTGTGGTGGCTGGTGTCAATCAACTGACGGCCGGTGAAATTGCCAAACAGGCGCTTGAACAAAAAATTTCATCACTGCAACAAGTCCTGCCTGCCGGAACAGATACTAGTTCTTTGCTATCAAGCTGTCGGCTAGTGAAAAATAGCGAAGTGTTTGGCGCAAACCAAGTGCCGGTGTACAGCACACAAGTCGACGGCAAACCGGTGTATGTTGTAGAAACGGTCGCTCCGGATGGCTATAGCGGTAATATTTATTTGCTGGTCGCCGTTGGTGCTGACGGCACTGTCTTTGGCGTGCGGACCCTCGCCCACAAAGAGACCCCGGGCCTTGGCGATAAAATTGAACTGGCGAAAAACGACTGGATCTTAAGTTTCACTGGCAAATCCGTGCACAATGACCAAGACACGCATTTCGCCGTACGCAAAGACGGCGGTGAGTTTGACCAATTTGCAGGGGCTACTATTACGCCACGTGCTGTGGTGAAAGCCGTAAAAAAAGCTGCTTTGTATTTCCAACAACAACCGCAGATCCTGCTTGAAGCTTCGATGTGTGGAGGCGCTCAATGAGCCAATATCGTCAGATCATTCAACAAGGCCTTTGGCAAAATAACCCTGGCCTCGTGCAATTATTGGGCTTGTGTCCGCTGCTGGCCACCTCGTCATCGCTCACCAATGCGTTGGGGCTTGGCTTAGCCACTATGTTAGTGCTCGCCGCAACCAATGCGGTGATCTCCATGGTGCGTCATCAAGTCCCCAACGAAATTCGTATTCCGGTATTTGTGATGATCATTGCTGCTGTGGTCACGGCAATCGAGCAATTGATGCATGCCTATACGTTTGAGCTGTACCAATCGCTGGGCATTTTTATTCCGTTGATTGTGACAAACTGCGTGGTGATTGGCCGCGCCGAAGCCTTTGCATCAAAAAATAGTGTGTTGGCGTCAACCTTTGACGGCCTGATGATGGGGCTTGGTTTTTGTTTAGTCCTCGCAACGTTAGGCGCGGTACGCGAAGTGCTGGGACAAGGAACTTTGTTTGCAGGCGCAGAGCTGCTGTTTGGCGACTGGGCGAAAGTGTTGAAAATCACCGTCTACCAAAGTGACAGCCACTTGCTGCTGGCAATTTTGCCCCCCGGCGCCTTCTTGGTTCTTGGCTTTGTGATTGCCGCTAAAAATGCCATCGAAGCCCGGCGTAAAGCCAAACAACCGGCCGCCGCGAGCACGGTGCAACGTGCGCGCGTGACCCAAGCCGGCTCTTGAGTATTACGATGAATAAAGAAAAGCGTATCGAGATCCTGTCGCGGCTGCGTCAAAACAACCCCAAGCCAACTACGGAATTGGAATATAGCAGCCCGTTTGAATTGCTCATTGCGGTGTTATTGTCCGCACAAGCAACGGACGTCAGTGTCAATAAAGCGACTCGTGGATTGTTTAAAGCCGCCAATACACCGCAGCAAATGTTCGACCTCGGTGTGGATGGCGTAAAGCAGTATATTAAAACCATTGGTTTGTTTAATTCCAAAGCCGAAAACGTCATAAAAACCTGCCGTATGTTGCTGGATTTACACTGTGGTGAAGTGCCAGAAAATCGAGAAGCTCTCGAAGCTTTGCCCGGCGTCGGCCGCAAAACCGCCAATGTCGTATTGAATACCGCCTTTGGCTGGCCGACGATCGCCGTCGACACGCATATTTTCCGCGTCAGCAATAGAACCAACTTCGCTCCAGGTAAAGATGTCGATGCGGTTGAACAAAAACTGCTGAAAGTCGTGCCGGCTGAATTCAAATTGGACGTGCACCACTGGCTGATCTTGCACGGTCGATACACCTGCACTGCGCGCAAACCCAAATGCGGCAGCTGTTTGATTGAAGATCTGTGTGAATTTAAAGAAAAAACGGAGTAGTCCCATGCGCATGCTGCATACCATGTTGCGAGTTGGCAACCTAGAACGTTCTATCGCGTTTTACACGGAAATCTTAGGGATGAAGTTGCTGCGTACGTCAGACAATCCCGAATACAAATACACGCTGGCGTTTGTCGGTTACCAAAGTGAAGCCGACGGCGCCGTGTTGGAGCTGACATACAACTATGGCGTCGAAAGCTACGAGCTCGGCACGGCTTACGGCCATATTGCGCTGGAAGTAGACAACGTGTATCAAGCCTGTGATTTAATCCGCGAGCGTGGTGGCGTGATTAGCCGCGAACCTGGCCCCGTAAAAGGTGGTACCACGGAAATAGCGTTTGTGCGTGATCCAGACAATTACGCCATTGAACTGATTCAAAAGAAACCTGCACATTTGCAGCAAGTGTTTTAGCAGCGAGCCGGGCGAAAATACACGAACAGGTATGTGTGCAAAGTCCCTTAAATCTTACTTGGTATGTCTACCATAAAAAAACCGGCTTTCGCCGGTTTTTTTTATGGTAATTCAATCCAGACCTGCTCGTTAAACGACATGGCTAAGTTGTTGTCGTAATAGGCCGCTTCATTGATAAAGGTTGGGTACACCACAGTGTCCCCTTCATATGGCAGCACAGTGCCATCAAACAGCACAAACAACGGGTCACCTGGGTGGATCGCCTCGTAATCATGGTCCTGCACATTCTTATGCACCATGCCGATCCGCTCACCTTGTGCATTCATTGGTAATTTGATGCTGTGTAAATACCGGATCGCCGGTGTCCGTTTCGGCAGTTCAGGCAGCTGGTTGGTGTTGTACAGCTCGATAAAATCCAGAATATGTTGTGTCATTTCATGCATTTGTTCGAGCACGTCTTGGCGCAACACCGATTGTGGCTGCGGCCCCACTTCAACTATCACCCCGTAGGTGCCAACAGTACACAAAAGCGCATGGTCTTCTGCGGCAAAATGGTCTTCATCGCGCGAAATGACCGCCGACGGCATTTTCATCTTCACGTACGCCGCCAACAAGTTATACACAGCGCCGGCTTGCGTCAGGATCAAACAAGGTCCCATATTGCTGGTGGTGTTATGCAAATCGATAATAAAGTCGGTTTTTGCAGCGCCTTTCGGGCCTAATTCAGCATTAATTACTTTGGCGCGGCTTTGTTCGTAGTTGGTTAGCGACGGATCAGTTAAGTCTTTAGTGCGAAATTGCCGGTTCAAATCACTATGCAGATAGCGTTTATTAGCTTTGTGCGCTTCAGGGTTGGCAATCAAGGTGCGAACTGAAAAACTCGAACGGGCAACTAACTCTGGATGTTCACGGTAGCGTTTCTCTAAATAGATGCCACTGAATTCATTGCCATGCGTGCCGCCGACGATGGCAACAGTTCGAATAGGATGTGTCATAAAATAACCTCGGCCAACAAAAGCCGATATTATGCCGCGTTTGCTGAAGAAATGCAGCTTATATAATAGAAATGCTGAATAACTGTATAATTATCCACAATTATGGATGATTAGGCGACTGTGTGATGGCTAATCACAGTACAAGGAATAGCTTCACCAAAAACGGGAGCGACTTGCGCAAGTGTGTCACTGAGTAGCTCTTGCGCTGCTGGAATACATTTACCGCATTGACTGCCAACGCCAAGGCATTGTTTCAATTCACGCATAGAGGTAGCGCCTTCTTGCACCAACTGACGAATTTTTTTGTCGCTCACGGCTTTGCAAACACAAATGTACATCAGACACCTCATAACTCAGTGACTACATTTTAGTGCGATTAAGAATAATTATCAACAACAAATGAGAAAGTGTCGTATTTACAATAAGATTGGCGAAAAACAAAAGCCCCACTCGGGGCTTTTTGGGAGTTTGAAGCAATGAGCAACACCTCAGAGGTGAGGCACTGCATTACAACTTAATGCGCGTTGTCGTCTTGCATCGCTTCTTCAAGAGCGTCGCGTAAATCCACTGGCTCTAACACGATGCCGTCTTGAGTTGGATGCGGGAACACTGCGATCATTAACTCATCGCCTTCCAGACCAGGGATCCATTTATCCAAGAAGGTGCTCAAATCAATCGCTGTGGGTGTAAATCCTGCCAGCTCGCCATTCACCCACAACTGAGCAAGTTCCGCGTGTGGCCAAATCGGAATGCAACGCTCGTCGCCGGCATCCAGCGCGCTAAAGCCTTCGCCATCAGATAAAATCCAAATTTGTTCTAAATCGACAACGGCATTTAACAAATATTCGTAACGCTGTTCTGCATTGAGGTTGTTGACGTTTTGTACGTCGGCGGGCGTCAGCGCGTATTCCATGGTGATTCTCTCTTTCAATTGCCTAGGCTAAAGGGGTTATTCTACGCTGAACGCTAAGGTTTGTCAGGTTTCGTTGTTTGGACGCGCACGGGGATTTGCTGGTAACACACGTCGAGCTGACCATTCCCATGATACTGATAGAACGCATTTTCTCGTTTACGTGCTTTGGCTAGCTGCAGCAAAAACTCCTCGCTGTGCGTGTCCAGCATTTCCAGGTGAATTTGTTGGCTTACCGGCAAATCACTGCCAATCGACATCTTGACGATACGGCTACGCGACGTTGGCTGCTCCAGCATACCGCCTTGTGCTTTATCGCCACGTCGAACCGCATTCAGCGCTTCATGGCCCCAAATGACTCGGGCCACCACCGACATATTGCGATCTAAGTGGCGCGGGGCTTGGCCTTGCATGATCGCAATATCACCAGATGCGCTATCAGCTTGTTCGTTACGCGCAAAATTGACGACATTCGGGCAATGCACTAGCCACTCTTGCGTACCTTCACGCCCAACGGCAAACCCAGCGCGAAATCCTGTTTCTTTGGCCAATAAATCAGGAGTTTGCACCAAGGTGTATTTAGAACTCGCAGGAACTGGCCAACTGAATTCAGCTTTGGTTGCTGTCGGGCGTTTAACCGACGCCGGCACTTTTTCGCCATCTAAATAACCGGCTTGCAACACAAACTGGTCGATGACTCGATAAAAGCTTGCGCCATCGTAATAACCGTCGCGGATCAACTGACGAAATTGCGCCGTGTTGATTGGCGTAAATGTGTCAGCCAGCAACAATAACACCGCCCCCTGCTCCAACTGCACATAGGCAAGTTGCGATTGCGGCACGGGTTGCCATGCAGTTGCAGCCGCTTGAGTCGAGAAAGCAAATGCTGCACATACCGCAGTCAGACTTCGTGAAAAAGACATCAACTTCATACATGTATCCAAGGCGTTAAAAACGTATCAGCGAATAACAACAAAGCCGCATAACGGCCACCTTTGGCGATCAGCATCAGCACTAAAAATCGCCATAACGCTAGCCGAAACACACCAGCCATCAAGGTCAGTGGGTCGCCTACTACAGGCAACCAACTCAATAGCAACACGGGAGTACCAAACTTACTCATCCAACCTTGTGCTCGGTTAAATTCGGCCGGTTTAATTGGGAACCAACGTTGCGACGAAAATCGTTGGCATTGCACGCCCAACCAATAGTTGATGCAACTGCCAGCCACATTGCCTGCTGTAGCAACACACCACAAAAGCACGATATTTAGTTTTTGATACCACAAAACGGCCAATACCATCTCAGAAGTACCCGGCAACAAACTGGCACTGGTGAATGCACTGAACCCAAGTCCTATATAGTCGAGCAGATCGTTATTCATGCACTAACAAACAGGCTCCAACACAACCGCGCCCATAAACACCACAACACCACACAACTGGCAAGAAACAAATTAAACCGCTGTCTCACATGATTCGTGGTGACATGCACTAAGGTATGCAACAGCCGCAATGCGACATACATTGCTGACAAACAAACAAATACAAAATCACTTAAACCAAAGTGCAACACAGCTAAACAGCCCACAAAAAACAGCGTTGGCATTTGAAATAAATTATCGAAGTTTCGGCTGGCGGTGATCACCCCCTCGTTGGCGCCAGCTAAATCCATAGTCCGAAAAGCGTTGTAGTGGAATTCGCGATTTCGCGCCGCAGCAAAACGACGTCGCCCCATCAGCAGCATCACTCCACTTGTCAGCAGCACTTGAGCGGCCATGACCAACACTAACCATTTATCCATGAGAACTCCTTTTGTTTGCAAGCTTAAAACGGCGGTAAAACTTCTGCAGCAAGCTTCACCGAGTTGCT
>DMYW01000022.1:0-56810 GCA_003482455.1 Rheinheimera sp. | reverse complement strand
ATTTTTATTATTCTGCGATGAACGCAGGAAAATCGACATCGTTACTTCAAAGTGCTTATAACTATCAAGAACGTGGCATGCAAGTCGCCATTTTTACTGCCGCCATCGACAATCGTTATGGAATCGGTAAAGTGAGTTCTCGGATTGGTTTGCAGATGGATGCGCAGATCTTCGCCGTTGATTTTGATTTCCTGAAGTACTGCCAAGAGGTCAAATTAGTCGAGCGATTAGATTGCGTGCTGATTGACGAAGCACAATTCCTAACCAAAGAACAAGTCCGTCAACTGACTGATGTTGTGGATAACCTGCATATTCCAGTGCTGGCCTTTGGGTTACGTACTGACTTTCTTGGTGAAACCTTTCCGGGCAGCCAAGCCTTATTGGCATGGGCCGATAAACTCATCGAATTAAAAACAATCTGTCATTGTGGTCGAAAGGCAAACTTTGTGGTTCGGCTAGATGAACAAGGCCAGCCATCACGCGGCGGTGAGCAAGTACAAATTGGCGGTAACGATACCTATCTATCGATGTGTCGCAAACACTTCAAAGAACTAGTGTGGTAGGCGCTGATTTACAGCGCCTCAGGAACTGCGTTAGGCAATTCAGTATCAAGTGCAGCGCTCGTTGGTTTAGCGATAGAGGCTTTAGTTTCACGCTGGTCAACAAGGTCATTGATTCGCTCATGCCCATTTAATCCAATCGGCGCATCTTTAATTAAGGCGACCACTTGTTCAACGGCCAACAACTCGCAGTGATGTTCCAGTTGGCGCAGCAGCGCTTTCATATCATGCCAATCCAAGGCTGTTTCATTAGCCGCACAAATCCTAGCATGCTGCGTTGTTTTTACATCGTCTCCAATCAGCAATTCTTCGAATAGCTTTTCACCAGGCCGCAATCCGGTAAACTTAATTTCGATATCGCCGTCTGGATGACGTTCGTCGACAACTTCCAACCCCATCAAATGAATCATTCTGCGTGCAAGATCGACGATTCTTACTGGCTCCCCCATATCCAAAACGAACACATCGCCACCTTGCCCCATAGCACCGGCTTGGATCACCAACTGCGCAGCTTCAGGGATGGTCATAAAGTAACGATAGATGTCAGGATGAGTCACCGTCACTGGGCCACCCTGGCGGATTTGCTCGCGGAATAACGGTACAACTGAACCGGAAGAGCCCAACACATTGCCAAATCGGACCATACAAAAGCGAGTTACAGTTTGTCGTTTAGCCAAACCTTGCAACACCAACTCAGCAAGTCGTTTGGATGCTCCCATCAAGTTCGTTGGGCGAACAGCTTTATCTGTTGAGATCAACACAAAGGTTGAGACGCCCGCTTGGATCGCGGCTTCGGCACAACGCCAAGTACCGAATACGTTGTTACGCACGCCTTCAAGCACGTTAAATTCGACCATAGGTACATGTTTATACGCCGCCGCGTGATACACAGTATCTACATGAAAGCGCTGCATCGTTGCCAGCAGTCGCGTTTGTGACTGCACATTGCCAATGACTGGCACTATAGCGCAATCCAGTTTGTGTTTTTGGCATAGCGCCAGCAGTTCACGGTGAATACTGTACAGTGCAAACTCTGACAATTCGAACAGGATCAATTTACTGGGTCTATTACTGACAATCTGCCGACATAACTCAGAGCCAATCGAGCCGCCAGCCCCAGTGACCATCACCACTTTGTTGAAGATATTAGCCTGCAATAAAGACCAATCAGGTTCAACCGGATCACGGCCTAACAGGTCTTCAATTTTCACATCTTCCAAGCTATCCACATGAAAATGGCCGTCTACGATGTCCATCATGCCGGGAACTGTTTGCACTGGAATAGGAATATTTTCTAGTGAATCAAGCAATTGCCGGCGGCGGATCCGACTTGCCGATGGGATCGCTAGCAAAATTCGACGAATATTTTTGGTTTTAACTAACAACGAAATCTGACTGGGCAAGCCAACAGGCATGCCAAGGATTGTCGATTTTTGCAAGGTGGGGTCATCATCGACAAATGCCACAGGTTGATATTGCTCACCATTGAGCAGCGCCTGCGCTAACTGCCGTCCTGATGAGCCAGCACCATAGATCAATACCGGCTCTTTACGTTTTTGCGCAGTGTGCCGGGGAAACAGTAACATGCGAGCAGCCATTCGACTGCTACCGCAGCCAATAAGCGCGATTAGTGCGTGTACCAGCACAAGTTTGTCCAAGTGTGCGATCTGGGCAATGGTGAATAACAACAGCATAATCGCGGTATTTGACGCAACACCGGCCAACACGGCACCAAGCGCATGCTCATCAATAAATCGAATAACAGCTCGATAAAGGCCTAGTTTGGTAAATACATAGAGGGTTCCGGGCAAAGAAAACAGCACCAGCGGCATAATTTGCTGCAGCACTTCCCATGGATCTGGTTGCGTTAAATATGCCGCGAGGCCCGCAGCGATAAGCAAGACGACAACATCACTAGTCACCAACACCGTTTTTTTAACAACTCTCGGTAAGGACAGAATCTTGTCTAACATCACACAACTCCCTTGCTTTTGGACAATAGCAGCAGACTTTAATGCTGAGTCGAAATAGCTATGCCACCAATGGAACAACACGCGACTGTTCGATACTGAAGCACCAAGCTGACGGCCAGCTGAACAATTCGCAGTGTTTGCAAAGATTCTAAAGCAAAAACGCAGTATAGACGAGTTTTTGACCTCTAACGCAACGCCAACTTTGCGCCATAAAAAAACAGAGCCTTGCGGCTCTGCTATTTTCAGTTGGCTTTTAACGCATCAATGATGCGTTGGCAGGCCTGCCCGTCGCCATATGGGTTGTGAGCAAAACTCATGGTGTCGTAGTACTGTTGATCGGTCATCAATTTTGATACTTCGCTGACAATTAATGCTTGATCAGTACCTACTAATTTCACCGTCCCTGCCGCGACAGCTTCAGGACGTTCAGTAGTGTCGCGCATTACTAACACTGGCTTGCCTAATGACGGAGCCTCTTCTTGAATGCCACCAGAATCAGTTAACACCAAATAACTGCGACTCATCAGATAAACAAACGGCAGGTAATCTTGTGGTTCAATTAAATGCACATTTGGTGAGTTTGATAACAACCGGAAAACGGGTTCCCGCACATTCGGATTGAGATGCACTGGATAGACGACGTCGGCGTCTGGAAAACGCTGTGCGATCTCTTTAAGCGCTGCACAGATATTTTCAAAGCCAGAACCAAAGCTTTCACGGCGATGGCCAGTAACGAGGATCATCCGACGACCATTTTGTCCAAATGGGAATTTTGCGGCGAATTCTGCCGTCAAATTTTTATCCGCATCAATCTTACTAACCACCTGCAATAGGGCATCGATGACAGTATTACCCGTCACAAAGATATGCTCTGACGACACGTTTTCTTGTAACAAGTTCGCTTGTGATGTTGCAGTAGGAGCAAAATGGAAACGCGTAATAGCACCTGTTAATTTTCGGTTTGCTTCTTCAGGCCAAGGGCTGTAGATATTGCCAGTTCTAAGACCTGCTTCCACATGACCAACGGCGATTTTTTCGTAATAACAGGCTAGAGCAGCAGCAAACGTGGTGCTGGTATCACCATGAACCAATACCACATCGGGTTTAAAGTCGCGTAAAACAGGCTTGATATTCAGTAAGATACTTGTGGTCACATCATACAAATCCTGACCCGCTTTCATAATAGACAAGTCATATTCAGGAACAATATGGAACAAACGCAACACTTGGTCCAACATCTCACGGTGTTGTCCTGTGACACACACACGACTATCAATGCTGGGATCAGCCTTGAGCAAATTAACCAATGGCGCCATTTTGATGGCCTCAGGACGAGTACCGAAGACGCTCAGAACTTTTAACATGATTAGCTTCCACTATCGATAGGTAAAGTTCAGCCGCATGGCTTAGCCACGTTGCTGAACGTGTAGATTAAAGAGTAACTCAGCTTCAGCCCGCGGCAATTCACATTCTGCGATGATCTCATCGAGCGTCGCGCCAAGTTGCACCATCTTCATTGCACGGCTGTAAAGTTTCGAATCAGGATCGAACATTTCGATTTTTTGTTGTTGTTCAGTCAGTTGGTTCACTTCTGCCGCGATGGCTTGCATGACTTCGTTTAAGTCAGCTAGGTCCTTTTGGTTGGATTTGACCTTCTGCCCCATGCCAAACAAACCGCTGCGAAGTTCTTCTAATTCAGCTGAAACCGTGGTTAATTGCTGTGACAATAAGCCACGCTCTTGCAGCAATTCCTCGATTCGATTGGTTTGGATTTTGTGCTGCCACAAAACAAAAACAACCAGCAGTATTGCTACTGCTGGCACAACAAATAAAATCAGATGATTTAAAGAAAAATCCACCAGCACTTAAATCCCGCTGATCTCTTCCCACTCTTCGTCGGTCAGAAGTTTGTTCAAATCGACGAGGATTAACAACTCGCCATCGCGGTTCGACACACCTTGAATAAACTTGGCGCTTTCGTCAGTACCGACGTTAGGAGCTGTGTCAATTTCGGACGCTCGCAGGTAAACCACTTCAGCCACGCTATCAACTAAAATACCGATCACTTGTTTATCGGCTTCGATGATCACAATGCGGCTGTTTTCAGTGACATCCGATGGCGGTAAGCCAAATCTCGCACGAGTATCAATCACGGTTACCACGTTACCACGGAGATTGATGATACCTAAAACATACATCGGAGCGCCGGGAACCGGAGCAATGTCTGTGTAACGCAACACTTCTTGTACTTGCATTACGTTGATACCGTAAGTCTCTTCCTGCAGTTTGAACGTCACCCACTGCAGAACTTGATCATTGCCTTCTTTTGCTTTTCCGGATTGTGCCAACAAATTGCTCATCAGAAGCTCCTGTAACTCAAATTCTTATGCCTAATCAGCGCTGCCCGACCCTTGAGCAAGTAACGAAATCATGGCATCCACATCTAACAAAGCACACATGTGCTGTTTAATCAAACCTGCCAACCAAGCACGCTTCGTATCACTAGCGCGCCATTTGACGTCATCTTGTTCAAGACTAACAGTGTTGACCAAAGTTTCACACGCTAGACCCCAAGAACTCTTACCTAACATAATAACATATTGATAGTTTAGCTTTTCTGCCAGTGCTTGGTCGTATTTTTCTGGCATTACCCACATCGCAGTGTTCACTACGTTGATTTTCTGTTCGCGGTATAACATGACACCTTTGTACCATGCCGGCTTACCTGGCAGTGTATTCAGCGTACCAATCTGATGAATGCCGCCTAATTCTTTTAATGGGAGAGCGACCTTCAATCCAGCAACTTCAAAGAACAACGCTTGGAACCTCCCTTGCCGATAATCTTTCACGACAGGCGGCGCAGGTGGAACCACTGGCGGTGTCGGCTTGACGGTCGCAACAACTGCAGGCGCAGGAACTGCCACCAACGGCTTTTCAACGACTTTAGGAGCCTGCACCGCAGGTTTTGCTACTGGAGGAACCACAGGCTTTACGATTTCGACTGGTTTAGCTTGAACCGGCGATGCCTGCGCGAGTAATTCGTTAAGCTGTTTTTTCTGCTCTGTGGTAACTACCAGAGCTTTTGCTTTTACTTTTGGTTCTTCTTCTTCGGTCAACAGCGCATTCAGATAATTGCGCATGACTGCTTTACTGGCAAACAAATCACTCATGTTTGCTCTCCCTGCAATTGCAGCAAGTACGTCAACAAGGTGTTATAGGCAAAAACACCGCGACACTTAGGAGCATAAACTGGTGGCGGAGTCTGCGCCAAACTGGCATCCCGCATTTTGGTATCCACAGGGATCACCGCGGACCAAACCACATCGCCATACTTAAGTTTTAACTCTTTATAGGCCTCTAAAGACGCTTTAGTGCGTTTATCGTACAAAGTTGGCACTATCGTAAACTGATAACCATCTTGACCAGGCGTTTGCATTAACTGCATGGTTGCAAGCATTCGGTCTAGGCCTTTTAAGGCTAAAAACTCGGTCTGAACCGGAATCAGGATCCGGTCACACGCGGCCATTGCGTTGACCATCAACACACCAATCACCGGTGGGCAGTCAATTAACACATAATCATATTCAGAAGATATCTTAGCGAGTGCCTTTTTGAGCACCAACCCCATACCGCCTTTATCACCAAGCGAACGATCGAGCGTCGCAAGCGCCATGGACGATGGCAGTATGTCCAAATTGTCCATGCCACTTGGGCACAAAGATTGAAGGATCTCTTCTTTGGTAATGTCTTTGCCGCGAATAAAAATGTCATACACGCTGTTTTCTAATTCTTCAGCGTCAATACCGAAATAGTAGGTTAAGGACGCATGCGGGTCGGTGTCGATCAATAGAACCCTCGAACCACGCTGTGCCAGCAAAGCGCCAAGAGTTACTGTACTGGTGGTTTTACCCACACCACCTTTTTGGTTAGCTATTGTCCAAACTACCACGTCACTAATCCTGTTGTTGCTGCTTTGGCGTATCGCCATTGTCATTAGCTGTAATTTTGATGCCACCGTTGGGTAAGCGAATTATTTTAATCGTGCCATCAGCATTCGTATCAAATGGCAAATTCGCTTCGCTGTCGACCGGTTGTGAAACCACAGGGTCAATTTTATTCAGGTTCTCTGCGGTCATTTTGATGACAGGCTCTGCTGGGCTCTTTAACTTTGATACAGCAATCACGACTTTCCGATTGGCTGCCCGCCCCTGCGCAGTATCGTTATCCGCCGTCGGCGAATACTGCCCATATCCTTCGGCAGCTAGACGATCTGGCGAAACCCCAAGCGCCTGTAGACGCCGTAAAATGGCCATCGAACGCGCCATCGACAACTCCCAGTTGGAGTCAAAAATTTCATTATGAATCGTTTCATTATCGGTATAACCACGCACACGAACCAAATTTTTGGTTTGATTGATCACGGTCACAATTTCCGCCAAGATCAAATCAGCACCCTTGGTCGGAGTTCCTGAACCACTTGGAAATAATAAACCACTGTTAAGTTCAATCAGCATCCACTCGTCATCCGACTCAACTTTGGCAACCCCCTTCTCTATTAGGTTTGCTAGAGACTGAGTAATTTGTTCTTGCAAGGAGACAAGAGGATTACCAAATTGTGGTTTGGTATTAATCGGATTATCTTTGGCGTCTGCCATAATTTCTGGTCCCGTTGGCGTCTCCAACGATGAACCATATTCTTTGTAGTCACTGCGGGGTTGATTATCAGTCAGAACCGCATCAGCCTTAACGCCTGTTTTATCTTCTACTGGTTTTTCAAAGACTTGCGAAAGTGTATCTGAAATAGTTTTGTATTGCTCTTCTTTGTTTATTGCGATGGAATAGAGCACGACAAACAATGCGAACATCAATGTGACGTAATCTGCATACGACACCAACCAACGATCTAGCGGTTCATGGTCATTTTCACCGTGACGAAATCGCTGGCGTTGCATGATTAACTCACTCGATAAGCGGCAAGTTTGCGTTCGATAATGCGAGGATTCTCACCATTGGCGATTGCAACAACACCTTCAACGATTAACTCTTGATACAAGCAGCGCTGGGTAATGACGCTTTTTAATTTGTTGGCTATTGGGATAAAAATTAAATTCGCAAAACCGACACCATAAATAGTGGCAACAAATGCAGTAGAAATACCCGCCCCCAGCATTTCAGGATCTTTGATATTTTGCATTGCTTGGATTAGGCCAAGTACCGCGCCTAAAATCCCAATAGTCGGGCTGTAGCCACCCATTGATTCATACATGCGAGCAGACCGCATTAAACGTTCACGCTCTAAGCTCAATTCATTCTCTAACGTGCGATGTAACGAAATTGGCTCAACCCCGTCAACCAGCAAATTTAAGGCATTGTGTAAAAATGGATCCGATTCTTGCACCGCGTCCGCTTCCAACGACAGAAAACCATTTGCTCGTGCGGAAGTTCCCCAATTTATCAAACGTTCGACCGTCGCGTTCAGAGGCATGTATTGACCTTTAAACACCCAAGCTAACATCTTGATTCCAACAGTAAAGGTCGGTAATGGAGTCTGGAAGATCACGGCTCCCAAAGTCCCACCAAGCACTATGACGAGCGCCGGAACATCAAACAATGTGCTAATACTACCGCCATGTAAGGTATAACCACTAGCAACCGCAAAAACTCCAAGAATCAATCCAAGAATCGACAACTTATCCATGCCCAACTTCCGCCAATAGTTTCTGCGCAACATCCGACAAGCTGACTTCAAGGTCGGTCAATCCTGCAGCTGTCACAGCTTGTGGCATACCATACACCACACTACTAGCTTCGTCTTGTGCCCAAATCCGCGAACCAAATTGCTTCAATAACCTAGAACCATCACGCCCGTCAGAACCCATGCCTGTTAACACAATCGCCAATACTTTGTCTTGGAAGACTTTTGCTGCGCTGCCAAAGCTAATATCCACACTTGGTTTAAAAGTAATTCGTGGCGAATCGTCCTCTTTTATGCGTAACCTAGCTCCACTTTCATTTCCATCAAGCAGCATTTGTTTGCCACCAGGAGCTAAATAAGCACAACCGGGTTTTAGCACATCACCGTCAATCGCTTCTTTGACCTCAATTTTTGACAAGGTATTGAGTCGTTGTGCGAATGCTCCGGTAAATGCTGCAGGCATATGCTGGATTAAAATGATTGGTAACGGAAAGTTGGCTGGCAGAGCTGTAATAATATTCTGTAATGCAACCGGCCCACCTGTAGACGTACCAATCGCCACCAGTTTGTAGTGTTTCCCACTTGGCCGGAAATTTCGTTCGGGAGTTTCATGGGTATCAGCGGACGATTTCAACAGCTCAGCTCGCGCGGCAGGAGTCCGTGCAATTGTCGGAGCTACTGGCTTTGCTGCAGTCGAGGTGACTGCAGGGGCACCACTTGCAGATGCAGGACTTGCTGATTTAACAAACAATCGACGCTTCGCGACAGCTTTGACTCGTTGTCGTAACAAATCTATTGCTTCAGATTTATCACGAGCTATATCCTCAAATTTCTTCGGCAAAAAATCCACTGCGCCTGCATCTAAAGCATCCAGTGTGGCTTTTGCTCCGTCATGAGTAAGCGATGAAAACATCAGAATGGGCAACCGCTGCGTCTTCAAAATTTGCCGCA
Organism: Rheinheimera sp.; assembly: GCA_003482455.1. Classification (GTDB taxonomy): domain Bacteria; phylum Pseudomonadota; class Gammaproteobacteria; order Enterobacterales; family Alteromonadaceae; genus Pararheinheimera. Next base: position 47,631 of record DMYW01000022.1, on the reverse strand, counting down.
CCGCCTCAATGCCATTCATCACAGGCATTTCAACGTCCATTGTGATGACGTCGGGTTTTAGTTCCTGTGCTTTTTGCACGGCCTCTTGCCCGTTATTAGCAGTACCGATCACTGTAAGCTCAGGATCGGCTGCCAAGATTTCGGTCAAGCGGCGACGGAAGAAGCTGGAGTCATCAACAACTAAAACCCTGATAGACATAGAATCTCGCTTATGACGCTAAATTATTGAAGCGGTCAAATTTTATTTTTGATTTTTTCGCGTAGTGTTTCAACAGGTTAGGTACATCAAGGATCAGCGCTATGCTGCCGTCAGACGTGATAGTTGCACCTGCCATACCAGGAGTACCTTGCAGCAATGCGTCCAATGGCTTGATTACTACTTCTTCTTGACCAATCAATGAATCAACGACAAAACCAACTTGTTGAGTACCGATTTGCACTATTACGACATGCCCTTGTTCACGACGTAGTTTCTTATCAGAACCGCGCACCAACCAATGCTCGAGGTAGAACAATGGAATTGCTTTGTTCCGCACCACAATCGTTAATTGGCCATCAACAATGTTGGTTTTCGACAAATCTAAGTGGAAAATTTCATTAACTGTGGCTAATGGCAGTGCGAACGGTTGTTTCCCAACAACCACCATCAAGGTCGGCAGAATAGCCAACGTCAGTGGCACTTTGATTTCCAACAAGGAGCCTTGTCCTAGTTTGGAATGAATGTGCACAGTACCATTGAGTTGGTTGATTTTGGTTTTCACCACGTCCATACCAACGCCACGGCCAGAAATATCAGAAATCTGTTCTTTGGTTGAGAAACCTGGAGCAAAAATCAAGTTAAATGCTTCAGTATCAGACATGCGCGTTGCAGCATCAGGGTCGAGCACGCCACGTTTGATAGCGGTTGCTTTTAATTTCTCCGGATCCATCCCAGCGCCATCATCTTGAATAGTCAAGAGAATGTGATCGCCCGCTTGTTGAGCTGCCAACTTAACCAAGCCAGTTCGAGATTTACCAGATTTAGCACGCACATCCGGCATCTCAATCCCATGGTCAACTGCGTTGCGAACCAAGTGGACGAGCGGATCTGCCAGCGCCTCAACCAAGTTTTTATCTAAATCGGTTTCTTCACCTTCCAACTCAAGGTTAATTTCTTTTTGCAAGCTACGAGCTAAGTCACGAACAACTCGAGGGAAACGACCAAAGACCTTTTTAATCGGTTGCATCCGTGTTTTCATCACGGCGCCTTGCAAATCAGCGGTCACAACGTCGAGGTTGGCAATCGCTTTGCTCATTTCCTCGTTTTGCGTTGCCGCCGATAAACTGACCAGACGGTTACGTACCAACACCAACTCACCGACCATATTCATAATTTGGTCCAAGCGTTTCGTGTCAACACGGACGGTAGTATCAGCCTGCGCAGCACCCTTGCTGTCCGAATCACCTGCATCTTTGTCTTTATCTTTTGCGACACTAGCCGGTGCAGCCGCGACTGCAGCAGCTTTAGGAGCTTCAGCAGGTTTTGAAGCTTCAACTGGTTTAGCAACTTCAACAGGTTTAGCTGCAGGTTTAGCAGCCTCTACTTTCGGCGCTACTTTAGGCGCTTCAACTTTAGGTGCCGCAGCAACAACAGCAGAAGGCGCTTTACCTTTACCGTGTAGTTGGTCTAACAGGGATTCAAACTCATCGTCGGTGATGTCATCGCCGTCACCACCAACTTTTGGTGCCGCAGCAGCAGGCGCTGCCACTGGAGCTGCAGCAGCTGTCACTTTCGGTGCTTCGACTTCCCCAGGGATGAATGAACCTTTGCCATGCAGCTGGTCAAGGATTGCTTCAAATTCCTCATCAGTCATGTCACCACTGTCAGATGTGACAGTGACTGGAGCTGCCACGACGGGCGCCGGAGTAGGAATTGGCGCTGCCCGACCAGGAGCTGCTGAACCATGCAATTCATCGAGAAGACGTTCAAATTCATCTTCGGTAATGTCGTCCACCGAATTGCTGGAACTAACTTCAGGTTCTCCTTCAACTTGCAGTGAAACCGCAGCGTCAAAGGTATCCAAGCTCATATCGGGTTCTGGAACTGGATCTGGTTCAGCTACTGCAGGTGCATGATGTTCTTCCTCAGACTCAGGGTGACTCAATCGGTGCAAAGCATCGAGTATGTCTGCTGAAGCAGGCTCAAGCGGGTCCCGATTCTGGACCTTCACAAACATTTCATTGACCGCATCTAGTGCCTGCAGGATTACATCCATCAACGCAGGTGTGACGCGACGTTTGCCTGTACGCAGTATATCGAATACGTTTTCGGCGCCATGGCAGACATCAACAAGTTCGGTCAGTGACAGAAAACCTGCGCCGCCTTTTACCGTGTGGAAACCACGGAAGATCGCGTTCAGCAATGCAGAGTCGTCAGGGTTGTTTTCTAGTTCGACTAACTGTTCCTGCAATGCTTCAAGGATCTCGCCGGCTTCGACTAGGAAATCCTGTAAAATGTCCTCATCAACATCAAAGCCCATGCCGCTTTACCTCTCTTAGAATCCTAAACTTGATAATAAATCGTCCACATCGTCCTGCCCTTGCACAACATCATTGCGGCCTGCGGCATCGATAATTGGACCTTCAGCTTCATGGCCCGCTTTTGGTTTGCGTGGCGCCGCTGCTCGTTCTTCATTAGGTAGATGGAGATTTGTTTGGCCGAATGCTGTCAATAAACCTAGCAGGCTTTCTTCGACCTGACGAACTAACTCTATGACACGACGCAAGATTTGCCCAGTAAGATCCTGAAATCCTTGCGCCATCAGTACTTCCGTTAACGAGCCTTGCAACTCATTTGCGTTGACCATCGATGCATTCAGGAAACCATTGAGGTTGTGACACAACAGCTTAAACTCGCCGAGTTGCAGGTTTCGTGTCATTAATTTCTGCCATTCAGGCAAGAGCTCAGATAGGCCTGAATTAAGCCGGTCGGCAATTGGCAGACATGCTTCGACAGCGTCCATCGTTTTGTTCGCTGCTTGCTCTGTCATATCAATTACATGGGACAACCGACGTTTTGCGTCAGGTATATCCTCTTCTAGAAGATTACTTATTGCGGGGTCGAACTGAAAACTTTTTAGAGAGTCGTGGAGTTGGCGCGTCAGTTTACCGACTTCAGCGAACAATTCAGAGGAACCTGGCACTGCCAACCCTTGAATCATCTCGTTCGCTGCGTCTTGTTCTCCCATCTCCAGCAGCTGAACCAGCTCACGCGCTTGGTTCAGCGTAATCAATGGTGCCGTAATATCAGACATGGCGCCACTCCTTTGTCAGATACGGTTAACCCAAGCGCTCGAAGACTTTAGACAACTTCTCTTGTAAGGTGGCGGCGGTAAATGGTTTCACGATATAACCGTTCACACCGGCTTGCGCAGCAGCGATGATCTGCTCTTTTTTGGCTTCCGCTGTGACCATCAGCACTGGGATGTGTTTCAGCTTGGCATCAGCACGAATAGCACGTAACAAGTCAATCCCTTGCATGCCTGGCATGTTCCAGTCGGTCACGACAAAGTCAAAGTCGCTATTCTGTAACATCGGCAGTGCAGTACTACCGTCATCCGCTTCTTGAACATTGGTGAAGCCCAGATCACGCAACAGGTTTTTGATGATGCGTCTCATAGTAGAAAAGTCGTCTACTACAAGAATTTTCATATTCTTATCCAAAATCCCCTCCGACGAGATACCCAGATGGTTATTCTCAAACTTTACAACCAGTCCTGCATTCGGGCTCGAAGCCTCACTAACGCCTGACTATGAATTTGGCTGACCCTAGATTCGCTGACGCTTAGCACCTCGCCAATCTCTTTCAGGTTCAGTTCATCATTATAATATAGCGACAATACTATTGCTTCGCGCTCAGGTAAGCTACTGATATTTTTTATCAACGCTTGTTGGAACGCATCATTTGCTTGCTCTTCAAACAAATGGTCATGTTCTGAATCGTCCGCCGTCACTAACGCATCTTCAGTAACGCCTAAATCCTCGATCCCAATGATGCGACCACTGCTGACGTCCGACAGCATGTGATGATACTCATCTAAAGTTATATCAAGTTTTTCAGCAACTTCAACATCTTTTACGTCACGACCAAGCTCAGCTTCGAGCTCGGCGATTGTATCTGCGATAAGACGGGCATTTCGGTGGACAGAACGCGGTGTCCAATCACCGCGTCGAATTTCATCAATCATGGCTCCGCGAATGCGAATACCTGCGAATGTTTCAAAACTAGCACCTTTGGAGCCGTCAAAATTCTTGGCGGCCTCAATCAAGCCGATCATGCCAGATTGGATCAAATCGTCGGCTTGCACACTAGCAGGAAGACGGGCTAAAAGATGATAGGCAATTCGCTTGACCAGCGGCGCATGACGCTCAACCAGTTGTTGGATCTGATTAGAAGCACCATAGGCTGCTAACTTGCTATTCACATAACACTCCGAGATTCAACGCGTGGCTGTACCAACTGCTCTAGGAAAAATTCAAGATGCCCTGACGCACTCGGCGGCACCGGCCATTGGACTGCCCGCGCGGCTAGCGTTTTCACCGCTAGCGAAGCCGATGTTTTTGGGAAGGCATCAATAAATGCTTTTTGTTTACGCGCCGCTTTGCGGACATTTTCGTCAAACGGAATGGTCGCAACCAGCTCTAGCGTAACATCTAAAAATCTATCGGTAACACGGCTGAGTTTAGCGAATAACTCTTGCCCTTCTTTCAAACTGCGCACCATATTCGCGACGATTTTAAATTTACGTACCGAGTATTCACGGCTCAAAATTTTCATCAGCGCGTATGCATCTGTAATAGATGAAGGTTCGTCACAAACCACTACTAACACGTCTTGTGATGCACGGGAGAAACTCAGCACCATGTCAGAGATCCCCGCTGCCGTATCGACCAGCATCACATCAAATGCAGTACGCATTTCACTGAAGGCTCGAATGAGCCCTGCATGTTCTGCTGGACTAAGTTCGGTCATCGATTGTGTGCCTGACGTTGCAGGGACGATTTTAATACCGAACGGCCCTTCGATCAGGATGTCATCGAGGTCAACATCCCCTGCTAATACATGAGACAAGTTTTTCTCAACGCGCAGTCCCAACATGACGTCACAATTGGCCAACCCCAAGTCGGCGTCGAGCACTAGCACTCGTTTGCCTAATTGGGCCATCGCCATAGCCAAATTCAAAGTGACGTTCGTCTTGCCGACGCCGCCTTTGCCTCCGGTAACTGCGATGACTTTAACCATCTGTTTTTTCATTCTTCTAAGACCACTGGCTTGATCGTAATTGATATCGCTATGCATAGGTTCCATCCGCTCGAGTTGCCACATCTTGATACCACTGATGTCCCTCACAGTAACCGGTCCGTAATTGTTCGGCTTGGTTGACCATGGCTTTGGCGTCTGCAGCGAGAATGTCTTCGGGAACCCGTTGTCCATTCGTCAAATAGCTGACTGGTAAAGCGTTTTGAATTGCGACGTTAATAATCTCACCGAGACTTAAGCATTCATCAAGTTTCGTGAAAATACAACCCGACAGGGAAATTCGTTTAAAGTGCTCAACAGTGTCTTGCATAACACGGCCTTGCGATGTCGCAGACAATACCAGATAACTCCTTATTTTGGCACGTGAATTATGCACCAAAGCTGCCAGTTTTTCAGCCAATCGAACGTCGCGTTGGCTCATGCCGGCAGTGTCAATCAGGATCAGTTTGCGACCTGTTAATTGATTTAACAAATTTGCTAATTCTTCCGCGTCCCGTGCTTGTTTTACGGGGCAACCGATGATCCGACCGAACGTTGCTAATTGTTCGTACGCACCAATGCGAAAGGTGTCTGTAGTGATTAGAGCCACAGACTCAGCACCGTGCATCTTGGCAAACTGAGCGGCCAGCTTGGCCACTGTGGTGGTTTTACCAACACCTGTAGGCCCCACCAATGCCACGATCCCACCGCGCCGCATAATGTCATCGTTGGTGGTGGTGATTTGACCGGCCAGCAATTCAAGAGCTTCCGACCATGCTTGTGTATCCGGAATGTCTTCCGGCATAAAACAGGCAAGTTGGTCTGCGACATGTTCATTTAAGCCCAGCGCACGCAGCTGTTCAATGATCAACGCGCGCATCGGCTCTTTGCGCGCTAAATCCTGCCACATCAAGCCTGAAACTTGCTGTGTCAGCAGTTGTTTCATCAGCTGCATCTCTTGTTGCATGCCGGCAAACTGTTGTTGCATCAACGCAGCTTGTTGCTGTTGTTGTTTGACTAAGTCCTGCCATGGTGCTGGCGTGGCAATATTTTGACGCTCGGCAGCTTCTGGCCGAGCTTTTTGGAATAACGGGTTATCTTTTGCGGCAAATTTACGGTCAAGCGTCGGCTTTTTGACAGGCTCTTGCTCCGAGGCTTCCGCTTCGCGTTGTTGTTTGAGCATTTGACGCGCCAATAGCGCTTTTAGACTGTCTGCTGGAGGCGCATCGACTCGTTCCTCTTCGTCGTCGCCGACACGAATACTCAGGCCACTTGATGCCACGGTTGCGGCGCTGCGCGCCTTGATAGTCGCGGCATCAGGCTTTTTCGGTGCGTCAGTTTCTGGGTCAATCGCCGCAACAAGTTCGATGCCACCCGCCACTTTTTTGTTCGACAATATAATGGCATCAGGCCCTAAAAATTCTTTCACTTCCGCAAGCGCGGTACGCATATCTTTAGCAACGAAGCGTTTGATTTTCATGAGTTATCTCCTAGCCAGCTTGCCCGACAACGCTGACGATCCGAACTTGTTTATCATCAGGAATTTCCTGATAAGACAATACTTTCATACCTGGAATGGTGTATTTCACGAATCGTGCCATCACAGTGCGTAAAATTCCTGACGTTAATAAAACAGCCGGTTCGCCAGCCAATTCTTGTTGGCTGTAGGCTTCACGCAACGATTCTTGGATACGCTCGGCGAGGCCTGGTTCTATGCCTGATCCATCGTTGCCAGACGCTTGCATCGATTGATGCAGCATTTGTTCAAGTTCTGGGGCAAAGGTCAGCACTGGAATTTCATGCGCGCCACCAGACACTTCCTGCACAATCAAGCGGCGTAGCGCAATACGGCACGATGCGGTTAATACGTCGATATCTTTGCTGCGCGCGCCGTAATCAACCAACGTCTGCACTATGGTGCGCATATCGCGGATCGGCACACCTTCAGCTAGCAGGTTCTGCAGAACCTTCACCACCGACGTGAGCGGCATAGTGTCAGGCACCAAGGCTTCCACCAGCTTGGGATAGGTTTTAGCCAGCATATCCAGCAGGTTTTGTACTTCTTCATGGCCCAACAAGCTCGCTGCATGCGCACTGAGGATTTGGCTTAAATGCGTCGCCACCACAGTCGCCGCATCCACCACCGTGTACCCCATCGATTGCGCTTGGTCTCGTTGCGTTTTTGGGATCCACACGGCATCAAGGCCAAACGCCGGATCTTTTGTTGGGATCCCCTTCAATTGGCCATACACTTGCCCAGGGTTAATTGCCAATTCGTTGTCGTGGCGCAGTTGCGCTTCACCGGAATTGACCCCCATTAATGTGACGCGATAGGTGTTGGGATCTAGGTCAAGGTTGTCGCGGATATGCACCACTGGGACCAAAAACCCAAGCTCCTGCGACAATTTTTTCCGCACGCCTTTGATCCGAGTCAGTAGCTCGCCACCTTGCGATTTATCAACCAGCGGGATCAAGCGATAGCCCACTTCTAGACCAATCACATCGACTGGTTGCACGTCATCCCAACTGATTTCTTTATGATTATTCGCTTCGGCTGGCGTTGTCACTTCTCCACTACGTGGCGCTAATTCGGTTGGTTTTTGCTGATCACGACGATGCATGTAATAGGCAGTGCCACCCAATGCCGCAGCGAGTGACAAGAAAGCCAAATGAGGCATACCAGGCACGATCCCCATGATGGCCAGCAATGTGGACGCCATGGTCAACACACGTAAATTGCCCAGTTGCAAGCTAATTTGCTCGCCCATATTGGATTCTTTGTTTTGACGCGTCACGATAATCGCAGTGCCGATAGACAACAACAGACCAGGGATCTGTGCCACCAGACCATCACCAATCGTCAGCAAGGTGTAGATCTCCATGGCATCGCCAAAGCTCAAATCGTGCTGCAACATACCGATGAACAAACCACCGATCAGGTTGATCGCCAAAATGACGATGCCCGCTACCGCGTCACCTTTGACGAACTTGGTCGCACCATCCATCGAACCATAAAAATCAGCTTCAGAGGTCACTTCTTCGCGGCGTTTGCGTGCTTGCTCTTGATTGATAAAACCAGAGTTTAAGTCCGCATCGATAGCCATTTGTTTGCCGGGCATCGCGTCAAGGGTAAAACGTGCACTGACTTCGGCGATCCGGCCGGCACCTTTGGTGACCACGACAAAGTTAATGACGATCAAAATCACAAACACCACGATACCGACGGCGTAGTTGCCACCGATCACCACGTGACCAAAGGCTTCAATCACAGCACCGGCCGCATCAGGACCATTATGACCTTCCAACAACACCACCCGTGTACTCGCCACGTTCAGCGCCAACCGCAAAATTGTCGCGACCAGCAACACCGACGGGAAAATGGCAAATTCCAGCGGTTTTTTGACATAGATGGTCACCAATAACACCACCAACGCCAGCGCGATGTTAAAGGAAAACAGGATATCCAACAGGACCGGCGGCAAAGGTAACACCACCATGGCCAGCGCCGCCATGATCAAGATCGGCGTACCAATGCCTTTTAAATGAACAAGTTGCGACTTGTCAAAACGGCTGAATACATTGGCTAACTGCATGCTAAGTCCTGTCAGAATAATGACGATATGCTAAGGCAAGGCAAAATTCACGCCAGCTTGGATGTGGACTTGACCAACTGACGAATTGCTGAACGCAGCAACGCCTTGTGCAGGCAAAGCCTAAAGTGTCGACAGACCACTAAACTGTGTTAGAGTGAAACAAATCATTCACACACATGCGCCAAAATTGCCTCATTCGATTGATATCGTTGAACTTTTCCTTCCTATTGCCGTCGGGATTTTGCTGTTTCTGACCACCGCCAGTCTGTTAGTTATGCGCTTTGCCGGCTCCACGCCATTAACGCGACAAGTGCTGACCTGGTGGCGGATTTGGCCATGCGCTGTGCTGGCACTGACCTGGTTCCCGTTGGGCTGGTATGTGTTACTTGCCGTGCTCCTTGGCTTTAGTGCGCGTGAACTCCAGGTCTTGGTGAAGGTCGATCGTCAGCAGAAGCCTATAGCCAGTGCTGGTTCGCCGTGGCTTACCATAGGTGTGGCACTTGCAGTGAGTTGCGCAGTAACCAGCGTGTTGGCGGTGGTTGCACCTGCTGTGCACGCCAGCTTGTTTGTGCTGTCGCTGCTGCTTTTTGTGGGTTGTTCGATTTGGTCACCTCGACCGCTCCTTTGCGCCGCCATCTGGCTGAGTATTGGCCTCACAAGCCTTGGGCAATTCCACCTGCTCGAACCTTCACTTGCCCTGCGCTGGTTAGGCTTTTTGCTGATTATCACGGCGCTCAATGATGTCGCGCAGTATCTTGTCGGCAAGCCCTTTGGACGCCATCGCATCGCGCCGCAGTTAAGCCCAAATAAAACCTGGCAGGGCTTGGCGGGCGGAACCTTAATCAGTGCACTGTTGGCCTTTTGGATAGGTCAACAATTGCAACTCGCACCGGCGGTACCACTGTTGTTGCTTGGTGGCGCACTGGCTGTCGGTGGCTTTTTCGGTGATTTGGCATTTTCAGCGCTGAAACGCCAAGCCGGGATCAAAGATTTTTCCAACTTGTTGCCCGGGCACGGCGGCATGTTAGACCGCATTGATAGTTTGATGTTTACCGCCCCTTTGTTGTGGCTGCTCGTATATTTTCAGTGGATTTAAGGAACTTTGATGAACGGATGGATGAACCGATGGATGGAACACGAAGCCAGTTTTTCAAGCGACGACACCTCGTTATTTTACCGCGCTTGGTTGCCGCGCGGTCAACGAGCACAACGGGCTGTGCTGTTTTTACACCGTGGACATGAACACTCAGAGCGCGTACGGCCACTGGTTGAAGCGCTGGTCGATGACGACTGTATTGCCTTTGCTTATGATGCAAGAGGCCACGGTTATTCACCCGGCGAGCGTGGCGATGCGCCGAGTTTTGCGGCGTTAGTTGCCGATTTAGACCGCTTTGTCAGCCATATCGAGCGCAACTACGGCATTGCCGCCAGCGATATTTTTATAATCGCCAATAGCGTTGGTGCCGTGGTTGCGAGCACTTGGTTGCATGATTATGCCAGGCAAGTACGCGGTGTGATCCTCGCGGCAGCAGCGTTTTCAATCAAACTGTACGTGCCCCTCGCTAAACCGGCACTGCGGTTGGCGCTGAAGTTTCAGCCGGACTTGTTTGTCAAAAGTTATATCCAACCTAGCATGCTGACTCATGACGAAGCGGCCGCCGCAAATTACGCGCAAGACCCACTGATCGCCAAAGCGATCTCCGCGCGTATCTTGCTGCAGCTCGCAGACACCGCAGAACGCGTGGTCGCGCAGGCGGATGCCATCGACACCCCAACGTTAATGCTGGTCGCAGGCAAAGATTTGGTGGTGCATCAACAGATCCAACGACGCTTTTTCGAAGCACTGCAAAGCCCGAAAAAACAATGGCTGTATCTAGAAAACAGCTATCACGCTGTGTTGTACGAACAAAACATGGCGCCGATATTTGCAGCTTGTCGCAGTTTTATGGCGGAGTGTTTTGCCGCTCCTGTAGTGAGCCGACAAGCGCTGGTTAGCGCCCCGCCCGCTATCACGACACGTTTCCCGACCGCTAAACACCAATTACCTCTCTGGCAGCGCAGCGGTTTTGCGCTGCAGCGCCTACTACTTCGCACGCTTGGCCAACTCAGTGACGGCATGCGCGTGGGGCTGTCGCAAGGTTTTGATAGCGGCGCGTCACTGGATTATGTCTATAAAAATCAAGCACAAGGACGCCTATTACTTGGCGCAACAATAGATAGAGGCTATTTAGATGCCATTGGCTGGCGCGGCATTCGCCAGCGCAAACTGCAGCTGCAACAGCTGTTGACGGGCTTGCTAAGGCAACGCGCTGACGCGTCCTCGACCAAAATTTTAGATATAGCCGCCGGCAACGGTCGTTACGTGCTGGAAGTCGCCAAACGTTTTCAGCACCAGCAGCTGGAATTGTTGATGCGCGACTTTAGCGCGGAAAACCTTGATAAAATCAGAACTTTACACACAGAACTTGCTATTGCGGCGCCGCTCACGCTCGAGCAAAAGGATGCGTTTGCTGCCGACTCCTATGCAGACAGCCATGATGTCGACATTGCGATTGTCTCGGGCTTATTTGAATTGTTCAGCGACAACAGCATGGTCGCGCGTGCGCTTGACGGTATCCGCCGCCAACTCAAACCGGGCGGCTACCTGATTTACACCAGTCAGCCGTGGCACCCACAACTGAACCTGATTGCACATACCCTAAACAGTCATCTAGGCGGCCAGTGGCAGATGCGCTTGCGCTCCCAAGCCGAAATGGACGCGCTGGTCGCGGCGGCGGGCGGTGTAAAAATCGATACTCGTATTGGCCTTGACGGCATTTTTAATGTGTCGGTAGCGATGTTTAGCGCCCCTCTCTAGCAGCCTGTCGATTGCGCCTCGCGATAAGCGTGGCGCAATCGGTTATAGACGGTCATTAGCATCAGCAGTAACGCAATAGCAAGACTTGCGGTCATCAGCACTGCCGGCGCAGCCAACGCCATCGCCATCACCCACAACGCGGCAAATAAAGCCCGATCACTTTTGCCAAACGGCCCATCAAAGCGACGAGATGCATTAACCGATAGCGCCAGCACGCCAGCAAATTCCACGAGCAATGCACCAACACAAAACAGCAAGATTGGCAGCGCATACTCAGGCCAGCGCAGCAACCATGGCAATACCATCACGAGATCAGACAATACATCGGCAAGTTCATTCCACAGCGCGCCAAAGCTACTTTGCTGATTGGTTTGCCGAGCCAGCATGCCATCCAACGCATTCAGCGCCATGCGCAACAACATCAGCAGCGGATACACCCATAGCAACCATGCCAAAGGAGCCCAGATCACAAGGCTTCCCGCGACACAAGCCAACAACAGCGCCAACGTGGTCAGCTGATTTGGCGTAATGCGCGCGTGGACACAGCCGCGGATCAGCGGTTGCAGTAACCGTTGAAAGGCCGGTTTAAGTTGATACAGCGTCACTGACTCACTCCTGTAGGCAATACATTTTTTTGAGATGGCAATGGTAAAGTCTGTAGTAAAGGCGCAAGCCCAGCAACCACCTGCTGACTACGCTGCAACCCCATCGCACAATGCACAAACACAGTTGCTTTCGCGCGAAGGCGCAGCTCGATAGCTGCCACAATAGGTGCTAATTGCTGCGGCGTCGCAGGCACTATATCGGGTAGCGGCCAATGCTGGTATGAATGATGTCGAAGCGCGTCAATTTCGGGCAACTCGCCTGATAAATCAAACACTTCAATATCACTGGGCAACCCCTGGACTTCCTCACTCGTTAACCGACGCCCAGCCCATAGATGCGGTGCTATTTGTCGCACTGCCGGTGTTTGCCGAGCGCGCACCATCAGCCAGGTCAACCGATACAGCAGCAAATAAGGCGCATAACACCACCAGACCCACAGCGGATGTCGCCCTTGTTTTTTGTGCAAAAAATCAACGCGCTTTAACGCATGCTGCCACGCGATTAAGGCAAAACTGGCGGCGAAATACCACAGCATGGCAGCATCGCTCATCTGCCACAGCGCGACACAAAGCGCCGCTGCCGCGCTGTAATACGTCGCCTGCGGCCAGCAATTTTCATGAATGAGTCGCTGCACGGCCCAAGCCAGTGCCAACCCAGCCAGCAGATCCGGCCACACATGCTGCGCGGTAAAGAGGGTCGACAACATCAGCAGCGCCAGCCAGCAGCTGAGCAGTAAGCGTTGCCAGATTGCGGGATACCAGCGCCAAAATTGCCGCCAGCCGATGTAGGCATACGCCACATGCAGGGAAGGAAACAGATTGACGCTTGGATCCAGCTGCTGAATCAAATCAAGTAAAGCGGTTGGCGTTTGTGCTAGCCGTCCTTGCTGCAGCGTCATCGGCAGCAACACAAAACAACAGGCAGCTAGGCAGGTTAGCAGGAGCAAGCGGCGAAACGTCAGTCGTAATTCAGTCAATGATTGCGGCGCCAACAACAACCACAACAGTAGTAGCGGTGAACTCAGGTAAGGCCACATCAACCAGGGCTGCACCGGCAATAACATGGCACTGACATCCAGCGTGTCGGGTTGCTGTTGCGTCCACACTGCTGCACCAAAATACGTTAGCACAAAGCATAAACAGGCCAGTAACAAGGCTGTGGTTCGTTGCACTAAAGAGGCGCTATCAGCGCGAAAGAAGGTCATGGGCTGTGCTCTAAAAATCCTTTTTCGACAAGATGTTACTCTACAGTCGCCGCTGACAGCGAGCTTGCGCTGTGCGTCCATTTTGTCCCATGATAACAGCATGAATCATACACACAACTCACAGCGCTGTTTAGTGCTGGCCGGTGGCGGCTTTCGTTTTGTCTATCATCTGGGCTTTTACCACGCGTTATGCCAGCGTGGTTGGCAGGCCGATTTGCTGCTGACCAGTTGCGGCGGCATGCTGGCTGCCCACTTGATCAAAGCCCTGCCAGATGCCAAGGCGCAACGACAATTTTTGCAATCCCAAGCCTGCTGGCAATGGTTCAGTCAACTTAGAACCACGCCTGCCGCACGAATGTTGCAACTCGCCCCGCAGATCTTGCGACGCTTGCTGGCGATGGATCCGTGCACAATGACAGAGCTACAACAGCAGGCCTTAGTGCATCGACCGCCGCTGCTCGATTTGCCATCAGCAGCAAATGGGCCCGCGGTCGTCAGCATTGCCTGCCAATTACTGCCGACGGCACGCGGCTTCAGTGTTGAGCAAACCATATTAGCCCCGTCACACTTGAGTTGTTGGCTGGCCGAACGGGTAAACGCGGTGCCAGCGCCACTGAGCCACTACTCCGGTAGCCGCGTGTTACCCAAGATCAAGGTGCTACCGGTGGATTGCTTACAGACCATGAGTGATATCGCGGTGACAGATCCGTATTATTTCGAACCTTATCTGCTTGCCAATCCGGCCTCGCACGGCACCAGCGCTATGGACAATTCAGGGGACTGCTCGGCTTATTTAGGTGGCGCTGTCGATTTACAGCCCATCGCACTGGCGCTGCAGCTCAGTCAACAGGTGATAGCGCAGCGCAAAGATCGCTTTGACCGCATCGCGTCACAACCGGCGCTGCGGCGGGTGTTTGGGGTGGATATGAATGCGCATTTAGCCAAGGTCGAGCAGAACTACCTTCAGCATCCACGCGTGCACTGGGCTGATGTTTCGGACATGCGCCAACAGTTACCGCTCGCGCTGCTGACGAAACACTGGCGCGCCGCAAAATTGCAATTAACAGCCCCTGCCACACTTGGCGCCTGGCAACAACTGATCGACGCCCATTGGCACTACGGCACACAACGAGGTCATGCATGTCCACTCCCTGTCTTGTGATCTTTGGCGCTAGCCGCGGTCTTGGCCGAGCTTTGGCATGGCACTACGCCGCGCTGGGCTGGCGCGTTCTCGCGATTGGCCGATGTTTTCAACCGTCGGAACCTGCGCAATGGCCTGATAACATTGAGCAAATCAGGCTGGATGTCACCGATCAGCAAGCGCTGTCCGCGTTTTTTTATACCCTAGCGCAACGGCGCGAGTTACAGCCGATTGAGCTCATCGTCTACAACGTTGGCCTATATGTGGCGGCGCGCGACAGCCAGCTTACTGTTGAAGCGACCCAGCAGATGCTAAACACCAACCTGCTAGCCATGCAGCAGACCTTTGCCTTCGCCAGCCAGTTACTGCTCGAGCAAGGGCACGGCCAGTTGGCTGCAACCGCATCCGTCGCAGCATTGCTAAAACAAGATCCGAAAGCCTCGGTATACAGCGCCAGCAAGCGTTCGGTGTTGAGTATCTGTGACACCTATCGACTGGCGTTGGCGCCTTTTGGCATTCGCGTCAGTGCGATAGTTCCGGGTTACATCGACACAGCGCGCTTACGTGAGCTCAATGGCGGCAGCAGTCAACACAAGTTATTCGTGATGTCTGAACAGGCGGCGGTGCAACGAATTGCGCAAGGCTTGGCTCGCCAGCAAGCGCGCATCATTTTTCCGCGGCGGATGCGCTGGTTGATTGCCTTCGCGAACTATGCACCAGCTTGGCTACTGCAGTGGCGCTAGTGGCGGTTTACTGATTTGGCACAGCGTTGTTGTGAATTCTTGGCTGGGCGATCTTCTGCTGCAAGTCTCTGATTTGCAACGCGTGTAGTTCCAAAGTCTGTTGCGGCAAGCTGTTTCGCGGCAACAGCATTTTCGCGAGTCGCTGCTCTTCCCTTAGCCACGCCGCGCCATTTTTCGTGTGCGCCCCGGCTTTAGTAGCGATAATCCTCTGGGATCGGCAGTTCACGTGCCAACGGTTTGGGTTTGCTAGCTTTACCTTTTTTGTAGTTTTTCAGTTGATACACATAGGCAAGCACTTGCGCCACCGCAGCAAATAGCTGCTCTGGGATGGGTTTGTCGAGGTCCGTGGTGTGATAGACAGAACGCGCTAACGCTGGCGAGCGAATGATTGGCACGCCATTGGCTTCAGCAATTTGCCGAATAAACATCGCGACTTCATCCACCCCTTTGGCAACCACCACCGGCGCCCGTTGTTTGCCGTGTTCGTATTTTAGCGCCACCGCATAATGCGTCGGGTTAGTGACCACCACGTCGGCTTTAGGCACTTCTTGCATCATCCGTCGGCGCGACATTTGAATTTGCATACTGCGAATACGGCCCTTGATCTCGGGGTTACCTTCGCTGTTTTTGTATTCGTCTTTGACCTCTTGTTTGGTCATTTTCATTTGTTCGAGGTGGTGCCATTTTTGATACGGCGCATCCACCGCTGCGACGATGATGGTGCTGGCACACAAGCCAAAAAACATCCAAGCCAGCAAGTCCATGGCTGACTCGATATCCAGCGGTGCGGCCATCAGCGACAACTCCATGATGTCGTGGAAAAACACTTTCAGCAGCACATAAGCGCAGCCGCCAATCACCACAACTTTAAGGATACTTTTCAGCAGTTCCACCACGGATTGCATCGAAAACATCCGTTTGATGCCCGCCAGTGGGTCCATTTTACTGGCGCGAAACGACGCACCATACCAAGTAAAGTTGTAACCGCCGAGCAAGGTGTTGCCGATGATGCCGGCGACAGCGATCACTGCAATCAGTTTCAGTAGCGGTGGCGCGACGGCAGATAGACTCTCGCCCAAACCGGTAAACATCGAGTTGGTGTCGTGAATGTCTTTCAGATTAAGGCTCAATAGCCGACGTGACACGTCCAGCATGCGCATTGCTAGCTCTTTGCCAAACAACAAAATGCCCAAACTCGAGCCCATCAGCACCAAGGCTGTAGCCAAATCACGGGAGCGCGCAATATTGCCCTTTTCGGCAGCCTCACTGAGTTTTTTACTCGTGGGGTCTTCGGTCTTTTCCATATCGCTGTCGGACACAACGTACCTCCGTCAGCAACCAATCAGCTTACACGTCACCTCGATGCCGTGTTGCCATTGTTCTGTAAAGTGAAACACAAAGGTGTTCATGGTCAGCCACAGGATGATCAACCCCGCCAGCATAGTGATTGGAAAACCAATCGAGAACACGTTTAATTGCGGCGCTGCACGGGTCATCACGCCAAAGGCCAAGTTCACCAGCAACATGGCGGTGACAGGCGCTAGCACCAGCGATAAAGATGTCGAAAATAACCAAGCACCAAACTCCACCACGGACCAGTAGTGCGAGACATCCCACCAATTGCCGTCTAGCGGTAAGGTTTTGAAACTAAACACAATCATTTGTAGCATCACCAAATGACCGTCCATCACCCAAAACAACAAGGTGCCAAGGATCAAATAGAACTGACCTATGGTTGGCACACTGACGCCACTGGATGGGTCGACCAGTGATGAAAAACCAAGACCGGTTTGCATCGCCAAAATTTGCCCAGCGTGGACGAAGGTGTTGATAAACACCATCGAAATAAAGCCCATCGCCATGCCAATCAGCAGCTGTTGCATCACTTGGATCACGGTAAAAGCAGACATCAAATCAATATGCTGGGCTTTTGGCAGCGCCGGCATCACCATAAAGGTAAAAGCCACCGCCAACGCCATTTTGATCCGCACCGGCACGGTGCGCGCGCCAATGCCGGTCATCAACGCGAACATGGCGCCAATGCGACACAGCGGCAACATAAAGTCGGCGATGGCCTGCAGCAACACGTTCAGCGGGAATTCCATCAGCTCACCACAGTCGGAATGGATAAAAACAAGTTGGTGGTGTAATCCATCACGGTTTGCACCATCCAATGGCCGCCGTACATCAAGGCCAACAAGGTGACGATTAAGCGCGGTAAAAAGCTTAAGGTTTGTTCGTTAATCGAAGTCGCCGCTTGGAAAATCGATACGATTAAGCCGATGATCAGCGATGGCAACACGATGGCTGTGACCAACAAAATCACCAGATACAAGGCATCATTGAGCACATCGACAAAGACTTCAGGTGTCATGGTCTAAGTTCCTATGCCGTAACTGTTGGCCAAGGTCCCCATCACCAACAACCAACCATCCACCAGCACAAACATCATCAGTTTGAATGGCAAGGAAATAATCATCGGTGACAGCATCATCATCCCCATCGCCATCAACACACTGGCGACCACCAAGTCGATGATTAAGAATGGGATAAAAATCATAAAACCAATCTGAAACGCGGTTTTTAGCTCGCTAGTGACAAAGGCTGGGATCACGATGGTGATCGGATATTCGTCGACGGACTTAACCGCCGGATGGCCAGCAATTTCAGCGAAGGTTTCCAAATCTTTGGTGCGGGTTTGATGCAACATAAAAGCCTTCATCGGCACTATGGCCGCATTCAGCGCTTGTACCGACGTCATCTGTTCGTTGAGATACGGCTGCACCGCTTGATCGTTCACCTGCTTGAAGGTCGGTGCCATGATAAAAAAGGTTAAAAACAGCGCCATGCCGACCATGATTTGGTTGGAAGGTGACTGTTGCAGACCCAGTGCCTGGCGCAAAATCGCCAGCACTATCATGATGCGGGTAAAACTGGTGGTCATGATGAGCATGGCGGGCAAGAAGCTCAGCATGGTCATCAAGGCTAAGACTTGCAAGGTGACGCTGTATTCTTGCGCGCCGTCAGGCCCCGTGGTGACTTTTAACGCCGAGATGCCTGCATCAGCAGCAAACAGCTCGGGACTGAGCAGCAGCAACAGGCAACATAACAATCGAAACATACAGACACTTCATTTTTTTAGGAACGATTGCAGCTGTGTATGAAAATCTGATGCCAACTTTTCGGTGGGAAGTGGAGTTTCGAGTTCGAACAAGAAATTGACGCTGTGTGGCGTGACGCCAATGACGCGCTGTTTCCCTTGTATTTCAATAACTAAGATGCGTTCACGCTGGCCGACTGCCAATGAACTAACAATTTTAAAATGTTGGCTGCCAGGCAATTTTAACTGTAGTTTTCGATAGAAAAATGCCAGAACTAACACCAAGCCGACGACCAGCGCCAAAGAAATGACGACTTGGCCAACCCCAGGTAAGCTGGCAACTGCCTTGGCAGGCGCCGCTGCTGGGGCGGCGGCTTGCGCCGTAGATTCGGCGGTTTGTGCAAGAGCGCCAGCGCTAGCGGCCAGCGCCCCCATGAAGGCGAGCATTCGCATCAACGTAACTTCTTAATCCGTTCAATTTGGCTGATCACGTCGGTTAACCGAATACCAAATTTATCGTTAACGACCACCACCTCACCGTGCGCAATTAAGGTGCCGTTGACCAAAACGTCCAGCGGTTCACCAGCGACGCGTTCGAGCTCAACCACCGAACCTTGGTTCAGTTGCAACAAATTACGGATGGAAATCTTGGCTCGGCCCACTTCCATCGAAATGGTGACCGGGATATCCAAAATGGTATCGAGTTTGCGACGTTCATCCGCGGTGATGGGCGCTTTTTCTTCATGCAGTTCTTCTAACTCAACGGCCTGCACGTCGTCGCCGCCACCTTCCGCTTCAGCGAGGGCTGCTGCCCATTCGTCCATGGTATCTTGATCGTTTGACATCACCATCTCTCCGGTCGTTCATTTAGCACTAAATCGGCTTCCAATTCGCTGATATCGGCGTCGCTGTCTAAGCGGCGGCCGCCTTTGGTAAAGACATGCAGCTCGGATTTAACTGATTCAGGCCGTTTGATTTTTTCTACAATTTGTAAGGCGACATTGTCGCGGGATTTGCCGATTTTCGCTCGGTACGTCGGTAAATCTTCAATCAATACTGTGATGGTTTCAGGGATGTCCACCGGGATAATATCGCCGGCTTTGAGGTTCATCACTTGTTGCAGCGACAACTCCACATCCATCATTTTGGTGGTCAAATCGACTTTGACGTCCATAATTTCATCGCGCAGCGCCTTACTCCAGCGCAAGTCGGTGTCTTCTTTGTCGCTTTGTACACCAGCATCAAGCAGTTCGCGGATCGGCTCCAGCATCGAATACGGCAAGGCGACGTGGAAGTCACCGCCACCACCGTCAAGTTCAATGTGAAACGAGCTAATTACCACCACTTCCGTCGGGCTAACGATGTTGGCCATCGCCGGGTTGACTTCACTGTCGAGGTATTCAAACGACACGTCCATCACAGGTGCCCATGCTTCTTTGTAATCTTCAAAGATGAGCTTGAGCAGCATTTGGATGATCCGCCGTTCAGTCGGCGTGAATTCACGCCCCTCGATTTTCGCGTGATAACGGCCGTCACCACCAAAGAAGTTATCCACCAGGATAAACACCAAGCGGGCTTCCATGGTGATAAGCCCAGTACCCTTCAGCGGCCGGAACCGCACCATGTTCAAGCTGGTCGGTACGAACAACGTGTGTACGTACTCACCGAACTTGATCATTTGCACGCCGTTGATCGAAACTTCGGCGGTGCGGCGCATCATGTTGAATAAACTGATCCGCATGTGCCGCGCAAAACGTTCGTTAACCATTTCCAGAGTCGGCATCCGACCCCGAACTATCCGGTCTTGTGACGAGAAATCGTACTCAAGCGCCGGACCACCGCCACCGGAACCGCTGTCGTCTATCTCTTCTTCGTCGACGTCCTCGACGCCATGAAGGAGCGCGTCAATTTCGTCCTGGGATAATAAATCAGTCAACGACTATTCCTCCGGCTGAACCGGCTTACTGCATGACAAAACCGGTAAACAGGATTTCTTCTACGACCGCCTCACCGGCGACCCCTTTTAAAGCTTCTTGCACATCTTTCAGACAGTTGTTGCGCAGGGTGTCTTTGCCTTGCGCCGACACTAAATCATCCGCATTGGCAGAACTGAAGGTGCGCAGCATGGTGCTTTCAATCAGCGGCACATGTTGTTTCGCCAGTTCTTCATTCGGTGCACCACGCACTAACAACTGCGCTTTAATCTGCACCAGCCTGTCACGACTTGCGCCTGGCACGTTAAAGGTAAATGGTCGTGGCATCGCGACATAAATCGCGGTGCCAACTTGTGGTTCATTGCCCGCTGGAGCTGCCGCAGCACCATCGGCCGGAGCCGCTGCCGCACCATCGGCAGGAGCTGCAGCACCTTCC
Source organism: Rheinheimera sp. (assembly GCA_003482455.1). Taxonomy (GTDB): domain Bacteria; phylum Pseudomonadota; class Gammaproteobacteria; order Enterobacterales; family Alteromonadaceae; genus Pararheinheimera. The sequence goes on along the minus strand of DMYW01000022.1, from coordinate 26,739 downwards.
GCGGCGGCAGCTTCTTCTGCAGGTTTTTCACCACCCATCATCATAAAACCGACGCCACCGCCAATTGCCAGTACTGCAACGACCGCGCCAATGATGATCATTTTTTTCTTCTTGCCACCGCCATCGGCGATTTCCAACTCTTTTTCCGCTGCCATCGACTCACTCCATTTGTGCGTTTTTGTTATTATTTACCGCACTTTGCTGCAAAGGCAATGCGACGGACCGTCAATCGTACCGATTAGGCGTAATAATCGACAGCCCGATCAGAAACTTTCACTTGAACCTGCCCTTGTTGTAACAAATTGCCGGTTTCGGCGTCATCGGCAGCTGTTGCTGCGGTGCCGCGTTGATTCTGAGCTTGGCGTTGTTCGCCCTGCTGCGACTGCCGCTGTTCCACTTGACCGTCAGCTAACTGCATACCTTGTTGTTGCAACATGTCTTTCAAGCGTGGCATTTGTTGTTCCAGCGCTTCTTTGGCCGCGCCTTGTTGCACGACAAACTGCACACTCAGCTGGTCTTGTTGCAACGACACTTTGATTTGCATTGCGCCTAAATCTTCAGGATGTAGCTGAACTTCAGCGGATTGGATTTTCTGATGCACTTGATACATCACCCGCTCGGCCAGTTTGGTTGCAGTATTAGGCTGCTGCAGATCCAATGGCAGCTGTTGTGGCGCTACGTCTGCTGTTTTAAGGGTTTCTGTCAATTTATTGACATGCGTTGCGATCGATGTCGCATGGACCAAAGGTGTCGTCGGAGTTGCTGCTGTGCCTGGTGTAGCGTTCGCTGCGGTGTCTAAAGTAGCAGAGCGCACTACGCTTGCGGGTTCAGTAGTCGCCGCCACAGCGTTATCAAGCTGGCGCGCCAGCGCTGGTTGCTCTTTGTGTTGTTGCTGCGCTTGTTGTTCACCTTGTTGCTGATTGCTTTGTTGCATAAATTCAGCATATGTCGGTTTAGCTTCAGTCGTCGCTGGGCGTTCATTTACGGTACTGGGGGTCTTAGTCGCATCAGCAACTGCAGTCGCAGTGACAGCCTCTGCGGCGATCCACTGTGGCTCAGTTGGAGTCACGGGCTCTGGCAACACAGATACCGGCGCGGCAGCCGCTTGTTGTGCAACGAACGTTGGGTCATCAACCTTCACTTTATCGCTTGACTCAGTGACGACCGCCGTTGTTGCGGCGGCGCTGGCCGTTGGCGTTGCCGCTTGTGCAGCATCACTAGCTTGCACAGTTAGTTCATTCACGGCCCCGCTTGACGTTTCTGTCGCTTGCGCTTCAGCCAGCGGCACACGAATTGGCGAAGAGGTAGGCTTTTCTTCAGTCACGACTTCAGCAACCGGTTGCAGCGCGGCTTTGCGCTCACCGCTGACACGTGAAGGCGCGACTGCGACTTTATCAGTCTCAGGGTTGGCGATTACTGGACCGGCAACCTCAGTCGGTTTAGTGGCACCTTGCTCAGGTTTAGCAGGATCAATGGCGACATCTGACGGCAACAGACTCCGTTTTTGCACTGGCGCGCCTGATTGCGGTGGCCGCGCAGCCACTGCAGTTGCTGGTGCATTTGTTTGTTGTGCCGCCGGCGTGCTCGACTGAGCCGTGGACGCAGTCTGATTAGCCAGCGGGTGCGCGGTTGCCGCAGTGCTTTCGGACTGTTCTGCTGCAACAGCGTCGGTTTCGGCGTTCAGCGCTTTAATCGGCATCACAGGTTGTTCAATAGTTGGCGCTGTTTCAGAGACAGGTTCTGCAGATTCGGTCTCTAGTGCAGTTGCCAACAAGGCTGCACCTTTATCGCTGCGCATTGCATCAGCCACGGCTTTGCTAGTTACAGCTGCATTCACCTGCACAGTGGCGGTAGATTTAGTCTCAGCTGCCGCCTTGTCAGTGGTTGGCAAAGGCAACGCGCTGGTTTGGTCCGGCGCCCCTGCGTCTTGCTCCACTGCAGCGTCAGTCGTTAACTGCGTGTTGGTTGTGACCAGCGTTGGTTGACCAAGCAACTGCGCCGCTGTAGGCGTTGCAGCTGTAGTCGTTTGGTCTTTTTGTTGCTGGCGTAACTGCCAATAAGACACTGCATCCAGGGCTAAATCATCAGCCTGCGGCTCATTTGTTTTAGCACTAGTCGCTTGATCTACCTGCGGTTTGGGATCTGCTGGTTGCTGTGGCTTTTGCACCAGTTTGCGAAACTTCAGTGGCACGTCAGCCAGCGGCGTATTGGTGTTGCTCGTGGTAGGAGTTGCCGTGCCGGCTGCATTTGCCAGCACATTTGCCGCCAATTCAGTGGCTGGACTCTCTATTGTTGCATCTACATTCGGATTGCTGGTTGTCGGCAGCGCCGGCTGACTCCCCTCAGCAATAGGTTCAACCTGCTGCGAAGGTTGCGGTGTTTTTGATTGTAATTGTTTGATCGCCTGTGATTGCGAAATCACCGCCAATAACATGTCGCCTTGTGCCGGTGCGGTTTCTTCTAACAAATCGTCGGCAACTGAGTCCTCGTTAGGTGCCAAAGGCTTTGTAGCCACAGCTTTAGCTTGGTCAGCGGTGCTTACCTGCTCAGGTGCTTGAGCTGCTGCTGTGTCAGTGGCTTGCATGGCAACTGCCATGTTGGCGCTGGCAGGTTTCGATGCATGTTGCTGCTGATAGTCATCATAGCCGTGGGTCGCCGCGGCAAGATCTTGCCGGTCTGTTGACAATTGACTGGATAACTCGCCATCAAATTGGCTATCAAAATCAGCGGATTGGCCCGTTTGCTGGCCGAGTAATAGTGAATTTAATCCGCTATCTTTCTGATTTTTCGAGATATTCAAACTAATAGTCATACCGACCTCTGCACTGTATTCGCCAGACCTTTGCGGTCACACACGACGTTTGGATGTCACCAACGAGCGGCAACCTAGGCTTACCTACTGCAAACTATTCAAGAACTGCGCCAGTTCGATTGACATTTCTTAACTTGCTTGGGCTAAGCGGCGGAAAAACTGCTGCATCGCCACTTCATCCGACAATTTTTGTTCTTGCCGCATATGTTTAAATTGGATTTTTTCGTGTTCGCGACTGATTAACTGCTCGATGGCTTTGCGTTTCTTTTGCATGGCCATCCAAGCACTGCGGCGCTGATCGACTGCACGTTGCGCCTGCTGAATGTGCAGGTTTTGTTGCTCTAACGCCTGATCCAGCTTGGTTATGAAATTCAGATACTGATTAAACTGTCGGCTGTAGATACCATCAGCGCCCCGTTGTTGGGTTTGCCGAATGTAATCGACCCGATAGTCCGCAAGCCCCTGATATTTCTGCTGTTGTTGCAACAAATATTGCTGCGCTTGCACAAACTGCGCTTGCAGCTTTTCTTCACGTTGCTGTTGCACTTGCACCAGCAACTCCAATTGTTTTAACGCCATAATCAGCGACTCCGCATATGGGCCAGCATGCCGGCCAAGGCTGAAAGACTATCGTCGTACGGCACCACTTCCGTGAGGCCTTGCCGCAAGAAACTATTAATTTTTGGCATCATGCCGATGGCTTGGTCGAGCATTGGATCGGAACCTTTGACATAAGCACCGATGGAAATTAAATCTTTGCTTTGGCTATAGCTGGCGTAGAGTTGCTTCACAGCACGAGCCAATTGTTGGTGTTCAGGACTGGTCACGGCCGGCATCACCCGACTGATCGATTTTTCTACGTCAATCGCTGGAAAATGGCCGCTGTCGGCCAGCTGACGCGACAGAACTATGTGACCATCTAAGATCGCCCGTGCGGCGTCGGCGATCGGATCTTGCAAATCGTCACCTTCCGATAACACGGTATAAAACGCGGTAATAGAACCTTGGCCTTCGCCGCCATTGCCAGCGCGTTCAACCAACGCCGGTAACTTGGCAAACACCGATGGCGGATAGCCTTTGGTGGCTGGAGGCTCACCGACCGCCAAGGCAATTTCCCGCTGCGCTTGCGCATAACGTGTCACAGAATCGAGCAGCAACAACACGTCCAAGCCTTGGTCGCGGAAATATTCGGCAATTTGTACAGCGGTTTCACAGCCTTTTAAGCGCATCAGCGGTGATACGTCCGCAGGCGCGGCCACTACCACCGAGCGCTCACGGCCATGCTCACCTAAAATTTCATCGATAAATTCTTTAACTTCGCGGCCCCGCTCACCGACCAGGCCTACCACGATCACATCGGCACTGGTGCCGCGCGTCATCATGCCCAAAAGCACCGACTTACCGACACCGGAGCCAGCAAACAAGCCCATCCGCTGGCCTTTACCCACGGTAATAATGCTGTTAATCGCCCGCACCCCAACATCCAGGGGTTGTTTCACCGGCCGACGATTCAGTGGATTAATCGGAATTTTCTTCGAGGTGGCATATTCAGTAGCACGGATGGGGCCTTTGCCATCAAGCGGTTGGCCACCACCGTCAATCACCCGCCCCAACAGCGCCATGGTCAGTGGCACGCCTTGGTAGTTCGATAGCGGCGTAACACGCGCACCTGGGACAACACCCGTGATGTCGTCTTTGGGCATCAAAAAAATCCGGTCTTGGGCAAAACCGACCACTTCGGCGTCTAAGGTGCCGCCGCTGGTTTCGACTTGGCAGGCTTGGCCAATCGCCGCGCTCAGGCCTGTCGCCTCGAGCGTCAAGCCCACCACCCGCACCAAACGGCCGGACACCACCGGACGGTTTTGTCGGATCAACGGTTGTTGGGCGTGTAAACGCTCAGCCAAAGACGGCGTAGTCATGAAAAATCCCCTGTCAAAAAGCCGCCACCAGCTAACTTCGCAACGGCGGCGCTTTGCTTATTCAGGCTGACTTTGCAAGAACTGCTCCAAACTTTGCTGGACGCGTTGTTTTAATGTGCGGATGATGATCGAATCGCCGGTTTGCAGTCGCAGATCGCCTTGGCTAAAGGCTGGTTCCGCCTGCAATTGCCAGCCGCGCGCGGCGATATCATCACTGCTGTAGTGGCGTTGGATAATCGCAATATCGTCAGGGTGAGCTTGGATCCGAATGTCGCTGGCTTTGACGGGCAGCAACTCGATGCATTGGCGCAGACTTTCTAGCACCACTTGCGGATTGGTTTTCACTTCGACGGCGACCACAGCTTGCGCCATCGCCAGTGCTAGCTGCAGCAACGACTGTTCGACTTGTTCATCGACTTGGCGCAGCGGCATTTGCAATTGATCGAGCAAGGCCGTCAACTGCGCCAGCTGCTCACGAACTATGCCTTCGCCTTCAGTTAAGCCTTGTTTACGACCTTCGGCTTGGCCTTGTTGCAGGCCGTCTTGGTAACCCTGCTCGCGGCCTTCGTTGTAGCCTTGGCTAAAACCATCGTCTTTACCTTGCGCTAAGCCTTCGTCGTAGGCCGCTTGACGGATCTGTTCGATGTCTTCGGCGGTCAGCGGCTTGACCTCTTCCGGCTCGGGTCGGCGCGCTTGGATACGTTGACCCGGGCGCGGTGGCGTCAGGCCAAGAGCATTGGTTTTTTGTGCAACGACCGGCGCTTCTTGCTGAAAATCAGGCGTCGCCCACTCTTTTAGTAGTTCAAGAACTTCGTCATCCGGTTCAAACGGCCGGTTTTTAATGAACTCTTTTAGCGACATGCTGTGGTCCTCTGTGACTCGGGGCTTGCGTATAGCTAACTCTCAGCTGCATGGGCGTCGACTTACAGGAAGTCTTCGCCACCGCCACCACCGAGCATGATTTCGCCGGCATCGGCCAAGCGTCGTGCCGTTGACAGAATTTCTTTTTGCGCTGTTTCCACTTCGCTGACGCGCACTGGGCCCATGGCTTCCAAGTCGTCTTTGAGCATATCGGCAGCCCGTTTCGACATGTTTTTGAGGATCTTCTCGCGCAAGCCTTCGTCGCAGCCTTTGAGCGCCTTCATTAACACGTCTTGTTGCACTTCGCGCAGGATCGCCTGAATGGCTCGGTCGTCCACATCGTTTAAGTTTTCGAATACAAACATCAAATCTTGGATTTGTTGCGCCATTTCTTCGTCGTGCTCGCGGATCGAATCCATCAACTGGCCTTCGACGTTGGTGTCGAGGTAGTTCATGATGTCGGCTGCAGCTTTTAAGCCGCCCATCTTCGCCGCTTGTGCACCGGCTTGACCGGCGAACTGTTTCTCCATGATTTCGTTCAATTCTTGCAATGCTGCTGGTTGAACTTCTTCGAGGTTTGCAATGCGCATCGTCAGATCCAGCCGCACTTTCTCTGGGAATTGCGACAAGATCTCCGCCGATTGTTCCGGTTCCAAGTACGACAACACGATCGTCTGGATCTGCGGGTGCTCGTTGCGGATGATATTGGCCACCTGTTTCGAGTCCATCCACTTCAGCGAATCCAAGCCCTTCGCGCCACCGCCCAAAATAATTTGGTCGATCAGGTTAGAGGCTTTTTCTTCACCAAGTGCCGCGGTTAAAGCACGGCGAATAAACTCTTCACTTTGGAAGCCAATCGTCGAGAAGTTTTGAATTTGCTCGATAAATAACCGGTGCACGGCGGAAATTTTGCCTTGGTTCAAATCTTCGATTTGCGCCATGGCCATACCGACTTTCTGCACTTGTTTTGGCTCTAAGTGCTTGAGAATTTGCGCCGCGTCTTCTTCGGACAAGCTCAGCAGCAGGATGGCGGCTTTTTCAACCCCATCCAGTTTGCCAACGTCAAACGCCGGCTTTTGGGTGGCTTCTACATTACTCATCTTCAGCTAACCAGTTTTTGACGACCAATGAGGACAGTTCTGGTTCGTTCGCCACTAAGGCTCGAACCGCTTTCAGTAGATCTTCATCACCATGCAGATCTGGCAACATCAAGGTACCATCGGCAGCGAAACCAACCGACTTCGCATCGAACTCACGGGTGATCATATCGATGGTTTCATCACCCAGATCCGTGCCTTGTTTCAGTGACATTTCATCATAGCTGTCCATGGTGTCTTCTGGGTAAATCAGACGTTTCATCATTGGACGGACAATGAAGAACAGCAGCGTGATAATCACCAGCGCACCAGACAAATAACGGATCATTTGCATGAACCATTCTTGCTCGTAGATTGGCCGCTCAATTTCAGCAGCAACAACTTCGCGCATAAATGGCACGCTGACCACTTCGATGGTATCACCGCGTTGTACATCAAAGCCTAAACCACCTTGCAACAAACGACGAATGTTTTGCAGCTCAGCTTGTTCGCGTGGTACCGCTGGGCCTGGTTGGCCGTCTTTGACTTCACCAGCTTTATAGTCCACCGCCACCGATACACTGACGCGACGGATCTGCCCGCTTTGTTGGGTCGTGTGGCTAATGGTGGTGTCTAGTTCATAATTGCGAGTCACTTCTTTGCTGTTACGACCTGGCACCACCGAACTGTCACCACCGGTGGCTTTTTCTGGGATGTTCGAATCGACCGGTGGTTGATTTGAGAGTGCGCCAGGGATACCGACGGCTCCACCACCGACGCTGTTTTCTTCAGCCGTCATTTCACTGCGCACGGCAGGTAAGTCTGGATTAAAACGTTTTTGCGTTTGTTCGGTGGTGGTGAAATCCATTTGCAGATCGACTTGTGCCGTGTAGTTTTCCATACCCAGCACCGGAATTAAGATAGAGTCAATTTTCTGACGATATTCGTCTTCGCGGCGCAATTCGATTTCGTATTCGCGGCGTGAGCGCGCCGATGCAGCATCTTGCGAGCCGCTATTTAACAAACGGCCGTTTTGGTCGGTGACAGTCACTTTGGACGGCTCTAAACCTTGCACTGCGGAAGCCACTAAATCAACAATCGCATCAACTTCACTGTCTTTAATCGATTTGCCACCTTTGGCTGTAATCATCACGGTCGCCGACGGTGATTTCTCAATACGAGCAAAGATGTTTTCTTTTGGAATGGCCAGTAACACCCGAGCGCGGGCAATGCTCTGAAATTCTTCGATAGTGCGTGAAAGCTGTTGTTCACGGCTATGTTTTAAGCGCTCCGCTTCCATCCGCTGTGACACACCAAAACCTGTGTCTTGCATCAGGATCTCTTCGCCACCGGTGCTTTCTTTGGTCAGGCCAGCTCGGCTTAATCCTAAACGCAGCTTTTGATAGTCAGCCGTTGGCACCAAAATGGTGTTGCCCTCAAGCTTGTATTGCTGTTTTTGGTTATCGAGGTAATCCAAATGCTGGATTAACTCTTGGGTTTCAAAGGTACCCAGCGGCCGCATCTCGGTTTGACTCATCCATAGATAGATCAAAAAAGAGATTGCAATACAGATAGTTAGCGCAACAATCAGGGTAATTTGTCGCACGATATCCATACCGCCTGCATTGCCCAAGAAGCCAGACTTCTGCTCTTGTTTGCTTTGATCCGCTTCGGCTGGCATCGAGAAGTCGTTGCTGCTAAGCGTCAGTTCGGTTGAATCAGCCATCTACTCCCCCTATTACAACGGCATGGCCATGATTTCTTTGTACGCTTCGACCAGCTTGTTACGCACTTGCACTGTCGCGTCAAAAGCAATCGAGGCCTTTTGCCCAGCAATCATCGCTTGAGCCAGCGTCACTTTCGGATCACCTAATTCCACGGCTGTAGCCATCGAACTCGAGGTTTTTTGCAGTGAATTGACGTTTTCCAATGCTTGTTTCAGCAAATTGGAGAAGTCACTGCGGCTGGCATTAACCGGCTCTGTTTGGTCCGGCAGGTCAAATTGCTGTTGTTTGATCCGCAGGTCTTGGCCAAAGCCTTGAGCTTGCTGCGTAAAACTTTGCATTTCAGCAAATAATGATGCGCCTTTGAGATCCATGATGCTGTCCTATTGGAAACCAGATAGCTGAATAAAGCAGATCTCATGCCAACTTATATTCGTTAATTATCAACAGCTTATAGGTTTACAATGCAGCAGAAGGCTGTCAGGAGTTTGACGGTGTGGGATTTTTAGACAACATCAAAGCGGACTGTAGCAGCAGCCACAGTCCGCGATTTGGTAGCTTAGAAAGGCAGTTGAATACCAGACTCGCGCATCCGCGCAAGCTTATAGCGCAAAGTGCGGGCACTAATGCCTAGGCGCTCAGCGACATCTTTACGTCGATTGTGACAGGCTTTCATCGTCTCTAGAATCAAGCGATGTTCTTGCTCGTACACGCCGGATTTGAACATGCTCAATTCAGGATCTTGCACCTGCAAGTTAGGGGCCGTCTCGTCAGCATGCAAAGGTTCGGTTTCCAACAAGATATCCTCAACCGTGATCTGATTGTCTTGGCAGATAATCAGCGCCCGTTGCACCACGTTATCAAGTTCCCGCACGTTGCCAGGCCAACGATACTGCTGTAAGCGCAGCTCGGCATCTGGGGCAATCGTCGGCACCGCAATACCCTGCTGCCGGCAATGCCGTTCAATCAAATGCCGCGCCAGTGGCAGAATATCGGCGCGACGCTCGGCGAGCGCTGGCCAGGTCAGCGGAAACACATTTAAACGGTAAAACAAGTCTTCGCGGAACTGCCCTGCTTGCACGGCTTGGCGCAAGTCACGGTTGGACGTGGCAATCACTCGCACGTCCAATTTAATGGTTTTGCGACTGCCTAAACGTTCGACTTCACGTTCTTGTAACACACGCAGCAGCTTGGCTTGTAGGTTCAAGTCCATCTCAGTGATTTCATCGAGCAAAATGGTGCCGCCTTGCGCTTGTTCAAACTTACCTGGACAAGCGGCGATAGCTCCGGTGAAGGCGCCTTTTTCATAACCAAACAAGGTTGATTCCAGCATGTTTTCTGGAATGGCCGCACAGTTGATCGCCACAAATGGCCCGTCAACTCGGCTTGATTGTTGATGAATATAGCGCGCTAACACTTCTTTGCCTGAGCCACTGGGACCAAGCACCATCACGTTGGCTTCTGAGCGCGCCACTTTCGCGGCTAAGCGCACCAGCTGTTGGCTTTGCGGCGCCGCGACGATCGGTTCAAATGCCGCCACATCTTCAGCTTTGACATAGCGCCCCACCATATTCAGCAACACTTCGGCGGAAAATGGTTTCGACAAATAGTCAGCCGCGCCTAAACGGATCGCTTGCACCGCATCATTGACCGTGGCATAGGCTGTCATCATCAGCACCGGCAACTGCGGGTAGTTCAGTTTGATCGACTTGAGCAAATCAATGCCCGACATCGAGCCCATTTGCACATCACTGATGACTAAACGAATGGGATGTTGTTTCAGCAGTTGCATCGCCTGCTCGGCGCAATCGGCTTCAACCACATCATAATTGGCCACCCGTAAGGTGTCGGCGAGCGCCTCGCGCAAGCCGGCATCATCTTCGACGACAAGGATCTGAGTCTGTTGCATATCAGCACTCCTGTTGGCGCTGCGTCGTGGCAGGCGCGGTGTAAATCGGTAAGCGAATTTCAAAGCGGGCACCATGCGGCTGCGCATCAACGCAGCGCACCGAGCCTTGATGCGAGGTCACCACAGCCTGTACCACAGCGAGGCCAAGGCCAGTACCGCTGCTGCGCGTGGTGTAAAAAGGTTCAAAAATTTGCTGGCGTAAATGCTCAGGCACCCCGGCGCCTCGGTCTTCGACCACGATCACCACAGTGCTTAAATCTGGCGCCAATTCCGCAGCCAAGGTGATCGGCGCCTGGCTATGTTGCAACGCGTTTTGCACTAAGTTGCTCAGCGCGCCAACCAAAGCCACATGATTGCCAAGCAGTTGTACATCCGCTTGCGGAGCTTGCAGGTCTAACGCTGCATGATGTTGCTCAAGCAAAGGCTCTACGGCGTTTTGCACATCCTGGAGCAGTTGCGCAACCGACAAAGGACTCACTTGTTGTTCGCGCCCTGCTCTGGCAAACAGCAGCAAATCGTTGACTTGTTGCTCTAAGTCTTGCAACCGATTTACCAGCTTTTGACTGAACTGACTACGCGCTTCTGGTTTGAGTTTTTGGTTTTGCAAATTTTGCGCATACAACATAGCGCCACTTAATGGCGTGCGAATTTGATGCGCCAGCGACGCCATCATCTTGCCAAGCGCCGATAGCCGTTGTAACTGCGCCACCCGAGCTTGTAGTTCACGGGTTTCGGTCAGATCGGTCAGTACGATGAGTTGCCCTGGCAAGGGTTCGAGCGCGCTCAGTTGCAATTGCACACGACGGCCATCGTGCAAGGAGACTTCTAAACCGTCGTCGCTGCGCGGGCGGAAACTACGTTGGATCACATCGATCCAGCGCTGGGTGAGTAATGGCTCGCCCAACATATCTAGCGCGACGGGGTTGGCTTGCGCAACGAAACCACGAGCATCTAACACGACAATCCCAGTGGGGATGACCTGTAAAATATGCCGAAGGCGCAACAGCTCTTGCTCAATGTCTTGGCCAAGCCAATGCTGATTAGCCGCCAATGCCGACACGTCAGCGGCGACCAACCGTTCAGGGCTAAAGTGCATGGATGTAAATAAAGCTGGTGCTGCGTTCATACCAGACTCCCGTAACGAATCTGGTGTTGGAAAGCAGAAAGCGTGCCAACTTATTTTTTATTTAAATTCAGATAGTTAAAGAATTATCAAGCGGGTTTTAGCAGCCAAAGTTTTGACAGTCTTTGGCTGCAGCGGTGGGCTATTCCAGTTCAGACTCGTCGCGCATCAGGTTGTATTTGCGCATTTTTTCCACCAAGGTGGTGCGGCGTAAACACAACAAATCAGCGGCTCTGGCTACCACATAATCGTGGCGCTCCAAGGCTTGGCTAATCAGCGAGATCTCCAGATCCGCAAGGAACTGCTTCAGATCAAGCCCGTCATCCGGCAAAGCATCTAGCGTTGCATTGCCAAAACCAGACTCACTCTCGCTACTGTCGTCGACATCGTCACTGTCATCATCCGAGAATTGGAACAATTCGTTGATCACATCGCGCTCTTGCAACGCTTCTGGGTACTGCGGCACATAACTGTCGACTTCGACATGGCGGTATTTATGCGGTAATTCCGCCACATCAATCACTTGATTGGGGAACATGATGGTCAAACGTTCGACTAAATTTGCCAATTCGCGCACGTTACCCGGCCATGGATGCAGCTTCAGGCTCTCCATCGCTCGCTCGGTGAATTTGATGTTGGCTTGGCCTTGGCCTTCCAACCGCGCCTGCAGTTCGTGCACGAGCAGCGGAATGTCATCGGTCCGTTCTTTCAACGCTGGGGTTTCGATGGGGAATACGTTGAGTCGATAAAACAAATCTTCGCGAAAACGGCCATCGTCGATCATGGTTTCTAACTGACGGTGAGTGGCGGCAATAATTCGCACATCGGCACGGATCGGCTGAGTCCCACCGACTCGCTCGTAGGTGCGTTCTTGCAACACGCGCAGCAATTTGACTTGCATCGGCAGCGGCATATCGCCAATTTCATCAAGGAAAATAGTACCGCCTTGCGCTAATTCAAAGCGGCCTTTGCGGGTGGAAATCGCGCCGGTAAAGGCGCCTTTTTCATGGCCAAACAGCTCGCTTTCCAGCAGTTCTGCCGGAATAGCACCGCAGTTGATCGGCACAAAAGGCCCATCTGCACGATGCGATAACACGTGGATATTACGCGCCACCACTTCTTTACCCGTGCCTGATTCGCCCAAAATCAACACGTTCGCATCGGTACGGGCCACTTGTTGGATTAAAAAGCGCACTTGTTGCATCTGGCTACTGCTGCCGACCATGCCGACAAAACGTTGGCTAAGCTCTTGCTCGCGTCGCCCTGGCAACAAACGGTGGTACTCTTGGCAATCGCGTAATTGTTGGGTCAACGAGGCGTATGCAAAGGGTTCAGTCAACAATCCGACCGCATTGGCGTGGCGCAACAGAGGTTTGAGGGTTTCACCAAGCAGCAAAAACGCCGCAGCCGGATGCGCTTGTAAAATACTGTCGTGAGCCTGGCTGGTCAAAGCGCCAAGCAGCACCACGGCCGCTGGCTCTTGTGCGAGGTGCGCTGCCAATTCCTGTTCGCTCACCCGCAGCGCCGGCTCAGACAAAAATGCCAGAATGACTTCCAAACGCGTTGCGCGATTATCCTGTTGATCCAGAATGAAAACTTTAGGATTCATCTCACTGCTCAATCGACCCTTTTGCCTCATTCTTGCAAAGGGATCGATCGCAAGCAAGTTGCAAATGATGTTTTTTTGACGCAGCTGTCAAAAAACAGTCGCGATTAACTAAAAGATCGGCACAAAAAGCCATTGTGAGCAGCGAACCACGCACGTTATAGTGCGGTGCTCCTGCAAAAAATTATTAAAACAACCATGGCAGCGCCTTTTTACCAAACCGAACAACATCTCGATCGCATCGCCTTAGAACTTCCTGACGGCGTGACTATCCGTTATCAGGATTTAGCGCGGCTTGCCGATCACTTTGCTCAGCATTTTGTTCGAAATGACATCTGGCCTGAACAACTCTGTGTACTGCAATGTCGCAACAATTTGATGACGATTGTCGCGTTGCTAAGCTGTTTTCGGCATCGTCGCCCTGTGTTGTTAGTGCCAGCGCATGTTGATTTAAGCCAGATCCAAACGCTGGCTCGGCACTATGAAATTGCCGCATTGATCAGTCCGTTTGGTGAAGTTGAACGCCTTAGTGGTACCTCGTTCCATGCCCACCCTGACTTGATGCTACTGCGCACCAATTGCGCCATTACCTTTGAGCAATTGCTGCCGTTTGACCGCACGCACGTTATTGATGCCGCGCTGGAAAATGCCCAACTGTTTGATCTTCGCGCCACCGACGAATTGTGGTTGACCCACAGTCTGGACCACCCGATGGCGTTCATGCAGCTACAGGCGGCATTTGCGGTCGGGGCTCGACTGCGCTTGGTCAATCAGGCTGCATCGAGCAAAAGTTTCTGGCAACAACTGTTACAACATCCGCATACGCAGTTATGGTTAAGCGCTAGTTTATTGCAGCGCTGGTTGGCTCTAACCGAAGCACTGCAACAACGCTTACAAAACCCGCTACGGACTTTATTGCCATTAGCGCCAGCCGCCAGCTTGCCGCGTCTTGGCCAGTGGCTTTGTTATTACCAAGAAGAAGCCTTGACGCCAATCACGGTTGATCGCGACGCGTGGCAACTGGGTTTTCGCCGTGAGCACGTGGTCGGTCAGATGCTGTTTGAAATGATGGCTGGCCAACCGGACGTGGGGCAGCTGCAATTTGCCCATCCACAAGCCTGCCAGATGCCCGCGCAGCAAGCTGCTCAACTGCGCCAAGCCTTGCCTGGACAAATTTTTGACAGTGTAGTGCCAGCGCGTATGCACAACGATTGCTGGTTGGTGCCACAAGATATATTCACCACACAAGGCTACATCGGCGATGTCCGAGTGCATTTAGAGGCGATCCAACAGCAGTGTGCACGCTGGAAAGTGAAAGTGGTCTGCTGCTTCAAAGCGCAACAATTGGTGGTCGCGTTGGTGGCCGAGCCTGCAGACCAAGCCGCTGTGGCGCGGGCTCGCCAATTGTTGCATAGCTTGTTCAACCCATTAAAACTAGTCTATTCTGTTGTAATTCTTAGAGATATTCCGTATTTGCCCGGCTATCGAATCAACGTCGATGCCATTTTGGCGCAAGCAAATTCAGCAAGGTTCAGTGAACTGCAGCAGTAGATAGCTGTTATGGTCCACAAAGTTGGAACAATTCCTGCTTAAATCCGGTTTATCGAAGTTATCGCTAGACTCACGCGCGGCGCAAGCGCCGGCAATTCAGCACGAGGTTGTTATGTTTGACCAGAAAACCATCCTGATCACCGGCGGCACCGGCTCGTTCGGTCACAAATATGTGCAAACCCTGCTCGCGCGTTACAAGCCAGCCAAAATTATCATTTACTCGCGTGACGAGTTGAAACAATACGAGATGCAGCAGAAATATAATGCGGATTGCATGCGGTATTTTATTGGTGACGTGCGCGACGAACAGCGCCTGATCCGAGCCATGCGCGGTGTCGATTTTGTCATTCACGCCGCGGCGCTCAAACAAGTGCCAGCGGCCGAATACAACCCGATGGAATGTATTAAAACCAATATCAATGGCGCGGAAAATGTCATTAACGCAGCGATTGAAAACAGCGTCGAAAAAGTCATCGCGCTGTCGACTGACAAAGCCGCCAACCCTGTTAACTTGTACGGCGCCACCAAACTCGCTTCTGACAAGTTATTTATCGCAGCGAACAACATCTCCGGCGGCAGCAAACCGCGATTCTCCGTGGTGCGCTACGGCAACGTAGTGGGTTCGCGCGGCTCCGTAGTACCATTTTTTGAGAAGCTGCGTGATTCAGGCGCTGACCATTTACCGGTCACCCATTTAGAAATGACGCGGTTTTGGATCAGCCTGCAAGGCGGCGTTGATTTTGTGTTGAAAAACTTCAGCCGCATGCTCGGTGGCGAAATTTTTGTGCCGAAAATTCCATCGATTCGGATTGTCGATTTAGCCAAATCCATTGCACCGCATTTGCCGGTGAAAGAAGTTGGTATTCGCCCGGGTGAAAAACTGCATGAAATGATGTGCCCCGGCGATATGTCGTATAACACCTACGAATACGATGACCACTATGTAATTGCGCCGTCGATCCAGTTTTCCAACCGTTCCAATGACTTTACCGTCAACGCTATTGACGAGCGCGGCAAGTTAGTGCAACCGGGCTTTGAATATGTCTCCGATAAAAACCCGCACTTCCTCACGGTCGACGAGATTGACGCGTTTAACAAGGCGGCGATGGCATGATCCCTTACGGCCGCCAGCAAATTAGCGATGCCGATATCGCTGCCGTGCTCGAAACCTTGCAGTCAGACTTTTTAACGCAAGGCCCCAAAGTCCCTGCATTTGAACAAGCCACCGCCAAACACTGCCACGCTAAATTTGCCGTGGCAGTCAATAGCGCAACCTCTGCCCTGCACCTCGCCTGTTTGGCACTTGGCGTCGGCACCGGTGACTTGGTCTGGACCAGTCCGATTAGTTTTGTGGCTTCTGCCAATTGCGCGCGTTATTGCGGTGCTGACGTCGACTTTGTCGATGTAGATCCAAGCAGCGGCTTGCTGTGCATCCACGCCCTTACCGACAAGCTGCAACAGGCTAAAGCGGCCGGCCGCTTACCGAAAGTGATTATCCCGGTGCATTTGGCCGGCCATAGCTGTGACATGCAAGCTATTCATGCGCTGTGTGCGCCACTTGGTATTCGCATTATCGAGGATGCCAGTCACGCCGTTGGCGCGTTTTATCAAGGCCAACCGGTCGGCAGCTGCGCTTACAGTGACATCGTAGTGTTTAGCTTTCACCCAGTGAAAATTATCACCACAGCCGAAGGCGGCATGGCGCTGACCAATGACGCGGCGCTTGCCAGCCAGCTGCAGCTGCTGCGAAGCCACGGCATTACCCGAAATCCAGACGATATGACTGAAGCCTCACACGGCCCTTGGTATTACCAACAAGTGGCGCTGGGGTTTAACTACCGCATGACAGAGCTGCAAGCGGCGCTTGGCTTAAGTCAGCTCGATCGCCTCGCGCAATTTGTACAAGAACGGATTCGCTTAACCGGGCTTTATCAACAGCTGCTGCAAGGCTTGCCGCTGGAATTGCCTGCCCCTGCGGTGGACGGCGTCTCAAGTTGGCATTTGTATATTATTCGCTTACATGACGCGACCACGCGGCTGCGGGTGTTTGAAGCGCTGCGCGCCAGCGGCATTGGCGTCAATGTGCATTACATCCCTATTCATACGCAGCCGGACTATCAAGCCTTAGGCTTTGACTGGGGCATGTTCCCCAATGCCGAAAAGTTCTACAGCGAAATCATTAGCTTGCCACTTTATGCCGGCCTTACGGACGACGATGTACACACAGTCGTTGCGGCCGTCAAAGCCAGTTTAGCGGGTTAATCCTGCATGGCGGTTAGTGTAGGGCTAGGTACAGTGCAGTTTGGCTTGCCGTATGGCATCGCCAATACGGCAGGCCAAGTTAGTCGCGCGCAAGTTGGCGAGATTTTGGCGCTGGCGCGTCGCTCTGGCGTGCATTTTCTCGATACCGCCTATTTATACGGCGACGCAGAACAAGTCCTCGGCAGCTTTGATTTATCCGGCTTTCGGGTGGTGTCGAAACTGCCGGAACTCACGAGCGCCGCGCATGCCCGTGACTGCCTAGAAACCTCCTTGTCTCGGCTAAACCTTAGCCAACTCGATAGCTTGTTATTGCACCGCCCTGCCCAGCTGTTTGGCGACTTTGGGGACGCCTTGTACCAGCAATTGCAGCAGTTTAAAGCGCAAGGTTTGGTTAAACGCATTGGCGTGTCTGTCTATACACCCGAGGAACTCACCGCGTTGCTCGAACAATTCGCCTTGGACTTGGTGCAGCTGCCACTGAACCTGTTTGACCAACGCTTTTGGCAACAAGGTTTATTAGAAATGTGCCAGCATCGCGGCATTGCCGTGCACCTGCGCAGCGTTTTTTTGCAAGGTTTGTTGTTAATGCCCAAGCGCCCTGCGTGGTGCGCCCAGTATCAAACGGCATTCGATGCGCTGGACACAATCTGCGCTAAAGCGAACCAGACACCGCTGGAAACCTGTTTGGGCATAGTGCATCAACTTCCCGCCGTAGAAAGCGCCATCGTGGGCTGTACTGAAGCCGCCGAGCTTACACAAATCCTCGCCGCCTTTGCGACCAGCGCGCACACTACAAACGCCTTGGCAATTAACTATCAAGAATTAGCGCAAACGGACGATAACCTGATTAGTCCGATGCGCTGGCCGCGCGAAACTCGCTGAGGTGTTGTAAGTGAAAAAAACGGTGGCCGTTTTGCAGGCTCGAACCACGTCCCGCCGCCTGCCGGGTAAAGTATTAAAACCTATCATGGGCCGGCCTATGCTGGCGTATCAAATTGACCGTATCCAACGCGCCCAACAGATCGATGCACTGATTGTTGCCACCAGTGTTGACGAGAGCGACGATGCCATCGCTGAGCTGTGCCAGCAACTGCAAGTGCCGTGTTACCGCGGCTCACTGCCCGATGTGATGGAGCGCGTGTGGCTGGCTGCCCAAAGTTTAGAGGCCAGCCTCGTGGTGCGGTTAACCGGCGATTGCCCGTTATTGGACCCAGGCCTGATTGACGCCACTATTTTGCTGCACCAAGCGCAAGGTAACGATTACACCTGCAATTGCGACCCAGCGACCTACCCAGATGGCCTTGATACCGAAGTCTGCAGCATGGCGGCACTGACCAAAGCACAGCAGCTGTGTGACGACATGCACGTACGCGAACACGCCACTTGGTTTTTACGTTTGCACCCGGAACTGTTTCAGTTAGGTGTCCTAAAAAACGATATCGACTATTCGGCTGAGCGCTGGACCGTCGATGAACCGGAAGATTTTCTGCTGGTCAGCCGCATTTTTGAAACCTTGTATCCGCAAAACCCAGCCTTTAGCTGGCTGGATGTGCTGGCATTGCTCAAGCAGAACCCGCAATGGCGCAGCTTAAACGCCCACCATATTCGCAATAGCCAGCTCGCTGGCACTGGAGTGTCCAAATGAACACGCGTTATGAACATTCACTGGAACTGTTAGAGCGCGCGCTACGCGTGATCCCGCTGGCGTCGCAAACCTTTTCCAAAAGCTTAGTGAATTACCCCAAAGGCGCGGCGCCACTGTTTATCGAACGCGGTGAAGGTGCTTATGTGTGGGACGTCGATGGCAACAAGTACCTCGATTGCGTCAATAGTTTGTGCGCCTTGACACTTGGCTACAAACGGCCGGAAGTCGATGCTGCTGTTAGCGCACAGATGCACAATGGCGTGTCATTTACCCTACCGCATCGGTTAGAAACGGAAGTGGCAGAGCTGCTGTGCGAGTTGATCCCATGTGCCGAATCGGTGCGTTTTGGCAAAAATGGCACAGACGCGACTTCGGCGGCTGTGCGGATCGCCCGCGCCGTGACCGGCCGCGAGCATATTGCAGTCTGTGGCTATCACGGTTGGCAGGATTGGTACATTGGTTCTACTGCGCGGCATTTGGGCGTGCCTGACGCCGTGCGTGCCTTGACGCACAAGTTTGATTACAACAACCTCGATAGCCTGCAAGCGCTGTTTGAACAAGCTGACCAGCCGTTGGCAGCGGTGATTTTAGAGCCGATGAATGTCGCCTACCCAGCACCTGGCTTTTTAGAAGGCGTGCGTGCCTTGTGTGACCAGTACGGCGCCTTAATGGTGCTTGATGAAACCATCACCGGCTTTCGCTTTCATTTAGGCGGCGCACAAAGTTTGTTTGGCGTGACACCTGACTTAGCGACCTTTGGTAAAGGCATCGCCAACGGCTATCCGCTGTCGGCCATTGTCGGCAAAGCCAAGTACATGCACGCGATGGAAGATATTTTCTTCTCTGGCACTTTTGGCGGCGAAACCTTGTCGCTGGCGGCGGCCAAAGCCGTGCTGAGTTTGCTCAAAGAACAGCACTTAATTGACGATATCAATGAAAAAGGCCGCTACCTATTAAACGGTTTAAACGCCCTGCTCGATGAGCTGCAACTGCGTGATTATTTTGACACCGCCGGCCACCCAACTTGGTCTTTTTTTACCGTCAAAACCACCGATCAAACGCTGTATTGGCAGATCAAGACCTATTTAGTGCAGGAACTCGCCAGCCACAGTATTTTATCGATTGGCAGTCACAACATCAGTAGCGCCATGAGTTATGCCGATTTAGACCATGTGCTGTCGACGTATCGCCAAGT
This sequence comes from Rheinheimera sp., assembly GCA_003482455.1. Taxonomy (GTDB): domain Bacteria; phylum Pseudomonadota; class Gammaproteobacteria; order Enterobacterales; family Alteromonadaceae; genus Pararheinheimera. Next base: position 7,056 of record DMYW01000022.1, on the reverse strand, counting down.
GTTGCCACGATGCAAAGAACTGGCACAAACCGAGCAATTAGCGGCGGCGCTGCAAGGCGCGACGTTACAACCGCTGTTTAAAGTGCGCTAAGTCCAGCATGGTCGACCTTGGCGCATCCATTCAAGCACGCTCCAATGACGGTGCTATGCCACAGGCGTTGATCCTCGCCGACAGCAGCACAGCCATGGGCCAAGGCCACTTGATGCGCTGCCAAACGCTGGCGCTTGCGCTACTGCGACAAGGCTGGCAGGTGATCCTGTGTGGCCAAGCCCTGCCGGGCCATGGCCTTGAGCGCGCGGTGGAGTTTTTTACGCAGGAACACGTCGCCGTCGAATGCTTTGACGCGCAGCACATGGATGTAGAAACGGCCCCGGCAACCATGCTGCGGGTGCAAATTCTGGCGCCACTGATGCCGTTTACCCCCGAACAGCGGGCAGCGGACGACAGTCAACGCTTGCTGGCGATGCACGTTCTTCCACTGTTGCAGCGCAGCGCTCTGTTGTCTTGTCAAAGTACCCAGCTTGAGTCTGCGCGTCCCACGCTGCCAGCAACGCTGGTGCTGGTGGATCACTACAGCATCGACGCGCCGTTTTACCACGAGCTACGCCGCCAACAACCTAAGCTGTTACTGGCCGCCATTGATGATTTGGCCAACCGCCAACTGCCGGTCGATGTGCTGCTGGACCAAAATTTCCAAGCGCCCGATCCGCGCCGCGTTGCAGACGCGCCGCAGCCGGGTTCAGCGCGCACCGCGTCAGACCTAGCTCAGCTCACAGCGATTGATCAAAACGTGCAAACCCCTTGGCGCTATCAAAGCCTGTTGCCGGCCCATTGCCTGACGTTGATTGGGCCGCAATACGCACTCCTACGTGACGAATTTGTGCAGCGGCGCGTAGAGCCGACCGCACTTATGGTGAGCCCGACGATTCGCCGCTTACTGATTAGCTTTGGCGGCAGCGACCCTGACCGCTTTACCGAACAAGTGCTGACCGCACTTTGCGACCTGTATGGCAGCCCTGCTTCTCTAGCCACGACAACTAGCAGGCCAGACACAACCGCAGCACACTCAACCGGCAAGCCGCTGCCTCAAACCAGTTCATTCGACCATGTCAGAGACTGTCAGATTGATGTTGTTGTCGGTCGTGCATACCCCGCTCTACCGGCACTAGAAGCCTTGGTTGCCCTCTTGCCACAAGCAAAGTTGCATATCCAAACGCAGCAAATGGCGCAGCTGATTGCCAGTGCTGACTTGTGTATCGGTGCCACCGGCGGTAGCACGTGGGAGCGCGCTTTACTGGGTTGCCCTACGATTGCCTATTGGCTAGCACCAAACCAGCGTCCCGCACTCGAAGCACTGGCGCAGGTCGGTGCTATTATCAACGCCGGCCCAGCCGCGACATTTGACGCCGTTCAATTGCAACAGCTGTTGACCCAGCTCGACCAACCCAAGCGCCAGGCGCTGGCACTAAAAGCACGGCAGCTGATGGGCAAAGGTACAGGCGCGGCGACCGTTGCGAGCACCCTTGGCATGCTACTGAAAAGCCATTTGTTACAATGCCGGCCGGTGGTGATCGACGATGCCGAATTATTGCTGCACTGGGCCAATGATCCTGACGTGCGCAGCCAAGGCTTTAACCCGGAGCCGATCAGCATGGCAACACACCTGGCGTGGTTAGAGCGCCGACTTGCCGCCGCAGACGAACTGTTTTACATCATATCCCAGGCAGGTACGCCAATAGCCCAAGTGCGGTTTAGCCCAAAGACGGACTATCACCGCGAGGATTTGCACAGCGGCGCAGAAATTCACGTCAGTCTCGCCCGCGAAGCGCGCGGTCAAGGCTTGGCCGCAGCTGTGTTGCAAGCTGCAATCTGCAAGGCACTCGCATCGCCCGTCGCCGCCAAGTGGCAATTTATTGACGCCTTAGTGCGTTGTAGTAATCTCGCCAGTAGTGTGTCGTTTCGACGCGCTGGATTTGTCGAGTTCAGCGACACCGACGTCAAAGGCATCCCGTGCCGGTGGTTACGTCGTTTTATTTTGGAGTCACGCGAATGAGTTCTATTGTGCATATCGACGGCCGGCCGATTGGCCAAGGCCATGCGCCTTATATCGTGGCGGAAGTTTCCGCCAACCATAACGGCAATTTGCAGGTGGCGTTAGATCACATCAGCATGGCCAAACGCTGCGGCGCCGATGCGGTGAAACTGCAAACCTACGAAGCCCATACCATCACCATGGATTGCCCGCAGGATGACTTTTTTATCCACGAAGGACCATGGGCCGGCGAGTCGCTGTATGCACTGTATCAAAAAGCCCAAACGCCGTTTGCCTGGCACAAACCGCTGTTTGACCACGCGCGTAACGAGGGAATTACAGTGTTTAGCACGCCTTTTGATGAAACGGCGGTGGATCTGCTCGAAGATTTAAACGCGCCAGCCTACAAAATTGCCTCGTTTGAACTGATTGATTTGCCACTAATTAAATACGTCGCATCCACTGGCAAGCCAATGGTGATGTCAACCGGCATGGCCAATCAAGACGAAATCCTTGAAGCCGTGACCTGCGCGCGCGATGCCGGCTGTCAGCAATTGATTTTATTGCATTGCATCAGCGGCTATCCAACCCCTGCTGAGCAAGCCAATTTGCGCACTCTGAGTGATTTAGCCAGTCGCTATGGCACTGTGCCAGGGCTGTCTGATCACACGTTAGGCACTGTGGTATCGGTCGCGGCGGTGGCGCTTGGCGCTTGTTTTATTGAAAAACATTTTATTTTAGACCCTGCGCTTGGCGGGCCTGATGCGGCATTTTCCATCACGCCACCACAATTAACACAACTGTGCCAGGATGCGCGCACCGCGTGGCAAGCGGTTGGTCAGGTGAATTATCAAACCTTGCCGGCTGAACAGCAAAACCTGCGGTTTCGCCGCTCCATTTATATCAGCCAAGACGTTAAAGCCGGTGAAGTGCTGACTACGGCCAATATCCGTCGGGTGCGGCCGGGCTTTGGCTTAGCGCCTAAGTATTTTGAACAAGTGCTGGGCAAACGGGTCCGCGCGGATTTACCGGCCGGCACGGCGCTGCGCTGGGATTTGTTGCAGGATTAATTCAAGGCTGACGCTTGGCGTGAATGCCAAGGACATCCAAGGGTATTCGCAATTAGGGCTCGGCTACATCAAGCGCAGCGGCCCTTAAGCGCCGCTTAAAAACTTAACACACTGAATAAGCGACCACCAAAGCCCCGCTTAAAATGGCCAATCGACACTTCTTTGTCACTGGGCAGCGCACCATGCCGTGCCTGCCCGGCAAAGGCAATCTCGCCGAATTCAAACACAACACAGCCTTGCGCTTTGGCATGCAACATACCGCGCCAGACTAAATCATGCGACAGCGGTACATCAAACCGGCTGCGATCATACACACCAACGCCGTAATAACAGCTACGCGCATCAATGGAAAAGAAACCGGTACTGACCAGCTGCTGAGTTTGGTCATAGCCCATCAGCGCAAAGGCTTCACCTTGCGCCAGCATTTGTTCTTGAATACGCCAGGTTTGCGCGCTGCGCGTTTCTTTGCCAGCAACCTGAATATGAAACAAACGCATGGCCTCTAAACAGCCGCTACTGGCATTGTGCTGGTCGATAATTTGATAATGGAGATGCTGCTGCCCCCAGCGAATATTGCTGCGATAGACGTCGCGCAGTTGTTGCCACAGCGTCTCTTCACTGACGGTCAAATCCAGCACCAAGCGCAGCGCTGGCTCAGCGCCATAACCTTGCGTCAATAAAAACTCTGCAAAATCATCAAGGTGGGCGCTGCCCACTTGATAATGCACCTGGGTGATCGCAAGCTCAGTGCACAAGCGTTTAAACTCTTTCAGCATGACTTTTTTCGCGCCGGCTTGCGCTTTGTGGTCTGCCATAGGGTCGACCCAAAACAACACCGGCAAACTGAAATAATTCAGTTGCTGCTGGTACTGTGTCACCAACACCCGACCATACACATGGCCACCGAGCACCACGGCAAACGAATGGTCTTGATGCTGATAGCTAAAATAATCGCGGTAGTAATTTAACGATTCGGGCAAATACAAAGGGGAGCTTGCGATACAAGACGCGGGCACCGCAGGATAACGGGCATCAGTACAACGAATGATGTTCATCGTTGCGCGGCAGAAATCAGATAGTCGAGATGGAACTGCCGTTGTTGGTAACTGCGTCGCACCGTCTCTAACGAGATATGTTGAAAACCTGCGTGTTCTAACATCGCTTGCCAACGTTCTAGCGAAATCAAACAAGTCTGGCCGTTGCCTGCCAGTGGGAACCCGGCGGGGATATCTTGCACAGTAAATTCATCCAGCATGGTCGCAGCAGCTGCGATCTCTGGATTATGCGCCAAATGATAGGAAAAAAACCAACCCGTTGGTTTTAAACACCGCTGGATCTCCCGAAACGTCAGCTGATGTTGGGCAACCGTTAAATGTTGCATCGACACCACATCAAAGATCACATCAAACTGGCCATCGGCAAAAGGCAGTGCTGTCATATCAGCGACTTGCACCTGCGCCTCAACTTGCCATTGCTGCAGTACTTGTTTGCACAACTCGACTCCAGATGGCGCAAAATCAATGCCATATGCAGCGAAGCCCTCTTTGGCGACGTACCACAAATTGGCACCTGAGCCACAACCAAGCTCCAACACTCGGATGTGTTGCCGCTCGGCATGTGGTAACCGCGAATACATCCCGGCAAGAAACCCAATTAACGCATCGTTTGGATAACGACGTTGACTGGCGATCCCTTTCGTTTGATACAGGTGCTCAAAAACATTCATGGTAAGCCCTTATAACAAATCCATCACGAGGTAAGAATCTTGATTGTCAACTGCGTTAAGCACGCCGCGATATTTCTCGGCTGCTTTTTGCAAATACTCAATAAAGATTTGCAATTGTGCATTAACGTGTCGCAACGACTCTTGTTCATCGGCAAAACTATAAAGCGTCAATCGCAAGACGCTATGCGCGTATGTAATTGAACCTTCAAGTAAAAAATATAGATGCCGGTATTTCGTGTGACTGTGCGCAAACAAGAACCGCGCTTGTTCTCGTAATGCAATACTTAAATCTTTGCGTGACGTAAATGGCTTTTCTATATAGGAAATCAGTGATTGGCATAGTTCTTCAAATGCCGGGATCGCCAACCAATCTTGATAGACGGTTTCATCAAACTCACGCACTGCAAACATGTCGTTTTTGATGTAATCAAGTAATTGCGACTTTTGAAAAGAAGTCTTCATCAACAACACGTCATCGATGGCTAATGGCGAAACACCAGCGATCTTTGCGCCGTCAGCAGTGTTGTAAGCAAGAACTTTCGGGTACAACTTCAGTAAACACTCTAAATAAAAACGTCCAGTGTTAAAAAATGCTGTGCTGTAGACATTACCACCGAAATTACCATCGACAACGATTTCCCCAGCACGTACTAATTCACCGATCTCCGCTTTTTCATTGCCGTCTTCATCGTAATAAACCGAGTGTTTTGAATGGTGGTGTTCGCGTTTCCGATAGCCATTATCTGTACCGAACATATAAACTTCGCGAAAACCCAATGCGCAGGCATATGACAATGCAGTGTTACCAACCAGCGGGTTGCAGAACTTTAACTCGATAAATTCATGACCACCAGGTACGAATAAATGCGACAACACTGTGCCTGGTTCAGTTTGCTTATAGGCCATCCCTGCCCATTTGAACAGCGGGAAACAAGATGGATGCATGATGTTCGCGGTCAAGAAATTCATCTTGGCCAAATCTTCAGGCGAAACAAAGCGGATTAACCAGTCGGCGGTAAATCGCGTCCGTTCAATCTCAAAGTGGAAATCTGGCACTATGCCGTTTTGCAACAATGGAACCACCGCGGAACCACAAGCAAAAATGATCGCTCGATCCTTGTGCGCTTTGATGGTCTCTAACGAATAATCAAGTGACGGACCATTCGCACAAATGAACACAGGTATTTCGTCCAAACCACGAGGTAACTTAGTGTCCTTTTTGAGCATTGGGACACGATTTTTCAAATTATGATAATCGTGGGCGATACTGATCACGCCATCGTCAAAAAAGCCCCAGCCAACGGTCAGCATATGAAAATCATGCTGGAACTGTTGGATCAGTTTATGTAACTCTTCAGATGGGTAGTGCTGATAAATCAATGCATTAGCAGCGTAAAACGAGCCTTTATCACGAAGTTCATTCAGATAATCAGCGGTGAAATCGCGATAACTAGCCCCTAAATTTAACGCCAAATAGCCACCGTTACTGTAAATCTTATCCAGCACAGTCGCCCAATCCACCACAAACAACGACGCATAAAACCAATCAAACCGTGGTTCACAGATGTACAAATGGTCAAACGAAACACGTTCAACCAGCGCTTCAATGTGATAGCCCAACCCAACACCAAACACGATACCTGCCCCTAAATGCTCAGGCACATTTTCTAAAGGCGTCAGTACTTCGTCTGCTTTGATAAACTCCTGATACATCAAGCGCATGTAATGACTATGGATAAATGCGTTGTCCACGGAGTCTTCTTGTTGGAAGGCGATTTTGGTGTAAATTGGATTTTGACAAATCGCAGCCACTTGTTCGATGCATTGAGTTTTTGCGTCCTCGTCATACAACCAACGTTGGGTCGATTCGTCAAACAAGTTCGCGGAGCCTGATTTGCTGACAAACAGCTTCAGTTGGCTGGCATCGTATGTGCGGCACTCGGCCGCAATGTTGGGTAGGTATTTTTCGAAGGCAACAAGGTTCCTTTCGACTTGCAGGTGACCTTGTTCCTCAAATGATTTAGCAGATTGGTAATAGTCGACTACCTCCCCCAGTTGCGCTTCTAAATTTTGAACTTCTTGCTGCAACTGTTCGGGAGTAATAGATGGTGTCATGCCGTTAATCCTGTTTATATGAAGACAAGGCCCTCTTACCTTGCGAGAGCTGACGGAGTTGCCGTCCTTTGTCATTGTGCAACTGTTCGAGGTGAGCTGTCCAGCGCTGCTC
>DMYW01000002.1:187856-310777 GCA_003482455.1 Rheinheimera sp. | reverse complement strand
ATCGGATTAAACGCTGCGCACGAGATAGCTTCCGTTTGCACCAACACAAACTGCCCGCTGTAGACCTCGTTTTGATGGTTAAAGGCGACATCAGTAATGTAGACAATGCAGAACTGCATGAGCAATTGGAGCGTTTATGGCGCAAAATCGCACGAAGCTTTCCAGCATCCCAGCCAAACTCCTGATTGGCTTGGTTCGCGGCTACCAAAAATTTATTAGCCCGCTGTTTGCGCCTAGCTGCCGGTTCAATCCAACTTGTTCGCATTATGCGATTGAAGCATTTTCTCGCTTTGGCGCGGTAAAAGGCGGTTGGTTAACGGCGCAACGTCTATTAAAATGTCACCCCTTACACCCTGGTGGTGATGACCCAGTTCCTGAAAAGCAAAAGAGATAAGCGCCCACATGGAATCGCAACGTAGTTTATTTATTCTAGTTTTTGCATTTGTCAGCTTCCTTGTCTGGCAACAATGGCAAACCGATTATGGTCCAAAGCCGGTTCAAACCACCGCAGCAGCCGCTTCAGCAGCGCCTAATGCTGCAGGTAGCAATGATGTGCAACTGTCCGCTTCAGGTACAACGCAAACTGAACCTGCCGCGCCAGCTACAAACACCAGCAAACAGATCTCCGTTAGCACCGATGTGTTTGATATCGTTATTGATACCAAAGGCGGCAACATCGTTGGCTTAGACTTGCCAAAATTCACTGTCAGCTTAGACGACAAAACACCGCATCAAATGATGCGGCAAGTAGAAGGCTACGCGTATACAGCCCACTCAGGTCTGCTAGGTGATGGCCCAGATGAAAAAGGCAAAGAAGGTCTGGTCTACACCACGACAGCAGATAGCTTCAAATTGGTCGAAGGCCAATCTGAGCTAATCGTCAGCTTGACTGGCGAGTACCAAGGCCTACAAATCGAAAAACGCTTTACCTTTCAAGCAGGTAAATATGATGTCCGGGTAGAATATCTGGTTAAAAACATCAGCAATGGTAGCAAGGTTGTGCAACCTTATACCTACTTGGCTCAAACTATCGATGCCGGTAAAGCTGGCAACATGATGATGCCAATCTATCGCGGTGGTGCTTATTCAACGCAGGAAGAGCGTTATACCAAATTCACCTTTGATGAAATGAAAGAAGAAAGCTTAGCGAAATCAACTCAAGGTGGTTGGGTTGGCATGCTGGAGCACTATTTTGTTTCTGCTTGGGTGCCAGCACAAAACGAACAAAACCAACTATTTACTAAAGTTGTAAATGGCAACTTAGCGGTGATCGGTTCGCAAGGTCAACAAGTTAGTATTGCAGCGGGTGAAACCAAATCGATTGGCGCCGTGTTTTACGCAGGTCCAAAAGATCAAGACTCTCTGAAACAACTTGCCAAGGGTTTGGATTTAACCGTCGATTACGGCGTGTTGTGGTGGATTTCCCAACCGCTGTTTTGGGCGCTGGAATTAATCCATGGCTTTATTGGTAACTGGGGTTTGGCAATTATCGGTATCACGCTGTTGGTCAAGGGCTTAATGTTCCCGCTAACCAAAGCTCAATACGAATCTATGGCTAAGATGCGCAACTTAAAGCCGAAACTGGATGAAATCCAAGCGCGTTACAAAGACGATCGCCAAAAACTCAGCCAAGCCATGATGGAACTGTACCGCAAGGAAAAAGTGAATCCGATGGGCGGCTGTTTACCACTGCTGATCCAAATGCCAATTTTCTTAGCTCTGTACTGGGTATTCGTCGAATCGGTTGAACTGCGCCAAGCACCATTTATGTTATGGATCCATGACTTATCGGCACAAGACCCATTCTTCGTCTTGCCAGTACTGTATATGTTGAGCATGTACGCGATGCAGAAGTTGACGCCAGTAACAGTGACCGATCCAATGCAACAAAAAATCATGTTGTGGATGCCGGTGGTCTTTGGTGTGTTCTTTATGTGGTTCCCAAGCGGCTTGGTGTTGTACTGGGTTGTCAGTAACTTAATTTCTCTGGCGCAAATGCTTTACATCTACAAGCAAATGGAGAAAAAAGGCTTACACGTACCGACGAAAAAAGCCTAATTTCTGCGCGCCACAACACAAAAATGGCCACTACACTGCGTAATGGCCATTTTTTTATGGGTTTAGTGAAGGTCAAATTATGTACGCAACAGATACGATCGCCGCACAAGCAACCGCTACCGGTCGCGCCGGTGTAGGCATCATTCGGGTATCGGGTCCAGAAGCCAAAGATGTCGCCAAAGCGTTATTAGGCCGAGTGCCAAAGGCGCGTTACGCCGAATATTTGCCATTTTTGGCCAGCGACGGCTCTGTGCTTGACCAAGGCATCGCCTTGTATTTCCCAGGCCCTAACTCTTTTACGGGCGAAGACGTGCTGGAGCTGCAAGGTCATGGCGGCCCGGTGCTACTAGATATGTTGCTGCGTCGTGTACTTGAACAGCACAACGTACGAATTGCCCGGCCAGGTGAATTTTCAGAACGCGCTTTTTTAAATGACAAGCTCGATCTGACCCAAGCCGAAGCCATTGCCGATTTGATTGACGCCAGCAGCGAGCAAGCCGCGCGCAGTGCGATGCAATCGCTGCAAGGCGAATTTTCGCGGCAAATTCATGATTTAGTAGAAAAAGTGATTTACCTGCGGATGTATGTCGAAGCGGCTATCGACTTTCCAGACGAAGAAATCGATTTTTTATCCGATGGCAAAGTGTCAGGTGACTTGGCCGACATAATCCAAGACCTTGCGAAGATCCAAAAACAAGCCACCCAAGGCAGCATCCTGCGTGAAGGCATGAAAGTGGTGATCGCCGGTCGCCCTAACGCGGGTAAATCCAGCTTGTTAAACGCGCTGGCAGGCCGTGAAGCGGCGATTGTCACCGACATCGCCGGCACCACTCGCGATGTGCTGCGCGAGCATATTCACATCGATGGCATGCCTTTGCATATCATCGACACGGCGGGCCTGCGCGAAGCGACCGACAAAGTAGAGCAAATTGGTATTGAACGCGCGTGGCAAGAAATCCTGCAAGCCGATCGGGTGCTGTTTATGGTCGATGGCACCACCACCAGCGACACCGACCCCGCCCACATTTGGCCAGAATTTATTGCCCGCATTCCCAAAGAACTGGGCATTAGCGTCATTCGCAACAAAGCTGATTTAACCGGCGAAACAGTAGGCGCTGACTTAGCTGGCCCCCACCCGCTGTTCCGTTTATCGGCCAAAGACAAAACCGGCCTTGATGCACTGCGCGAGCATTTAAAAGCCTGCATGGGGTTTGAAGGAAATATCGAAGGCACCTTTATCGCACGGCGCCGCCACCTCGATGCCTTAGCACGCGCCGCCGAGCATCTGTCGATTGGTCAGCAACAATTGCACGACCACGTCGCCGGTGAAATTCTGGCGGAGGAGCTTCGTTTAACACAGCAGTATCTGAATGAAATTACCGGTGAGTTTAGTTCTGATGACTTGCTCGGTCGGATCTTTAGCTCGTTTTGTATTGGCAAATAACCAACGCTGCACACCAATAAAAAACCGGGAATTCCCGGTTTTTTTCAATCGACAAACCGAGCAATTCAGCGCGCGTACGTCGCCGTCAGAGTCGCCTTACCGAGCGCCGTGGCATTGAGCATAAAACCCACCACAGCGGCACTAGCGCCATCAGGAACGCCTAACGTCGGCTCTGGCAATGCCCAGACGGTAAATTGATACCGGTGCATACCATGGCCTTGTGGTGGACAGGCACCGCCAAACTCTTTGATGCCGTAGTCATTGGTAAAAGAGCGGCTACCGGCAGGCAAATCACCATTGCCGGCACCTTGCGCCAGCGATGTTACAGAAGCCGGAATATCAACGACCAACCAATGCCAAAAGCCTGAACCAGTCGGCGCATCCGGATCGTACACGGTGATCGCAAAGCTTTGAGTGCCGACCGGGGCATTAACCCAGGTTAAAGCTGGAGAAAGGTTCGGACCATCGCAACCAAAACCATTAAATTCAAAGCTTTTCGCCATGAAATGGCCTTCTTGGATATCGTGACTTGTTAAACGAAATGAGGTCGACATGCGGGCTCCTTGGTTTTGATTTTTTACTTTGAATTGATGGCAACAGCCATGACGGTTATTCACTGTCGGTCGTCAGCTGAACTTTGTGCTGCTGTTGTTCAAGCCATTGGTATAACTGAGCTTTGGGTAAAGCACCACTAAGCTGTGCCAGTACTTTGCCCTTTTGCATCAATACGAGCGTGGGGATCGAGCGGATCTGGAACTGCGCCGCCAATTGCTGCTCGCTCTCCGTGTTGATTTTGCCAAAGCGCAATTGCGGTTCTAGTTCGCTGGCCGCCGCAGCAAAGGTTGGCGCAAAACTTTGGCAAGGGCCGCACCAAGACGCCCAGAAATCCAGCAAAATGGGCACGTCAGACTTTACCGCATGATTGACGAAATTCTCCGACGTTAGCGTCACAGGAGCGCCAATAAACAACGGTTGTTTGCATTTACCGCAGCTTGGCTGCTGCAATAAGCGGCTTTGGGGCACGCGGTTTAACCCAGCGCAGTGGGGACAAGCAATGATCATGATCGTGTCCTAGCTACAGAAGATGCAATTTATATGGTGTCGTTGCGGGAAGATTCAAGCACCAACAGAGTGACTGTATCGAGAAAGATCAGCGGCGAATCGGCACAACATTCCTGTAAATCACAGAAAATGCCCATAAAAAAGAGCTCCGAAGAGCTCTTTTAGGATCTATTTAGCAATCGCTATTAAGATGGGTCACGATCACGACGTGGTTTCTTCGGTGCAGCACCTGGGCGTTGGCCAAAACCGCTGCGATCAAATTCACGTTTGTAACGATCTGGACGATCACCGCGATCCGCTGCCGGGGCGCCAGTATCCACCGCGATATTCAGCTTTTGCTTGCGAACATAGACCTTTTTCAAGTGCATGAACACTTCGTTTGGCATATCGCCTGGCAATTCAACCGTAGAGAAATGATCGAACAATTTGATATTGCCGATAAATTGGCTATCGATATTCGCTTCGTTGGCGATAGCGCCGACGATATCACCAGCACGCACACCGTGCTCTTTACCCACTTCGATGCGGTAAGTCACGTAGTTGCCTTGCATTTCACGGTTACGACGTGGGCCACGTTCTGCACGCTCTGGACGGTCACCACGTTCTTGGCGCTCGCTGCGCTCTGGGCGATCGCCACGTTCAAAACGTGAGTTACGCTCGCCGCGGTCATTTGGACGGTCATTGCGATCACGGCTGAACGGTTCACGCAGTTCTGGGAACTGGTTTGCCACGTTCAGTGGTTGATCTTTTTGTGCTAAGAACAACAAGGCTGCGGCTAAATCGGCATCCGTTGTTTCCATAGAATCACGCCATTCCGCGATTAACTCTTGGAAGAAACTTAAGTTTTGTGTTTCCAGTGTTTGCGCTAACTGGGCACGGAACGCATCAATACGACGTTTTTCAATCACTTGGCCTGTTGGCAGTGACATTTTTTCGATCGGTTGACGGGTTGCGTGTTCAATGGTGCGCAGCAGGCGACGTTCGCGTGGCGATACGAACAGGATCGCTTTACCTTCACGACCAGCACGGCCGGTACGGCCGATACGGTGCACGTAAGCTTCGCTATCGTATGGAATGTCGTAGTTGACCACCAAGCTGATCCGTTCAACGTCCAAACCACGTGCCGCAACGTCTGTCGCGACAATGATATCGAGTTGATCGGCTTTTAAACGACGGATGGTTTGTTCACGGTGTGCTTGGTTCATGTCGCCGTTTAAGCAAGCAACAGCGTAACCGCGGGCACCCAATTTTTCAGCGATCTCTTCGGTGGCACTTTTGGTACGAACGAAAATGATGCTGGCATCATACTCTTCGCCTTCCAGCACCCGAGTTAACGCGTCCAACTTCTGGCTGCCTTCCAGCAACACATAACGCTGTTCAATGCGCTCAACTGTGCTGGTTTTCGATTCAATCTTGATCTCAGTCGCATCTGTTAAATGCTTTTGAGCGATCGCACGGATTTGCGGCGGCATAGTTGCTGAGAACATCGCCACTTGGCGACCCGCTGGCGTCGCATCCATGATGTACTGCACATCATCGATAAAGCCCATACGTAACATTTCGTCGGCTTCATCGAGCACGATAGCGCGCAGTTTATCTAGCACCAAAGTGCCACGATCCAAGTGATCCATAATACGACCTGGCGTACCGACGATCACTTGCGAGCCACGTTTTAATGAACGTAATTGTGTGCTGTAGTTTTGACCGCCGTATAACGGCAGTACGTGGAAATCCGGCATAAAACGCGCGTACGCTTGGAACGCTTCGGCAACTTGAATCGCTAGTTCGCGAGTAGGTGCTAACACCAGGATTTGTGGTTCGATCTGGCTTGGATCCAGTCGGGCCAACAACGGCAACGCGAAAGCAGCGGTTTTACCGGTACCTGTTTGCGCTTGGCCTAATAAGTCCTCACCCGCCAACAGCTTGGGAATGGCCGCAGCCTGGATAGGCGACGGAGTTTCATAGCCCAATTCTGTGACTGCTTTCAGAATGGCTTCTGGCAGTTGTAGCTGGGAAAAAGTCAGGGACTCAGACATAAAGTAGTTCAACCTCAATAACACGCAGGCGCTTTACGGGTTGTGCTGCTGTAATTTTACTGAGCCTGCTTTGCAGTAAAAATACCCAAGCCACACAAAGCTTTCGCTCTGTGTGGTTTAATTCCGGTAGTATAGCCAATCATTTACCTGACAAGAGGTTTAACGATGATTGAGATCCTCGTGGGCAGCCAAATGGGCGCTGCGGAATACACAGCAGAACAAGTAGCTGACGCACTGGCACAAGCGGGTTTTGCCGTCCGGCTTCAATTAACACCCGATATAGAACAACTAACCAAAGATTCGACCTGGTTAGTGATCACCTCGACCTATGGAGCGGGTGATCTGCCCGACAATATCCAACCCTTTGCGGATCAATTAGCACAAGATCAAACAGATCTTACCACAGTTTGCTTCGCCGTGATCACTTTAGGTGACTCGAGTTATGACACTTTTTGTTTAGCAGGGGAAAAGATCGCGACTCTTCTACTAGCAAAGGGCGCACAAAATCTAGGAGTAGAACTTAAAATAGATGCTCAAAATCAAGAACTTCCAGAAGATTTAGCACTTGCTTGGCTACCCAAACTCCTACCTTTATTGCATCGATAAAAAAAACGGGTACCGAAGTACCCGTAAAAATCACAAGTCACTGTCCAGTTACGGATGTCTAACGGTCTAGGCCAGCTCAGCGCGCTGGCTGTTAGATCTTCAGGCAAACACACTTGAAAAACTTAATAAATTTCTGATAAATACCTGATAAATTCTAAGAATCACCCAAAGCTTATCCACATTTAGATCCCAGCTAGATCACATCTGTGGATAAAATACGTATATCCCAGTGCAAAACCTGAGTTTATCCTCTGAATGGAAATTCGAGTGGATCCTCCTGTGGATAAACACCCAAGTTGATCACAGGTTTAACGCGATAGGATCCAAGACAGATCACAGGTTAGATCCTTTGTAAGTTACTGATCCTTTTGATCAAAAATGACTTATGCACCGCAAAAGCCTTGTATAACAGTAAGATCAATAAAAAGATCTCTTTAAAAAGATCTCTTTATATATAGAGGATCGTTTCGGATCCTGATCCACATTCAGACGTTTAGTTTCCGCATAGATCAGGGTACAATACGCCCCCCTTTTTAATTTGTCAGACCGTGAGGCCAAGATGTTGTTTGAACAAACCTATGATGTGATCGTCGTCGGCGGTGGACACGCCGGTACCGAGGCAGCACTCGCTGCAGCACGGATGGGCATGCAAACCCTTTTATTGACTCACAATGTCGAAACTCTTGGCTTGATGTCATGCAACCCAGCAATTGGTGGGATCGGTAAGGGCCATTTGGTCAAAGAAATCGATGCAATGGGCGGAGCTATGGCTCTGGCAACTGATAAAGCAGGCATCCAATTTAGAACATTAAACGGATCCAAAGGACCTGCCGTACGTGCAACACGTGCTCAAGCGGACCGTGCTTTGTACCGTTCAGCGATTCGAACAATTTTAGAAAACCAACCGAATCTGCAAATTTTCCAACAAGCCTGTGATGATCTGATCGTTGAAAATGATCGCGTTGTTGGTGCTGTAACCCAAATGGGTCTGCGATTTAACGCACGTGCTGTTGTGCTTACCGTAGGCACTTTCTTGGCTGGTCAGATCCATATCGGCTTGCAGAACTACAGTGGTGGCCGTGCAGGTGATCCGCCGTCAGTAGCGTTAGCACGTCGACTGCGTGAATTACCTTTTAGAGTTGGGCGTTTGAAAACCGGCACACCACCGCGGATCGATGCACGTTCTGTTGATTTTTCAAAGATGCAACCGCAGCCAGGCGATAACCCATTGCCGGTAATGTCGTTTATCGGTAAACAAAGTGATCATCCACAACAAGTCCCTTGTTACATCACGTATACCAATGAAAAAACCCACGACATCATTCGTGGTGGTTTAGATCGTTCGCCAATGTACACAGGCGTCATTGAAGGCGTTGGCCCGCGGTATTGCCCATCGATAGAAGACAAAATCAATCGTTTTGCCGATAAAGACAAACATCAAATCTTTATTGAACCAGAAGGCTTAACCACCCACGAGTTGTATCCAAATGGCATCTCCACAAGCTTGCCATTTGATGTGCAGTTGCAACTAGTGCACTCGATCGCTGGTTTAGAAAATGCGCATATTACGCGCCCTGGTTATGCCATTGAATATGACTATTTTGATCCACGGGATCTGAAAAAGTCGCTTGAAACCAAATACATCAGCGGTTTGTTCTTTGCTGGACAGATCAACGGAACTACCGGTTACGAAGAAGCAGGTGCCCAAGGTTTGCTTGCTGGTATGAACGCCGCGTTGTTTGTGCAGGAGAAAGACGCTTTTGTACCAACACGCGACCAAGCATACATAGGCGTATTGGTTGACGACCTGACAACACTGGGTACAAAAGAACCCTACCGGATGTTCACCAGCCGTGCTGAGTATCGTTTGATGCTTCGTGAAGACAACGCAGACCTGCGGTTGACCGAAAAAGGCCGTGAATTGGGGTTGGTCGATGACGTTCGTTGGCAAATCTTCAATGACAAAATTGAACAAATGGAATTAGAGCGGCAACGCTTGCGCCAAACCTGGGTTCACCCGCAACACGTTGATATTGAGCGTGTAAACGCATTGCTAAAAACACCGATGATCCGCGAAGCTAGTTTGGAAGATCTGATCCGCCGTCCCGAAGTCACTTACAAAGATCTGATGCAAATAGACAGCTTAGGGCCGCATTCGCCGAACGAACAAGCTGCTGAGCAAGTTGAAATTCAGATCAAATACGAAGGTTACATCAACCGTCAGCAAGACGAGATAGCCAAGCAAGAACGTAATGAGCAAACCTTATTGCCACAAAACTTTGACTACAAAGTCGTTAAAGGACTATCAAACGAAGTCGTGTTGAAACTCAACCAAGCACAACCTCAAACGGTGGGCCAGGCAACTCGCATCTCAGGTATTACTCCTGCTGCGATTTCTTTGCTGCTGGTATATCTAAAGAAACAAGGTTTGCTGCGTAAGTCAGCTTAAGGGAACATGATGTTTGAACGACTAAAGCAGCTTGTCGCCCAGACGAGCTTACAGCTGACCGACCAACAGCTGCAGCAATTGGTCAGCTACGTTCAGCTGTTAGACAAATGGAACAGCGCATACAACCTGACTTCAGTGCGCGATCCGCAAGAAATGTTGGTGAAGCACATTCTGGACAGCATTGTCGTGGCGCCTTACCTCCATGGCTCGCAAATTATTGATGTGGGGACAGGTCCAGGCTTGCCGGGAGTACCATTGGCGATTTGTTGTCCCGACAAGAGTTTTACGCTGCTAGACAGTTTGGGTAAACGCATCCGTTTCCTCAACCAAGTGAAAATTCAGCTAAAACTGAACAACATTCAACCACTACAAAGCCGGGTCGAAGACCACCATCCTGTTGCGGGTTATGACTCAGTGGTTAGCCGTGCGTTTGCCTCAATGACCGACATGGTCACTTGGTGTCAGCATTTGCCAAGTATAAATGGCCAGTTTCTGGCCATGAAAGGTGCGCAAGTGCAGGAAGAAATTGCAGCTTTGCCTGATTTTGTTAAAGTTGTCGACACAATCGAATTGCATGTCCCTGAATTAGTTGGTCAACGCTACTTGGTGCGTCTGCAACGGTCATAAATTAACGCGAGGATGCTTTGTGGGAAAAGTGATAGCCATAGCTAATCAAAAAGGCGGAGTTGGCAAAACAACAACTGCTGTCAACCTTGCTGCATCCATGGCTGCAACCAAACGCAAAGTCCTGCTGATTGATTTGGACCCGCAGGGTAACGCCACCATGGGCAGTGGTGTCGATAAGTACGAGGTGCATGCGACCGCCTATGAGCTGCTAGTCGATGAAAAACCGCTGCCTGAAGTCATTGTCACTGAAACTGCTGGCGGTTATCACTTAGTCGCCGCCAATTCAGATGTCACAGCTGCTGAAGTCCGCCTGCTTGATGTATTTGCACGTGAACTGCGCCTGCGCAATGCCTTGAAGAATTTCCGCGATCACTACGACTTTGTGTTTATTGACTGCCCGCCGTCTTTGAATATGCTAACTGTGAACGCGATGGCTGCAGCTGATTCTGTGTTAGTGCCAATGCAGTGTGAATACTATGCATTAGAGGGGTTGACCGCATTGGTCGATACCATAGGCAAACTGCAATCTGTGATTAATGCGGATTTGAAAATCGAAGGTATCCTTCGCACCATGTACGATCCGAGAAACCGTTTAGCCAACGATGTTTCAGAGCAGTTAAAACGCCACTTTGGCGACAAAGTTTATCGGGCTGTGATCCCGCGCAACGTGCGGTTGGCCGAAGCGCCCAGTTTTGGAGCGCCGGTCATGTACTACGACAAAAGTTCAACTGGAGCTAAGGCCTATTTGGCGCTAGCTGGTGAAATCTTGCGTCGCGCAGAGAAGAAGTCGAATAAAAACACAGCATCTGTCTGAAATTAAAGGAATATTAGTAGAATGTCTTTAAAAAAACGCGGCTTAGGTCGCGGTCTAGATGCGCTGTTAACTCCGGCAAAATCGACAGCCTCAGAACGTAATGATCAAAAAACTGAAAGTTTACAATCTGACTTACAGAGATTGCCGATCGAATGGCTGCGCCCTGGTAAATACCAGCCTCGCAAAGACATGTCGCAAGAAGCCCTTGAAGATTTGGCCAGTTCGATCCGCGTCCAAGGCGTTATTCAACCTATTGTCGTACGCGAATTAGCCAAAGAGTCTTATGAGATCATCGCCGGTGAACGGCGCTGGCGGGCCTCACAATTGGCAGGTTTATCCGAAGTTCCATGTATATTAAAGAACGTAGCTGATGAAGCTGCCGTTGCTATTGCCTTAATTGAGAATATTCAACGTGAAGATCTCAACGCAATGGAAGAAGCCATCGCACTGCAACGTCTATTGACGGAATTTGAACTTACCCATCAACAAGTTGCTGAAGCTGTTGGAAAATCCCGCGCCACAGTCACTAATTTGTTGCGTCTGAATCAGCTAGTCGACGATGTCAAAACGCTGTTGGAACACGGCGACATTGAAATGGGCCATGCTCGTGCGTTATTGGCTTTACCTGCTGAGCAGCAAGCAGACGCAGGTCGCATTATTGCCGCAAAGCAGCTAACAGTTCGTGAAACCGAAAACTTAGTACGCCGATTATTAGAACCGCCGGTTGAAAAAGCAGCTACAGTGAAAGACCCTGATGTTGCAGCGTTAGAACAACGCTTGAGCGAGCGATTTGGCGCACCAGTGGCCATTAGCTACAACAAAAAGGGCAAAGGGGAATTAGTGATAAATTACAGCAGCTTGCCCGAACTTGACGGCATCTTGCAAAAACTAGGCCTGACAGAGTCTGAAAACTAAACAGTTAATTTTCAAAGACCACGACAATTTCAAGCGTGGCGTGGGTTTTGGTTGCAAAAATAAGGCAGATAAGTATACTTGCGCGTGCTTTTTAAACTGTTGTTTTGGGCATTTTTAGGTGGTGTAACGTGTCTCTAGCCACAACAAAACAACGTTTTAAGTTGATTTTACACATGTTTTTGAGGCAGTCGCTGGCTGCAATCGCACTAGCGGCTCTAGTTTTTCTAGCCTTTGATGGGCTCGCCGCAAAATCCGTGTTACTCGGTGCGTATTGCATAATTCTGCCGCACAGTCTTTTTACGTGGTATGTGTTTCGGTTCCGTGGAGAACTCAACCCGCAGCTGGTGTTGAAGTCTGTATATCGCGGCGAAACGATAAAATTTTTAACAACGGCGTTGCTCGCAGCAACGGCGTTTAAACACGCAACGATGACAGACTGGTTATTTTTTTGTGGTCTGTTTTTTATGGTCATCGTACAAGTCGTGTTGTCGATTTTGATTAACTACGATAATTGGGACTAACAATGGCATCTGGTGAGCTGACAAGCAAAGACTATATTACCCACCACTTGACCAACTGGGCTGTCGGCGAAGGTTTTTGGACCTGGCACGTCGACACGCTAGCATGGTCAATCTTGATGGGGTTGGTGTTTATCCTATCCTTCCGCGCAGTGGCGAAAAAAGCACACGCTGGCGTACCAACTAAATGGCAATGCGCCGTCGAAATGTGTGTCGAATTCATCGATAACATCGTCAAAAGCACATTCCATGGCAAAAGCCCTGTCATTGCACCTTTAGCGTTGACGATTTTTGTTTGGGTACTGTTGATGAACTTATTGGACTTAGTGCCAGTAGACTTCATCCCGATGGCAGCCCAACAAGTTGGCGCAGCTATGGGCCATGATCCGCACCATGTGTATATGAAAATCGTTCCTACCACTGACTTGAACATGACCTTTGCACTCGCTCTGGGCGTATTCATTTTGATGATTTACTACAACATCAAAATCAAAGGCATCGGTGGCTTTATCAAAGAATTAACCACTCAGCCATTTAACACGCCTTGGTTGTACTGGTTCAACTTTATCCTGGAAGTCGTGGCTCTGTTGGCAAAACCATTGTCCTTAGCGCTGCGGTTGTTCGGTAACATGTATGCAGGCGAATTGATCTTCATCCTGATTGCGATGACGGGTCTTTGGCAAATTGCAGGTCTGCATTTTGTATGGGCGGCGTTCCACTTGTTGGTTATTCCGCTGCAAGCATTCATTTTTACAATGCTGACTGTGGTTTACCTGAGCATGGCTCACGAACACCACGACTAATAGTTTCGTTTTAACTTTTAATTTTTAACTTAAGTAATACTGGAGAACGTTATGGAAATGGTATTAGGTTTAAAACTGATCGCAGTTGCTCTGTTAATCGGTCTGGGTGCATTAGGCACTGCAATCGGTTTCGGTACTCTGGGCGGTAAGTTCTTAGAATCAGCAGCTCGTCAACCAGAGCTGGCCCCTACTCTGCAAGGTAAAATGTTCATCGTAGCTGGTCTGATTGACGCGATCGCAATGATCGGTGTAGCAATCGGCCTGTACATGCTGTTCGCAATGTAATTTGGACGCGAATCAGAACTTTTACTTAGTAATTAAGGAGAAGCGGTCGTGAATATTAACGCCACTCTCATTGGTGAGTTAATCGCGTTCCTGGTGTTCGTGCTCTTCTGTATGAAGTACGTATGGCCACCAATCATTGGCGCTATCGAAGCTCGCCAGCAAAAAATTGCCGATGGTTTAGCAGCGAGTGATCGTGCTGAACAAGACCTGCAATTAGCACAAGAGAAAGCGAAACAACAGCTGGTTGAAGCAAAAGCACAAGCTTCTGCTCTGATCGACCAAGCGAAAAAACGCGAAGCGCAAATCATTGATGAAGCTGCAGCTAAAGCTCAAGTTGAACGGGAAAAAATCCTGGCTCAAGCAAAAGCTGAAGTTGAAGCTGAGCGCATCCGGGCGAAAGAAGAACTGCGTAAGCAGGTTGCTGCTCTGGCATTAGCTGGTGCAGAACGTATTCTTCAACGTTCTATCGATGAAGCTGCTCACAGCGACATCCTGGAAAAATTAGTTACAGAACTGTAATGAGGAAGAGCCATGTCTGAACTGACGAATGTTGCTCGTCCTTATGCCAAAGCGGCGTTCGACTTTGCTGTCGAACAAAAAGCTTTGGCGGCGTGGGCTGAAATGCTGTTCTTTGCGGCGGAAGTTGTGAAAAACGAACAGGTATCCCAACGCCTGCTAAGTAACACAGCTGCCGACGCTCAGGCAGCCTTTTTTATCCAGGTTTGTGGTGAGCAACTAAACGCTCACGGCCAAAATTTTATCAAAGTGATGGCCGAGAACAATCGTTTAGCTGCGCTGCCAGCAGTGTACGAAGCTTATTTGGTATTAAAAGCAGAGCATGAAAAAGAGATAACAGTTGATGTTGTGTCTGCAAATGAGTTGACTGCTGATTATCAAAAAAAGTTGAGTGCCGCGTTGTCACAGCGTTTCGCTCGCGAAGTTAAATTGAACTGTAGCGTAGATCCGGCCGTGGTCGGAGGTATGTTAATCAAAGCCGGTGATCTGGTGATTGATGGCTCAGTTCGCGGTAAGTTAGACCGTTTAGCCACTGCGCTGCAGTCATAATTGGGGATTAGAGCAATGCAACTGAATTCCACTGAAATCTCTGAACTGATCAAAAAACGTATTGAACAGTTCGAAGTTGTCAGTGAAGCTCGTAACGAAGGCACTATCGTGTCAGTTACTGACGGTATCATCCGCATCAACGGCTTAGCCGAGTGTATGCAAGGTGAGATGATCGAGCTTCCTGGTAACCGTTACGCTATCGCACTGAACTTAGAGCGCAGCTCAGTTGGTGCCGTAGTGATGGGTCCATATGCGGACCTGCGTGAAGGTATCAAAGTAAAAGCAACTGGCCGTATCCTTGAAGTACCAGTTGGTCCAGGTCTGTTGGGTCGCGTAGTGAATACACTGGGTGAACCAATCGATGGTAAAGGTCCAATTGACGCTGCAGGCTTTGCACCAGTTGAGAAGATCGCTCCAGGCGTTATCGACCGTCAATCGGTTGATCAGCCGCTGCAAACTGGTTATAAATCAGTCGACTCGATGATCCCAATCGGTCGTGGACAGCGTGAATTGATCATCGGTGACCGTCAAACTGGTAAAACAGCACTGGCGATCGACACCATCATCAATCAGAAAACCACTGGTGTTAAATGTATCTACGTTTGCGTAGGCCAAAAAGCCTCTACGATTGCCAACGTGGTACGTAAACTGGAAGAACACAATGCATTGGCTCACACCATCGTTGTGGTTGCATCAGCGTCTGAAGCTGCTGCATTACAGTTCTTAGCACCATACTCTGGTTGCACCATGGGTGAATACTTCCGTGACCGCGGTGAAGATGCGCTGATCGTATACGATGACTTGTCAAAACAAGCCGTTGCCTACCGTCAAATCTCTCTGTTGTTACGCCGTCCACCAGGACGTGAAGCTTACCCAGGCGACGTATTCTATCTGCACAGCCGTCTGTTAGAGCGTGCATCACGCGTCAACGACAACTATGTAGAACGTTTCACCAACGGTGAAGTGAAAGGCAAAACTGGTTCATTAACTGCACTGCCAATTATCGAAACACAAGCGGGCGACGTATCTGCCTTCGTTCCAACGAACGTAATTTCGATCACTGACGGTCAGATCTTCTTAGAAACAGGCTTATTCAACGCCGGTATCCGTCCAGCGGTTAACGCTGGTATTTCGGTATCTCGTGTTGGTGGTGCTGCTCAAACTAAGATCATTAAGAAACTCGGTGGCGGTATCCGTCTGGCATTAGCTCAGTACTCAGAATTGGCTGCATTCGCGCAGTTCGCTTCTGACTTGGACGATGCAACTCGTGCGCAGTTAGACCACGGTCAGAAGGTTACAGAACTGATGAAACAGCTGCAGTACGCGCCAATGGGCGTGGCTGATATGGGTGTTTCTCTGTATGCCATTGAAAAAGGTTTCATGAAAGATATCGAAGTTCCTAAGATCCTGGACTTCGAAGCTGCGTTGTTAGCGTACATGCACGCTGAACACGCATCGTTCATGGCTGATCTGAACAAAACCGGCAACTTTAACGACCAAATCGAAGCGACTATCAAAGGCGCTATTGAGAAGTTCAAAGCAACTCAAACCTGGTAATCAGGCGATGGTTCTGGGTGGCGGTGTCGCCACCCTTAGTTGAAATTTTCGGAGATAAGTCATGGCCGGCGCTAAAGAGATTAAAAGTAAGATCGGGAGTATTAACAATACTCGTAAGATCACCAGCGCTATGGAAAAAGTGGCAGTTAGCAAAATGCGCAGAGCGCAGGAACGCGTTGCCCACTCACGTCCATACGCTGAAGCTATGCGCAAAGTAATCGGCAATATCGCGAACGGCACTTTGGAATATCGCCACCCGTTTTTAACGGAACGTGATGTGAAGAATGTTGGCTACATCGTGATATCGACAGACCGTGGCCTTTGCGGCGGCCTGAATTCCAACGAATTCAAACGCGTGTTACAGGACATGAAAACCTGGACTGATAAAGGTGCAACTGCTCAGTTTGCTGTGATCGGCAACAAAGCAACGGCATTCTTTAAACGTTTTGGTGGCAAAGTTCTGGCACAGCAATCGGGTTCAGGCGATACACCACGTTTGGCTGATGTCATTGGTTCAGTCCGTGTGATGCTCAATGCTTACGAGCAAGGCAAAATCGACCGCTTGTTTGTGGTTTACAACAAGTTCGTCAACACGATGAAACAAGAACCAGTGATTGAGCAACTCTTACCTTTACCAAAAGCAGAGCTGTCAGCCAGAACCCATAGCTGGGACTACATCTACGAACCAGATCCAAAAGTGATTTTGGATAAATTACTGGATCGTTATATCGAGTCTCAGGTCTATCAGGGCGTTGTTGAAAACGCAGCGAGTGAGCAAGCAGCTCGGATGGTGGCAATGAAGGCCGCAACCGATAACGCTGGCAACCTGATGGACGAGCTGAAACTGGTTTACAACAAAGCACGTCAAGCTGCCATTACGCAAGAACTGAGCGAAATCGTCTCAGGTGCAGCTGCCGTTTAATGCTTGGTTACAGGTTTGAGAAATTAGAGGAATTAACATGAGTCAAGGTAAGGTAGTCCAAATCATTGGCGCCGTTGTGGATATCGACTTTCCACAAGATGCGGTACCTGGTATCTATGACGCGTTAAAAGTAACGAGCGGTGACCTGGCTGGCCTGGTGCTGGAAGTTCAGCAACAGCTCGGTGGCGGCACTGTTCGTGCAATCGCGTTAGGTTCAACTGATGGTCTGCGTCGCGGTCTGGAAGTTGTGAACACTGGTCGTCCTATCGAAGTTCCAGTGGGTAAAGCGACGTTAGGTCGTATTATGAACGTGTTGGGCGAGCCAATCGACGAAGCAGGCCCAATCGGTGAAGAAGAGCGTTGGTCAATCCACCGCGCTGCACCTAGCTACGAAGATCAAGCTGCGTCTAACGCTCTGTTAGAAACAGGTATCAAAGTTATCGACTTGGTATGTCCATTCGCCAAGGGTGGTAAAGTGGGTCTGTTCGGTGGTGCTGGTGTAGGTAAAACTGTAAACATGATGGAGCTGATCCGTAACATCGCGATCGAGCACAGCGGTTATTCAGTATTCGCCGGTGTAGGTGAGCGTACTCGTGAGGGTAACGACTTCTACCACGAAATGAACGATTCAAACGTTCTGGACAAAGTATCACTGGTTTACGGTCAAATGAACGAGCCGCCAGGAAACCGTCTGCGCGTTGCTCTGACTGGTTTGACGATGGCAGAGAAATTCCGTGACGAAGGTCGCGACGTTCTGTTCTTCGTTGACAACATCTACCGTTACACGCTGGCCGGTACTGAAGTATCAGCTCTGTTAGGCCGTATGCCTTCAGCGGTAGGTTACCAGCCAACACTGGCGGAAGAAATGGGCGTTCTGCAAGAGCGTATCACGTCGACCAAAACTGGTTCTATCACATCAATTCAAGCGGTTTACGTACCAGCGGACGACTTAACTGACCCGTCACCAGCGACCACGTTCTCTCACTTGGATGCGACCGTTGTATTAAGCCGTAACATCGCTGCTCTGGGTATCTACCCAGCGATCGACCCACTGGATTCAACGTCTCGTCAGTTGGACCCACTGGTGATCGGTAAAGAGCACTATGAAGTGGCTCGTGGCGTGCAATCTGTATTGCAACGTTACAAAGAACTGAAAGATATCATCGCGATCCTGGGTATGGACGAATTGTCAGAAGTGGACAAAACGACTGTATTCCGCGCTCGTAAAATCCAACGCTTCCTGTCACAGCCATTCTTCGTTGCTGAAGTATTCACTGGCTCACCAGGTAAATACGTTTCTCTGAAAGACACTATCCGTGGCTTCAAAGGTATTCTGGACGGTGAGTTCGATCACATGCCAGAACAAGCCTTCTACATGGTTGGTTCTATCGACGAAGCGATCGAAAAAGCGAAGAAGCTGTAATTTTACAGCTTTAGGAGAGCGACATGGCGATGACAGTACAGTTGGACGTGGTAAGTGCCGAAGAGAAAATTTTCTCTGGCCTTGTTGAGTCCATTCAGGTTACTGGTAGCGAAGGTGAGCTGGGTATTCTGCCTGGCCACATCCCGCTGCTGACTGGCATCAAGCCGGGCATGGTACGAATTGTCAAACAATTCGGTGAAGAGCATCTGATTTACGTTGCTGGTGGTGTACTTGAAGTACAACCGCATGGCGTAACAGTGTTGGCCGACGTGGCCGTCCGTGCTGAAGATTTGGATGAGCAAGCGGCGCTGGCTGCACAAAAACGTGCAGAAGAAGCAATGCAACATGCATCTCCAGATCTCAACTACGCTGAAGCTGCGGCCATGTTGGCCGAAGCAATCGCGCAGTTGCGGTTGATTCAGAAAATGCGCAAGAAGTAATCTGCTTCTTAAAAAAACCACCTTCGGGTGGTTTTTTTTTGCCTATCGCTTTGCATTGTCCAACGCACCTATGCTGCGTCGGTATTCGATAGGTGCTATTTCATGGCTGCTCAGTTAGAATTTGGCAAAAACCAACAAGGATTGGCTGATATGGCATTAAACGTTGTGATCCTCGCGGCTGGCAAAGGCACGCGAATGAAATCTGCATTACCGAAAGTGTTGCACAAAGTGGCTGAGCGGCCGATGGTACAGCATGTGATCGACACAGCCCGCCAGCTGGGCGCAGCGCACATTAACCTCGTCTACGGCTATGGCGCTGAGCAATTAAAAGCTGGACTTGGCGAGCAGCCACTGAACTGGGTGTTACAAGCCGAACAGTTGGGCACTGGCCATGCCGTGCAACAAGCCCTACCACATATCGCGGACGACGACGTGGTACTGGTTCTGTACGGTGACGTACCACTGACTCGAGTTGAAACGCTAAATCAATTATTGGCCGCACGAAGCAACGACGGTCTAGCTATTTTGACCGTGCATCTGCAAAACCCAACCGGTTACGGCCGCATTGTTCGTGACAACGGCAAGGTCGTTGGCATTGTTGAGCAAAAAGACGCCAACGCCGAGCAGTTAAAAATCACCGAAGTAAACAGCGGCATTATGGCCATTCCTGGTGCACCGCTAAAACGGTGGTTGAGCGCGCTGAAAAACAACAATGCCCAAGGTGAATTCTATTTAACGGATATCATCGCGATGGCCAATGCCGAAGGTGTAGCGATTGCCACGGCCCACCCAACCAATGCCATTGAAACGGAAGGCGCTAACAACCGCGTGCAACTCGCTCAGTTGGAGCGCGCCTATCAAGCGCGTAAAGCCGAAGAGCTGATGTTAAACGGTGCCAACTTACGTGACCCGGCGCGTATTGATGTGCGTGGTGAAGTGACCGTCGGTTCGGACGTGATGATCGACGTCAACGTGATTTTTGAAGGCAAAGTGGTGCTGGGCAACGGCGTTAGCATCGGTGCGAACTGCATTTTGAAAGACTGTACCGTTGGCGATAACACTGAAATCAAAGCCAATACTATGGTCGAAGCATCGACCATTGGCGCTGATTGTTCAGTCGGCCCGTTTGCGCGGATCCGCCCAGACTCAGAATTGGCGGATGACAGCCATGTCGGCAACTTCGTTGAACTGAAAAAAACCAAGCTAGGCAAGGGCTCTAAAGCCAACCATCTGACCTATTTAGGCGATTCGGTGATCGGCAGCAAAGTGAACATTGGCGCTGGCACTATCACCTGCAACTACGACGGTGCGAATAAGTTCCAAACCACTATCGAAGATGGGGTGTTTGTGGGTTCGAACAGCTCACTGGTGGCGCCTATTACGCTGGGACAGAACGTCACGGTTGGCGCGGGTTCTGTGGTCACTAAGAGTGTTGAAGCCGAGCAGCTGGTGGTCGCTCGCAGCAAGCAAGTGGTGATCTCTGGCTGGCAACGACCACAAAAAATTAAAAAATAACGCGAACAAGCCGGCGTCTGCCGGCTTTTTTTTGAGGGGTCCATGCGGATTGTCACAACATTTCTAATGCTACTCGCTGTTTGGCAAAGTAGCGCAACTGCACAGCACAGTAGCGTCTTTCAGGTCTGTAAGGCCGATGACTGCTTTTACCTCGCAGGAACCGTGCATCTATTGCCGGATTCGGAGTATCCATTACCCGAGCCGTTTATCTATGCCTACCAGCGCGCCGACACTTTGATGTTTGAAACGGAAGTGCCCGCCGATACCGATGTCGCTGCGCAACGCAAAATGTTAGCGGCGATGCAATATCCGGCCGGCGAAACCTTATCGAGTAAACTGTCGCCTGCGGTCAAAACTCAGTTAGATCAGACGCTGCGCAAATATGATTTGCAGCTAAGCCAATTTGATCAGTTCAGCGCCGGTTTTGTGGTGACGCAATTAACCCTGTTGGAAACCAACCGACTTGGTTTAAAAGGTATTGGTGTTGATGCATATTTTGAGAACAAAGCGAAACGCGATGAAAAGCGTCGGCTGTATTTAGAATCGTTGGATTTTCAATTGCAGCTGCTGGCAAGTCTCGCCGATGGCCGCGAGGCGGAACTTATCGATCTCACGATTGCCGAATTGCCTAACACGGGTAAGGATTTGCGCACCTTGATCGCCGCATGGCGGCGCGGTGATGTGGCGCAGATTGAACGGGATGTGTTAATCCCGACTCAACAACAAGACCCGCGCAGTTATCAGCGTCTGTTTGTCGGCCGCAACAAACAATGGTTGCCACAACTAATGGCCTTGTTTGGCAATCAACAACGTGAAATGGTCTTGGTTGGAACTGGGCATTTAGCCGGTAAACAAGGGTTAATTCAGCTGCTACAAGAGCAGGGGCTGCGGGTAACCCCATTGGAGGTGAGTCATGATTAAATGGGGACGCGGTGCCTTGCTGGGAGCCTGCGTGGCGCTCATGTCTTGTAGTGCGACTAATTCGGTGGATATTTATCAGTTAGCAGAGCCTGAACTAGACGCCTTGCTTACTGCTCAGTTGCAAAAGCAATCCAAGCGATTACAGCTGGCGGGCTTGCCGGCAACGATTTCACAACTCACAGTGCATAGCCAAATCGAAGCAGATGGTGTGTATGTTGAATTGGCGTCACAGCTGCTGGTCGGCTTGGCGCTATTGGAGCTGCCTGTGTCGTTGCAATTAGCTATGCTGGCAGAGCCTTATTACGACGAGTCAGTGCACGGCATTCGTTTGAGAAACTTTCGTTTGGTGCGTGCAGACATTCAAGCGGCAGGCTACAGCGGCCGCATGAAGCCGCTCTCTAATGCATTGCAGCAAAACATTGCAGCAGAATTAGAACGTCAGCCGATCTTTGTGCTGGACCCAAATAAGCCGACACAACGGATTTTGATGTCGATGCCACTACAGCTGAATTTAGAGAAAGACCAATTGGTGATTAGACCGGCGTTTTCTTCACCACGATAACCAGACTTGCAACAGCTGTAACGAAGACAACCAGCCGTTGTGATGAGCAACGGTTGGTAAGGCCGCCTCTAAACTCCATCTCGCCACCGTGTGCAACAGCCACAACACAATACTGAGCGACACTAACGCCACTAACATCTGACTTCGTGTCGGTTGACGGATTAATTCTGCCGAATTCGAAGTTGATTTTTTGAACATGACAAGAATTCCAAAGGTGATGATAGTGATTGGTCGTCGATTGTTACGCAATGGTTGTAAGGTTGGATTAAATAATTCGCTTTCACGCAGAAATTAGTTGTTAGGCCTGACGAAAAAGTTGTTAGGTGACAACTTAAATATTTGATTTATAAGGGGTAAATAAACAAACAATTAACTCATTAAAGCATCGTGTTTTTCTCATTTACCTAATCTCCAGCCTGGCTAATTCTTCAATCACATCGCAACGACAGCGATGCAACTACAACCCAACAATTGAGGAAATGACCATGCTGAATACAATGAAAACTTTTGCAAACACAGTTCTGATGGCTTTAGTGCTGGTAGGCCCGATGGTAGCTCAGGCAGACCCGGTAACCACTGAGCCTGTCACCACGGAACCAGCTCCTCAGCCAGAACCAGGTGACGATGGTCGTGAAGAAATTCAAACAGATATGTGCCGTTTGTTGGGCATTTGCGTGAACTAAGGGGTGTTGAGCTGCAAACGATAAATGTCCGTTTCCGGTTCGGTGAAATACGTCATCAACACATGTTGTTGATCCGGCGACACTGAGAAGTGGCTTCTGTAGGGCCCCAGAGCATACTTTTCAGAGACATCGGATTGACCGGTTTTAAGATCTGTTCGATACAGGCGATAGCCTGCTCCATCGGCACTGGTTTGATACAACCACTGTCCAGTGATTTGCCAGTGACTATTGACCTGCAGTGGCTGCAAGGTCACAGCTGGGTGAGTCACCGCGAGTCCTTGGCGGTCAAGCCATTCAAAACTTTGGCCATTCCATGCAATCAGTTGATCCATATAGGGTTGTACCGATTCTACTTGATGGCGCACCAGCCGCGATTTTCTCGTAGTAAGATCATACGACCACAAACTCTTTTCAGTAGCACTTTCCACCACGTAATACAAACCCAGATCGTCGTTTTGCCATAACACTTGGACCAAGTGACCGTCAGCCGTATCTAAATAAGTTAATTGCTTCGTGCTGTTATCGAGAATAAAGGCGCGGCCACCTGAAATGCCTGCCAACCAATCATGCTGATGTGCTGGACTTAGCGACGACAATGGCTGGTTTTCTTCAAATTGACTGAGTTGTCGATAACCTTTTTTCGGTTCCCATTGCCAAATTTGCCGCGTGCCAGAACGAGTCGATAAGAAAAATACCGTGTTATCTATACGGGAATATTCCGCGAAATAATCGCTGGTTTGCGAACTAATCACTAACCCAGACACTTGGTCACTGTTTTGCACAAAAGGATTGCTGTTTTCGCGGATCTCGGCATTGTATAAATCACCGTAACTTAACAACAGTGACGAACCTGAACTGGACATCTGACTGATCGGATGCGTTTGTGTATGCACCAATCGGCTTTCCTCTCGGCCATCTAAAGATGTTTGATACAAGCGATTCTCGATCAGATACACCAGCGACTCACCGACAAAATCGACAGAATGAGCGCGTCCAGGTAACTCGCGAGTCAATACCGGCAACATGCCGTCCAACTTAAACACCAATAAACTGGAAGGGCTGTTATTAAGCACGGATGCCTTGCCTTGCACACGGATCACCGCCAAATATTTTTGGTCGGCACTGGTCGCCACTTGCAAATCACCGATGCTATTGGCCGGCGGCAACGTTAACTGTTTTGCAGCTGTACCATCGAGAGGCTGAAACCACACGGCAAAAGTGCCATCGTCATTAGCTGTGCTGATATACAAGCCGCTGCCGCTTTGATTCCACTCAATATCCGAGATGCCGCTGTTACTTTGTTTGATCACAGTACCGCGGCTTATAGAACCATCTTGTCGCACTTCGGACACTAATAAACGAATTTGTTGTTGTTCAATTTGTAAATAAGCCAGCTTGTCCTGCTGCGGCGATAGCTGTGGCATAAATTCGTCTTGTTCGCCACGTGTCAGCTGCTGTGTTTGCTGACTTTGTAAGTCTTGCCGATAGAGGTGCCAGTGATCTTGCGGTTGGTTTTTATGTGAGAAATACAATTCGTTGCTGTTAGGGGCTAAAAAAGGATCGCGATCAGGCCCTTTTAACGTCAGCACAGCCTCCAGCTGCGGTGCTTGTTTTGGCCAAAAATACCCGCTAACCAAGGCGAGCATGGGCAGCAGTAACCAAATTAATCGTTTTGCCGAGCGAACCTGCGGAACTTTTCCCGCCGGAATTTGTGGCAGTGCGGTTGGAGTGTCGATGGCAGGTAGCGCACTGGTTGGTATCGATGATGCTGCAACACTGGGCACTACAGGTTTGCTGACACTGATGATGCTCACTTTGGCAATCAGTACATAGCCGCGTTTGGGAATGCTTTGGATATAAGCGGGCGCTTTGGCATCGTCCCCAAAAGCCTTGCGTAACAAGCTAATAATGCGCCGAACCGTGCCCTCGGTGACGATTTTGCCGGTCCATACCTTGTCCATCAATTCATCAACCGACACTAATTCGCTTTGCCGAATCGCCAAATAACGCAAAACCTCGATCGCCATCCATTCAAGTTCCTCACGGCGACCGGAACTGTGTTCTATGTAGGAAAAATCGGCGAAAACCGACCATTCACCCACCACAAATTGTTGCGGCAATGCTGAAGGTGTTAACGCCATAGCTGCAGAGTTGGCTGGCATGACATTTCCTAAGTTATTGATTTATAGGCTTTTGGTTTTTGTTAGGCGCATAAAATTCGGCCTAACAAAAATCTTACACATATTTTTAGCATTGCTGAAGCTAAAAATAACAAAAGCCTCCCTTTCATCTCACACCTTTTTTACCTCATTGGCGTTTACTGGCGGTGTGGTTGCGAACAGCCACATCAACCAAAAACCTAAATGAGGAAATAACGATGCAACAAAACATCAATGAAACCGTGTTGGAACTGACCGTCGAAGAACTGCCAGAACAAACACAAAACGTCAGTGACTGTTTATCTAGCGCTAGCTCAATTGGTACTGCGGGTACGTGTGTCGCGTCAGCATTTTGTGCTGGTTCGATCATTAGCTGCGGCGCAAGCGAAGTTCTGAACTAAGGAAGGCGATACCCATGACTATTGAACGATACGACTTTGAGTCAACGGAAATTCTGGTGGAAGAGTTACCAGAAGACCGCTTACCGAGCAGCGCTTGTGCTTCGACCATGATGTGCGTTGGCACCGTAGGTTGTGTCGGCACAGTAGGGACTGTGGGCTGTGTAGGCACAGTGATTAGCTGTGTCGACTCCCAAGTGGAATAACCAGGAGAACTCCATGTCATCCACTGTAAAAAACACGGAAGAGCTGAGCTTGGAAGTGGAAGAGTTGGCAGAACAAGCCATGAACGTCGCGGATTGTGCTTCTTGTGTAGGCACGGTTGGTAGCGTCGGCTCATGTGTCGGTACTGTCGGATGTGTTGGCACAGTGATCAGCTGTGTCATGGATCAAATGAATTAATCAAATCAACAAATTAGGAGAATTTTTATGTCAACAAATCAAATCAACAACGAAGAACTGAACATTGTCGTGGAAGAACTGGCTGAAGAGCAGTTAAACGTCTCTGACTGCGCATCCACTGCGTCCACCGCCAGTACTGCCGGTTCTTGCTGGGGCAGCGTGTCTTCAATGGGCAGCGTGATCAGCTGTGGCGCAAGCGAAGTTCTTAACTAAGCCAGCAACTGCACAGGGGTGGGTCTGGTTGTGGTGTAACTGCCAGCCCTGACCCAGTCTGAGGTACGCCTCAGACAGCCCCGTCCTTTGCAGTCCATGCCACTTCAAGGAGTAGGTCCATGTATCCAGTACCACGTGAGGAATTTCCCGACATCGAAGTCGAGGAACTCGAAGAGTTACAAATTTATAGCGCTGTCTGCGCGTCCAGTTGGTCTTGTGCCGGCAGTCGAGCGCTGGCGCAAGGCTCAGCTGTGCAGCCCGAGCATGGCGACAGTGTCGATCACCCTTTTTGATCAAGGAGCTTGAGTAAATGAACCTGGCTGAACAACGAATCCCCACTTCTATCGCAAAGCCGCAGCGGCGTAGTGTGGTGGAAGTGACCAATTTGACCAAGCACTATGGCGACTTTGTCGCGCTAAATACTGTCAATCTGAGCGTCTTGCCAGGTGAAGTACTCGGTATTTTGGGGCCTAACGGCGCCGGCAAAACCACCTTATTAGAGATCTTAGAAGGCCTAAAGCAACCGACGTATGGTGATGCCATGGTGTTGGGAATGCGGCCAGATATTCGAACGCTGGAGTTAAAAGCGCAAACCGCGGTGGTGATGCAACACAACGCGTTAAGCCCACTGCTGACAGTGCTTGAGACAGTGCGCCTGTATGCGACCATTTATCACAAAAATATCGATATAAAAGCGTTTTTGGAAAAAACCGGCCTGGCTGACAAACAGCACAGTCGCGTGCGCCACTTGTCCGGTGGACAAAAGCAACGCTTGACCATTGCACTCGCTTTGTTAAGTGACGCGCAGTTGATGTTCCTTGATGAACCGACATCCGAACTCGATCCACAAGCCCGTCGCATGGTGTGGGAGCTGTTGCAGCAACGCTGCCGCGAACAAGGCACCGCACTGGTGTTGACCACTCACCAGATGGAAGAAGCTGCCGCTTTGTGCGACCGCATCATCATTCTGGATCAAGGGCAAATTTTGGCGGAAGGCAGCCCAGAGGAATTGGTACAGACCTATTGCCCTGGCCAGCGGATCTCCTTTAGTTGCCAAAATCGGTCGCAAATTCGTGACTTAACCAAACTGTCGTTTCCTATCACAACACACGATCGCAACAACCAAGTCGATGTAGTGATCCAATGCCAAGACCTGCAGCAAACCCTGCAAGAACTGCTGAATTTAGCGCAGAAGACGTCCTTGGTGATCCCAGATCTACGTGTGACTTCCAACACGCTGGAAGATGTGTTTTTGCATCTGACCGGCCGTCATTTGAGGGACTAAATTATGTGGCGCGTAACCTTTCAATTAACCCAAAGTGTATTTACTGAATTTCGACGCGACTTTGTCTCGGCGTTTTTCACCATCGCCTTTCCGCTGTTTTTTATGTTGGTGTTTGGTCTGCAAAGCAGCTTCCGCTCTGACATGTCGATCAAGCTGGCGGTGCTTGACCAAGTTAGTACGGACGCGTCGGCCCAGTTGATCCAAAAACTGACGGCACAAAACACCTTGAGCTTGTTGTTCTTAACGCAAGACGAAGCGACGAAACGCTTAGACAACAGCACCATCAACGCCATATTGCAGATCTCAGCGACCGAGACGGAGCCATTGCAACTGCAACTGGCGCAGCGCGGCATCAGCAATCCATTTGTGGTGCAAAGTATTGAAACGGCAGTGCATCAGTTGTACCCCGAAGCGCGCGCTACGGCGTTGATCGCTGGGATGTCACACCAAGTGCACGAGAACCGTAAATCCAGTGTGTTTTCCTATTTGATGCCGGCGTTATTGGGGATGGCGTTGTTACAGCTGGCGCTGTTTGGCACTGCGGTCCCGCTGATGGCGGCCCGGGCGCGTGGTTCTTTGTTACACCTGTCGATGACCCCTGTGCCGGTAACGTCCATCGTGTTGTCGCATGTATTGGTTCGCTTGGGCATTGCCGCTGTGCAACTGGTGACTTTGCTGGTCATTGCCAAACTGGGCTTTGGCTTGGAGATCCAAGGCAATCCGGGTTTGCTGCTGTTGTCCTGCTTATTGGGCGCCTTGATGTTGATCGCGACAGGTTTTTTGTTGGGTGGCATAGCACCGAGCCAACAAGCCGGCAACTACATGGTGATGCTGGTGAACTTCCCGATGCTGTTTTTGGGCAACATCTTCTTCGACACCAGTAGTTTAGGTGCGCTGGACTGGTTAGCTCGTTTACTGCCTATCACTTACTTATCGGATTTAAATCGGCAGTTGATCCTCGGTAATGACGGACGTTTCGCGGCCAGCCTGGATTGGGCTGTGTTGGTGGTCAGTTCCATTGTGTTAATCGTGCTAGCGGTTCGGACCTTCCGCTTCAGCATGGACAGCCGAGTGTAGGAGGCCGCGATGTCAACCCAATGGCTGTTTTACAAAATTCGTTTAGGACAATTCCCTGATGCCGCCGACCCGCTGATCCGCGATGAGTTCAGCCAGTTCCGAGCGATCGCAGGGGTCGAGCAATGGTTCTTTATTCGCTACGTCGATGAACAAGACGGCTTCCATTTGCGTCTGCGGTTAAAGGTGCAAGCAGAAAATGCGGCACCAGTCCGCCAGCAGGTAGAAAGCCGCTTAGACCAATTGATGCCGCTGGTGCCGATTCTGGCCGCGCAAAGCACACCGCGCCAAAGCTTAACGGGCCGCCGGCCGCAGTATCAGTACCGCGCCATGACGCCGGCGTGGCAACTGGCCGAATACGAACCTGAGCTGGAGAAGTTTGGTCACGGTGAGGCGTTAGAAGTCGCCCATCGCTGGTTCGAACAATCGGCCGATCTGACCGTGGCCGCCTTGTGGTTGGATCAACAAGCGGTGGGTGTGCGCAATGCACTGGCGTACTTGTTCACTCGGACAGTTTGCGAAGTGTTTCAGCCAACTCCGTCGCCGGCGCGCTTTTTACAGAACTACAGCTACACCTGGTTGCCGCGCAATTTGGTGCAGATTAACAACTTTCGCAAACAGTTTTTCCGCGATGCCTTGCAGCGGCTTGAACAAGGGCAGTCGTTGGTACCGGAAGCGGACGATTGGCCACAAGCCACGACTCAGTTACTGGCGCAATGGCGGCAGACCTTGCAGCAGACGCAGCAACAACTGCGGCAGCTGGGTTTTCGCCACGCCTTTATCCAACAACAAGCATGGCAATGCATTCACTTAATGAACAACCGGCTGGGGATCAGCCCATTTGAAGAGAGTTACTTGGCCACCCAACTGGAAGCCTGGTATCGCGAGGAGGCACGAGATGTCGCATAACCACCAATTGTCTTACCGGGAACTGGAACAAAAGTACCCATTTTTTAAATTGATCCGCCCAGTCGGCGGCGTCGTGGAAGAACCTATCCCATTGTTTCAAGGGGAGTTGGGGATCCCGGAGTTCAAAATTTACAGCTCAGGTTTGGGCAACATGACGATGGCAGCATCGCACATTCGTAGCGGTAATGGCGGCATGGTGCAGCCTGGCGCGATTGGTGGTGCTGGCAGCGACGAGCAACGGGAACTCGCGCTGGTGCGCTCAGTCGCCGAAGCGGCGGAGCGTTACGCCAACAGTATGCTTAATGAAAGCAGCAGCTGGATTGTCGCGTCGCAAAACGAACTTGGCGATGAAGCGATGGATTTAAGCAGCTTGCCGGTGTGCTCAGAACGTGAGCTGGCGGATCCGAAAGCCATGATCCGCAAAGCCAATCCCGATGCGCCGATCCGCTGGGTCAAGTCGTATTCGTTGACCGAAGATCGCGAAGTGTATGTCCCCGCCGTGCTGACGCATTTGTTTGTGCAAGGCAACCAACACGAGAATTTTGTCTACCCAATTTCTACTGGGGTGGCGGCGCATTCGGATCTGACCAAAGCGGTGCTGTCGGCGATTTGCGAGGTGGTTGAGCGTGATGCGATCGCGTTGACCTGGCTGGCTCGTATGCCACTGGCGCAAATTGATTTTGATACCGATGTGCCGCCAGAGCACAAGGACAAATTCCGCCAACTGGGCCGTGGCCATATGAAACAACTGTTTTTTAATGCGACCACCGACATTGGCATTCCAACTGTCTATTCGTTGCAGCTGGTCGAAGGCCATCCATCCTTGTCTCAATTCGTCAGTTGCTCGACCAACTTTGACGCATGGGAAGCGGCCGCCAAAGTGATCCGTGAATCGGCGTCTGGTCGCACTATGTTCGAGTTTGACCAACAGATCCCTGACGACATCATGGATTTTACTCGCCTCGAAGACGGTGCGGCGTACATGGGGCGACCAGAACAGCGGCATCACTTTGATTTCTTAGTACAAAGCCGCTCACGTCAGCCAATCAGCAGCATGCAAGGCGAATATCCGGCAGACGACGCCGGACGGTTGCAGTGGCTGAAACAGCGCTTTAGCGACTTGGGTTACAAGGTCTACATCTCGGAACTCACCACCGATGAACTAAAAGAAGTGGGCTTGCGCACGGTGCGGGTCATTATTCCCGGCCTGATGCCTATGACCCCCGTGCAACGGGCGCGTTTTTTAGGGCACCCACGTTTGTATCACTATCCAGAAAAAGCCGGCTTTGGTGCATTAACTGAAGACCAAGTGAACCCGGCTCCACAACCATTTGCTTAAGAAGGAATTAGTTATGTTACTGATTTATGAAGGAGATTTTGGAGCTGCGCTGGCGAAGTTGCCACAGTTCCATGACCGGAGCTTGCCGCTGGATGAAGCGCTGCAGCTGCTGGATACCGATCGACTGGCCGACCGTGAATTAGTCGCGATTGTGTTGACCAATAAGCGCATCGCCGCCATTCGAAAACTAGAACATCGACTGCGTGAACTGGGCAGTCCATGGGTGCTGAGTTTCCTCAACGACCGTTTCTTGTATTGCGGTCCGTATTTTGTGCCAGGACGCAGCGCTTGTTTTGATTGTTTCCATCGCCGTGATTTATCGCATCTGAAACATCATCAGACGGCAGAGCGCGAATTGGCGTTTGAAGCGCATTTCAGCCGCAATTTGCACGAGCAGTTGCCGGGGTTCACCTCAGGCTTGCTGCATATGACAGCGGGTTACATCCAGATGTGCCAAGCGGGACAAGTCGAGCCAGGCAAACTGCGCCGCATCAATGTGATTGATGGGCCGATTGAAGATACCGAAGTGATCGCCATTCACAACTGCCGCACCTGTCGGCCGCACCAAGAAGACTATTACGCGGTTCGGTTTGTCTCCGATTTAGTGCCTGAACTACGGAGGGTTTTAGCATGAGCGGTTATGTAACTTCAGTACGGGATACCGCTGGTTTTTACCGTGCAGATCCTGAATTGGCTTTGATGCTTCCGAAAAAACCAAGAATGATCAACGAGTTAAAAATGTTGCCATTTCGCGACGATGACTTGTTGGTCGTCGGCAGCTACACCATGCAGGTGTTTAAGGGCAAAGGTGCGCGTAGCCTGTTGCCAAAATTGCAGCCCTATTTAACTGGCGAGCATGAGATCGACGAACTTGAACAACAAGTGCCGCCCGAATTACGTGGCCGGGTGTTTGATATTGTCACCTTGCTGGCGAACAAGGGCTTGCTCGAAGATGGTCCAGCGACCGACACGGGCGGTTTAGCCAGCTTTTTAGGTCGGTATGTCGGCGCGGGTCGCAATTTCAATAGCCGCCAAGCTGCGTTGCAGCATCTACAACAGCACAAATTGGCCGTGTTTACGGATGCTAGTTATATCGAGCAATTGCAACAGATGCTGGCGGATCTGCCGGTGGCGTCGCAGCAGTTTGCCAGTCATGCCAATGCCATCGCTGACCTGGACGCGACCGTGGTGTTATTGGTCGAAGGACAGAATTTCCAGCAACAACAAACTTTGTGTCAACAACTGCGCGAGCGCGGCATCGTGGTGTTTTACTGCGCCTTGGGCAGTGGCTCCGTCTGTATTGGCCCCTTGTTTGACGGCAAATTGTCGGTCAGTTACCAAAGCGTGCAAGAACGTATTCGGCCGGATTTACAGGCCGGGTTGCAAGGTGCTGAGCAAACCTTTTGGCTTGGAGCCATTTGCCATGAGCTGACGCTTTATTTGGCCAAAGTGTCACAACAAACCGTGTTTAACGTCTGTAAAAAATATGGCTTGGGGCAACAAGTAGAAGGCAGCTCCGTCAAAGTCTGTCCAATGCCTGGTGTGGCCGATGGGGCTTTGGCGCATTTGCCACGCTTGCAACACGAACGTGCGGAAACGTTATGGGATTTGCATAACTCATTTCGGATGCCGCCCAAGGCTTACATTGGTGAAGCCTTTCATTTGCAGCACTACAAGGCGTCGAATCGCAGTTTAACGGCAACAAAAAAACCACGGTTTTACAGCAGCATTACCTATCCATTGCCAGCGGCGCAAGCGTTACCTCGCCATTTTGCCGTGCAAAATCAAGACAAAGCCATGTCGTTGCAGCAGTTGGCTGATCTATTGACCTACAGCTATGGCTACCAACAAGTGGACGGTCAACCGCGCTTGATCCCACCAACGGGCGGCGGTTTGTCATCTCCCGAAGCCTACGTCGTGATCCAACAACTGGAAGGGATCCCTGATGGTAGGTATCACTATGATGCGCGCAACCACACCTTGGAATTCCTCGGTGATCTGAATGTCGACCTGTTTGCGTCTATGTTGCAGCAGCCAAATTTGCCGCAGGTGTTGGTGTTTGGCGTGGCCAGTTTGCAACGAGTACGCGCCAAATATGGCAACTCGAGCTTTAAGATCACCAACTTGGACGCCGGGGTAGCCCAGACCTATCTGCGACAAATCGCGTTGCGTTTAGGCGTCGCCCAACAGCAATACCATGACTGGTTCAGTGTCGGTTTGATGGACGAGTTGAGTATTCCGCATCGGGAAAATCGTTTTGTGCTGACGCACGTGTTTGGTTTAGGCCAGACCATCCAAACAGCCCGTTTTTCAGATGACATGATTGACCACTTTATTGCCATGCGCCCGCAGCGCCGCGCTTTAACCTGGCAAGAGCCAACCGATCGCGTGCCTACACTCGCTAGTTTTGACCTTGGCGAGGTGATGAAACGCCGCCGTGCCGTGCGCGATTTCGCCAGTAAAGCAGCGAACGTGTCAGACATCGAACAGTTGCTGGCAGATAGTTGGTCGCTGTCGGCTGCGTTAGAGCAGCAACATGGGTCACGTTTGCCGCTGAATTTCTGGGTGTTATTGCGCTACGACTCGCCAGATCACGCCGCCGGCTTGTATCGCTATGAGCCAAGCAGCGCCTCGTTGCAGCCGGTTTACCTAGAAAAAGATATCGACTTCACTCGGTTTGCCAACCAGACCTCGTTGACCGATGCCGGCGCTTTGATCCTGTTCACGGCGGATTTATACGACATCCTCAATCGTGAAGAAGACTACGGCTATCGCCAGTTGTGGCAACACACAGGTCAGCTGGCCGGTGATTTGTGGCTTCGGAGTTGTGCGGCTGGTTTTGTCGGCACTATTGCTGGCGGCGCGTTGGATGAAGCTTTACTCACCTATGCCCAAACCGACGGTATGACAGACGCCGTGCTAGCACTGTTTGCGCTGGGCGAACCCAAAGGAGCCGAGTGATGGCTGCGCAGCTCAAACCAGGCGTCTGTTGGGTAGATCAAGCCGATGGCATTTTAGTGATCGACACCCTCGGGGATGCGCCGACCTTAAAGATCTCCAGGCAGTTGCGTCAGGCGTTGCAATTTCTGCAGCAATCCACGGATGCCGGCACCGCGCCGGCGGAATTACCAAGTTTGCTGCCGGTGTTACAACGTTATGGTTTGTTGCGAAATACCGAGTTGCAGCCTGAGCTCAAGCAACAGCAGCGCCGCGGCAGTTGGCGGCTGCCGTCGCCAGATCCGCTGGCCAAGGTGCTGGCGGCATGGCTGACCTTGTTGCCTCGCAGCGTCCGCGCCATCGCTTGGTATGCGCCGTTGCCACTGCTCGTTTTGGCTTATTGGTTAACGAACCCTGAGTATGCAACGCCAAGCGCTTGGCTGCTGTGCTGGCTACCACTGAGTTGGTTTGCCCACGAATTGAGTCACGCCATTGCTTGTCGTTTTTACCAAGTACCAGTGTCTGGCATGGGGATCCGCTGGCAGGGCCGTTTGTTTCCGACGCCCTTTGTGTCAACCAAAGCGTTACCGCTACAAACACACGCAGTGGCGCGGGCTCGGATCGCCTTGGCAGGACCTTGGTGTGACGCATGGCTTGCGGCGCTGTGGCTCGCCAGCACGCCTTGGGCCGGCAATACCGGTGTGTGGCTATGCACCATGCAATTGAGTTTGTTGCTCAGTAACTTGTCGCCGTTTCGGCAAAGCGATGGTTATCAAGCCTTACGCCAAGGCAACACAGATGCACTTGGTCAATTAAACCCGGCGTTTAGCAAGCAACTGCGCGGGAGCCGCTGGCTGTACGCCACCCTGTTATTAGTACCGACAAGCGCACTGCTGTTGTGGTGGTTGGTAGGAGTGTCCCAATGACGATTGAATTATCACCGCATATTCTGGTGCGCAAGGCTGCGCTGCCGTATGACATTTTAAGCCAAGCGCAATTGCCAAAAACTCGCCAAGCGCTGGCGCAATGGAATAGCGCCGAAGCGCAAATTCAGCAGCTTGGCCAACAGCTACAAGATTTTTTGTATGACTGGATCCCAGCGCAAGCAGACGAAAAGGTTCGCCACGGTTGGATGTCGGTGCGCCGAGCGTTGAAGAAACAAAAGAATCCAAGCCGCTTGTTGCTGGAGTTGCCAACGCCGACGCCGTGGCCAGCGGAGCAACTCCAGCAGTTGCAGCAGCTGTTGCAGTACTGGCAACAGCTAGAGCTGCACAAAACCAGCGCTGCCTCCGTGTTGCAACAAGAACTGGACCTGCAGGTGCGCCCAGCGTTGCAACAGAGTCTGCAGCAGGCTGATTTCGCCCATGCCTTGGCGCTGAATAATCCGCGGCTGTATCACAAGGCACAACAGTCGAATCAATGGAATTTCGGTAAAAAAGGCACCAGCAAAACCGAGCGCAGTTTGTTTGCTTATGTGGCGCGTGCGGCGGCCAAAACCAGTCCGCTGAGCACCTTTATGGCGAATTTGCCTGCGCAATTTGTACCAGAACAAACCAGTGTGCTGCAGGCCGATCGGCTGTCGACTGCAGTCAGTGCCGAGATTAATCGCGGCGTGATCGCCAGAATTTGCCGCTTTTGTCAGCAAGATCTGCGTTTTTTCAAAGACATTCAATTGCAGAAAAACCCCAGCCTGCAATGGCAACAAGGTGCGGCAACGCTGTTGGCCAACGTGCATATCGAATTGTTAGGCCGGCCGTGGCGACAACAGCAGCCGCTATCGACACGCGTGCCGACCTGGTTAGCCGAACTGGTACAACAGCTGCCAGAGACGGTGTCATGGCGTGATGTCGAAGAGCGTTTGGCGACTCACGCCGGCGCTGCGGCGACACAATGGCTGGAACAGCTGCTGGACTTGGATGTGCTGGCCGCGGTGCCGCTGTGGCATGGTCAGCAGGCAGATCCATTGCAAGCGCTGATCGATGCCCTGCACAGCCAAGGCACGGCGCAGGGTCAACAGGTGGCGGTGCAGTTGCAGCAGTTACAACAATTGTGCCTGGCCTGTAGCCAAGCCTTACCGGCTGACATCGCAGGGTTTTCGCAGCGTATTGAACGTCAAATCAATGCTTTGTATCTGCAAGTTGGGGCGCGTTTTGTCGAGCCGTACCAAAGTAACTGGTCGGAAACTGTGTGGCAACAAGGGGCGACCATCCGCTTTGGCCGTGGTTTGCTGCCACTGGCCCAACAAATTGGCCACTCGATTGCCAAACGCATTCAAGTAGACCCTGCTTATGCGGTGTTGCATCACGCGTTTATTGAGCAATTTGGCGCCGGCGGCTGCTGTACCGATATCCTCCAATTTTTGACGCGAGTGCAGCCGAGTTTTCTTAAGCAGCTGCAACAAGCCGCCACGGTGACGTTGCCGCAACCGCGACTGGGCGTCACTGTGTATGGTCAGCTAGTGGCCGATAGCGTGCATTCGTTGGAACAGCAAACTCCGCAGCTGGTGTTGAACCTGTTGTATGAGCGCTTGGGTTGGCAAGCCTGTCGTTATTTGCCGGTCAACCATCCGGCCAGCGCCAACACCGCAGGCTTGTTGCGCGATTGGTTAAACCAAGCCGCCGAGGAAGGCGCAGAAGTGGTGGAGATCGCGTTATCCAGTGAATGCAATCCGTTGCAGTCGCATCAATACGTGACGTCCCGTGTGCTCGGCTGGCCGGGCGAGCCGGTTGAACCAGAGCGCTGCTTGCCGCTGGCTGACTTGCAGTTGCGTCATGACAGCAGTAGCAATCAGCTGAAATTCTATCGCCACGACGGCACCCCAGTGCAGTTGTGTTATCTCGGCGCCGTGATGCCGTTGCCGGATTGGGGCTCGAGCTATTTGTTGATCAAACTAACCGAACCGTTTCACTTGGTGCGGCCACAACACTTGTTTCAAACCGCGCCCGACGATGCTTTAGTGCGACATACCCCCCGCATTACCGAGGGGCCACTGGTGCTCTATCGAGCAACCTGGCGGGTTAAACGTCAAGCGCTTGCGCATTTGCAGGCTGAAATGCCGGATATAGAACGACTGCGGTTGTTGGCGCAATTTTGCCAGCAGCATCAATTGCCTGAACGTTGCTTTGTCTCTGGCGATTTGGGGCTGTCGTCTTTAGACGCGCAAGAGCAAAACCTCGATCGGTATCGCAAACCTATGTGGTGCGATTTCAGCAACCCATTGTGTGTCGAACACATGTTGAAAGTACTGGATGTCTGCGAACAACTGACGTTCCGCGAAGCCTTACCCGATGGGCTGCAGCTGTGGTTTAGCCACAACAATCAAAACTATGTCACTGAATTACAAATGGAAGTGCTGGTCAACAGCCAGCTAACCGAGGTGCGCCATGTCGCTTAAATCTGAACAATTACAAAAACTGTCGATCCCAGCTGCCGCTCCAGACACCCAGCGCAGTGCCGAGCGCCGCGCCAACAAACGGTGGGCTGTGGTTGCGCCTTTGCTCGCTACCAGTTTGTCGATGGCCGCGTATGCGTATTTTCACGCTGAAACAACACCAGCGGTGACTCCGGCACAACCGCTCACCAGCCCAGCCGCGACGCCGGAGAGTCATGCCGCCTCAGCCAGTGCTACCACCGCAGCTGTACCTGTGGACCCACGGATCAAAGCCAGTGGTTA
Source organism: Rheinheimera sp. (assembly GCA_003482455.1). Taxonomy (GTDB): domain Bacteria; phylum Pseudomonadota; class Gammaproteobacteria; order Enterobacterales; family Alteromonadaceae; genus Pararheinheimera. The sequence goes on along the minus strand of DMYW01000002.1, from coordinate 273,683 downwards.
TGTGGTGGCGCAGCGGATCACCACGGTGTCGTCATCGGTTGCCGGTGTGGTGCGTCGAGTGTTCGTGCGTGAAGGGGAGCAAGTCAAAGCCGGCCAGTTACTCGCCGAGCTGGAAAACACCGCCGCGCTTGTGCGTGTTGAGCGGGCGAAAAAAGATCTGCAAGCCGCCAGCTATCGCTTAGAACAAGCGCAGTTAAAACAGCAGCGCTTACAAACTGAATTGGCGCGGTTTCGGCAGTTGGCCGCAGATCGGTTAATCAGTAGCTCGCAGTTAGCGGATGCCGAATTAGAAACCGAGCTGGCACAACGCCAAGTATCGGCCGAGCAAAATCAGCTGGCGCTGTCGCGTGACCAATTAAAGATCGCCAGCATCGAGCTCGATTACACCCAAGTAAAAGCGCCGTTTGATGGCGTAGTGACCGAGCTGACGGCGCAAGTTGGCGAAACCGTATCGCCACTGACCGGCGGCGGTGGCTTTATTCGCACCGGCATTTGCACCATCGTCGATTTGGCCTCCTTACAAGTGGAAGTGGATGTCAGCGAAAAACATCTGCAGGCGTTAGCGCCAGGTCAAGCGGTGACCATCGGTTTGGACGCGTATCAAGGCACCGATTATCACGGCCAAGTGAGCTACGTCGTGCCGGTGATCGACAAGCTTAAAGGCGCAGTGCGGGTCAAAGTCGCGGTGCAAGATTTTGATGAAAAAGCCCTGCCAGGCATGGGCGTGCAAGTCTATTTGCAACCACAAGCCGTGGTCGCAACCAACAAAGGAGCATGGTAATGGCGGCAGTAGAAATCGTGGCACTGCCACAAGTATCCCCCGTATTTATTGAACTGGAAGGCGTGAGCAAAACCTTTATCAAAGGCCGCCAGCAAGTCGAAGTGCTAAAGCATATTCAGCTGCAGATCCGCCAAGGCGAGTTTGTCGCTTTGATGGGCCCAAGTGGTTCTGGTAAGTCCACCTTATTAAATTTAATCAGTGGGTTAGATACGCCAACCAAAGGCCGCATTCGCTGTGGTGAGACCTATCTTGAACAGCTCAACGACCGGCAATTGGCACAGTGGCGCTCGCAACAATTAGGGTTTGTGTTTCAAAACTACCAACTGCTACCTGTGCTGACCGCCGCCGAAAATGTCGCTCTGCCGCTGCTGTTAAAAAATATGTCGAAAAAAGAACGGGCGATGCGTGTGCAAAATGCCTTGGAGATCGTTGGATTAGAAGGTCGAGCCGACCACTTGCCGGCGGAATTATCGGGTGGCCAAGAACAACGCGTCAGTATCGCGCGCGCTTTGGTGACAGATCCGCAGTTTTTAGTCTGTGATGAACCGACCGGAAACCTTGATAGCAAAACCGGCCAGGAGATTTTGGCCATGCTGCAAACCCTGCAACAGGACTTTGGCAAAACCATTTTAATGGTGACGCATGACCTGCACGCGGCGCGTTTTGCCAGTCGAACCATCCAGCTACAAGACGGACAAATCCGTGGGGAGGCCGCATGAACAGCGCCGTGTTGTTGTGGGCGAACTTGCTGCGCAACAAGCTCCGCCTGACCTTGATGTTGTTGATGATTGCGTTGGCCTTTGCCTTGTTGGCGATGTTTCAAGCCACAGACCATGGCTTGCACGGCGACAGCAATGCGCGCGGTAACGAGCAGTTGTTAGTGATGAACCGCGCCTCGGCCAGCCTGCCGTTGCCATTGCGGTATTTAACGCAAATCAGTGCCATGCCGGAAGTCGCTGCTGCCGGTTATGCCGATTGGTTTGGCGGCTATTATCAATCGCCGGAACATCAAGTACCGGTGCTGGCGATTGACGAAGGTTATTTGCAAGCGAACCCTGCACTGTTGGTGGACCCGACAAGCTTGACCAATTGGCGGCAAACACGGCAAGGCTTGTTGATCAGTCAACAACTGGCGGACCAACTGGGCTTGCAAGTTGGCCGGCAGTTCACCTTGGCCTCGAGCATTTGGCAGCGTGCCGATGGCGGTGGTGCGCAATGGGATTTTGTGATCTCCGGTATTTATCAAGTCGCGCCAGACAGCGCTATGCCCGCAACCAACTTGTTGATGCACTACGACTATCTCAATGACGTGAAACAGCTGCGACAAAACACCGTCGGCGCTTTTGCCGTGTTGCTGAGCAATGCCAGTGACTATCCACGGGTCGTGCGCCAGATCGATCAGCTGTTTGCGAATTCCGAGGCGGAAACTCGGACTGTCACGCTGGCGGCGTACGCCGAATCCATGTTGGGGCAGCTGGTGGATCTCAACAAAGTGGCCGCGTTAATCCTAGGGGTGGTGTTTGGTACCTTGTTACTGGTGTGCGCTAGCAATATGGCCAACAGTCTGCGCGATCGTCGTCGTGAATTGGCGTTGCAGCTGGTGTTGGGCTTTCACCGCGGCTTATTGGTGCGGCAACTGGCGGCTGAGTTCATCTTGTTATTAGCGATGGGCGCTGCGTTGGGGTATCTGTTGGCATTTGGCGTGGTGTTGTATTTGCAGCAGTACTTGCAGGCGTTTCTACCGAACTTTGGCATGCAATGGGCTGATTTACTGCCAGCCATGCTGGCGGTGGGGGTCATGGCCTTGTGCGTGACCCTATTGCCGATGCGGGCGATTGGCCAATTGTCGTTGGCTGAACAGTTAAAAGCGGCGTAAGGAGCAGGACATGGAACTATTGAAGTTGAGTGTGCGCAATTTACGTGCGCGGTTAGGTCACACGCTGGCAGCGATCGCTGCCTTTGCTGGTGTGCTGTTTGTATTTGCGGTGTTACAGGCGTTTTCACATGGCTTAAGCGCGTTGTGGCACAGTGCTGGTGTGGAGCCACTGATCCTGTACAAAGAGGGCTCGCAAAGCGAAGCGCTCAGTCAACTGACGGCGGCGGATGTCAGCACGGCCACTGACTTGCTGCAAAACCGCTGGCCAGAACTGCAATGGTCTGCCGAGACGGTGATCAATGCCGATGTCGAACAAACCTCTGGCCCGGTCAGCGTCACCCAACGTGGTTTGGACGCTAACAAAGCGCAGCCGCGCGGCGCCTCGCTGGTGCAAGGTCGCTGGTTTACACCAGGCAGCGACGAAGTGGTGATCGGTCAGCAGTTATTGGCGCAATTGCCTGGCATCGAAGTGGGCCAACGGTTGCAACTCGGCCGTCATCGCTGGATGGTTGTTGGGGTGTTTCGCCACGAAATTCCGATGTTTGACAGCGAAATTTGGCTTGATCAAACCAGCTTACAAAGCGCTTTTAACCGCGGCAATCAAGCACAAAGTGTGTATTTGATACTGCCAGCTACGGTGCAGGCGGTCGATGTTCAGGCTTTGGTTAACGACAAGTTGTCGGTACCGGTGAAAGTGCAAAGTTCAGGCGACTATTTCGCTACGCAGATGCAAGACTTCAAATCGTTTGTTGACAGTCTGGCATGGGCACTAACCGGCGTGATGCTGCTCGGGTTGCTGTTTGGTGGTGCATCTGTGTTGGAGTCGACCTTTAGCAATCGTCGCGCCCAGCTGTTGACCATGCATGCATTGGGTTTTAGTCGCCGCACATTGGCGGGCATGTTGACCTGTGAAGCCGCATTGTTGGGTTTATTCAGCGCGATCGTCGGTGTGGTGGTGGCCTGGTTGCTGCTGTCTGGCCAGCAGATTGGCACTTTGCATCAACAAAGTCAGCTGGTGGTGACCATGCAGGTTGATGTGGTGGTTGTGCTGTTGACGGCGCTTGCCGGTGCAGTTACGGCGGTGTTTAGTGCGTGGCTGACGTTTCAGCGCTTGTCGCGGTTACAACATTTGTAAGCGAAAGCGTGGTTAATCTGCAGATCGAGAAACAGGCCAGTCGACTGGCCTGTTTTTTATCTGGCGCTTTGCTGGCAGCGGTGGCTAACAAGGCCTCAGCGCAATGCTGCGGGCTGCCCAGCTCTTGGCTAGGTCGTCGCTTGCGGCGTGAGTCACTTGAAGTGGCTTACAGCAAATGAAAATCAGCTTCGCTTTGTAGCTCGGCCGGCAAATTCGCTCGTAGTTGCTGGCGCACCGCAGGTAGTTCGTCCACTGGGAAAATGATTTGCACCTTGTCACGGCCGTCACTTTGGATCTGCAAAAACGCTTTGCGCTGATCCAATAAGCCAGACTCGATATGCACCAATTCGTGGCGATGATAGCTGTGTACACCAAATTGGCAGTATTCCGGACCAAAACTCAGTTCACTCAGTAACGAGCCGTGATGTTCTGGGGCGTAATTATCTTTGGTATGGCGGTAATACAAAAAACCGACGAGCAGCATGGAGCTATGAAACGCGGCTTTGAGCCATTCCTGTTGCGTGACATCGATACACGCAGCGACGCCAAAACCGACGGCCCAAGCGCCAAATAACCAAATCCGATACGTTGAAAAGCCTGTTTGTTGCGCCATGTTTTGCTAGCCAGTTTCCCAAGAAGCTGCCGATTATACGGTAGCTGCGCCGGTAAGCGCAGCGTCCCTGTTGATCTACATCGAGTTTTTGGCAAGTTTTGTCGCCATATGGCGGCTTTGTGGTTTAGCGGGCAGCGATGCGCTTGGCGATCTCAGCTTGTAAGTCGTCGATGTTGTGCCCGGACGCTTGCAACAGCTGGTTGATGTGCGCTTGGCTTGGGCCATCTTTCATCGATGCCAGCGCTAAGGCATAGCTGCGACTGGCCCGTTTGCCGGAGCGACAATAAGCGGCGACTTTACCCGGCTTGCCGGCCAGCACTTGTTGCAACATGCCAACCGACTCGTCTGTGATGGTGCCATGAGCGATTGGAATGTAAAAAAACGCCAAACCTTGTTGTTGTGCGGCTTGCTGCATTTGCGCAGATGTCGGTTGATCGGGTGCTTCGCCGTCAGGGCGCATATCGACGATCACTTGCACCCCTTGCGCTTTCAGTGCCGGTACATCGGCCGGTGTCAGTTGGCCGGCGACAAAATAATTGCTATCGAGTTGTTGCAGTGGGCTGCTGGCGATTGTATGTGAAGGGGTGGTTGCGGCAGCAACCGGCCACACCAAGGCGCTAACAATCGCCAAACAAAAGCATAAGTGTTTCATTAGAAGCTCCTTAAGTAAGGTGTTTATAGTGCGCTAGGTGACGCCGTGTCGGCAAGTGCCTTTGGTGGTGTGGTATCCATGCAAGGTTCAATCGCATGAGTTGCTCTGTCAGGTGTTGGCAGTCGCAGTTCATAACAAAATGGTTTGCAAACTGGGTGTTCCACCACACATTTAGCTGCCAAAGCTACTGATTTTTCAGGCCCGCTGCGCCCGCCTGTGCGCACTTAGCAGACGCAGCCACTGACCATGCGGGCTTGGTTTAATCCGCCAAGCCGAATTTCTCCAGCCGATACAAAAAAGCTTTGTACGGCAATTCCAGCAGTCGCGCCGCTTGCGATTTGTTGCCTTGCGCCAGCTGCAAGGCTTGTTGCAAGCAGGACTTTTCCAGCGCTTCAAAGCTAAGGCCTTGGCTTGGCAGCACAAAGTCGCCGCTGGCCTGTGTGGCATTGGGGGCGCTTGGTGGCTGTAACCCAGCCAGCAGTTCGGTTTCGTCTTGCAGCAACACAAAGCGCTCCAGCCGATTGGCCAGTTCGCGCACATTGCCCGGCCAGCGATAACTCAGCAGCTGTTTGAGCGCCGCTTTGCTAAGCGCAGGAGCGCTGGTTTGGTAGCGCTGCTGATACTTCTGCAAATAATGGTTGATCAGCACCGGAATGTCGTCACCGCGCTCGCGCAGCGCCGGCATATGCAGCGGCACCACGTTTAAGCGGTAATACAAATCCTCGCGAAAGCGGCCGTCACGCACCGCTTGCGCCAAGTCTTGATGGCTGGCGGCAATGATCCGCACGTTTAATTGAATTTCTTGATGACTGCCAAGACGCGTTACTTTGCCTTCTTGCAACACGCGCAGCAGTTTGGCTTGTAGCGGTAGTGGTAATTCGGCGATTTCATCGAGGAACAAACTGCCGTCTTGTGCCGCTTCAAATTTGCCGGCTTTGCTGGCAACAGCGCCGGTATAGGCGCCTTTTTCCGCGCCAAATAACTCGGCTTCCGCCAAGCTTTCTGGGATAGCACCGCAGTTCAGTGCCACAAAAGGCCCGTCGCGCCGTGGTGAGAGTTGATGCAGCGCCCGCGCCGCCAGCTCTTTGCCGGTGCCACTTTCACCGCTAATCAGTACCGGCACATCGGCATGACTGATGCGATTAATGCGCGCAAACAATTGCTGCATACAAGGCGCGGCGCCAATCAGTTCGACTAGCTGTTGTTGTTCGCCGAGCGCTTGTTGCAGTTGCTGGTTTTGCTGGCGTAGCGCAGCCGCCCGGCGCGCTTTTTCGATGGCCAGCAGCATTTCTTGGCGTTTAAACGGCTTGGTCAGGTAATCATCGGCACCGGCTTGAATGGCTTCGACGGCGTGACTGACCGAGCCATACGCCGTACCAACCACAAAACCCAGCGTTGGCCGTTCGCGCCGCACCCAACGTAATAGCTCCAGCCCATCCCGGCCCGCCAATTGCCAGTCACTAAACACCAGTTGCAGCTGTGGATTGGCTTTGAGCGCGACAATCGCCGACTCGACGCCATCGACGGCTGTTACTTCAAACTGCGCCCCTTGTAATAAACCGGTCAACAGTTGCCGCTGATTGGCGTCATCTTCGACCAGTAACAGGCTGGTGCCGTTATGTTTCATGTGGAACATCCTCAGGCGGTTGCGGCAAGGTTAAACAGGCGACACACCCTTTGCAGTTGTCGCCGCAGCTGTGTTCCCACAGCTGTACGTCGCCTTGGTAATACAACTGTGCCAAGCGTTGGCACAAATACAAGCCCATGCCCGAGCCTTCGGCTTTGCTACTAACATGCGGCTCAAACAAACGGTGGCGCACACTGTCGGCAAGGCCACCGCCTTGGTCATACACCATGATTTTTAGCTGCTGCGCTGTGTGTTCGACGCAAATCTTGACGGTGGCTGGCGCTGGGCTGGCTTCCACCGCATTGGCCACCAGCACGTGCAACATGGTGCGAAGTTCGGTTTCAGCGCCTTGCAGCGACACGTCGCTTGGCGCCGGCAGTTGCAGTTGATGGGCGGAAAATTCCAGCGCCAAGTCTTGCAGCAGGGCATCCAGCGGCACCTGGTGCTGGCGATCGATATGACTGCTGGACAGCGTCAATAACGCGGTCAGCGTGCGGTTAATGTGGTGGATCTTTTGCTCGAGCATCGGTTGTAGCTGCGTGGCACTTTGCGGATCGGCGTGAATTTGCTCTAGCGCCAAAGTCATGGTGTGCAGCGGGTTACGCAGTGCATGCACCAAGCCGCGGCTGACTTCACCCAGTTCAACCAGCTGTTGCTGGCGGGCCAGCTCGTCGTGGCGCGCTTGCCAGGCCGCCAGCTGCTGACTGGCTTGGTTAAATTGCTCCAGTACAAATTTGTATTCGGTCAGCGGCTGTTGTGTGGGCACTGTGACGCCTGCGTGGCCACTGGCCAGCTGGCGAAAGCCGTCGACCAACACATTTAGCGGCGACAGCAATTTGCGACTGAGCAGCACCATCAAACTCAGCAGCACCAAACTGCTTATCACCAAGGCAGCCAGCAAGGTTTTGAAATACCCCGCCATAATGCTGGCACTGCCTTGACTGCGCATGGTTTCGAAATCTTCCACCCACGCCGCGTCGCCAGGTTTTTCCAGCTGTTGCATGGTTTGGTCGAGTTGCTCGTTCAGCGCCTTGGGCAAGGCATCGACCGTGGTGACATAACGGTAACTTTGGCCATGCTGGCTATCGACATGCTGCACTGTCACCGGTGAATCGCCTTGCTGAATGACAATCACGGCTGCCGCCTGTTCTTCAGCCGTTGCGGCCGCTGGCTGGCTGGCGCTGTGCTTGGCGGCATGGTTGATTTGTGGCAGCGGTTGCGCAGAGCTGGCTGCTGGCGCAGTGCGCTGTGTTGCACTGGTTTGGCTTGCTGGATTGCTTGCCGACCCAGCGGGTAACTTGACGCGAACGTCTCCTTGCAGCTCAAGCTGCAGCGTAGCTTCGAGCTGGCGCGGCGCCGCAGGTTGTGGCAGTGCTGGCAATTCAGGCGCACTCGCTGGGTCGGGTGGTGCTGGCGGTGCCATCGCATCGATGGTGCGTTTGAGCACAATTTTACTGAGCTGACCGCTTTGCATGGTCATTTGTTGTTCCAAACGCTGTTGCAAGTACCACAACAAGCCGGCTTGGATCGAAAAGACCAAACCCACCATCGCGATAGATACTCCAACAACAAACGACTGTATGCGCATGCAAACGTCCTCGATTCAAACTAGGCTGCACCATGCGGCCAGCGGATAACGGCGTAGAGCTGAAGCTAAAGCAAAACGGATGCCACACGACTTGTTGAAGGGCTTCTATATATTTCAACGAGTTACGCTGGCTGTAGTGCTAGCTTCCAGCGCGAATGGCTGATATCAGCAGATGGATCTCCTCATTTCGGGATATTTCACACCAAATAGCAAGCACTAAAAAATAATATCCATAAAAAACAATTAGATAAAAGTTGGCACCAAAATTTCAATAGCGAACGCATCCAGTATGGACTGGTCGTTTAATCCTTTAATCGACAGCAGTGACTGTCAGGAGTTAGGTCATGATAATGCAAAATAATGTTCGCCCTTGGTTGGTTGCCGGTGTGTTTGGGGTCTTGTTAAGTGGTTGCGCCAATGCCGGAGCTGCGACCGAAGGCAAGCCGGTGGCGGCTGCGCCGATGAAAGTCGAAAAGTCAGTACCAGCAGCCAAAGAACAGCAAAAAATGCTGCAGGTGCAAAAAAACGAGGATGGCTTACAGGTGGTGTTGGTCAAAGACGGCAAGACCCGCAATTACCAATTGACGCCGGCTGAATTGGCCAACGAAAAAGCACTGGAAGCGGCTTTAGCCAAGATCCCCGCCGAAGATCGCGACGACGTGCGCCAGTTCGCTAATGGCGACATGATGCCAGAACTGCCACCACTGCCAGCAGCGCCGATGGCGCCGGATGTACCTATGGTAGTGAGCGTGGTGACAGCGCCAGAAGCGCCAGAAGCCCCGATGGTCATGGTTCAAAACGCCGATGGCGATATGAAACAGCACAAAATGATCGTCAAAACTATGCACAAGCCGATGACCTTTGACATGCTGAAAAAACACCTCAAAGACGGTAAATTCAGCAAAGAACAACTGCAAGAGCTGCAAAAGATCATCGATAGCAAGTTCTAAGCGCTGCAGAAGCTACGGTGCTTAGCATCATCTCCCAAGAAAAAACGGCTGCACTTTTTCGCAAAAGGCAGCCGTTTTAAGTTTCACTCACCGCAATCGCCTGCGATGCTGCTCGTTTCAGCCTAGCGCAGGTCAAAGTACCTGCACTGAACTGTGTGGGTTACCAGCCGCAGTTGCGGCCTTTGTTTTGTTCATCCAAATACGCTTTCAGCGGCGCGAAATAATCCAGTATCGCTGACGAATCCATCTCTGGTTTGCCCGTTAAGCTTTGCAGCGCGTCTTGCCATGGCTTGCTGGCGCCCATTTCCAGCATGCTGTTTAGAGCGGTACCCGCTTCTTTGCTGCCGTAAATCGAACAGCGATGGATTGGGCCGTCATCTTTGGCAATACCACATAACGCTTTGTGGAATTGGAATTGCAGAATATGCGCCAGGAAATACCGGGTGTACGGCGTATTTGCCGGGACGTGGAACTTAGCGGCTGCGTCAAAGTCGGCTTCGCTACGCGCCACCGGCGCGCTGACGCCTTGATATTTTTCACGCAGTTGCCACCAGGCTTCATTGTATTGCTCAGGTTTGACTTGGCCCGAAAACACTTGCCAGCGCCATTGGTCGACCATCAAGCCAAACGGCAGGAACGCCACTTTATCCAGCGCCATTTTCATCAACAGGCCAATGTCTTTGGACTCATCCGGCACTTGCTCCAGCAAGCCGATTTGTTTTAAGTACTTGGGTGTGACCGATAAAGCGATGGTATCGCCAATCGCCTCATGGAAGCCGTCGTTGGCGCTATCTTGGTAGAACACAGGTTGGTTTTTGTACGCACGTTGGTAGAAGTTATGCCCTAATTCGTGGTGGATCACTGCAAACTCTTCACCGGTACGTTCGATACACATCTTGATGCGCAAATCGTCTTTGCTGTCTAAATCCCAGGCGGAGGCATGGCAAACCACGTCGCGATCGCGTGGTTTGACAAATTGCGAACGTGTCCAGAAGGTTTCAGGCAACGGCGCAAAACCCAATGAGGTAAAGAAGCCTTCGGCGCCTTTGACCATCTTCAGTTCGTCATAGCCTTTTTCCGCTAACAACTTGGTGACGTCATAGCCTGGATCTGAATTTTCCGGCGCGACCAAGTCGTAAATATTGCCCCAACTTTGCGCCCACATGTTGCCAAGTAAATGCGCTGGGATTGGCTTGTCTAACGGCACTTTGTCGGCGCCATATTTTTCAGATAACTTGGCGCGAACGTGACAATGCAGCGCTTGATACAGCGGCTTGACTTGGTTCCATTGCTTGTCGAGTTCCGCGGCAAATGCGTCGGCGTCCATGTCATATTTAGAGCGCCACAAGGCACCGGTGTCGGCATAACCCAGTTCTTTGGCGCCTTCATTGGCTAATTCGACTTGGCGGATGTACAGGGGTTTCATCGGCGCGGCAGTGTCGTGCCAGCCTTTCCACATTTCCAGTTGTTCGTCGTAGTTGCGGCTGGAGGCCATCACGGCCGACATTTCGCCCAGTGACATCACGGTGCCGTCGGCTTTGGTGTATTTGCCTTTGCCGTACATGGCATTAAGTTTGGCGACTATGTCTGCAAGTTCTGCGGTTTTGGCTTTATCTCTTGGTGCCGCCAGCGTCAAAGCTAGTTTTAACTTATCCAATTGACGACGTGTATCGGCATCGACCTCAATGCCGTTAAACCGGGCGGCTTCGTTGGCCATCCGCACCACGGTTTCGGTCATTTTTTCGTTGGCTTCGGCACTGAGCGCTTCGGTGTCTTCAGTGATATAGGTGTTGGCGATCCAGTCGGCGCGTTGTGCTTCGATTAGCAGCGCTGCCATTTCTTCCGATGCTTTGGCAACAAAGGCTTTGGCTTCGTCGGCGGTGGCTGGTTTGGCGGCTGCTTGATTGGCATTGCTGCTTGGATTTGACGCAGGGGTACAGGCGGTTACACCGAGGGCTGCGGCAATAACAAGTGCCAGCAGCTTCGGTTGGTAAGCTGGTTTCATGATCGGGTTCCTGGTTTTTTTTATGGTGTGTTGAGCTGGCAGTCGCCAACCCGCTTTGCGCAGTATTAAGCGCAGGCTAGTCAATTGCAAATCTGATCAGTAGGTTTAGTGAGGAAACCATCGGGATTGTGGGCATAACGCCAGCGAACGTGGCGCTATATTCGAAATCGTGCAAGTAGCCGCTAGGTGCAGCGTGCACAGATCAAGCGGGTAAATAAAACCGCAGCGGCGAATGCAGAGGCGCCCCAACATACGCCGGGGCGCTTCTAGATCAGGCGATTTGTTGCAGCGCATGCGCCAAATCAGCGATTAAGTCATCGGCGTCTTCAATACCAATACTCAGGCGCACTAAATTGTCACTCACACCTGCACGATCGCGGTCGGCCGGTGTCATCGCCGCGTGTGTGGTGCTGGCTGGGTGACAGGCCAAACTTTCGACATCGCCCAAACTGACGGCTTGAGCAAACAGCTGCAACGCATTTAAAAACTGTGCACAGGCGGCAAAACCACCGTGAAGTTCTAGCGCTACCATACCACCAAAGCCGCTGGCGGTTTGTGCCACCACTTGATGCCCAGGATGCGTTGGTAAGCCGGGGAAATACACAGCCGCGACTTGCGGTTGTTGCTGTAAAAACTCGGCGACGCGTTTGGCGTTGTCACAATGCGCTTTCATCCGCAGCGGCAAGGTTTTGACGCCGCGTTGCAGCAAAAATGCTTCTTGTGGGCCCATCGGCACCCCGATATGTTTCAGCGCCACGGTGCGCACGCGTTGGATCAGCGGGCCATTGCCGGCGACCACGCCCGCGATCAGATCGCCATGGCCGGACAAATACTTAGTGCCGCTGTGCATGACTAAATCGGCGCCGATCGACAGCGGTTGAAACAAAGCTGGTGTTAAAAAGGTATTGTCACACACCGTAATAGCGCCGATTTGCCGCGCCACCGCGATGATTTTTTGGCTATCGACCACTTTTAAGGTCGGGTTGGTCACCGGCTCCCACAGCACCAAGCGCGTGGTTGGACTGTGACGCTCGGCAAAATCCTCGGCCGAGTTGTAGCTGCGCACCGTGACTCCAGCGCGCACCAAAGTATTGCGCAAAAACGCATCCGTGCCGCCGTAGACGGGGTCGATAAAGGCCACTTCGTCGCCTTGTTGCGTCAGGGCGTACACAATGCTGGAAATGGCCGCCATACCGCTGGCGACCACGATCGCTTCATCGGCACCTTCTAGCGCAGCTAACTTCTGCTCCAGCGCTGTGCTGGTGGGGTTGGCAAAGCGCGAATAAATATAGCCTGGGTTTTGCCCGGCAAAGCGCGCCTTGCCTTCTTCGGCGGTGCCGTAGCTGTAAGTGCTGGTGAAATACACTGGCGTGTTTAAAGCGCCGGTGCTTGGATCTGGTTGTTGGCCTGCGTGCACGGCCAGCGTTGATAACTTCATAAAAACCTCAATCAGGCCGCGGCTTTTACCGCGCCGCGGCGATACAAAAAATGGGCTGCGCTTGTTGGCGAGAGCCTAAACGACTCGCTGTAAAAAGCCGAGCCGTCTGGAGGCATGCATGGCTGCTGCTAGGCGGCGTGGGCGACGCCTTGTTTTGCGTCGCTGCTGTTCTGTCCTTGCCGTGTCGCGCTTGAACTGGTGCCGTTGGCGGCTATGTCTAACTCGCTGTAATGGGCGGCGGCAACATCAGGGTGCGAGCGCAAGCGGCCTTTCAGCGTGTTCATGCCGACATCGCGTAGCAGCGGGTTGTCAGGATCGGTTGAAATACCGGGCGTTAGGGCTTTAAAGGCATCTGGCAATTGCAACACAGGCACCTGCGCATCAAGTTGCGCCGCCATAAAAAACGCCAGCGAATAGCGATCACGTGTGCCTGGACTGGTCACTCGATGCGTGGTGGCTTTGAGGTATCCGTCCGTTGCCAGCTCCAGCAATTCGCCGATATTGACCACCAAAGCACCCGGCAGCGGTTCGACCAGCAACCAGCCGGCGTCGGTTTCAACTTCAAGGCCCGCTTCACTATCGCCCAGCACAAAGGTCAAATAACCAGGGTCTTTGTGCGCGCCAACGCCTTGGCGCTGCGCTTCGTGTGGGCTGGCGAGGTTTGGCACTGCTGGGTAACGCAGCAGCTTGGTATGCAGATAAGGGCCGGCTTGATAGGTGTTGGCCAAAGCATCGCTGGGCAACTCTAGCGACGCCAGCAAATGCGTCAATAACGTCTGCGCCAAGTCCGACAATTGCTGTTGAAATGCCAGCAGCGTGGGTTTTAGTTGTGGCATGGCGGCAGGCCATTGATTTGGGCCAATCAAACCTTGCCACGGTGCGTGACGCGTCGCGGCAGCTGACTCTTCGCGCATGATATCGAATTGCTCACGTTGATCGGGACGGCCGCGCGTCAGCTCGGCGGCAATGCCGCTATAGCCGCGAAAATGTGGGCTGTGGCGCATTTGGATCGCGCGTTTTTCGCTATCTGGCAGCGCAAAGAAGTCGCGACCTAGTGTCAGCATTGCATCAAGTTGTGCTTGCGACAGGCCATGGCCGGTTAAATAGAAGAAGCCGACGTCACGGCAAATGCGCGCCAGCTCTGCCAGCGCGTCGGTGCGAGTGGTGGAGGTTGCGTGCAATTGGGTCAAATCGACCACAGGTAAACGTGACATAACTGTCTCCTTTTCAACAATTGCCGCGCATTTGACCAGCGTGGCGCTTGCCACTCAATGAGGAGAAAACACTTATTCAGAACTTTTTGATATAACCGGATGGCTGGATGTTTTTACTTTCGGTGAAAACTTGGTTATATGAGATGCTTTCAGCTCAATCGTATAATAAGTATTTGAATTTAAATGTTTTTAAGTGCCGGAAAGCTGCATTTCTAGACATCTGCTTAGAACTGACAGATCTATATCAGTGCTATTTCTGCTGTAGCTGTGGTCGTTGAAATCTTGCCACGTTCGTTGCTTCAAACAACGTTGGGGCAAGCAACGGCAAGTGCACACAGCACAGCAACGGTAACTAGCTATCAAAAAAGTTGTCGTGTCAGGCTTGGGTTCGGGTTGCGGCAGGTAAGCCCACCCTGTAGGCACTATAAAAGATGCAAAGGCCGAGCAACTTGGTCAGTCAGCCAAATCAAACTTGGTAAAAACAGACAGGCAAAAAAAAGCCGGTCAAAACGACCGGCCAACACCAGATATCAATCAAGGCTAGGTACATCTCAAGTGAGATTCGGGGCAGTCAGTTAGGGTTGTTGCGGCGGTTTGCAACAATCAGCGCTGTCGGTTTTTTGTACCGGTTGTTCACCACGGATAACAAAACCGTCCATTTCAAGCAAACCCTTTACCACGGCAAATAAGATTTGGAAAAACATCGGCGCTCTCCTTTCCGACTGGATTGGCGTACATTTTATGTCACGTTTTTGTACTTTGATTAGCCAGAATTTCTGCGACAAATTGTTTCCGATAGGAAACAGTCAGCCAATATTCAGCCAGCGCAACTCTTGTTACACTGTCGCCACGTTCAACAGTCTGTTGACATCGACGGCATGAGTTTTGGAGGTTCGGATGTCTTTATTGCAACGTTTATCGGATATGGCGATTTTCGCCAAAGTGGCGGAAACCAGCAGCTTCACGCAAGCGGCGGCGCATTTGCAAATGTCCAAAGGCGCGGTCAGTAAAGCCATTAGTCGACTCGAACAACATTTGGCCGTGCGCTTGTTGCAACGCACCACTCGTCAGCTAAAACTGACCGCCGAAGGCCAAGCGTTTTTTTCCTATTGCCAACAAGTGGTGAAACAAGCCGACCAAGCGGAGCATCATCTTGATGAACTGCGTGACGAGCCGGTCGGTGTGATCCGCATCAGTATGGCGGTGACCTTTGGTACTAAAGTGGTTGCGCCGCTTTTGCCCGAATTGTTGCGGCGTTACCCCAAGTTAAAAATTGAGTTGGACCTGACCGACCGCTTGGTCGACTTGGTGGGGGAAGAAGTGGATTTGGCCATTCGATTTGGCCGTTTGGCCAGCTCGTCGCTGATCGCGCGTCCTTTGACCAAGTTGCCAATTGTGCTGGTGGCTGCACCTTCGTATTTGGCACAAGCTGGCATTCCGCAGCATCCATCTGAGCTTATCCATCACAACTGTTTATCCACCGACAATGGCCCGCAAGGCACCATTTGGCGGTTTTCCGATCAAGGTCAGCCACTGGATGTGCCAACCGCCGGTAGCTTGCTAGCGAACTCCAATCGGGCGATGAAACCAGCGGCTATTGCCGGCATGGGCTTGATGTTTGTGACGCAATATCAGGTACAAGACGAAATCGACAGCGGCTTGTTGGTGCCGGTGCTGACCGAGTTTATGCCTGAACCCTTGCCAGTGCATTTGGTGTACCCGCACCGGGTGCATATGAAAGCGGGTTTAAAAGTGGTGATCCAATATTTGCTCAGCAAAATTGGTGGGCAAAACTAATGAGTGGTGCTTGCCGATTTTCTAATGTTGTGCCAGACTGCAATAGTTGTTCTGTAAGCGCTTACATTCAATGCCCTGAATCTGAGCGTCTTACCCTCGGTGTTGAAATGGGTCCTTGTGGCCTTTGGTGTTTAAGCTTGTCCTGCTTTTGACACTCTCCTAGTGGCGACTGTTTGGTGCTTCATCTTCAAGCAGTCGTCCTTTTTACTTATTCCGCAAATCCACTGCTGACATGTAAACAGCTGATCACTGCCAGTTACATCCGGTTTTCCTAAAAAAGACAACTAGTTACTTAAGAGAAAACGGGGACAAATGCAGCTTGCATTGCCCGCGGTGACTGGTCTAAGTTTGAACAAACAGCCCACGGAAGTGCATCGTGACCGCCATTGTTCAACTTCAGCGCACTCGAGCCACTCGGTTACTGCAAATATTTACAGTGACGGAAGTTATTTTGCTGATCGAGATGGTGCATCGCTTTAGTGAAAGTGCGGATCGCTGGCTGCTTAGTGCGGCGATTTTAGTGGTCGCGCTGCTGCTCACCCCTGTATATTTTTTAGCGAAAAAACAACAAGTTGATAAAGCGACCATTTGGTTAACCTGCTGGCTGACCGCATTTTTAACCGGCTTGATGTGGCGTTACCAAGGTTTAACCGACGAAGCCGTGTTTGGCTACCCTTGTGTGTTGATGTTTGCCGCCTTGATGGGGGTGCGCCGCTTATTCGTCGGGCTCTTGGCCGTGATGCTTTGCAATATCCTGCTGCTTGGGTTGGTCAATCAACTGGGGTGGATGCAGCACAGTGCGGGCAAAACGGACATCCATACCGCGTCGTTACTGAGCTTGATTTTGGTGCTGATTAGCTTTGGCATTTGGTTATTACTCAAAGATCTCAATCGGTTAGTCCATGATTTGCAGAGTGAAAACCAACGCGTCATTGAATCACAACAACAAATCCGTCAGCTGATCAATCACGACACCTTAACTGGGCTGCCGAATCGGGTGCTGGCGCGTGAACGTTTTAATCAGGCGCTGCAATTGGCGACGCATGGCCAGCTGACGGGGTTGATGTTTGTCGATCTCGATCACTTTAAACATGTGAACGATACGCTGGGTCACTATGCTGGTGACCAATTGCTGCAGCATGTGGCAAGCCACCTGCGTCAGGCGCTGCGAACTTCGGACACCGTCTGTCGAATCAGCGGCGATGAGTTTTTGGTGATAGTGGCTGGCTGTGGCAGTCGCCAAGAAATTGAGCGACTCGCCCAAAAAATACTGCAAGCGGTGAGTCTGCCGGTGCAAGTGGAAGAGAATCAACTGCGCCCTACCTGCTCCATTGGTGTGGTGATTGCGCCGCATGATGGCGTCAGTTTTGATGTGCTAAGCCAAAAAGCCGACCTTGCCATGTACCAGGCGAAAGAGCGCGGCCGCAACGCCTATTCGTTTTTTGATGCCAGTCTCGCCGATGTCTCAGGACAGGCGTTTAACTTACTGAATGACTTGCAAGTAGCGCTGAAACATCAGCAGTTTGAGCTTTGGTATCAGCCGATTGTTTCGCTCAGCGAGCGCACTGTGGTCGGCGCTGAGGCTTTGCTACGCTGGAATCATCCGCAGCAAGGGCTTGTCATGCCCAATGACTTTATTCCGCTGGCGGAGCAATCCGGCTTGATGGCAGAGTTAGGCTTGTGGGTGTTGCAGCAGGCGTGTCTGGATTGCCAGCATTGGAATTTGCAATTTGAGGCCGACGTCGGCGTGTCAGTGAACATCTCACCTATTCAGTTTGCGCGCGGCGATTTAGAGCAACAAGTGCTGGATGCACTTGAGCAAAGTGAGTTAAGTGGCGACTTGTTGCAACTCGAACTGACCGAATCGCTGCTGCTGGAGAACTCACAGCGCTTTAACTTGGGCCTGGCGGTATTGCGTAGTCGCGGCGTGCGCCTGGCCATTGATGATTTTGGCACCGGTTATTCCAATTTGGCTTATTTGCGCGATTTTGCCGTGCACACCTTAAAAATCGATCGCAGTTTTATCCACCAAATGTCATTTGAACCAAGGCAACAAATGTTAGTCAGCACTATGGTGAAACTGGCGCAAAATCTGGGCATGAACGTGGTTGCAGAAGGGATTGAAGACGAACAAACGGCGCAGTTGCTAACGGTATTGCATTGCCCACTGGGTCAAGGTTACTTATGGGGCCGACCGATGCGACTGGCTGATTTTCATCAGTATTTAGCGACACATCGGCTGCAACGTAGTTAATGGGTGCAGACCCGTCTATGCAAAACACAACACCATTTCGGCGGCGTGGCAGTGGCAATCGTTGCCGCAGCGCACGCAGGTATAACCGGCTTTGCTGTCGGCGTTCCATTTGTCTGGGTGCACTTTCACCAATTGGCCACCATGTTTGCTGAAATAGCGCACGGCGGCGTTGCCAGGGCTTTCCATCCACAAATGCGCCAAACCGGCGCGGGCGCCTTGCGCCTTCAGCCCTTCGATCGAGCGTTGCAATAACAAGCCGCCAACGCCTTGCCCCTGTAATTCCGGTGCCACTGTATTGCATTTGAAATAACCCAATTGTGCTTTGGGCACGGGCCATAGTTCCGGGCTGGTCCATTGGTCGGCTTGCCACTGCTCGGGCGCAAACACCAAGCGAAAACCAACCACCTGCTCGTTCTTGAGCGCGACCACTCCAGCATTGATGTCATCTTTGATGCCACGCTGGAAATAATCCAGCATACTGGCGTCATCCAAATAGCCATCGCCGTGCACGCGATTGCCAAGGGCAATCACAGCGGCAAAATGCTCGGCACTGAGTGGTTGTAATATGATAGGTTGCTGATCCATGTTGCAGTCCAGACGGCTTTTCAAAGGACAGAAGGTTTTGCATCATGATGCAATCTTTTGCCAACTCCAGCAAGTTTAGGACTTTGTGATGTACGATCCGCTGCATGACCGCCACCCAGGCCAAGGTGACCCTTATCCCGATAGTTATTGGGCAAGTCAGGCAGGCCCTGCGCCAGCCGACGATGGCGTGTTAACTCAGTCGATCGACACCGATGTGTTGATTATTGGCGCCGGTTACACCGGACTGTCGGCGGCGTATCACTTAGCCAGTGAACATGGCATTACAGCCGTGGTGATTGAAGCCAACCAAACGGCGTGGGGCTGCAGCGGCCGCAACGCTGGTTTTGTGTTGAAATCCAGCGGCCGTAAACCCTACTCCCAGATGCAAAAACAATGGGGCGATGAGGTGATGCGCGGGGTCTATCACGAATTTTGTGAAGGCTTAGAGCGGGTCAAAGGCTTGATTGCTACCGGCATCGACTGCCAACCGCAAGATATGGGTTATTTGCGGATGGCGCACAAACCGTCGATGGTTAAAACGCTGACCGCACAGGCGGAGTTGTTGCAGTCAATGTTTGGTTATCAAGTGGAATTACTGTCGCGTGATGATGTGCATCAGCGTTATGTCGGTGACGAGCAGTGTTTTGGCGCTTTGCGCTTTGCCGACGGCTTTGGCGTCAACCCGCTGAAACTGGCGTATGGCTACCATGCGCTCGCCCGTCAAGCTGGCGCACGGATCCACACCGGCACGCCGGCCTTGTCGATCCGACGTGACGGCCTCTGGCAGATCGTCGACACGCCGCAGGCGCAAATTCGCGCGCGCAAAGTTATTCTGGCCACCAATGGCTATACACCCAAAGGCCTGCATCTGGGCGTGCAAGCGCGCACTTTGCCAGTGTTGTCGCAAATTATCGTCACCGAGCCCTTATCCGCGCAGCAATTAGCCGATTGTCGTTTCCAAACCAACCAAGTGGTGATGGACACCCGAGCACTGAAATACTACTACCGCAAACTGCCCGATAACCGCATTTTGTTTGGTGGACGCGGCGCGATCACCGGCCAACAAGCCAATGATCCTTATTACGCCAATCGCTTGTTAGCTGTGCTGAAACAAAGCTTCCCTGCACTTTCGAGCTTAAACTACGCCTATCAATGGAGCGGCTGGATTTGTATGTCGCTGGATGATATTCCGCACATTTATCAAGCAGATGACGCAGGAAATGTGCTGTACAGCATGGGATATTGTGGCAGTGGCTTGTCTTTTTCGGTGCAAGCAGGCTATCGTTTAGCCCAACGAGCTGCCGGCTTGGCCTTACCGCAGATCCCGTTGTATCAAACACCATTGCCGAAATTCCCGTTTGCACCGCTACGTCGCGTCGGTCAGTGGGGCTATTTCCACTATGGCATGGTGAAAGATCGCTGGTTTTAATTACAAATTCGAACAGTTGTTAGAAATCGGCGATAAAATGCACGAATAAGGCTTGCGAGCGGTACAGGAGTGCCGCTATTCT
Organism: Rheinheimera sp.; assembly: GCA_003482455.1. Lineage (GTDB taxonomy): Bacteria > Pseudomonadota > Gammaproteobacteria > Enterobacterales > Alteromonadaceae > Pararheinheimera. Next base: position 253,657 of record DMYW01000002.1, on the reverse strand, counting down.
GTTGTCAATTCAGGTAATCTTCAAGGACTACGGCAGTATCATGGATGTTGAATTTGCCCTACGTGATTTTCTCCTTATTTGTTTTGTCTTGTATTTCTTCTATGCCCCCGTATTTTTGGCGTTGACCATGCCTGAATTGTCGTTGGCTCAACGTAGCAAAGCAGCTTTGTTATGCTTGGTCAGTTCGTGGCTGGGTTATTATTTGTTAAAGCGTCATGTCCAAAAACAGCAGCCTGCGTCAATTATGCCGTTTGACTCTTAGTCGTTGATTTGACTAATTTTTGGTAAATACCGCCGCCTACCTAGAAACATTCAGAAAAATATTATTTGTAGATCAATTGTTTAGCTGTGGCACTATCTTTGCGTTAGCTGATGAATCTTCGTCAGTCAGCGCACGTTAAGGAGCTCAGCGATGCTACTGTTGCCATCCATTCAACCCAGATCTGTCGGGCTTATTGCCCGCTTTGAACTTAACCGTTTGTTTGCCACGCCCCGTGGTTGGTTTGCCTTAGGCGCGTTTGCCGTCGTTTGGTATGTGATCCTGCGGTACGGCATTTTCGAAGCCGCCGTACAAATGAAAAATCCCGAAGTGCAGCAATTCTTGATGCAAGGCATCGGTATGCTCGGCATGAACCAAATCTTGGCGTGGGGTGAACCCGAGATGATGGTGTTTTGGCTAGTGACGCTGACTTTGCTGCCGTTTGGCGTGATCTTTTTTGCGTCCGACCAAACCTGCAGTGACCGCGCTCGTGGCACCTTACGGTTTTTAACCTTGCGTACCAGTCGCGAAAGCATTTTTATCGGCCGGTTTGTCGGGCAAATGCTGGTGCAAACTGTGTTGATCAGCGCGGCTATGCTGGCCACGCTTGGCATGACAGCTTATCGTCTTGAACAAGTGCCGCTGAATTTATTGCTACCTGCGCTGCAAATCATCATCAATTTGTTGATCGTGTTATTACCGTTTACGGCCTTGATGGCTCTGGCTTCGGCCTTGGTGAAATCCAATCGGATGGCCATCAGCCTAGTGATTTTTGGCGGCGGTGTGCTGCTGGGCCTGCTGGGTTATCTGATTTATTTGCAGCCAAGTTTGCAGTCGTTGCTGGCTTATTTGCCTGGCGCACAAATTGGCCAACTGTATAAAAACGCCGGTTGGGTCACACTGGATTATGCGGATTTGCCGCTGATACAAACGCTGGTGATCCTTGCTATTGGCTTGTTGGTGATGAAGGAGAAAAACGTATGATGCCGATGATTGAAGCCCATGGCCTTGGCAAACGTTTTGGTCGCAAGACTGTACTCGACAACTTAACCTTCACGCTGCATGCCGGTGAACCTATCGCGCTAATTGGCCCCAATGGCGCCGGCAAAACCACCTTGTTTAGCTTGCTGTGCGGCTACTTGGCGCCCAGCCAAGGTAACTTGCGGATCTTTGGCCATGCGCCGGGCTCTAGCGCCTTGTTTGGCCAAGTCAGCGCCTTGCCACAAGATGCCTTGTTAGACCCCAATTTCACCATAGGTGCACAGTTGGAATTGTACGGTCAGCTGCAAGGCATGAATAAAGCGACGGCGCGTGCCGAAGCCAAACGTGTGCTGCAACTGGTCGAGTTGCCCGAGCATCTCAACAGTAAACCAACCGCGCTCAGTCACGGCATGAAAAAACGCGTCGCCATTGCGCAGGCCTTGCTGGGTCAACCAAAACTGGTGCTGCTGGATGAACCGACCGCCGGTTTAGACCCAGCGAATGCGCTGCAAATTCGCCAGCTAGTGTCGAAGATGAGTGGTGAAACTACCTTCTTAATCAGTTCGCACAACTTATTTGAACTGGAGCGCTTGTGCGGCACTGTGCTGTATATCGAACAAGGCCGTTTGGTGCAACAAGCGGTCAGTGGCGCGTCTAGTCGTGGCTTTATGACCTTGCAGCTGGATCAAGCGCCGATGGAGCAAGTGCTGGCGGCCTGTCGTGCATTGCCCGGCATTCTGGATGCCCGATCACCACAAAAACAAGAGCTGGTCTTGGAGTACGACCCGCAATTGCTGACCGAAGCCGACTTGGCCATTTTGAGTTTGTTGCGCCGTGAACAATGGCGCTACAAACAGCTGACGCTAGGCCAGACCTTGGAGCAGCAACTGTTTGATGTTGCAGGCTAAAGTGAGTTAGTTAGGCGCCCTAACCTAACGGATTAAAAGGGTGCCTGTGGACACCCATTCCCAAAACAACAACGCCGAGCATAGTGATGGCTCGGCGTTGTTTTTTCGGTGAGTGGGCGCAGGTTAGTCGGTAATTAAATGCGCCAGTTTATCCGGCACGCCATTCCATTGGTCAGCATCGGGCAGCGGGGCTTTGACCTGCGTGATATTCGGCCACACGGCGGCCAATTCGGCGTTTAATTCCAGAAAATGTGCTTGATCGGGTGTCAGCGCATCTTGTTGCACAATGGCGTTGGCTGGGCACTCGGGCTCGCATAAACCGCAGTCGATGCAGTCAATTGGGCTGATGGCCAAAAAATTGGGCCCTTCGTAAAACGCATCCGCAGGACATACCGATACACAATCTGTGTATTTGCATTTGATGCAATTATCTGTCACGACAAACGCCATACCAACCTCCAAAGCCTTGTGCGGCGGATTCTAACGGATCACATCAAAAACACAAGAAAGCCGCTGCAGCAAAGTCGAGAAGGCGGCGGTGACAGGCGCGTCTTGCCATGGCGGCGAAAAGCCTCGGACAGCCCGGCGTTTTTGGCGTAAAATGTCAGGCCGTATTGCCGTTTAGCATTGCAGTTTAGTGCCAGAGAACGGTCAACACGGCTAAGTTTCGCCCCGCCAATTCGCGCTGGGTGTTGTTCTGCATTGTGAGCGCCCTTGCACGCGCCAAGACACCTCAAGGAACATCGATGATCCGTATTAATGAATTGAAGTTGCCGCTGAATCACAGCGATGACGACTTGCCAGCCGCTATTTGTCAGCGGTTAAAAATTAAAGCTGAGCAATTGCAGAGCTTTACCGTGTTTCGCCGCGGTTATGACGCGCGGAAAAAATCGGATATTCAGCTGATTTACACGCTCGATGTTGATACCGGCATGGATGACGCGCTGTTAAAGGCGCATGCCAACGATCCACAAATTCGACTGACCCCGGATACCAGCTACAAATATGTCGCCAAGGCTCCAACTGATTTGACCGAGCGCCCCATCGTGATCGGGTTGGGCCCTTGTGGTTTGTTCGCCGGTTTGATTTTGGCGCAAATGGGCTTTAAGCCAATTATTTTAGAGCGCGGCAAAGCGGTGCGCGAACGCACCAAAGACACCTTCGGTTTCTGGCGGAAAAAGCCGCTGAACACCGAATCGAATGTGCAATTTGGTGAAGGCGGCGCCGGTACGTTTTCCGACGGCAAGTTATACAGCCAAATCAAAGATCCCAAACATTACGGCCGCAAAGTACTGACTGAATTTGTCGCCGCCGGTGCGCCGGAAGAAATCATGTATGTCAGCAAGCCGCACATTGGTACCTTCAAATTGGTCACCATGGTCGAACAAATGCGGGCGCAGATCTTAGAGCTTGGTGGTGAGATCCGCTTTAGCGCTCGCGTTGATGACATCCTGCGCGACGGCGACCAGCTCACCGGCGTGAAGTTAGCCGATGGCAGCGAACTACACAGCCGGTTTGTGGTGCTGGCGGTCGGCCACAGCGCGCGTGATACCTTTGAAATGCTGTATCAGCGCGGCGTCTATATGGAAGCCAAACCCTTTTCAATTGGCTTTCGGATTGAACATCGCCAGTCGATGATCGACAGCTGCCGCTTTGGTAGTAACGCCGGCAACCCCATCTTAGGCGCCGCTGATTACAAGCTGGTACATCACTGCAAAAATGGCCGCACCGTATACAGCTTCTGTATGTGCCCAGGCGGCACTGTCGTGGCAGCCACCTCGGAAGAAGGTCGTGTCGTCACCAACGGCATGAGCCAATACTCACGCAACGAGCGCAACGCCAACAGCGCTATTGTGGTTGGCATTGACCCAGAACGTGACTATCCGGGGCATCCGTTGGCGGGTATTGAATTGCAGCGCCAATTGGAATCGGCGGCGTTTGTGCTCGGTGGCAGCAATTACGATGCGCCTGCGCAACGTGTGGCTGATTTCCTCGCCGGCCGGCCTTCCACAGAATTGGGGGATGTGCAGCCGTCGTACACGCCAGGGGTGAAGCTGACCGATTTATCGGGTGTGCTACCTGACTTCGCGATTGCCGCGATTCGCGAAGCCATTCCTGAATTTGATAAACAAATTCGTGGTTTTGCCCGTGAAGATGGCTTGTTAACGGGCGTGGAAACGCGCACCTCATCGCCTGTGTGTATTAAACGTGGCGCCGATTGCCAAAGTATCAATACCAAAGGTTTGTACCCAGCCGGTGAAGGCGCGGGTTACGCCGGTGGCATTTGGTCGGCGGCGATCGATGGCATCAAGGTGGCGGAAGCGCTGGCGCTGCAGATGCTCGCCGCGCATCAACCGGCATAAATCGTTTCGCAGAATTGGAAACAGCGCTTACGGGCGCTGTTTTTATTTCAGCATTTTCTTACAAATTGCTTTAACCATCCGGCAACAAAAACTTGAATTGTTGAGCATTTCCGGTGAATCTGTGTCTATCTGTCAATTTCGCCCCGTTCAGGGCGGCATGCTTCGCGGTTTCGTCATTAACGGCCGCATCAATACAAAGGAGTGAGTCATGCGCAAGACGCTAATCGCGGTCGCCGTTATTGCTGCTGGTGCAGCAGTGTTTTATAAATTTGGTATGAAGTCGGAGTCAGCTCTAGGTGTCCTAGAATATGTACCGGCGGATACTGTGCTGTTTTCAGGTCAGTTGGAACCAATTGATTTAGCCACCTATATCAAAGCGTCGGGTTTTAGCATGACGCAAACGCAACAGGTGTTTGAAGAGCTGAAAACGAAGCTTGCTAGCGCGGAAACGCCAGAAGCAAAGTTTGCTGCTCATGTAATCAATGCCAATGTTGAAGCGATGAAAACTCCTGAAAGCGTAGCCAGTCATTTTGGTTTAAAAGCGCAAACGCGTTCGCTAGTGTATATGGTTGGCGTAGCGCCAGTGATGAAAATGGAAGTCGCTGACGAAGCTGCATTTTTTAAAGTGCTAGATGACGCGGAAAAAGCGTCTGGTTTTAGCCACACAGCACAGCAGCTGAACGAGTTGAAATATCGCCAATATCACTTCGTGCTAGAAGGCATCGAATTTGATTTGTTGGTCAGTGTTAACGCTGGTTGGGGCACGTACGCTGTGACCAGCAGCAAACTGGCGCCAGAACACTTAGCGATTATTCTGGGCGCGCAAAAACCTGAGCAAAGCCTCGCGTCAACAAACTACATAGACACTATCGCCAAGAAATATCAGTTAAATCAAGGCATGATTGGTTTCTTCAGTTTCGAGCAGCTAGCCAAAGTTTTAACCAGTAAAGACGGTAACCGTTTAGCCAAAGATCTCAATACGTTGTTTGGCGCAGAGATGGACGCCAATCCAGATCTGGCGGTATGGCGCACTCCAGCCTGTGCCACGGACGTGGCTGCAATCGCTAAATCATGGCCTGGTGTCTATTTTGACGGCTCTTATGCTGTAGCCGCGACTGATATCACGATGAACGGCAAAATGGTCGTCCCAACAGAAAACAAAGACACAGTGGCGGCGTTGTCAGCGATGCGCGGTTTTATCCCAACAGCGGTTTCAGGCAACAACAGCGCGATTATGCATTGGGGCTTGGGTTTTGATGTGGGCCAATTGGCCAGCAGCGCGGGTAAGTTATGGAACACCTTCACTCAAACCAAATACACCTGTGAGCCTTTGGTGAAAATGCAAGAAGGCGCCACCGCGAACAACCCATTAGCGGCACTGGCGATGACAGGTATGGCTAATGGTGTACAGGGCATGTCAGTGACGCTCAACAGCTTTGAGATGGACACTGCCACGGGTCAACCGAAGTCGTTAGACGCGTTAGTGACAGTCAGCGCCACCAATGCGCGCGCCGTGATTGAAAGCCTCAAGGCTATGGTGCCGGATTTAGCCAGCATTCCGCTGCCAAAAGATGGTGAAGCGCAAGATTTAAGCGCAATGTTGCCACCTGGTGCAATGCCAGATCTGAAACCTATGTTGCAGTTAAACAACAGCCATGTCGCCATTTCTGTCGGTGATAAAGGCAAGACTCAAGCCGATGCGGTAATGAAAGAAGCCACCAGCAAAAACGGCTTAATGTCGATGGGGATTGATTACAAAGCCTTCTTCGGCAGCGTACTGGCAGCTATGCCGGTGGACAGCCCAGAGCAACAAAAAGAGTTTGAACAACTGCAAAAAATCGACATGAAGTTGAACATGACTATGGACGTCAATGACAGCGGTTTGGTGTTTAGCACGCAAATGGAAGCACCGAAAAAATAAGCCAACTTAGCCAATCCAATGGCTAAGCACCATGTGGGTGCGCACGCGGACTATGTCGGGGTGCGCATCCAATTCTTCTCGGATCTGATGCAAGCGTGGCATCGATGCCGCCTCTACATAAATCATTAAATCCACGTCACCACTGATGCCATTGCAGCGTTTAATTTCGCTGTATTGGGCCAGCCACGGGATCAAATCGGCACAGCGCGCGGATTTATGCTGCACTTCAAAATAAGCAGCGACCACGGCTTGCGGTGCTTGGCTGCCCAGCAGCAGTTGATAACCTTTGATCACGCCTTGTTGCTCAAGGCGGCGGATCCGTTCACTGACGGCGCTGCGCGATAAATTGACGGCTTGCGCGATACGGGCGATGGGACGGCGCACGTCTTGTTGCAGTTGCTCGATGATCAGTTGGTCAAACTTGTCCACAGGCGGCTCTTGATGTCTAGTGGGTTGGCAAAGCGCTGTTTTAACAGAAAGTCGCGGTAGGCGCTAGCAGCATGACTGCCGGTGGCGGGCGGTTGCGAATTGTTGAGCACTCCGGCGTTTTTGGCCAACACAGTGTCGGTCAAACCGTCGTTCTGTCGGTGCAAAGCGGCGATGTGCGATGACGCATCGGGTTATCATAGGCGCAATTGAGTCGCTGGTTTAGAGAATGGGTTATGGCACACGGATCGATAGGGCGTTTGCAAGGCGCCGGGTTATTAGCCACCACGTTATTAGGGACGGGCGTATTTATTCTGCCGGGGCTAACCCTTAGCACAGCTGGCGGCGCGGCGTTTTGGTTGTGGATTGTGTTGACCCTGTTGGCGGTGCCGGTGACTTTGGTATTTGGTCAGTTGGCGGGCTCTTTGCCACATGCGGGCGGTCCGGCGCATTTCGTGCAGGTTGCGTTTGGGGAAATCGCCGGGCGAGTCACTGGCTTGTTGTTTTTACTGGTGGTGCCGGTGGGTGCCGCCGCTGCGTTGTGGATGGCTTGGAGTTTTATCGAACCGTGGTTTGGTGGTGCGCCTTGGCATGCGCTGCTGGCGCAATATGGCTTTTTAGGACTGTTTTACCTGCTCAATCGTGTTGGTTTTCAGCTCTCCGCCAAGTTGCAGTTGACACTCACCTTGGCTATCGCATTTGCCGTGGTGTTGCTGGGTGTGTTGGCCTGGCCACAGCTGCATGGGGTGACGCCAGCACTGCCCGTCATGGCGGATGCCCCTGCGTTGTCGACGGCGATCGCCTTGGGTTTTTGGAGTTTTTTAGGTGTCGAAGCCATGACGCATCTGGCGCAAGACTTCAAACAACCGCAACGCGACATGGTGCCGGCGTTGTTGCTGGGGTTGGCGGTTGTTGGTGTGTTGTATTTATTGTGTACTTGGTTGTTGTGGCAGTTATCGCCAAATCCAACCGCGCCTTTGTCGATGGCTGAGGCCTTTGGTTTGGTGTTAGGCCCGGTCGGTACTGTGTTGATCGCAGCCTTGGGACTGGCCAGCAGCTTGGCGGGGGTCAATGTCTACACAGCTAGTGTGGCGCGGCTTTGCGGCAGTTTTGCCGAGCAAGGTGTGTTGCCGCGTGGCTTGGCTACCAAAAATGCGCACCAAGTGCCGGAGCGTGCTTTGGTGTTTATGTTGTTGCTGATGGCGTTGTTGATCACAGGCGCAACGCTCAGTGGCCAACAATTGGCGGATTTGATCAGCTGGGTCAATGGCGTATTTGTGTTTATCTATCTGGCGGCGATGGCGGCGGCACTGCGCTTGTTGCCGCGGCGCTTCAAACCAATCGCGCTGTTGTCGCTACTGCTGTGTGTCGCCGTATTGTGGACGTTGGGCAGCAGTATCGGTTATGCGGTGCTGCTGGTTCTGGTCTGCACGCCGTGTGTGTGGTGGCAACATGCTCGCCGCGCAGCCAGTGTGATTGCTGATACGTCAGCGGCGCCTTAACTGCGCGTCATACGAGCGGATTTGCAGCGGTTCTTTGCCGCTGATTTGAAACCAACCGCGGACTGGTTTACCCTTGCGCAGATTGCCACAGGGGGTTTTGATGTCCACGCCATGTTTTCCAATTGATGCCGATGAGTTACTCAAGCTAGATAACCAGCTGTGTTTTGCGCTGTATTCCGCATCCTTGGCGATGACCAAAGCCTATAAACCGCTGTTAGAACAACTAAATTTAACCTACCCGCAGTACTTAGTGATGCTGATCTTATGGCAACAAGACGGCATCACCTTGCGTGAAATTGCCGATCGCATGTTGATGGATTCAGGTGCTTTAACACCAGTCCTCAAGCGCTTAGAGCAGCAGGGCCTCATCACCCGCCGCCGCGTCAGCGGCAATGAGCGCGCGCTGGAAGTGTGCGTGACAGAGCAAGGCGTGGCGCTTAAAACCCAAGCGGCGAGCGTAGTGCTGCAAATTGGCGCTTCGTGTGCGCTGGATCTCAACGAGCTGACTGCGTTACGGCAACAGCTGGTGCAATTACGGCAGCGACTCGGCGCTTCGTAAAAAATAAAGCTATTCCATACAGGCACTTAATTCGCTTTCGTTTAAAATTTAAAATAATAGTTTGCGCGATAACTATTATCTCGATAATATTGTGTCACAGCACCACAGCTGCTGCCTGAAACCACCTAAACTGCCGCTGCGGCACTGTTTGGGTGCTTCCACCGGCACGTCTGTGGTTTTTAAATCAGTAAATAGTTATCGCGATAAGTATTATCGCAAAATTAAATTCAACCCAAGAGGGCTTTACCATGTCGACCAAACCAACACAAATTCTGTACCGTACCCAAGTGACAGCCACATCAGGCCGTGATGGTGGCGTGAAATCGCATGATGGCATTCTCGATTTAGGCCTGGCGATGCCAAAAGAGTTAGGTGGTAATGGCGCCGCTAAAACCAACCCAGAGCAACTGTTTGCCGCCGGTTATTCGGCTTGTTTTTTAAGTGCGTTGAAGTTTGTCGCGATGCAAGCTAAGCAGCAAATCCCTGCTGATGCGACAGTGACAGCCGATATCGGGATTGGCCCAAGCCCGGTTGGTTTTGGCTTGCATGCGGCCTTGACCATCAGTTTGCCGGGTGTGGCCGCTGATGTCGCGCAAGCGCTCGTCGAAAAAGCGCACCAAGTGTGTCCATATTCCAACGCCACTCGCGGCAATATCGACGTGCAATTGAGCTTGGTATAACAGCACGCCAGTATTGAAACCAACAGGCCACCCTTGCGGTGGCCTGCTACATCCCAGAGCTAGCTGCGACTAAAGCCCTGACGTCACCAACTTGATACCCAGCAGTGCCATGACGCCGCCGGCGGTGCGATCGATGCCGGTTTTGAATTTCAAATAGGCTTGCCGTGGTTTTTCACCTGACAACAAATAAGCCACCAGTAAATACCAACCGCCGTCAATCACTGCGGCAATTAGCGGCAGTGCGACATAAAACCAGCCCGGAATGGTCGGTGGCAGTAACGCGGAAAAGACCGACGCAAAGACAATCGCGGTTTTCGGGTTACTCAGCTGCGTAAACAGCCCGGTAAAATAAGCACGGCTGAGCGACATCATCGCCACATCCTCGCCGGTATTGACCTGCAGCGGCTGTTTCGCCCCGCCAAAAATCAAATAACCAAGGTACAACAAATACAAACCGCCGAGCACTTTGAGCACAATAAATGCCATCGGCACCGCGGTCAGCACTGCGTGCAGGCCCAAAATGGCCAATAAGCCAAAAGTGCCCGCGCCTGTGCCCATACCGAGTGCCGTTGCCATGCCATGGGCGCGAGATAACGCAATCGAGTTACGCGCCACCACAATAAAACTGGGGCCTGGGCTAACGGCGCCAACCGCCAGCGCACCGGCAATGGCCAATGCGGAAAAAATTGGATCCATGATTCACCTAAGAAAAAGCTTGTTTCACCGCGCAACATAGCGGGCTTTGTTAGCTTCTGGCAAGCTAGACTGATGCAGAACCAACGCGGATCTGGTTGTTTCGCGAGTCTTCATTTGCTGCATGTTCATCCACTGCATGTCATTTCAAGGAGTTTTTATGCTGTATACCATCGCTGTGATCCAAGGCAGCAAAATGCTGCAAAACCTAAAAAGTATTCTCGAAAAAGCCAAAAGCAACGCCGAAACCCGCAAGTTTGACGTGAATGTGCTGGCGCAAAGCCGCCTCGCGCCAGATATGTTCCCGTTGGTGCGCCAAGTGCAAATCGCCTGTGACAGCATCAAGCTTGGCGTCGCCCGCGTGGTCGACCAAATGGACATTGTGCCCAAGCATGCCGACACCGAAACCACCATCGATGACTTGATCAGCCGGATCAACGACACCTTGGACTACTTAGCCAGTGTATCGCCAGCCATGTTTGAGGGCGCCAGCGAGCGCCGGGTCGGGACGCCGCGCTGGGACGGTAAAACGGTCAGCGGCGATGAGTTCATCGTGCAATATGCATTGCCGAACTTGTATTTCCATACCACCACCACGTACGCCATTTTGCGCCACAACGGCGTGGATGTCGGCAAACAAGACTTTTTAGGCGCCCTGCCGCTGCGTTAATTGACCGGCCGTGTTGACGCGCCAGCATCAGGTTGGCGCGCTGTTTGTACTTTGCTAATGGATATGTGTCGTGACTCAGCTTCTTGCCTCGCCAGCCAGCCCTCCCGTGCAGCGTTACCGTCACCCGCGCGCTGTGTTAGTGGTGATGTGCTTGATCGCACTGATTTCGGTGGCGGGTTTAAGTCTGCCGTATCCGATTTTGGCGCCGTTGTTTGCCGGGTCGGAACTTAACGCGCTGAATCACTGGCAGGGGTTTGAACCCACTCTGCTGCTCGGGATCGCGCTGGCGGCCAATCCACTGGGTATTTTGCTCGGCAGTGCCGTGCTTGGCGCTTTGTCGGATGTGCTAGGACGGCGGCGCGTGTTAAGTGCTTCGTTGGCAATGGCGCTGCTTGGGTATTTGTTGTCGGCGTGGGCACTGTATCAACAGAATTATCCGCTGTTTGTGTTGTCGCGTTTATTTACCGGCTTGTGTGAAGGGGCGGTGAGTATCTGCCGCGCGTTTGCTGCCGACTTGCACCCGGTGATTGACCGCAGCGTCAGTATCAGCTGGATGAACAGTGCCTTGTATGCGGCGTGGTTAGTCGGGCCACTGCTCGGCGGCTTGACCATGCATTTAGGCGCGCACGTGCCGTTTTTGATTGCCGCACTTATTATGCTGCCTTGCTTGGTGCTGCTGTGGTGGTTGATCCCTGTCGATGAAGCCCACACTGCGGCAACACCAAGCCTGTGGGCGACCATGCGGGCGCACAATTCCTTTCAAATGCTCGGCTTTAAGCCGCTGCGTTATTTAGTGCTGGCGCAACTGATTTACACCACGGGTCTGAATGCGTTTTACGAGTTTTATCCGCTGTTTTTGGTGCAATACGAACAGTTTGATGGCGCGGCGATTGGTTACATCACAGCGCTGTTGTGTTTAGTGATGACCAGCATCAGCGCCTTGGTGATGGCGCGTTGGGGCCAGCGTTTTAGCGCGCTGCCGGCAGCGATCGTGGCGGCTTTGCTGTTCGTATTGCTGCTAAGTTTATTGCCGCTACAAAGCGGTCTTTGGTGTTGGCTGTTGTTGGTGCTGTGCGGTTTGCCAATTCCAATGGTTTCCAGCTGGTTTCAAGTCTATTGCACGGCGACCTTTGGCTCGCTGGGCATGGGACGCATCATGGGATTGCTGACGTTTTTGATGTGCAGTGGCAATTTTGTTATTGCCTTGCTCGGTGCTTACATCGCGCAGTGGGATGTGCGCTGGACCTTGTGGTTTGGTGCTTTGTGTATTTTGCTATCGGTTGGTTGTTTGTATGCGGAATATCGGCAACGTCGAGCGCCATTGGTCTAACAGTCGCACGATTCACCCAAAGCGCCACCAGCACAGCAACACTCTGGTTCCCACGTGTACAGTTTGCGCTTGGTTTTGTTAGTGCTGGCCTGTACTCGCCGCTGTCGACGATGCGCTGTTGTGCGCTGCTGCTTGTTTGGCATGCAACTCATCTTGTTCAGCTTCGTGTTTCATCAACAAAAACGTTAAGTACATTTTGGTCGGCAGCGACAAAATCAGCCCGAACGCACAGCAGGCGGCGATGATCACAATACCTTGTACCCCCATGCTTTCATGAATTTTTAGACCGACCCATAAGTAGTGTCCGAAGATAATCAATGAGATACCGCAGAACATCACAATTTTTAGCAACCGAATGGTCGTTTGGTCACGCATGGTACAGGCTCCGTTGACAGCTGTTTTAAGTACAGCAGAATTCATCGCTGCACAGCTTGATGTATATCAGGAAACTCTGAATTATCGCGTCGCCGTGATAGCCGGCTTGAGCTGTGCTAAGGTCAATACATGCTGTGGGGGAAACTGTATTGATTAAGTTGTTGCGACATTCTTTTGCTTTAGTGAGCACGGCGCTGCTGGTCAGTTGGAGCCAGCCGCTTGCGGCTGTCGGCTCGTCCGAACTTAAACCCTTGTTAGTGAATGCGGTCGATTGGCCGCCATTTTTTATCCGTAAGAGCTCGGCTGGACTGCCAGGCTTTGCTCGTGAAATCCTCGATTATTGTTTGCCGAAAACCGGTTATGTTGCCCGTTATGAGTGGCTGCCGGTGAAGCGTACGTACCAGTATATGCAACAAGGTAAACTCGATTTGGCTGTGTATTCGAAAAAAACGGAGCGTGAATCTTACATCCGGTATGGCAGCTTGCCGATGTTTACCAGTGAAGTAGGGTTTGCGGTGCGCAGCGACTTTAAACCCGATGGCCGTGAATTGGCCGACGTTAAACCCTTCCGGTTTGGCTATTTGGCGGGGCTGGCATTAACACCAGAACTCAATGAGTTGCTTGAACAAAAACGTGCGGCAGGTCGCGCCGCAGTCGAAGTGTTTCAGCTGACCGATTTGTTTGCCAAGTTATTGCAGCAACCGGCCCCCGTGGATGTGGTCGTTAATTCCAAGGAAACCTTGAACTGGTTGATCTTTGATTTGGGCATCCAACACCAAGCCAAAGTACTGCCGTATGCTGTCGGGCGCAAAAGTTATTACCTGACCTTGTCACGTAAAAGCGCCAATGTCACAGATCCTGAGAAATTTTTTCAGCAATTTGATGCCTGTCTGTCAGACTTTCAGAAACAAGCAGCCTTTAACAGCCTGTTGCGACGGTATCAGTTAGGACTTTGACTATGAAGTTACTTCTCAGCTGCATCTTGTTATGCGGTCTGTTGGCGTCGGTCCGAGCGGCTGACCAAGATGCACTGCAACTTTCCCGCAGCCAACAGGCTTACCTTGAAAAAAAACAGCGGCTGATTTTTTGTATTGATCCCAGTTGGTTACCGTTTGAAGGTATGACTTACAACGGTCAGCACACCGGCATGTCCGCCGATTACGCCGAGTTGTTTCGCAGTTTGTTGCCAGTGCCATTAGAACGGCTGAACACCGACAGCTGGCCGGAATCGTTAAAAGCGGCGCAAGAACGGCGCTGCGATATGCTGTTAATGGCAATGGATGTACCAAGTCGTCGCGATGATTTTTTGTTTACGCCCAGCTACTTGACGGTGCCTAGCGCCATCGCCACCACTAGCAACAAACCTCGTATAGACGATCTAAGTCAGCTCAACGGCAAAAGCATTGGTATTCGCGCCGGCGTTGGCTTTTTAGATGAATTCAAAGTTCGGTTTCCGCAAGTGAAGTTTGTGCAAGTGCAAACGTACGAGGAGGGCTTTTTGCAGGTCGAAAATGGCGATTTGTATGGCTTGCTGGGCAACATGGGCAGTCTGACCATGTTGATGCAAAAGTACAAAATGGCCAATTTAAAAATCGCTGGTCAATTGGGTGACGATACGGTGATTAGCGTGGCGACGCGGATTGACGAACCTGAACTGAATCAAATTATGACCACGGCGCTGAATCACATCAGCCCAGTGCAGCATCAGCAAATCATGGACAAATGGATCCGCGTGCAGGTTGATGCTGCACAGGACTATCGATTGGCGATCCAACTGTCGGTGTTGTTTGTGTTGGCGGGTGGCCTTGCAGCTGTCGCATTTCGCAAAGTACGCTTGCTGAATTCGCAATTGGTGCACGCCAATGCGCTGCTGGAAGAGCAAAGCATTCGCGACCGACTTACCGGATTGTACAACAGACATTATTTAGACGAACAACTCCCTGCCGTATTAGCGTTGTGTCAGCGGCAACAGTTGCCGCTGACCGTCGCCATGCTCGACTTAGATCACTTTAAACAAATCAATGACCAGTATGGCCACGTGTTTGGCGATCATTGTTTGCAGCAATTCTCTGCGTTGCTGCAAAAGTTTTTCACCCGTCCATACGACATGTTATTTCGCTTTGGCGGTGAAGAGTTTGTGTTGGTCAGCAGCGGAGTGCCTTCGGCGGTGATTGAAACGCGTTTGTCGCAGTTTTTAACGGAATTTGCTGCGTTGCCGCTGGAGTTTGCCGACATCAAAACCTATGGCACTGTCAGCATTGGCTGTTTGTGTGTGGTGCCGCCACAAGGGATACAGCCGCGCCATTTGTTTCAATTGGCCGATGAAGCTTTGTATCGTGCTAAACATCAAGGGCGTAACCAGTTGGTGCGCGCTCGTGATGTTTCCAGCGTGCTTACGGATTACAAAATGGGCAATACTGCGGATCGGCCATCGACGTCGCCACCGGTTCATCCTGCGCAAAACCACACGCCTGGCACTGACGAACCCACGCCTTAACCTGTGGCGTTGGTGCGTGACAAGCGGCACACGGCAGACCGCTCTTTTTCTGGCGGATGCTAAAATCCACGGCCTGACACTGCGGGCATTGGCTTTGCAATCGGCTGATTAAATCGCGGGCGGCCGCTTCGATCAGCGGGCGGCGAGCTGGGCAGGCATGGGCTCGATAATCGGTTTCTAAGGTCACGGCACCGTTTGGCCACAGCGGCGCGCACAAGTCCTGCAACTGCTGCACACTGGCGATGCCTTTGGCCACGGGCGCCGTGTGGCTACCATCGGTCAATTCTCCCGCAAATAACACATACTGCTGCGCTGGCAGCTGCAATGTGGCGATCCGCTGTTGCAAGGCCGTTTCGTCACGCAGTACCCAGCGCTGCAGCGGGCTTGGCCCTTGGGCTATGCCGGTGACGGCCAGATCTAGCTGTGCATCATAAAACACCACCATCTCGACGCCGATCGGCAGTAACCCCGTCTGTGGGTCCAGTTGCACGCTGCCCTCACTGCCTAAACCAAACCTGACTTGATTGCGCTGACAGGCTAATTTGGCTTTGTGCAAAGCCGTTTGTTGCTGTGTCGCTAAGCGCGGAATATCGCGGCTAAAGGTGCCCAAACTATCGGTGTCAAAGCCTTCATCGGCACTGATTTGCCACTGCAGTTCCGCTGCCGCGCAGGCAATCAACGGCGTTTTGTCATGCAGACTGAGTAGCACTGGCTGAATTTGAAAATACGGATGGTGAGCAGCTGTAGTCATTGGCGCAGTAAGCATTGCAGTAGATGAAGACGGTCAGTGTGGCGATACAGCGGCGGATTTACAACGGGGGCTAGTGAAATTTGCGGTAGAACTGGCTTTCTCACGCACAAACAGAAAGGGCAGAGTCGTTATCGAACCTCTGCCCTTTGCGGTTGTAGGAGCCTTTGCCCTTTTTCGGTCTTTCGCTGCGACTGCGAAAGATCACGCTGGTTACCAATGCGGCGTAGGCATTATCGCGGATCTCGCCGCGTTGGTGGTCGGTGACGCCCGACCGTTTGGCTGATTTTGCCATCTTAAACTCCAATAAGTTCACACACGTCGGCCGCCGGACATCCACGCCGGCAGCAGTGCGCGGCGCAGTGTAGCAGAATTTATGTCGCTGCAATATTCATCACTTTCTGCTTGAACGTTGAATTAAATCAATAGGAGCTCTCGGTGTGGCGGTCTACTCTATTCATCAGTTGATGAATTTACTTTCCGAGCGAGGCCTACGATGGCGGCAAGTCCAGGTCGACCAAAATCCAGCAACAACACAGCGGCGGATGATAAACGCGCGCAGCTATTAGCGGCAGCGCTGGCACTGTTCACTGCAAGGCCGTACGCCATGGTGTCGACGCGGCAAATCGCCGCCAAAGCCGGCGTCAATGCTAGTTTGATCCGTTACTACTTTTTGGACAAAGCGGGCCTGTTTGAAGCCATGATTGTGGAAACGCTATCACCGTTTTTGCGCTCGCTAGAGCAAGCCAAGCTCAGTGGCAAGCCAGACCCCGCGGCATTAATTCATTTGTATTACCAGGTGATGCAACCCAATCCAGATCTGCCGAAATTGCTGGTGCGCAGTTTGTGGGACCCCGCATCGGTGGAATATCAACTGCTCGCGCCTGTGTTTAGCCAGTTTGCCCAATACGCCTTGCCGTTGATGCAACAAGTGTTAGGTCAACCCGATGTGCTGCAAGAAGACGTCGACATCAACGCTGGACGGCTGGCTGTTATGAGCCTAGCGATTTTCCCCTTTTTGGCACCAAAAATGGTGCTTGAACAGTTGCAGTTGCAACTCAATCCAGAATCATTGCAACGGCTTGCCCAACAGCATGGTCGTTTATTGCACCAAGGCATCTTTGCCCGCAAGGAGTAACCCATGAAAGTTTCCACTGCCATCGGCTGTGCGTTGTTAAGCCTATTGCTCAGCGCATGTGACGAAGGCCACATGATTTATGGACAAGTGCAGCATGATCGGCTGCTACTGACGGCCACCGCCAATGAAATGATCCGCGACGTGGCGGTCAATAAAGGGCAAACGGTGCAAGTCGGCGATGTGTTGGTGCAGTTAGACGATACCATGCAACAACAACGCGTGGCGCAAGCGACTGCTGAATTACAGCAACGTAGCGCCGCACTTGAGTTATTGCAACATGGCGCGCGCAGTGAACAACGCGCCGCCGCCAGTGCCAGACTTGACAGCGCCAAAGCGCGGGCACGCGATGCTAAGCAACAATACCAACGCGCGGTGCGCTTAAAAGCGCAAAACCTGCTAGCACAAGCCAGTCTTGACCAAGCGAAAGCTGCCAGTGACGCTGCCGCCGCTGCTGTTGAAGATGCTAGCCAGCAGCTGGCGGAATTAACCAACGGCAATCGCAGCGAACAAATTCGACAAGCAGAAGCTGCTGTCACTGCCGCCCAAGCCGCACTGGCGCAAGAGCAAAAACGCTTGGCCGATCTGACCATTCGTGCGACACGAGCTGGTCTGGTTGATGACTTGCCGTATCAACAAGGCGAACGTGTACCGCTGGGTGCGCCGGTGGCTGTGCTGCAAGCCGAAGGTACCGCCTATGCACGGTTGTATGTGCCAAGCACCATGCTGTCGCAACTCAAACTCGGCCAAACCATTGAGCTGCATGCCGACCAACTCAGCGCCCCTGTGCCTGGCACTTTAAGGCAAATTCATGCGCAACCTGTCTTCACACCGTATTACGCGCTCAATCAAGAAGACCGCGCGCAGCTGATGGTACTCGTTGAAGTTGCACTGCCAGCCGCGGCACAGCAGTTGCCTTCTGGCTTGCCGGTGCAATGGAGTCAACCATGAACGAGGCGGCCGAATTGGTCATCGACACCCACGGTATGAGCCGCCAATTCGGCGATCGCTGGGTGGTGCAAGATTTGGATTTACAGGTCCCCAAAGGCGCGATTTACGGCTTTCTTGGCCCGAATGGTTGCGGCAAATCTACATCGATCCGGATGCTGACCGGCTTGCTGACGCCCAGTCGCGGCCAGGTCAAGGTGCTTGGGTATGATTTACCCGCGCAGGCCGAGCCGCTGCGCCAGCGCATCGGTTACATGACACAAAAGTTTTCCTTGTACGACAACTTGAGCCTGCTGGAGAACTTGCAATTTGTGGCGCGAATTTATCAGCTGCCGCGCCAACGTGCCACGCAGCGAATTGACGAGCTGATGGCTTTGTACCACTTATCGGATCGAGCTTCCTTGTTAGCTGGCAGTTTAAGTGGCGGCCAAAAACAACGCTTAGCACTGGCAGCCGCCACTATGCATGAACCGGCTTTGTTGTTTTTAGATGAGCCGACGTCGGCGGTGGACCCGGAAAATCGCCGGGAATTTTGGGAACGGTTATTCGATTTGTCCGACGCTGGCACCACCATTTTGGTGTCAACCCATTACATGGATGAAGCCGAGCGCTGTCACGGCCTAGTGATTTTGGATGAGGGCCGGATGCGGGCGCAAGGCTCGCCAGCACAGCTGATGGCCGCGATGCCGGCGCATGTGGTGGAGATCCAAGGGCCTGAATTACGCCAGCTGCGCACACAGCTGTTAGCTATTGCGGATGTGATCTCCGCCGCGCAACTTGGCGTGACGCTGCGGGTGTTGGTGCATAAGCGCGTTCAAGATCCTATGCATGCCTTAGCGCCTTGGTTAACCGCCACACACAGCGCCAGCTTAGTGCGCGCCAATTTAGAAGATGTGTTTGTCACATGCACAGGAGCCGCCCATGCTCAGCCTTGACCGAACCACGGCGATCGCCGTTAAAGAATTCAAACAACTGGTACGCGATCGCATTACCTTCGCCATGATAGTGATGATCCCTTTGGTGCAACTGTTATTGTTTGGGTATGCAATTAATACCGACGTGCGGCAAGTGCCGGCTGGTTATGTCGATGACAGTGGCAGTAGTGTAGGCGCTGCTTTAATCCAAGACATCGCCGCCAGTCAGGTGGTGCAATGGCGCGCCCGTTATGCGTCGATTGAGCAAGCCGAACAAGCCATCACTCGCGGTGAAGTGGCGGCCGTGCTGTATTTGCCGCCGGATTTAACACGACGCCTCGCCGATCGGCAGTTCAACCCTGATGGCAACGAGCCAACCCAACAACGGCCGCTGGGGCATTGGATCACCGATGGTTCCGATCCGATGCTCAGTGCTGCGGTCAAGGGGTTGCGGCAGTTTCCGGTGCAGCTGAAAGGCCCGCCAATGCTGGTGCCGGCACCTGTGTCATTTGAGCTGGTCAGTTATTTCAACCCAGAAGGTCGCACCGCGGTGAACATAGTCCCAGGCTTGGTGGCGGTGATTTTAACCATGACGATGATCTTGTTTACCAGCGCCGCCATCGTGCGCGAGCGCGAACAAGGCAATATGGAGTTTTTGATCAACACACCCGTGCGGCCGCTTGAACTGATGCTCGGCAAAATCGTCCCTTATATGCTGGTCGGTTTTATCCAAATGGGCATTATTTTGGGGCTTGGCCATCTGCTGTTTAGTGTGCCGCTACCTGCAAACGTGCTGGCACTGCTGGTGACGACCTTGTTATTTGTACTGGCCAGTTTGACCTTGGGCTTACTGATTTCTACCCGCGCCCAGTCGCAGCTGCAGGCCATGCAAATGACCGTGTTTGTGCTGCTGCCATCGATTTTGTTGTCAGGCTTTATGTTTCCGTTTGAAGCCATGCCAAAACCAGCGCAGTGGATCGCAGAGATTTTACCGGCAACGCATTATGTGCGATTAAGCAAAGCGGTGATCTTACGCGGCGCTTCGTGGCCTGATTTAGTGCCGGATATGGCTGCCTTGTTGGTGTTTTTTGTGCTGGGTTTGCTGATCGCGACCATGCGTTTCAAAAAACGTCTCGATTGACCGACTATCGATTCATTAGTGATTTGTCGTTTGGTTACGTTTTGTGGAATTGTGGGTAAAAAGTAATCAAACGAAATGTTGTCATCATTTATACACTGGGAATTCTGGGGTGTTTTGTTAGTATCGGCAACGAATGTTTTATTTATGTGAACATTCGAGGTGCCTAATATAACAAAATGATGACAAGGACAGGATGGTCCCATGAAATTGCGTACCCGATTACTCGTAAGTTTTCTTTGTGTCGCGATGTTACCGTTGCTATTGCTCGGCGTGATCAGCAGCTGGCAAGCCAGCACAGCGCTAAAAGCGGCAGCCTTTAACCAGTTGTCAGCGATCAATCAAACCAAAGTCAAAGCCCTTACCGATTATTTTCACGAGCGCCAAGCGGACTTGCAGTTACTGCAGATCACGCTCAGTCAATTTGTTGATTATGAATCGGCGTTGCCGCTAGCCAGTCAAGTCGCCACCCGCAATGACTATCTCAAGGCCTTCGCCGAAAAATACCAATATTATGACGTGTTTGTGATCACGCCAGACGGTGAAGTGGTCTACACAGTGGCGCGTGAAGCTGACTATCAATCGAACGTGCTGGCCGGGCCTTACAGTAGCTCTGGCTTGGGACGGTTGTTTCGCCGCGTGATGGATACTGGCCAATTTGTGGTCGAGGATTTTAGCCGCTACGCGCCAAGCAAAGATGCGCCTGCTGCTTTTATCGGTTTGCCCGTGTACCAGGGGCAGCAACTGAAATTTGTGTTGGCGTTGCAACTATCGATTGAGCGTATTAACCAAGTGATGAGTGGCCGTGAAGGACGCGGAAAAACGGGCGAAAGTTACTTAGTTGGCGCCGATTTACGCATGCGCAGCGACAGTTTCCTCGCGCCGCAAACCCACAGCGTCGCCGCTAGTTTTGCCGGTGACGTGGCCAATCACGGTGTAGACACGCAAGCCAGTCGGCAAGCGCTGGCGGGACAAAGTGACACCGCCATCATCATGGATTACAACGGCAATCCAGTGTTGTCGTCGTACGCGCCCTTCCAACAGTTTGGCCTGAACTGGGCCGTGATCTCGGAGATTGATGAAGCCGAAGCCATGGCCGCTGTGTCTGCATTGCGCTGGAAACTTGGGATGGTTTTGCTGCTCGCGCTGGTCAGTGTGGTCGTCGTGGCGCTGCTGATCGCGCGGCAAGTGTTAAAGCCACTCGGTGGTGAGCCAGGCGATATGCAGCTGCTTAGTGAAACCATTGCCGAAGGGCATATTCAGCAGCATACCGAGCAGCCTAGTCTCGGGCGGTCGGTTTATAGTGCCATGTTGAAAATGAGCAATCGTTTGTACTTGATGGTTCGGCAAATTCAGCAAGCTGTTGAACAACTAGCCAGCACCGCCGAGCAAACCAGTGCGGCCAGTATGCAAGGCAATGTGTCGATGCAACAACAGCAACACAGCATTGAGCAAGTCGCTTGTGCGATGCAAGAAATGGCGGCGACGATCCATGACGTGGCAGACAGCGCCTCTGCGGTGTCTAATTTATGCCAAGTCACCTTACAAAACGCCGGCACTGCTGGTGAAGTCGTCGGAAAAAGCGTGCAGCAATTAGAGCAACTCAATAGCAAAGTGACGCATTCATCCACGCAGGTGCAGATGCTAGCCGAGCAAAGTGAAGCGATTGGCAGTGTGCTCGAAGTGATCCGCACCATCGCCGAACAAACCAACTTGCTGGCTCTCAACGCCGCAATTGAAGCGGCGCGTGCCGGTGAACAAGGTCGTGGCTTTGCCGTGGTTGCCGATGAAGTGCGTAAACTCGCCCAAAAAACGCGGCAGTCGACCCAGGATATCGAGCAGATGATTGGCGGGCTGCGCCAGCAAACTCGCGATACTGCCGTGTTGATGCTGGAAAGTGCTGATTTTGCAGCAAGCACGGCGGTCGATGCGGAAGGTGCGATGCAGCAACTGGCACAGGCAGTGCAGCAAATCCACCAAGTGTCGGCACTCGCCGCCCAAATTGCCGCGGCTACGCTGCAGCAGTCCCATGCGGCTGAAGAAATTAGCCAAAGCGTTACCGAAATTCATGATGCGGCGCGGCATAACGCAGCTGCTGCAGAACAAACCGCCATGGCCAGTCGACAGTTGCAGCAGCTCTCTGGCGAGCTGCATCTACTTAGTGGTCAATTCCGGCTGAACTGATATTTCACCATTGTTAAATTTTTGATTTATAACGCAAAAGTGCAGGGTTTCTGGACAGGAGCCTGATTCCCTGCTTTCCTTACACTAAGTCACTTCGCTGTTTGCGGGCTTAAGTCCGCGTCCGTTGTCTCTCAAAGTTTGAGGAAATTACATGCTAAGACAAGTTGGCATCCGTGTGCGGTTGATTATTGGGTTTCTGATTATTGGCTTTGCCACGTTGGTCCAAGGCTGGATGGCGGTGCAGCACATGGGCGAAATGCGTGATGTCGCCGAAGAAATGGAAACCAACGCCATGCCCAGTTTGGACAGTTTGGCCTCGGTGAATTTATCCGCCATGCGTCTTCGCGTCTACACCTTCCGTTTGTTAGTGGCCGAGGATGCGCAAGAACAACAACAAGTGTTGGATAAAATCGCCGAAGTCAGAGCAGATTTAGCCAAGCATGAAAAAAACTACGATGCGTTGATTTCCATTCCGGGTGAACGCGAGGAGTATGACAAGTTCCGCGACGCAGTCGGTCGTTATCTGGACGACCAAGATAAGGTCATAACGCTGGTGCAAGCGCAAAAAAGCGCGGAGGGCATAGTGCTGGTCAACGGCGAGATGAGCGATTTTGCCGACAGCATGACCAAATCCTTATTAAAACTGACAGAATTGAACCGGGCTTATGCGACCAAGCGTAGCCAAGAAACCGCCGATGCTTATCAAGCGGCGCTGTGGCAGGTTGGTACTACCATCTTTGTCGTGTTTGCCTTTGGCGCGATAGTCGCCGTGAAAATCACCCGCTCGATTGTACGGCCGTTGCAATCCGCTGTGGTGGTCGCAGGTCGGGTGTCTGAAGGGGATTTAAGCAAACCGATTGCAGCTGAATTTGATGATGAGCCAGCGCAGCTGCTCAAAGCGCTGGCGGCGATGCAAGATCGATTGCGTCAAACCTTGCATCAGATCAGCATGAGTTCCAATCAGTTGGCGTCAGCATCTGAAGAGCTCAATTCAGTGACAGAAGATGCATCGCGTGGTTTACAGCAACAAAACGATGAGATCCAACAAGCGGCGACTGCAGTCACTGAGATGAGTTCAGCCGTTGATGAAGTAGCGCAAACGGCGATGTTGACGTCTGAGTCCAGCGCCCAATCCACACAAAGTGCCGAGCAAGGCAAACAGCAAGTGCAACAAACCATCACGGCCATTGTGGCGATGAATGATGATGTGGCGCGCTCGGCAACTGTAGTCAGCTCGCTGGCTGAGCAAGCACAAGATATCGGCAAAGTGTTGGACGTGATCCGCGCCATCGCCGAGCAAACCAACCTGCTGGCGCTTAACGCCGCGATTGAAGCGGCGCGCGCCGGTGAAGCGGGTCGCGGCTTTGCGGTCGTGGCGGATGAAGTACGTGCACTCGCTGCGCGTACTCAAACCTCGACTCGAGAAATCGAAGAGATGATTGGCAAGATCCGTGCGGGTACTCAATCTGCGGTGCAGGCGATGCAACAAAGCGGCAGCCGAGCCAGTCAAGCCTTGAGTGTTGCTGAAGCTGCAGGGCAGGCACTCACGACGATCCACCAGCAAATTATGCAAATTAACGATCGGAATTTGGTGATTGCCAGTGCGGCCGAAGAGCAAGCGAAAGTGGCACGTGAAGTGGATAGAAACATTGTAAATATCAGTGACTTAACGGCACAGACGGCCGCTGGAGCCCAACAGACGACAGCGTCTGCGCAAGAGTTAGCTCGGTTAGCGGTGGATTTAAATCAACTGGTTAATCAGTTCCGGTTGTAACTGGACATGCAGCGAAGTCGCGGTGCGGGATCTGCGCCGCGGCTTTTTGTATCTGCTCGACTAACGCTGGGTCGGTCGTTGCTGCTGTCGCTAAATACATCATCTTTTCTAAATCATGTACCACAAACAGTCGCTGCAAACGGCTGCGTTCGGCCTCTGGGAGTTGCTGGACGTAGACATCCGACACCAACATCAAATCAATCCGCCCTTTGTGCAACATTTCGGTTAATTGATGATTGTGCCCGACAACCTGCAAGGTAGTTCCATCACGAAACCCGTTGTGTTTTAGATATTGATAATTGGCTTGCCCTTGTTCAACGCCGACGACGTATTGTGTGGCATCGTCGATCGATGCCGCATGGATATCTGTGCGATTGGTGGCTCGATAAAACGAGACTTGCAGCGGGCATAGCGGAACCAGCCATTGAAACTCAGTCATACGTTCATCTGTACGTAACAACGAATAAATCAGCACATTTGGCTGGTCATGCGCGGTTTTGTAGGCTCGTGCCCACGGCATTAACTCAATCTGGTACTCAATGCCAGCTTTATCCAAAATCTGCTGCACACGTTGTGTATGGACGCCACCGACACTGCCATCTGGGTTGGTTGTTTGATACGGATTGAACTGCTCCGTGACCACAGTGATCGAGGTCGCTTGTAACATGCAGGGTAGCAGCAAAAAGGGGGGGAGTAGTCGCATGGCCGCTCCTTAAGGATTTTACTGAGCATAGAAGTTGAACGGTAACTTGGCCAATCGGTTTGCGCTTGGCAGATTGCTGGTCCACACTGAGCGATGTGACAACGGGGTCACCAAACAGGGTATGGAAAAATGAAATATTGGTCGCTGATGTTGTGCGCATTGTTTGCTGCAGGTGCACAAGCGCAAGGTGTTGCTGTAGGTGTCAAAGCGGGTTCAACTGGTCTTGGGGTTGAGGGGTATTATCAGATCAGCTCGATGCTGAATGTGCGAGCACATTACAGTCGTTATACCACGACATTCACTCAGGACACAGGTGGTGATAATTCGCTTGAATTCGATATGGACACAGATCTCGGTATGGGCGCCTTGATGCTTGATTTCTATCCTTTTTCGGGTAGTTTTCACCTATCAGCCGGTTATGCCAGTAACAACACGGGGTTTTCAGGGTTAGCGAAACCATCGGGTGGCAATTACACCATCGACGGTCAACAGTATTCAGCTGCACAAGTCGGTGATGTGCGAGGTGAATTAACCTTTAAATCATCAGCTCCTTATGTTGGTTTAGGTTGGGGCAATCCCATTGATGATGATGGTGGATTGGGGTTTAATTTTGAACTTGGCGCTATTTTACAAGGCGCACCCGAAGCCAGTATTACGACGAGCAAACAACTTGCGGATCCCGCCGCACAGGCGCAGTTGAACCAGCATATCCAACAAGAAATTACCAGTTTCGAAGACGACACCAGCAGCTTTAAGGCATGGCCAGTTGTAGCTTTTGGCATTACCTATAGTTTCTAAATACCAATACTCGGCCACATGCCGAGTATTTTGTGTTCCAAAAGTACCCTTAATAGGTAAATTTACAATAATATTGTAAATAAAACGCCTATATCCAACCGAGAGATGTTAGATTAGCGAGGATTTTAACAATATCAGCTTACAGGAGTGAGCCATGCGTACTTTAGCTATTTTAATTTGTGCTGCGACCGTAGGTTTAATCGGTTGCGGATCTACTGCGTCAAGCCAATCAGCCGCAGCAGCCTCAACTCAAACTGCCAGCACCACAACTGCTGCGACCAATGATCGTGATCCAGACGCGGTTATTTGCCAAAAACGCAAAAAAACCGGTAGTCATTTTGCTTCAAGCGAATGCAAAACTCGTCGTCAACGCGAGCGTGATGCAGAAGAAGCACAACGTGCCGCTTCAAATTCAGGCAATGGTGGTTAATTTTTTGACGAGTGTGGATGTTCTGCTAACGCAGAGCTCCACACTTTTATCACTTCGTCCGCTGTTTGTTCTCCTACGTGCTCAAGCACCCACCGTCGATAGTTATCCTCGTTTGCAAGCTCGCGAATCGCTTGATTGATCAGTTGGAGATTGATGTCACCTTGTGCCGATTTTGTGCAGGCTATGTGCACTGCACTAAATTCGGTTGCTTCATATATTTTGAAATGCCTAGCAGCCATTTTTGATGATGCGGCGATAGCTGGATATTCAATGATCACGTCGATAAAAGACCGCTCCATCATCGGCAACATGCTGCCTAGTTGGCTACTTGAGCTGGTTCGGATATACAATTTTGATTGGAATTGACTCAGAATCTGATCAAGTTCTTCACCATAACTGCGATTGCTTTCAATACCGATTAATGGCGTGCTTTCGTGTTGTAACAAAGATTGCAAATGGATTGTGCCGTCGATACTGGCGAGATTTTGTAATACCGGTAACCAACGAGAGTTCTGACGCACCACTAGCTGCAACCCGGCTTCGTACATGTAAGGCTCAGAAAAGCTGTATTTCTGACTGCGCTCTGCCGTCTTTTTCAGCCAAGGTGAACAAGCGCGTGGTTCGTTGAGCAACATAGCGCGCGCTCTATTACGTTGAATTTGCGTCAGCTCATACTGACCTTCTAGCTTGGATAAAATTGCTTTAAAGGTTTGTCTTTCAACCGATTGATTCGCATCGCTTTGCAGCAAACCAATGGCATCGACAAAAAAATAGGCGCTTGTTGTGCAGAACTCACAGTACTAAACCAGACTAAACAACAGAGTAAGCGCCACATAACTAACTCCGAAAAATCGTCATCAAATTTAGTATATGGTGGCCGTTTCAATTCGCCAGTGTCTATACAATCGCATGCTCTCTACGCCAAGCGGAACTTACAAAATGGTATAAAAAAAGCCGGCATATCAGCCGGCTTTCATTAAACAACCTCGCTTAGAAGCGGTATGTATATCCAACGGTCAGAGCAGACACGTTGATACCAACATCATCATCCATGTCCATATCTGGCAGCTTTTGGTATTCCAGATTTAATGCTGAATTGCCGCTGATAGCGAACTGTAAACCGATACCGTAAGTCAAACCTGTATCTGATGAAGAATCAGATTGGCTGCCTTGTGAGAACGAATATTTGTTTTTGGCGACACCGGCGATACCGTATGCTGACACAACGTCAGTGAAGTGGTAGCTGCCTTTCACTAAGGCTTGGGCTGTATAATCAACACCAACATCCACAGCGCTACCTTCGAAGACATCCAGTGATTCGTCAGCAATACCCACGCCGATACGGCCTTCAACAGCCAGGAAATCGTTAACTTGGTAACCAGCAAAACCGTTTAACACACCGAAATCTAAACTAAGTGGAGATTCTTTGGCTGTCATTGTGCTGTAGCTTGCACCTGCGTAGACATCACCCGGTTTGGTTGCTGCGAAAACAGCATTTGAAGAAACTAAAGCGACTGCAGCGATTAAAATTTTTGCGTTCATAGCATCATCCATTAAACAGTAAGTAGGTCCACACTCTGTGGAGGCGGCTGCCTTCAGCCGATGCTTAACAACTTAACCTGTCTAGATGAATGTAAAATTAATGAAAAGTTTTGTTACATTTCATACAGAATTTTCGAGATGCAAAGATACCCTATCTATGCCCTAGTGCATTGATAATTTATTTTTAAATCAATGCTTTGAGTAAATCGTGCGGCCCAGTTATTCTTTGGGGGTGCTTTCGTTTGTTGGCGATGTATTTAATTTTTTCTGCTTAATTTCACGTCGCAACATCGCGATTTGATAACTGCACAACATGAATGCGACCAGATAACCACCAAATAATGAACCGATCACGCGGTCACTGAGTGTGCTACCAAACCACACCCAACTGAATTTAGCGACAGCCAGCAGCATAATGGCAAAACAGATAGCGACGACAGTTTCATTGCGCACTAACCGCACCAGATAACCAAGCGCCAAACTGAACAAGGTGAATTGCAGCTGCAAACTGCCATAAACAAATGGTTGCGCCGTTAATTGGCTGTAGAAAAAGCCGCCTACATAACTGACAAGCATCAACAAACTTAGGTAGCCGGTGTATTTCTGCATATAAACCTCGTAGAGCAGCGTCAATCTGGCGGGCAAGTAGCCTTCAAATGAGGCGAAGTCTACCTGAAATAGCAATCACCTGTCTTGCGAGGCACGATATTCCTTCGATCAAGAGCGACGTGACCACCAGAAAAACAACGGGGTTTGCAGCAAACAAACACTGACGGCCACCCATAACCAACGTTGTGATTGTTCAGTAAAACTACTTTCCAGCTGCCAAGTGGCTAAAAAGCCAATGAGAATTGTTGCAGGTATACACAGCATTGTCATACGTAGCGGCGACCAACAAAAGGCTTTTGGCCACTGCATTTTAAGGAGATGAAACCATGCAAAACCAGGGGCCATAATCATCAGTAGTCCCATAGCAAAGGCAAGCGCGAAAAACACGGCAGCAACAAAAGTATCCATAAGCACCCCAAATTCACCATTTCAATCGACAGCCTAGCGGATTTGTCAGTGTGCGCAAAGCGCAGCTTTACGCTTTGGTTGATGCAAAACTTTCCGCAATGAGCGTGACTTGGTCAGTACAAATCCTCGGTACTCAGACGGACGATACTCTACATGGCTGATGTGACCAGCCGAAATGGCGTTGACTTGTCTAGGTGAACCCGCTAGAACAGACAAAAAATTAAACAAAAACAACTAATAAAAATTTATGGGGAACAGGATGATGAACAATTGGCGCCAGTCGTTGCTTTGGCTGGCCGTGGCGATCACGGGCGCAGCTGCGGCCGGCGGTATCGCTCTCAATCGCGGCGAATCGATCAACGCTTTGTGGTTTATTGTCGCGGCCGTTTGTACTTACCTCATAGGCTATCGTTTTTATAGTGCTTGGATCGCCGCCAAAGTCTTGATGGTGGACGCAACGCGAGCCACGCCCGCAGAGCGCTTGCAAGATGGTCGCGACTATATGCCGACTAACCGCTGGGTGGTGTTTGGCCATCATTTTGCGGCGATTGCCGGCCCAGGCCCTTTGATCGGCCCCACTCTTGCGGCGCAATTTGGTTATTTGCCTGGCACCTTGTGGATTTTAATCGGCTCGGTGCTCGCTGGGTGTGTGCAGGACATGGTGATCTTGTTTTGCTCCATTCGCCGCAATGGTCGCAGTTTAGGTCAGATGGCGCGTGATGAACTGGGCCCGATTGGCGGATTTGCCGCGTTATTGGCCACCTTTCTGATCATGATTATCCTGATTGCCGTGCTTGGTCTTGTAGTGGTCAATGCAATGAAACATTCGCCGTGGGCGACGTCAACGGTCGCTGCGACTATCCCAATCGCGATTTTTATTGGTCTTTACATGCGTTACCTGCGGCCGGGGCATGTGCTGGAAGCCTCGTTGCTCGGGGTCGTGCTGTTGCTGGGCTCGGTTGCCGCAGGTGGCTGGATCGATCAGCAAGCTGCGCTGCGTGAATGGTTTAATCACCCCGGCGTACCGCTAGCGTTTGCAGTGATTGGCTATGGCTTGCTCGCAGCCATTTTGCCGGTGTGGCTGCTGCTGGCGCCGCGTGATTATCTGTCTACCTACATGAAACTTGGCACCGTGGTGCTGCTGGCGCTCGCCATCATCATTTTACAACCCGATGTAAAAATGCCGGCGCTGACCAAATTTATCGATGGTACAGGCCCCATCTTTGCTGGGTCTTTGTTTCCGTTTGTGTTTATCACCATCGCGTGCGGCGCTATTTCAGGCTTCCATTCGTTGATTTCCTCTGGCACCACGCCAAAGCTGCTGGAAAACGAACGCGATATTCGGATGATTGGCTATGGCGGCATGGCGCTCGAGTCGTTTGTCGCCGTAATGGCGCTGCTGGCGGCTTGTGTGCTGGACCCGGGTGTGTATTTTGCGATTAACAGCCCCGCCGGTATCGTCGGCGCGGACCCCGCGACTGCGGTGGCGACTATCACCAGCTGGGGCTTCCCGGTCACCGTTGAGCAAATGAATAGCCTTGCCAGTGCGATGGGTGAAGCGACCTTGTTTGCTCGCACTGGAGGCGCGCCATCGTTGGCCGTCGGTATGGCGAGCATTTTTGCATCGGCGTTTGGCGAGCATCTGCTGGCCATGTGGTATCACTTTGCCATCATGTTCGAAGCTGTATTCATCTTGACCACCTTGGACGCAGGCACCCGTGTCGGCCGCTTTATGCTGCAAGACATGCTCGGCAACTTTATCCCGAAATTGGGCCAAACCAGCTGGTACCCATCGGTGGTGCTGACCTCTTGTATTGTGGTCGCTGGCTGGGGGTATTTCTTGTATATCGGCGTGATCGACCCCAATGGCGGCGTCAATATTCTGTGGCCTTTGTTTGGGATCTCAAACCAACTGCTGGCCGCGATTGCACTGACAGTGGCGACGTCCATCATCATCAAGAGCGGCCGCTGGCGTTATGTCTGGGTGACAGCGGCGCCGCTACTGTGGTTGCTGATTTTAACCAGCACAGCTGTGTATCAAAAACTGACGAGCGCAGATCCGCGTGTGGGCTTTTTTGCCGCCGCGAACGACTTACAAGCCAAACTCGATGCGGGATTGCTCAGTAGCGAAAAGGCGGCGGTGGCGCCGCAATTGATTTTCAACCAGCAGCTGGATGCGTATCTGGCGATGCTGTTTGTGGTGTTGTTGTATTTGGTGGTGGCCGACATGTTGCGGCTGACCTATCGGCATTGGCGTGGTTTGGCGGTGTTACCGTCGACCGAAGCGCCTTATCAAGCCAGTCAATTGGTCAAATAACTAGGATAACTTATGGCCTTTTTGAAACAGTTTTGGGCGTTGGTGCGGCAATTGTCGGGCGATGATGCGTATGAACGCTACGTCCGTCATCACGCTTGTTGTCACCCTGGTGAAGCGCCGATGGATCGGAAAACCTTTGTTAAACAAGAACAAGAGCGCAAGTGGCACGGTGTGAAGCGTTGCTGTTGACTGGTACACTTCGGATTTTCGTGAGCTTTGTACCACAGCCAACGCCAAGCCAGTCTTGGCGTTTTCTCGTCGGCGGTTCCTCGTCTAGGTTTTAGGAGTTTTTATGTCAAATCCACAACAAGCGCATCCGCAATATCCAATCGGCTGGTTGGGGCAACCATGGGGCCCAGCTGAACGTGCTATGTGGCTCAGTCAGCAGCAAATCAAACGTTCTTACCCACAGCTGGTAGTCGAGCCGCTGCAGGCGATCATGGCTGATCCGGCGTTGGCACAGGTCGAGTGTTTCTGTTACGGCGAATTAGACCACAGTCAATTTGGTTTGCCGCGTTACCCTGTGTATGCGGTGCGCAGTCGCGATTGGCAGGTACAGGCACCCTTGGTGCTTGTCACTGGCGGTGTGCACGGCTACGAAACCAGTGGTGTGCAAGGCGCGTTGCAGTTCATTGAGCAGCAGTTGCCGCAGTACTTGCAGCGTTTCGCTGGCAAAGTGAATTTTCTAGTATTGCCTTGTATCAGTCCGTGGGGTTTTGAAACCATCAATCGCTGGAATCCAGCAGCGATTGACCCGAATCGCTCGTTTAAAGCCGACAGCGACGCTATCGAAGCCTTATTGGCGTATCAATGCGTACAAGAGCATGTGGCAAAGAGTCAGTCTGTGTTGCTGCACATTGATTTGCATGAAACCACCGACAGTGACAACAGCGAGTTTCGCCCGGCCAAAGCGGCGCGTGACGGCGGGCTTAATCACAACTGGAATATCCCAGACGGCTTTTATTTGGTGGGTGATTCGGAGCGCCCGGCAGCTGAGTTTCAGCGTGTCATCATCGAGGCCGTGGCGAAAGTGACCCATATTGCGCCCGCCGATGAAGACGGCTGTTTGATCGGCGAAAAACTGGAGCAGTTTGGCGTGGTGAATTATCCAAAACGCTCGTTGTTTTTGTGTGGCGGTATGACAGACGCGACTTATGTCACGACGACGGAAGTTTATCCTGACAGCCCGCGCACTAACCCAAGCGAGTGCAATGCGGCGCAAGTCGCCGCTGTGGTGGCGGCCATTGATTACGCGGTACAGCACATTGGCTAACTACTGCTCGCAAGACAGCAAAGGCGGGATTTCCCGCCTTTTTTGTTGCTAACCATGGCGGCATTTGTTTAGTGATAGTGCTGTTGCCACTGCTGACACCATGACAGCACCTGCGCAGCTTGCATTGGCGCGGCGACATAGTATCCCTGACACATATCGCAGCCGGCGTTGTGGATCATGTTCCAACCCGCCAAGGTTTCAATGCCTTCAGCGACTATTCGCATATCAAGACGTCTTGCCATCATCAGGGTGGATTCGACGCTGGCGCGACAGGCTTCATCCGTCAGTGCGCGTTGAATGTAGCCTTTGTCGAGTTTGACCGTATCAAACGGCAATTCTTGCAGGCGCTCTAGCGATGAAAACGAGGTGCCGAAATCGTCGATCGACAAATGAAAACCGCGTAGCACCAATCGATTTAGAATATCCAAGCGGGTCGCAACCGTACCGGCGCAGCTGCTTTCGGTTACTTCTAAATGCAAACGCGTGTACGGGATCTGATAGCTATCCAGTAACTGACAGAGTTGCTCAGGCAACGTCAGGTCATCAAGTAATTGTGGCGAAAGATTGACCGATAGCTCGAGATCTAGCCCTTGCTCCAGCCAGCCTTGCAAGTCACGCAGCGCCATTTCCAAGTTGTCGAAGGTGTGCAGTTGGATCAGCCCATATTTTTCCAAACTACCGATAAAGGCGTCTGGTGGCACCAATCCCCGGCTGGGATGGATGCAGCGGCTTAGTACTTCAAAGCCTCGTAAACTGTTGTTGCGCAGGTCAATTATGGGTTGGTACACAGGGTAAAATTGATGTTGCTGCAAGGCGCGTAGCACTTCGTGAACTTGCAAAGGTGCGGTGACAGGTCTGTGCGGCTCCGCACGTTGTGGTTGCTCGACCAACCGCACCAAGTCGGTGACTGCTTGCATGGTCACGGGTTTGAGAATGGTGCCCAGTAGTTTCAGCTGCAGCGCTCGGCACAACTCACCGACAGATTGCAGCACACGCACTGGCGCGCCACTGCAAATCACCAACTGGCTTTTACAGCTGCGAGCCGCTAAATGCCGCAGCAATTCGACGCCGTCCATACCGGCCATATTCAAATCGATCAAGATCAGTTCAGGCGCGCGTGAGTTGCTTAATTGCCGCAGCAAGTCTGCACCGCTGGCAAATTCGTGGAGTTGCCAGGTTGGCGCTTGTTCGTGCAACAGGTGTAACAACACTTGCCGTACCGTCGGACTGTCGTCGACTAGCCAACATTGCAATTCAGCCTGGCGCATGTGCATGATTCCTTGTAGACCGACTTCCTTTAGGTCAAAGCTATAGCGCATTTTTAGGGACAATGTTGCTAAAACGACCGGCTTTTCCGGCGAGACATGCGTAATTAAATGTAAAATATGGATATTTATTCAACAGCTCGAACATCAAAGCGCTGCTTTTGCAGACAATTCCGGTACAATCGGGACAAAGTTTTCGGTTGATTAAGGATGTCATGCAGGCTTTTGTTGGAACAAGCACGGTCGCAGATGCACGTTGTGCAGGTCGCGATGCCGTCACCGAGGCGTTGTCAAAATTACCTCCTGCCACCCCACCCCGCCTGGCTATTGCCTTTTGCAGTGGTGAATTGGATGCCCATGCCGTCTATGCAGGGTTTCGCGAACGCCTTGGCGAATGGGTGCCGATCGTTGGCGGTTCCGCCATGGGTTTGTGCTGGAGCGCGGCCTGTGTCACCAGTGGTGCTTGCGCCGCCGTGGTTTTGCTCACTGGCGAGGATTGGGAATGGCAGCTGGCCACCAGCCAAGATATTTACCGCGACCCGCGATTAGCCGGTGAAGTGCTGGCGGGACAATTGCCCAATCTCGATGACAGTCAATGCTTGTTATTGTTTTATGACTCGGTGCATTTTGCGGCGACCGCGCAAAAGCCGCCTGTGCTGATCCCGTCAGGGCCGCTGATCGCAGGAACCCACCACCAGCGTTTGCAGCATATTCCGCTGTTTGGTGCTGGCCTGTTGGGCGATAGCAAATTCAATCTGACCTGGCAATTTACCGGCGATGGCGTCAGCCGCCACAGCGCAAGTGCTTTACAACTGGCGGGTGAATTTCAGCTGTTTAGTTGCATCATGCATGGTTGCACAGCTGTTTCTCAGCAACGATTTACCGTCACCGATGTGTTTGGGCAATTTTTGTATGCGTTGGATCAACAACCGATAGTGCCGCTGCTTGATACGCTGACCGGCAGTCGTGAGTGGCGCCATTTGCGGCATACCGCGAACGGTGAACCTTTGCCGGTGACGCGATTGGCCCTAGCGCGGCCATTAGCTGCAGCGGACGATGAACAGCAGTTGGTCACACGCTTGATGGCGGGTGTGTTACCTGATGAGCAAGCGGTGGTGATGTTTGAGCCTGACTTGCAAAAAGGCGACACCGTCATGTTAATGCAGCGCGACCCAGAGTTAATGTGGCAATCGGCGTACGACAACACGCAAAACCTGCTGGCGCAGATCCAAGCGCAAGGCCAACAAGGCCGGCTGGCGTTGTATTTTGACTGTGGTGGACGCATGACCGCCATTAGCGGCGGTGAACGCGAAGAGGCCAGTATTGTACGCGATTTATGCTGCGCCGCTGGCATTCCATTTCTCGCCATTTATACCGGTGTGGAAATAGCACCACTGGATGGCGGCAGCTTCGGCCTTGATTGGAGCGGCGTCTTGGTGGTGTTGACGCAAGCCGCCTAGCAGCGCTATCTCTTGGCAGGCATGCTGGCGCTGGTTAGTCGCGCGTCAGCACTTCCAACAACTCAATTTCAAACGTCAGATCACTGTTAGGCGGGATCATAGTGCCGATTTGCCGCTCGCCGTATGCCAGGGCCGCAGGCACTTGAATGCGGCGTGTGCCGCCGACTTTCATGCCGGTTAGGCCCAAAATCCAGCCTTGGATCACCCGACCATTACTCAGCACCACACGCAGTGGTTCGCCGTGGCGAGCGGAGGAGTCAAATTCAGTGCCATCGGCTAAAAAACCGCGGTAGTTGGCGGTGATCAGTGCGCCACGTTTGGCGGCATTGCCTGTGCCTTCGATAAGATCTTCAATCACGACTTCTGAGGTCATCGCGAGGACTCCGGTGTAAAAAAAGGCGCAGTATAGCGCCTTTTTGCCCGAGAGTTGCCCGCTTATTCGGTCATCGCCTTGGCTTGTGCGGGTTCATTGAACTCACCGCGTGGCGTGCTCCAAGCAACAATTTTCAGCTGTTGGCCCATGGTCGAACCATCCATCTGCACTTGGTAATGTTCGTCCAGCTCGGTGACAAAATGCTCGCCGTGCATTGTGGTTTTAGCGCCAAACACCGGCACCATGCTGCTGTACATGATCAAGCCGTTATCCGCGCCGATTTTGCCTTGGTTTTTATACAGTTCAATGGCGCTTGGCAGCAATTGTTCGCCTTGTGCATCTCGCGCTTCTGTCGGCGCTACGTCCATCGTAAACAAGATTTTGCACAAGTCTTCGGTTTCATTCACCGGTGAACATTCCAGCGGTGTAGAAAACTTGGTCTCGCTGTTTTCAATCTTTAAGTCTTTGTTTTGCATCAGTGATTTTTTGATGCCTTTTACTGGCACTTCCATTTCAATCGTCACTTCCATGCCTTCGCCTAGATGCGATGGTTCGACGCTTTTAATCCGAAACATGCCGGTATTTGGCTGGATCACTTCGGGCCACTCGCCTTTCATTTGGTAGCTTTCGTCGGCGACAGCATCGTCGCTCACAATGTGCGCTGAACCTTGTGCATCTAAGGCGCCTTGAATGCGGGTGCCATCTTGCATGGTGTAACTGACGGTGCCGTTTTCATGGTAGCGGACGGCGTCGGTGGCTAAATAAAATGCGGCTGCAAGTTTGTGATTCGAGGCTAGCTGAGGCGCCGATGTTTCCGTGACATATTGGATGCGGGCGTGGATAGTGACCGCTTCGCCGCCGTGGCTGCTATCGTCGACGGTGCCATCTTCGCTGGTCTCTGCGCTGGCGGCTGGCTCCGGCGTGCTGATTTCAGGAGCTTTGGAGCAAGCGCCAAGCAGGCTGGTCAGCAACATGGCGGCGATGAGAGTCAGGCGGGTAGACATAATAAATCCTATCAATGTGAGCAGAATAACCGCAGTTTTGTCATTTAAATCTGAACCATAGGTTAACAGGAAATGGGAGTTCTCTACATTAGGCTTTGTGCAAATGCACAGCGAAGCATTTGAATTTGCCAATGAAAGTCAGGCATAGTGAGGGCTAAACGCAAAAAAAGGAGTTTTGTTGTGCCTGAAGAATTTATTGTCCCCGCGATTTTGATTTTTGTATTGTTGATCGTGATTGGTAAAGCGATTGTGATCGTGCCGCAAAATGCCACCTACGTGGTGGAGCGTCTTGGAAAATACAACGACACCCTGACGGCAGGGATGCAATTTGTGGTGCCCTTTATTGACCGCATCGCCTACCGCTTGTCGTTAAAAGAAGACGCGATTGATATTCCAAGCCAAGTGGCGATCACCCGCGACAACATCAGTTTAACCATCGACGGCGTGTTGTATTACAAGGTGCTTGAACCGTACAAAGCTGCTTATGGTATTGAAAACTATGAATATGCGGTTATTCAGTTGGCGCAAACGTCCATGCGTTCTGAAATCGGTAAGTTAGAACTTGACCGCACGTTTGAAGAACGCGACACCTTAAACGCGCGGATCATTGATGCGATTAACCAAGCGTCTGCCGCTTGGGGCGTGCAAGTGATGCGTTATGAAATTCGTGATATTCAGCCACCTGCGTCTGTGCTGGATGCGATGGAAAAACAAATGCGCGCCGAACGGGAAAAACGCGCCGCCATTTTGGATTCTGAAGGCAAACGCCAAGCCGCCATCAACTTAGCGGAAGGTGATAAACAAGCCACAGTGTTGGCCGCTGAAGCGCAGCGCCAAGAACAAGTATTAAAAGCCGAAGGTGAAGCACGCTCCATTGAACTGGTCGCTGCAGCCCGGGCTAATGCGTTAAAAACCATCGGTGAAGCCGCCAACAGTGCACAAGGTCAAGCGGCCGTGCAATTGGACCTAGCGACTGAAGCCATTGCCGCCAAAAAAGAAATTGCCCGTAAATCCACTGTGGTGCTAATGGACAATGAGAAGTCCAATACGGCCAATACAGTGGCGGAAGCCTTGAGTATTGTCGCCGCCTTGACCCAAGCTCAGGTGAACAAATGATGTGGTCGCCAGTTGTCATTCTCGCCACCATTGGTTTGTTGTTATTGGCGTGCGTGCCTTTTGTGATGACAGGGGTGCTCGAGGTGATGCTGGCGATGAGCCTGTCGACGCTGACGACCGCCTTGTTGGTTCAGTTTGGGGTGGTCGCAGGTAATTGGCCCTTGTTGCTGACGCTGATCGCCGGCCTGACGGCTTTGTATGCCGTGCTGATTTGGAAGCCGATGCGCGCCATGCTCAAACGCCCAGCTGCTTCTGGTGATGTGTCGGATTTCATCGGCATGCAGTTGCAGCTTCCGGCGGACTTTGATGCGCAGCACAATCCGTATCTGCAATTTAGTGGCATCCGCTGGCAGGTTCGGGCAGAATCGGCGGCGACGCTGGCGGCGCACCACGCGGTCGTGGTAACGCGCGTCGAAGTCGGGGTGTTGTGGGTTCGCGCTGCCACTGACTAAGTCAAACCAGCAAAGCGCAGAGTAATAACAGTAGGTTGGACCATGAAAAAGATCGTAATGGTGATGGGCTTAGTGATGTCAGGGCTACTGACGGCTTGTTCATCCACCGAACCCGTTGAACAAGTGACGGCACCGCAAGAAGTCTATGCCCAAGTGTTTGACGCGGATCAGGAAGATGTTTTCCCGAAAGTGATCAAAGCCTTGCTGCAAGCGGGTTACACAGTGACCACTTCCGATTCAAAGGCTGGTTTTGTGGCGGCCAAAACGTCGGTGACCTTTGGCAACCCGCTGGGGCCTGTGCTCACCGATGTGACTGTCCAGCAGCAAACGTTGGCGTCAGTATTTGTGGAAAAGGCCTCCGGCGGCACTCGCGTGCAAATTCGTTTAGTGCGCCAAGAAGTGGCTACGGGCGCGTCAGGAATGCAACAAGACGGCGGCCAGACCAAAATCACCAACGTGGCTATCTACCAAGAGATCTTCAATCTGATTGATGCGGAACTGCAAAAAGACGACTAAGCCGCACGGGCGATTGTTTGCCCTACGGTAACGGTTTGTTGTCTCAAGGCGAGCTTAGGGCTCGCCTTTTTTTTGACCTGTCGTGCTACAGTCAACGTTTTGTGTGGGGACTTGAGATGACCTGGGTGTTTTTCACTGTGCTTGCTGCCTTTATGCAAGCGTTTCGTAATGCCTTTCAGAAAAAGCTCAGTGTGAGTGTGCCTGTGATGGGCGTGACGCTAGCGCGCTTTTTATTTGGTGCGCCATTGGCGGCTTTGTATCTGTGTGGTTTGTATCATTGGGGGGATGCACCTGCGGCGCCCGCTCAGCTGCCGACCCTGTTTGTGTTGTACGCTGTGGCGGCAGCCTTGATGCAAATTGTCGCCACCAGCTTGATGGTCAAAGTGTTTACCTTTAACAACTATGCAATTGGCGCTGGACTGGCCAAGAGCGAAGCGATTTTTGCGGCGATCTTAGGCGTGATGTTTTTTGCATCGAGTTTAACGCCGCTGGGGTGGCTCGGTGTATTAGTGGGGGCTGTGGCGGTGTTTTTGCTCAGCGGCTTAAAGAGTCTTCGTGACTTGGATGGGCGCACCTTGATCTACGGTGCGGGTTCTGGTTTGAGTTTTGCGTTGACGTCCTTGTGGGTGCGCGAAGCCAGCCTGAGTTTGGGGTTGCCGTTTCCATATGGCGCCGCGTGGGTGCTGCTGTTGGTACTGACCATTCAGACCGTGACTTTATTGGTGTATTTGGCGCTGAAATCGCCAGAAACACTGCAAAAAATGCGCTTGCAACCCAAGCTGGTGCTGATCACCAGTATCGCCAGTTGTGTGGGTTCGTTGGGCTGGTTTACCGCGATGAGCTTGCAAACCGTGCCGTTGGTCAAAACACTTGGTCAAATTGAAGTGTTGTTTACCTTGCTGATTTCGGTGTTCTGGTTAAAAGAGAAACTTAAACCCCAAGACTTGTGGGGGCTGGCGCTGATTGTGCTGGCTGCCGTGCTGGTGATGTGGGCGTAAACCTAAGCTTGCGACGTGGTTCTGGGAGCTTGCGGTGCTGGGTGTCCACGACTATCCCTGCCACGTCTGTGCCAGTTGTAGCTGTGTCCATCTTGTCTATGCCTGCCCCGGAACGCCAATAAACAAGGCCTGCATATGCAGGCCTTGTGCGTTTACTTCAGTCTAACTATGGTTTGTTTAGTCGTTTTCACGCTCAACCGAGACGGAGCGGGCGTTGATGTTGCTGGTTGCTGCATCGACGGTCCCTTCCACTTCCACGCGGTCGGCCACTTTGACATCGGTTAAGAAACCTTCAACTGTGTAGTCACGTTTTTTGCCGATCCGCAGCTTGGTATTGGCGGTTAACAGCACTTTTTTGCCACCAACCACAATAAAGTCGGCACCTTTTTCGCTGACACTGCCTTTGAACTCGGTTTCAACCGCGCCATCGTTGCTGCCGGCGGATTCGATTTTCAGGCGAGTTGCCAATAAATCGTTGCCTGCCGCAGTGGCTTTGACTTCAACCACTGTGGTGGTTTTGAGCAGCGTGAAGAAGGCTTGTTGTGTCAATACGCGACGGCCGTTTAAGTACACAGTGTTGCTGTCGACCGTCACTTTTTTGCCAAACAAAGTGAATGAATCGGCGGCTACTTCAGTGGGTAAGCCTTTTAACTCGATGTAGCCATCGGCACTGGCGCCATTTTCACGTTCGACTTTTAACGCCACTAAGCTGCCTTGTGGGTTTTTAAAACCAACCACTTCGACGTAATCATTGACGGCCAGCGATGACAGCTCAAAGAAGCGCACTTTGCGGCTGGAATCGTCTTTCAACACGGTTTGTGGCGTGACCAAGTAGGTTTCAGTGCCCACAGTGAAAGTTTTGTCGGTGGTGTTGACCGCGGTGACTTTCCCTTCGACTTTGCTAACAACGGCTTTGATAAACACCACTTTGTCGGCTTTCCAACCGTCTGTGCTATTGCTGGCTTGCACTTTTACCAAGGCGCCGTTGATTAACTCGGCTTTGGTGCCGTTTTCAAAGGCTGTGTTGGCAGTGAGCAGCAGTTTGACACCGTTCAGTTCAAACGAGGTATCTGCCACCACATTGGCGACTGTACCTTCGGTACGCAGCTTGTCAGGATTCGTTGTTGGTTTGGTTTTCAGATCGATTTCAGTGGCAACCAGGGCTTTGCTGGCGGCATCGACTGTGCTGCCTTTGACTTTCACCGTTTGGCCATTGGCCAATTGTTGGCTGCCGAAGTCATCCAAACGCGCTTTGGAATAATCAACCAGTTGTGGGCCGACTTTGAACGTTTGGGCAACTGTGTTGAGTTCAGCGACTGCGCCGTACACTTTCAAAAGCTGGGCTGGTTTGCTGTCGAGTTCAATTCGGCTGGCGTAGAACTGACCTGGGTTTTTGTAATAACCGCTGATTTCCACGCGGTCATTGATTTTCAGTGTGTCGGCGGTGATGCCTTCAAATACGGTTAAGTCATCAAAATCAATAACTTGACCTAGCACGGTGATTTGTTTAGTGGCTAAGTCGATCAAGCTAATGGGGCCTTCGACATGCGCGGAATACTTGATGCTGCTGGCGGTGCCTGTGCTGCCATCTGCGCTTAAGGTGCCTGATACATCGACCACCATACCGACGGCTAAATCGGTTTCGGCGCCGCTGTCTTTGTCATCGGTGCTGACGGTAGTGGACGTGGTGCTGTAATGCACGCCGTTGACAATTACGCTGCCAAAGCCAGTGATGACGCCCGTGGTGCCTACTGTCGGCGTTGTGGTGCCGCCACCACCGTTTGGTGGTTGCACTGTGCCGGAATCGCTGGAACCGCCGCCACAGGCGGTGATAGTGGATAACAAAGCTAGGACGATCAGAGATTGTTTAAACTGCATCTGGACACCTCAGTGATAGTTTTTTCCATTGCGGACGATGGCACATACAACATCGCCTGTACCTCGAGTTTAACAGGGTAAGCTTAAGTACATCTTAAGGTTACCCTGCTCTAAGCCATATTTGACGCGCCCTGTATCGATTCAGTCGGCGGTTCGTTGTTGGCTTGGTTTTCGCAGACTGCGCCGCTGAAACTGAACGTTAGCTGTACAAAAATTAATGTTCTCTAATGTTTAATCACGAAAGTGTTGCAAAACATCGCAAACGATAGGGCTTGGCTGACAGGTCGGAGTTGCTGAATTTCTGCATCAACTGAGCCTTGTTTGCCGGTTGGGGTGCCAGCTGTAGCGCTCAGCAGATACTGGCAGCGCTTGCTATTCGCGGCGGGCCACCTGCGCGATGACCGAGTGCGCGCCGCTCAGCTAGTCGACAACCCCTTAGCTTAGATGCAATACGGGGGAGCTCTTACGAAGATGGTGCCGCAGGGATAGTCCAGCAATGTTGATCGTAACGGCCTTTTGCCAACTGCTGCACTACGCGATCAATGACTTGCACGCCACGTGTCGCCATGGCGTCAAAGGTGTCGATACCGTTGGGTGTGGCGGCGGTGGCAAAACCTTTGCGCGTGCGGTGGATGTTAAAGCGCTGCGAAAACGTCCGACCAAAGGTGCGTTCAACGCCATCGCGGCCGAGCATCAAGCCGTACCAGCCACCCCAGGTCGCGGCGGGATTGTCAGAGTCCCACCCCGCCAACACGGCGATCTGGATGGTCTGCTGCATATCCCCTGCGCCGTACAACAAACTGACGATACTGGAGGCGAAGTTAATGCCGGCGGCAAAACAGCCGTTGCAATACAGCTGGCGTGCGCTGAGTCGGTAATTGTCTTGCATCTGTACTTGGTAGCGCTGATACACAGCATCACGTGCTTGCTCCCAGCTGTCGCCGGCGGCGTAGCGGCTCCAGACAAAATCAAACATCCGTGCCGGGTATTGATCGTCAGGCAAAAAACGGCGGGCGGCTTTTGCCATCGCCAGCACTTGCGGTTTTAGGGGTTGCTTGGCATCGACGTTGGCGGCCATCGCGTGTAGCACCACATAAAACTGGGCGATATCCGCCGCCTCGCCAGACGCCGTGGTGCGAATGGGCAAATAGGCCAGTTGGATGGCGAGATCTGGGCGCCCTGGCGCCAAAGCGCCAAATAACTCCGTCGTCAATTGCGCATCAATCATGTCGTAATGCGGGTTCCACGGCAGCATGCCGGTGAGCGGCGGCAATACGCCTTGTTGCATCAAATCAAAGGCTTGTTGATTGGACACCCATAAGAAGTTTTCGGGTTTGCCGTCCTTGGTGCGGGCTGGAGTTTCGTCGTCGCGGTAAATATGCGCCAGCCAAGCGTCACGGATTTGTTGTGGTGTGAGTAGTGGCGATGCGCTTTTCGCCATCGCGTCGAGATAGATGTATTCGATGTCGCTGTCATCGTCCGACCCCCAGACGCCGTCAGGGCTTTGCACCACCCAGTCAATGGTCGATGACAATTCACTGGGGATACCTTGGCCCCAAATACTGGGTTGGTCGGGCTTGCCCCAATCGTCACGCCGATAGAACTGACCTTGCGGGCCGTCGCCACCAATTTTGTCCATTTCGGTGACTAAACCTGTCCAATTGGCGATGCTCAAACCCAGCCAGAAGCCTTGCAGTTGCTGTTGATAGCGAGTTTTATCGACAGACTTTGGCTGTAAGGCACTTTGAGCTGCGCTGGCATGTGGTGTCGGCACGGCGCATGTGGTCGCTACTCTTGGCTGCGTGACATTTTTCTTGGCAGCACTTTGCTCGGCGGTGCTTTGCAGGGCAGCAGTGGGTTGACAAACCCACATCAAGATACAGCATACCCACCAGCAACTCTTCATAACCCACCAAGAAAGCGCTTTCATTGGGTTCCTATTGAACACCGAGCTGGGGATGTTTGGCAAATCCTACCAGTGTCAGGCGAAGCGCTCACCACCAGACCTCGGCGCTGTGGCAGCGCTTGCGTTGATCAAGGTAAATGCCACAGCGATATTTCGATCACGTCGACTTTCGCGTCAGGCTGTTCGCTGGCCAATTGGATTTCCACATCAAACGCGCTGCTGCTCAGGGTTAAGCGATCGCCGTTATCTTGCATCATCGGGTATTTAGCCAGCAGCTCCTGTTTGACAGTTGGCATGCCAATGGCCTGCATGAAATCCCAACGCAGATCTTTGGCTTGTGGATTCTTATACAGAGGGTCGGCGATGCGGATTTTTTTAAGTTGTTGATTGCTAAACTGTAATTGTAGTTGGTCTGTCGGTACATACCAGACAGTTTCCGCACGTTCGACGACCCACGGCATAGTCGCTAGGTTGGGTACTTCGGTTTGCATCAGCACGTCGCCTTGCAACGTGTGTGAGAGACGTTGCAACAACGCCTGTCGCTCGCTGGCATTTTGTTGTTGAATGACTATCGAGTCTGGGAGCGGCTCTAACGAATTGAACGTAAAACCAGTCAATTTGCGTAGTGAAGTATTGGATCCTAGCGGGTTAAAGTCCGCAAATTTCAAGTGTAACTGACGGTTTTCTTTGGTAAATAGCCAGTCACCATCGGGTTGTTCTACGGCCTGCTTCAACAAAGCCTGCATGTTTTCGAGTTCCGATTTTACGGGGTACTTTTGCCACGCCAGCCAAGGCGTTTCATCGAGCTTTGGATGCCATTCGATCAAATTGATGCCGTAGCCGCTTAGCATGGCATGGCCGAAAAATACCGCTTTTAAGTTTTTATCCGCATCAAACCACAACGCAGTTTGACGGCCGTACAGCCACAGCATTTCATGGTGCTGCAGTGGTAGCTGTGCCCCAGGAAATCCCCATAAAGCATGGATTGTTTCCTGCGAGTCCCCGAGTTGCAAACCAAAACTGCTCTCGAGATTGACGTCCATGCTGGCAGGTTGTGATGCGTTGTAACTTGCAAGTTGTGGTTGTGAGACGTCTACTTGCGACAAGGCCCGGACATTGGTATTGAGGGCAAATTCGATGCCTTTGCTTTCTAAACGTCGCTCGAGTTTTTGGAAGGGATACAGCAAGGCGGTTTGCGTCGATAGTCGGTTGTTATCGTTGCAATATTGGAAAAAGTCAGCGTAAAGCACCGTCTGATACACATTGCGTTTGTCGAGATCTTTGATAAACACCAGTTCTCGCAATAACACCCCATCCATCTGCTGTTCTTGCGCCTTGCTGATTAGTTTTTTGCGCAAATAATTGATGGTCGGCAGGTCTTGAATGTATTGGTTTTTCGGGATCTCGCGAAATGACGAGGAACCTTCCACCCGTTGGTTCTTGATTTCATTTTGGGTACATTCGGGTATAAATCGAACAATTTCAGCGGCAGAAGCCCTAGTGCTTAAAAGAAGCGCAAAAAATAAGAAGTGCAAACGCATAACATAGTCCTGTTGTTTTTATTGTTCATTTAACATACAGCTTGGTTAACAATTTGCAACAAATTTTCTTATTGTTGAGGATTGACTGTTTCGTAGTGGCGTTGATTCCCAGTTAATAGTGACTTGCGGTCAGAATAATAAATTGCGTAAGGTAGGCAGCATTACCACTTAAAGAAGAACTCACAAATGAATTCCAGATGGGGCGTCGGTCTGTTTAGCCTGTTGGCGGTTACTTATATCGTATTGAGTCAGCACGGTGAATTTGCAGGTAGTGCCGTGGTGAAGATTTTGCCTTTGCTGCTGTTGGCCGTTACGGTGGGCCGCAACTGGTTTGCACTGAACTCCAGCAATCGCA
Source organism: Rheinheimera sp. (assembly GCA_003482455.1). GTDB lineage: Bacteria > Pseudomonadota > Gammaproteobacteria > Enterobacterales > Alteromonadaceae > Pararheinheimera. The sequence continues at coordinate 208,708 of DMYW01000002.1, read as the reverse complement.
GCCGAGGTTGGTGGTTATGCGGACTTGGGTTTGGCATGGTCGGCGATGTTTTACTGGCCATCGACGGCAAGAACTTATTTGTGTTTGGGCTGGGCGCGTTTTTGGTTGGGCATCTTGGATATTTATTGGCGCTGCGACCTGTTACCTCGCTCGACAAACGCCTGCTGCTGCCATACAGCTTGTATGCATTTGGTGTGATCCAATTGATGTGGCCGCAACTAGGAGCGATGGCGCTGCCGGTGATGATTTACATCAGTGTTATTTTACTGATGTCGTTAGCCACTTGGGCGACGGAGCATAGCAACCGGTCACTACAATTGGGTGGCCTGCTATTTATCGTGTCAGATTCGCTGATTGGTCTGAACAAGTTTTGGCAGCCTATTCCGTTTGCTGGTGAACTAATTATGCTGACCTATTATGCGGCGCAGTGGCTGTTAGCACAGGGCATGCTCAAACGGGCCCAAACCAATTCGTTGATATTTTCGACGAGTGACAGGCAGGTTAGCTGCAACTGAACTAGTGTTGCTACAACAGCGGTTGACGGTGGTAGCAAAGTGCAGGTTTGGTTGCAACGATGGATGCAACTGCTAGGTATAGTCTTTTCCAGTGTGTCGATGGTGGTTGTAGCGCAGCCGTCGGTGAGCTTCTTTTATTCAGATCTTCCCCCTTACGAATACACAGATCAACAAGGGCGCGCCGCTGGTATTGCGATTGACCGGGTGCAGAGGTTGTTTGCGGCCGCGGGGTGGCGGGTTTTTTATCATTTTGATTCGGTTCCACGCGGTGAACGCGCATTAGAACAACTGGTGGATTTCACCACTGTAGTCGCGCCGACAGCCCAGCAACGCCAACAATATGTGATCAGTGAGTTGCCGTTGTACCAGATTGAACTTGGCGTGATCCGCACCGAACAAACGCCACCAGTGACGCAGTGGGCGGACTTGTTACAGCAGCCTTATTTAGTGTTGCGCGACACTCGTTTTGCCTACTTGCAAGACGAGGCGTATGCCTCGCCATTGATGACATTGCGCTATGAAGTAGCCAATTCAGCCGATGCGCTGCGCCTATTAAACAGTGGGCGTTTTGCCTATTTTCTCTGTTATGTCAGTAGTCATCAGGCGCCGCCAGCACCTTGGCTTAAGGTCGATGTGCTCGGCCGCTATCCAGTACATCTAGTTATCTCGAGACAACACGCCCAAGCGCAGCAGTACATGCAAACCATCGACGCTTTGTTACGGCGTACCGATTTTCACTAAATTCCCTGCTGTGCCAGTCTAGAGAGCAATTGCCAAGCCATGGTAAAGTGCATGTACCGCCAAAATCACACTTTGACGGCCGTCATAATTAACAATAAGATAAAATCTTTGTTGCAAAACTGTTAGGGAAGTCATGAGTACTGCATTATTTTTTACTCTGCTTTTTGTTGTGCTGTTTTTCATGTACACGCGTTTTCGTGATCAAAAAGCTGGCATGCTCAATGCCGAACGTGGCAATCAGTTTTTGACTGAAAATGCCAAACGCAAGAACATCACCACCACAGATTCTGGTTTGCAATACGAAGTGTTGATGAAAGGTGGAGGCGGTGAGAAGCCACAGGCCGATGACGTGGTGCGGGTGCATTACCACGGTCGCTTAATCAATGGCGAGGTGTTTGATTCGTCGGTGGAACGCGGGGAAACCGTGGTGTTTCCGCTCAATCGCGTGATCGCCGGCTGGACCGAAGGGCTACAGCTGATGCATATCGGCGACAAATTGCGGTTTTATATCCCTGCTGCGCTCGGTTATGGCTATCGCAGCATCGGCAAAATTCCGGCAGGGTCGGTGCTGATTTTTGATGTGGAATTACTGGCGATTGAATAATGCGACCGCGCATTCTTTGGATCTGCAAAGCCAACTCTGACCTGACTTCCGATGTTTCAGTGGTAAATTTCGTTAACTTCCAAACGAGTGCGGGACAGCTAAAGCGGCCCCACACTCGTTCGTCTAATCCGGCAAATGCCCGGTTTTTACCAAAATAATGGTTTCTTCATCGACAAATGGGTGATGTTGGCTCAGATGTGGGCTGCGCAGCCAGCAATGGCGTGGATAGCGGCCATGTTCATCACAAAAGGTGCCTTGCAGCACCAAAATCTCCTCGCCGCCCCAATGCCGATGCGGTTTGAAGACTTCGCCCGCCGGCCAGCGCACCAGTGCTGTGTGTTCGCCTGTAAAGCTGTGCAGGGGCATCACTTGCAGGCCGCCTTGGCCTGGCAACCATGGTGTCTGCTGGGTGTTGATCCGAACGGTTGCCGTATCACCGTCGGCAAACTGGTGTAATTTAACAAACAAAGTACAGCCGTCTCGGCTAAATGGCGCATGCCGCGTGCCAGGTGGATTGCGCAAATAACTGCCTGGGCCGTAATCACCGGTTTCGTCACTGAATACACCATCCAGCACGAAAATCTCTTCACCACCTGGGTGCTCATGTGCACTAAAACAGGAACCCGCATCGTAGCGAACCAAGCTGGTGGCGTGCCCTGACTCTTCGTCAGCACGAGCCAAACGCTTGCGCCAAACCCCCGGCATTGGGCTGGCTTGCCATGGCATGGTGGCCGTATCCATCACCACGCGTTCGTTAAAATTCATATGCAGCATAAGGGCTCCGTAGCAGATGCGGCTGCGCTTGGTCGCCGCAAAAATGGTGTGTGCGTTACGCTTGTAGCTGGAAAACCGATCAGAACCTGATTTTTGTTGAAAAATCACTCAATTCTTTTGCTTGGGTGGCTTGCGAACGGTACTGTTACTCAGTGTACAATCCTGTGAAAAATAAGTAGACAGTTGTAAGGATTTTGACGATGAAGTTGTACCCATGGGCTGTCGCCGCACTGCTAATTTTCAGTGTGTCGAATGCCGAGGCTGCGTTAAATTTGCCTTATCAGTTTGATCAACTAAACCAAACCCAATTAGTGATCCAAGCGATAAAACCCACAAAATACAGTACGAGCAAACACGAGGTGCTGATTGTAGCCCAAACCGGGCGGCAAAAAGTCAGTACGCATTTGACAGTCGATGCCACTGCCACCGATGAACAGGTGCTGGCCGCTGCGCGTGATGCGGCGTTTTTCTATCAAGGTGATTTGTACTTTTTACGCAAAAACGCTGGCGGCCAATGCATGCGCTGCAATGCGCGCGATTTGTACAAAGTTGCCGAGACAGGGGTGAAACTGATTGGTTCGGTCGGCCCATACGATTTGGAAGCCATTCAGCAATTACAGCAGCAGTATAAAATCGGTGCAGAACAAGCCAGCCATTTTGACCTGTACAACGAGTTGGAATACGACGGTTTAACCTCGATGGAGCGGGCGCCGAAAGTGCAAGTAGTCGTGCGCGAGCAAGGCAACAAATTGCAGATCGATCCGAGCTATACCTTGCAGTTAAACCAAGCGACCTTTGAGAAAAACTTAAAAACTATTAATGAGTTAAAAGCTCGCATCGACCAGCTAGACCAATTAGAAAAACGCGAATATCTGCTAGGCGCTTTGCAAGAAAACTTAGTTATTTTACGTTTAAGTGCCGACCAAACCCGTCTGCAAAGCGAATTGCAACAGTTACGTTCATGGCTAGATGAAGTCAGCTACCGTGACTTAACTCGCGTGCTGGGTGGCGTTACCGGCCAAATTCGTTATACCGAATCTATGTAGTAGATGGATGAAAGGACACCAGTTGCGCTAGCGCACCTAGTGTTGTTGCAAAGGTAGAAAAACAAAACGCAAGGAGTTGCTATGTTAAAACTGATGAAACCATTCACTTTATGTTGTGTCGCCGCTTTGCTAACAGCCTGTGCTGGCAAGGTAACCTATCAAACGTTACCCGTGACAGTTGTGAACTCTACATCACACCAATTAGCGCATTCTGAAGTCTTAAAACAGACCAACCATACCTTCAAGCCGTTAACAGATGATCACGAAGTCATGTACTCACAGAACTTTGGTGGTGGCGGTGTGGGTGTAGGTTTGTTGTTGGGGCCGATCGGGGTTATGGCCAATGTGGCTGCCATCGAATCAAATACCGATGAGGACATTGCTGCCCTGAAAGGTAAATGGAATGTGCAACCATCGGCGCTGTTTAGCAAAGCTGCAGCCAGTTCGGGTTTAGCACTCGATGCAAATGCGGTCGGAAGTATCAAGTTAACCCCGTATGCCTATATCAGCAAAACTGAAAATGAACAGCTGTATTTAGCTGCGGCGATGATTGTCGAAACCAACCCAGGTCAAAAGGACAATTGGGTCGGCCGGTACATGTATCAAACCAACGTGAAAATCAGTAAAGCTGAGTTGGCTGACGGTGTGTCTGCGGCAGAGAATCAACGTTTTACCGCTGAGCTGCAGCAAGGTTTTGCTGAAATTATCAAGCTTTATCAAGATGATAAGGCGGGCAAGTTGGCTTCAACTCAAAGTGTAGAAATAGAATCTGACTTTTTAACACCGCGGATCCTCGTTCCCCTGCTGGCGCAACAGTTGCCATCGACCAATAGTCGACAAAATTTCCGTTTGCCACTGGGCGTGTTCTCATTAAATGATCAAGCGCTCAAAGTGACGGTGAAAAAGCAGTAATTGCGGCCCTTGTATCGACTGTAGATAACGGTTCAGCCTCGCCTGAACCGTTTTTTTATCCGCTGTTGTGCTGTCCGGTTACTGTCCCGAGCTGGCGTGCAGATCAGCCTCGTTTAGTGTTGTGCCGATTGAGCCTGACTCACACAACAAGCGTGACTGCTGCGCAAGGCCACGGCCGCTACGCAGCCGCTGGTGGTGATCAGCAATGCCGTCAACAGCGCAGCGGGATTACTGTGTTGGGTGTCGCTGCTAACTAGCTGCACGCCGGCGGCGGTGACTAACGGAGTCACAGCGGCAAACGCCAATAACACAAAGCGGCCAAGTCCTTGGAAAATAAAGCGATCGCGTACCAGCCACAAGCCAAACAGATACACACTGACGGGCACCGACAACGCAGCAGCTGCGGCTTGATCGGTTAAATGCGCCTGCCCAAGCCATTGCTCGACCACCACGGCCACACCCGCACCGACCGCCGCGCCTGCGCCATACACCAACAAATGACCATAACCCCAAGCAAAGGCCATGGCGTAACTTTGTTGCTGCAGATGCTCTTCGCGTGAAAAGTACAGCCACCACAAGCTAAACACCAAGACCAGCGCCAACAGCGGCACCAGCGCCATACTGAATGCGTGCGCGAACGCGGGTTCGGCGAGGTTTGCAGACAGCTGCGGCAACCGTTCGTGCAGTTCGGCGATGGCGTGGCTAGACGCCAGCAAGGTTTCGCCCAGCACAATCAAATTCAGCAAGCCGTAGCGCTCCATCATGTGATGACGATGCCAAGGGGTGATGCCTTGACGCTCGGCCAGCGCGGGCACCGCCAATTCAGCCAACGCGCCTAGCACAAACAGCAACGCTAGCGCAGCAAAAGATGCCGGTTGCCATGCCCATAGCGCCACCCAATAACTTTGCACCAGCAATAAACCGACGGCATAAAAGCGGGTGGTGCGGCGCCGCTCGGCATGATGTTTCCCTGCACGTAGCCAAAACAGCACCATCGCCAAGCGCATCAGCACAAACCCCAACACAATTAACGTTAAGTCATGGTGCTGAAAAAACGGCTTGATCCCGGCTGCCAGCACTAACGAGCCTGCCATCACCGCCATGGTCAACAGCCGAAATACCGCATCGTCATTGTCATAGGCCGACGCAAACCAGCTGTAGTTCATCCAAGCCCACCAGATGGCAAAAAACGCCAGCACAAATTGCCCGGCTCCTTGCAGCAGATGCCCATGCGCCGCCGCATGATGCAATTCCCCGGCGGCAGCTGCCACCGCGATCACTGTGACCAAATCAAACAGCAGCTCCAGCGGCGTCGACGCACGATGATGTTGATGAATATCGCGCGGCGCCATCACCCGCACACTGTGCTGAAAAAACTGAGCAAAAAACGCCATGGTGACGCTCTAAATGACAAAACGGTGGAATTAAAGTGCGTGAGCGGGTGCAGAATTGCAAGCGGTGTTGCTAGAAGCGCATAGCTTCGCCATTGGGGCCGGTTTTTTCGACCGTGCCGGGCCAACATAAGCTGATGAATTCACCGCCTGGCCGTTCGATGTGCAGTTCAAACTCGGCGATAGCGCCGTCCCAGTTGTTGGCCGTGGTTTCGATGAATTTGACGTCACCAACTTCACGCCACCGGTGATTGGGCAAAACAGTCTTTCAGATAATCTATCAACACGCGTACGCGGTGTGCGAGGTGTCGATTGGCTGGGTAAAGTGCAAACAAGCCACCGGATAACAAAGGGTGATCCTGCAGAATCGGTTTTAACACTCCTTGCTCCAGCCAAGGTTTTGACAAAAACGCCGGCACCGCAGCGATGCCAAGCCCAGCGACGGCCGCGCAGATCACGGACTCGCCATCATTAATTTTCAAACGCGTCATGGGCTTGGCGGAATAGCTAGAGCCGTCGGGCATGGTGTAGCCCCAATAGAGCGCCTCGGGCACATTCGATGAAACTATACCTTGATGAGCACTGAGTTGTGTTGGATCGGTGGGTTCACCATGAGCGGCCAAATACTCCGGCGAGGCACAGGTGATTCGTGTCAAATCGGTAAGGCGGCGCGCCACCAGCCGTGAATCGGCCAAGGTGCCAGCGCGGATCGCCAAGTCAAAACCTTCATTGACCATATCGACCACTCGGTCAGACAAAAAGATATCGAATTTTAAATCCGGATGGAGTTTCAAAAAATTGGCGAAATGCGGCATCAGGATTTGATGGGTAATGCCCACGGGCGCTGTGATACGAATGGTGCCCGAAAGATTGGCGGCGGCATCGGTGATTGATAATTCGGCATCATCCAAATCCGCCAAAATGCCGACCACGCGAGTGTAAAAACTTTGGCCGGCTTCTGTGGTGCGCACCCCTTTGGTCGAGCGATGCAATAAGCGCACTTGCAGCCGATCTTCCAAGTCACTTAAGCGCCGACTGACCGCCGATTTGACCAGCCCTAGTCGCTCGGCAGCTTTGCTGATACTGCCGCTATTAACGACTTCCGCGAAGGCGATTAATTCGTCGATTTTGTTCATGCGTTCTTATTTCCAGAACAATGGTGGCACAAATAGGGATCTACATGCACATTATAGGCACTGCTAAGCTGCATCTACCAACCCAATCTTGTAGGTGAAGCCATGAATGAACGTGCCCGATTTGTTTCTATGTACCAACAACAAGCCAGCTTAAGTTTGACGATTTTGTCAGCCATTCCCGCGGAGTTGTGGACGAGTATTCCTGCCGACTCAGAGACCAATTTTTTGGGCGAGCGCATCCGCAAAATTACCATCGCTGGGCTGTGCGGCCACTTGTTGCAAGCCGAGTACTATTGGGTGACGGCGCTGGCCAAAGTGCGCACGGGCGACAGCCTGCCACCGCCAGTGGGTGTGCCAATGGTCCAACCCGAACCGGCCGGTGAGGCATTGATTGCGCAGTATCGCCAGCAATTGCAGCGGATCAGCGACGCGATCAACGCATTGCCGGATGCGCAATTGCAGGTGGAATTTCGCTTTATCGGGCGCTTGTACACGGTACAGGGATTTTTGTGGGCCATGTACGCACATCACGCCTATCACTTTGGCCAAATCGATTTGTTGTTGCGCCAGCAAGGTTATTTGCCGCCGGAGTTTTTGGAATTACCTGAACTTCACGCATTAATCGGCTAACGGTAGGCATAGTTATGGTATTTGATCCGGCATTTGCATCGGCACTGCAGCAGAGTTATGACGCCTTGCTTGGGCACTATCCCGCCAAAGTTAGCGATCGGCTGCACCTTGCGTCAGCGGTTGGGCGAGAACAAGCAGTGATGGCGATTGAAGCGATGCGCGAACAACTCATCACACACAATCCGCTGGACCGCAAAACGCAGCAGCTGGTGCATCTCGCCATGCTGATCGCTCGCAATGAAGTAGCAGCTGCAACCTTGCATATTCGCGCCGCGCACAAGGCTGGCGCCACTTTGGCGGAGCTGCACGGCGTTGCCGAGACCGCCGCGGTCGTCTGTGGCATGCCTGGGTACAGCTTGGCGGTTGATTTAATCAAGCCGTTGCTGGCCGAGCCTAAGGTGGTGCATAGCGCCACGACCTAACAACTAACTCGCGGTTGATACGAACGCATATCACGCTCAGTGATGGCGAAGATGAACCAGCAGAATGTGTAGGCGCAGCTGGCTTGTGCCAAGCTGTGGCTAAACAAGGCCGGACTAAACTCGGCCAGCCTTAACCAGTCCGAGCTCAACACGGCCAAGCAAAACACGGCAAGGAGACCCTCATGACGCACGATTTTTTCGCGCAAAAAGCGGCGCAATACGAACACAACAGCCAGCGCGTACAGAATGTGGACCAAATTTCGCAGGCGGTGCTCAAGCACACGCAGCTGCACAGTGGCATGCGCTTATTGGATTTTGGCGCCGGTACTGGCTTGTTGCTAGAGCGGGTGGCGCCGTTTGTGGCGCACATCACGGCGGTGGATGTGTCGCCGTCGATGACAGCGCAGCTGCGTGCCAAAGCCGGTGCTATTGCCTGTGAGCTGGAGATTGTCGAGCGGGATTTATGCCAAGGCGACTTGCCTGATGCGTGGCTGGGCGCCTTTGACGGGGTCATTTCGTCGATGACGCTGCACCATATCGCTGATATTCCGGCGCTGTTGTTGATTTTTAAGCGTTTGGTCAAAGCCGGTGGTTTTATCGCGCTGGCTGATTTAGACAGCGAAGATGGCAGTTTTCACACCGAAGATACCGGCGTGTTTCATCACGGCTTTGACCGCGCTGCGCTAAGCGCCCAAGCGCAAGCGGCCGGCTTTGTCGAGGTGAACACGTTTGATGCCAGCGTAATGCAAAAACCGCATGGTGCTTATTCGGTGTTTGTGTTAGTGGCGCATCAACAAACTTCATAAAAATCAGCTAGATATCTGCAATTATTGAACCCAGTGTCGCAGCGGTGCTAAGGTACAGTGACGAATAAGCACAGGGATTTTGGCATGTGGAGCGCAATTGGTGCGTTAGTGGGTTTGCTGATTGGCATGTTTGACGATCAGGTGGTGCCTGGACTGGCGATCGGTTTGGCGCTCGGGATGGCATTGGATGCGCAACTACGCAGTCAGCAGCTGGCGCAACAACTCAAATCGTTGCAGCAGCATGTAGCGCAGTTACGCGCTTTGCTGCAGCAACAAAAAGCCGCGTTACCCGCTAAACCGCAACAGGTCGCCGATGAGATGGCGGCAGCGTCTGCCAGCGCCGCTGTGGCGACCGAGGCGTTGTCGAGTCAAGATGCCCGCGCTGAGTTCAATGAGTCTGCACCCAGCGTGGTGTCTGACAGCGCGACATCACCGAAGAGCCCTTGGTCGGTATCGGATAGCCAAGGCGTGCTCAGCAGCGCCGCAAAAACGCCAGCTGCTGAGCAAGACCCATGGCAAAGTTCGCCTGCGCGTCAATCAGTCGCCCTTTCTACAAATCCGTCTGCAGCCGCAGCAAGGTCACCTGATAAATCCGTCAGCCGCTGGCTGCAAACGCTGCTAGCTAAAGTCAATCCGGTGGTGTTGGCGGGCATCGCAGTGCTGTTTATCGGCTTAAGTTTTTTAGCGACGTATTTTGCCCACCAAGGGTTGTTGTCGATGGAAGTGCGGTTGGGGCTGATCGGCGCGGTCGGTTTGGGGTTGATTGGTCTTGGCTGGGTCAAGCGCGACAAATTGGGCCAGCACGCGCCCCTGCTGCAAGGTGGCGGCATCGCGATTGTCTATTTGATGCTGTTTGCGGCTTGTAAATATTATCCGATGATCGACAGCGGTACGGCGTTTGGCCTGATGTTAGTGACCGTGCTGGCGGGTGTCGGCTTGTCTTGGCTGCAGCAGTCGCAGCCGCTGGCCATTTTGGCCACGGTAGGCGGCTTCTTGGTGCCGATCTTGACGTCCGATGGCTCGAACAACTTTGTCGGTTTGTTCACCTATTATTTGCTGCTGAATTTAGGCGTGTTGCTACTGGCGCACCTGCAACTGTGGCGGCCGCTGAATTGGACTGGTTTTGTGCTGACCTTTGGTATTTCCACGGGGTGGCAATTATGGAGTTATCAGCCAAGTGACTATGCGCTGGTCCAGCCGTTTTTTGCTGCTTATTTTGCCATGTATTTGCTGATCGGTTATTGGTTCACCTTGCGCCAAGGCCACAAGATGCGCGGCTTTGTCGATGGCAGCTTAGTGTTTGGCTTGCCGCTGGTCTCGTTTGCGCAGCAGTTGTTGTTAACCGAACAGTTCGCGCAAGGTGATACCTTCAGCACTATCGCTTACGCATTGATTTACGCCGGCATGTATGGGGTGGTGCGCCGGCAACAGCGTGATGATTTACAACGGTTTGGCCAAATTCAACTGGGCTTTGCAGTGATGTTTGCGTCCTTGATTGTGCCATTTTGGCAAGGCGGCCAGTGGACTTCGTTTGGCTGGGCGCTGGAAGCAGCGGGTCTGTGCTGGTTGGGTTTTGTGCAACAAAGTCGGGTCAGCCGCGTCGGTGCTTATCTGCTGATGCTGGGCGCTCTAGTGTCTTTTACGCTGAATTTGCCAACGCACACCGGCGATTGGTGGTTTATTCAAGGCGACTTTATCAATCTATTCGTTCTGGCCTTGTCGTTGCTGGCGATGGCCAGCAGTTTCGATCGCAAACCGCCGGCTACTCCGTTGTTGTCGCTGGAACCGCTACTGAGCTTGCTGGCGTTGGCTGGCGGTTGGTGTTTCTGGCATTGGGCGTTTTTTGCCGAACTGCAGGCGCATGTGTCGTCGGAATTACCGTGGCAAGTGCTGGTGGCCGCCTTGTCGACGTTAGCGGCGCTGTGGCTTGCCGGTCGTTGGCACTTGGGCACACTGCGGCTTTGGGGATACAGCCTGTTGCCATTTGCCTTCTGGTTGTATCTGCAAGAAGCCTCGCAACAAGTCGAATTGGGCGTGTGGATGCCTGTATTGAACTGGGCTGGCGCGATTGGCATCAGCGTCTTGACCTGGGTGCATTATCGCTGGTTGCGCACACTCGATAAGCCACATCTGGCGTACCTGCTGGGCATGCCGTGGCTGCTCGGCGCCTTGCTGGTATGGCAAGCGCAAGTGTGGAGTTACGATTGGCAGCTAAGCAATAACCAAGTGATTGCACTGATGTTTGCCGTGATCGCCGTGCCGCATCAATGGGTGCTGTGGCTGACGACTCGTGACCGCTGGCCGCACCAAGCGCCGCCGCTGGGCTGGTTATCACTGCCATGGCAACTGTGTTTGTTTGCCATCTGGAGCTGGAGTGCAGTGGCCGAAGTGGACGGTATGGTGCTGCTAAATTGGCCAGATCTGGTGATGTTGTTGTCGATGGTGTGTTGGTGGCATTACCTGCTTGCTGTGTCGGCGCAACACCCCACGCGGCAACGCCTGCGCCTGCAACTGGCGCTGCTTGGGTTTATCACCGGCACAGTGCTGCTGGTGCGCAGCATTCAGCTCAGCTTGTCGTTGGCGTGGTCGTTTGAATCTTTGTGGCAATCCAGTGAAATTCAGTTAGCGCTGTCGATTGGCTGGGCCTTGCTGGCACTGGTGCTGATGTGGCGCGGCCATCAATTGCAGCATCGGTTGCGGTGGCAATGTGGTGCTGCCTTGTTAGCCGTGGTGCTATCGAAGCTGTTTTTGGTCGATTTGGCCGATGCCGGCTCGTTAAGCCGAATCGTCTCCTTTATCACAGTCGGTGGCCTGACGCTGCTGATCGGCATTAAAGCGCCGATGCCGAAAGCACAGACAGCCACGCGGCAGGCTGAGATGGCCGACAGCTAGCATTTGCTGCCACATTTCTGCTGCTTGGAACTTTCCCCCAGCCGACCAGCACGAGATTGCAGCGGCTGGGCGGAGCAGTTTGCTGCCGGGGTTGTGGCATGTTCTAGGCCAAGATGCCACTGGCCAGCTTGCTCGCCCCCGCAGCAATTTAGACTGCGCCAGCGAAAGCGTCACTACAATCTCCGTTAGGGTTAAAATGCGTAGCGAATTTTCGCGGTCCACAGGTCTTGCACTGGGTGTTGCCACAGGTCTTGAACCTTGGCACTCACGTCCGACAACCAAGGTCTAGGCGTTGTATCGTCCATGTCTTGCACACCGGCGCGGTTGTACACCAAATACAAGTCGGAATATGCGCCAAGCTTGTAGCGCAGCTTGGCTTGGGCGGTCAAGCGATGGTCATGAAAGCTGGTATCGGCAGTCGAGATAGGCGCGAGCGCCCCGCCCGTCACTTGATACACCTGCTGCGTATCGGCATCCAGCAGCGCCCATTGCACTGCGATCCCCAGTTCCAAATTATCTGCCAGCAAACTGGAGATTTTGAGCGTGCTGGCGTAAAAATCGCTGTCGTAACTACTGACTTGATTGAATTGGTTGGCAATCAGCCAGCCGTCGCCTTCGCGGAAAAAATGGTTAAAGTTCACCGTCCAATTCGGGTGAGGTAAGAAGGTCAAATCCAGCCCATATTGCCGCGCCAGCCCGTCCAAGCCTTGGTCATCGAGTTGCACGCTAGCTGCCCAGGTCATAGTGCCAACATAAGGGCTGATGTACATGACGCGGCGGCTCCAAGTATCTGGCAGATAAAACGCATCACTGCGATAGCCGATGTTGTCTTGCCAACCGGCGCTTTGATAAACCAGTTGTGACTCGACCAAGGCGCCATTACCCAGCGACCAGGTCACTAGATAATCTTGTTTGGCACTGAGGCGCTGGCCTTGTTGGTTTTGTTGCTGCGTCAGACCCAGCTGATGTTTTATTCGATTGAGCCACTTCAGCGTTGGCGCTTGGGTGAAATTAGTGTTGAGCGCCTGATAGCGCCAATTGTTGCGCTGCATATAACCTAAGTCATTGTTATCAAACTGATCGTCTAGCTGAAACACTTCCACACCGACATCCCATCGCGGCGTAAATTGGTATTTGCCGGCCGCCCACCAGCCCAGCCCTTGGCTGTTGCTAGCGACCTGTTGCTGGCTGTCGTGCGCTGTGATTGCATCGTCGATGCGGCTTTGTGACACGGCGGTTTGCCATGACCAGGTGGCGCTTTGGTATTGGCTGTCCCACGTCAAGGTATCCGCGGTTCGCCCCAGATAAGGCCGTTCGGTGCGGGTCGCCAACACACCGCTTTGCCAGTGGTCGGTGCGATAGGTGCTGCGGGCAGCATAAAAGGATTTGCCGGCATCGGTCTCTAATGTGTCTTCTTTCACAGCAAAGGCGCCGATATTGACGGCTTCGCCTTGATGGGTAAACCGCACGGCCGCGTCGATGGGGGTGATAAAGGTTTCGCCATCATCGCTGCCGGCGCCGATGCGCCTGGTGTGGATCATCAAGTTATCTTGCAACGACAAGGTGCTGAAAAAGCCCAAATCTTGGGTAAAAAACGGCCGCTTGTCGGTTAACAAGGTTTCGACATTGCTGTAGTTCAGCACTAATTCGTCGCTGTCGACTTGGCCGAAGTCGGGGTTGAGCGCGACGCTTAACTGCTGATGATGGTTCGGTTTATAACTCACATCCACGCCCACTTCGGTTTTAGCACGTTGCGTGATGCCATCGTATTGCTGTGTCATGTAAGGCAGCACTTGCCAATGCGCTTGCTCGGGAATCTGCCACGCCACTTTGGGCATATTGAGGTAGAAGTCGCTGCGCGCCATGCTTTGTGGCTGTGAGCCATAGATAAAGTTTTTTGATAAATCATAAAGTTGCACCGACACGCCGATTTTTGACAGACCATCGGCTTGCAAGCGATGGCGAAACGACACCGATTGCCACGGCAAAAAGAATTCGCTGGTCCAATAGTCGTCGGTTTCGGCATGTGCCACTTGCCAGATGCCATCCCAGTCATAGTCTCGCAGCAACTGTGGTGTCATGGCGGCGTCTTGCACGCCACCACCTAGCGTCATCGAAAACAGATACGCCGCTGTGCCATCACCGGCAAAATCGATGATGATGTTGTTAAAGTCGGCCTGCATAAAAGCGTCTTGCAGGTTGTATTGTTTTTGCCGCTGGCCTTTGGCTTGGAAATTGGTGATGCCAACATAAATGCCGTCGCTGTTCGCAAAGGTTTTGACCTGCACCTTGTCCGTGCTTTGACTTAAGGTGGCCGGCAAGACTTGGTAAAAAGTGTCAAAGCGGCTGGCTGTTTGCCACTGCGCTTCATCAAATTTTCCATCGATGGTGATGCCCGCTGGCGACCGAGCAAGCGACGATGCCAAGGTCGTGCGGTCGGCAGAAGAGGTTTGCAACTGATCGAACAAGCTGTTGGCTTGGCTCGGTGCTGAACATGCCAATGTGATGGCCCATGGCAAGGCGGCGATTGGGAAACGAAGGTGCATATGAAAAACCTGTACTGGCTGAAAACTGCTTGGCATTGCAGCAGCTTGGCGGTCTTATTTTTCTGAATTTTTCCTGAAGAATGCTGTGCAAAGCCTGATGAACATTGACATTCAGGGACTGGCAGGTAAGGTTGCCTGCAGCAAATGATTTGGCCGCGAGATCAGAGTGGACTTGAGCGCATCGACCCCAATAACCCAGCCAACCGACCACCCCACTGCGAGTGACGTTGGTCGTTATCTATTTGGTGATTTTTGTTTTGAACCGGCGCGTGATGTGCTGGTGCACCGTCAACATGGCACTGAACACAAGCTAGAGCCTAAGGTGGCCGAGCTGTTGTGTTTATTGCTACAACACGCCGGTCAGGTGGTGGAGCAAGACAGGCTGCAACAAAGCTTATGGCCGAACTTGGTGGTTGAACAAAACAGCTTGTACCAACTGTTGACCAAGTTACGTCGGCTGCTGGATGACTCAACTCGCCAGCCCACCTACATCAAAACAGTGCCGAAAAAAGGCTATTGCTGGATAGCTCCAGTACAACGCGAGCACGCCAGCGCGCCGACGCTACCAGTCACGCCTACTCAACCGTCAATCCCACCGTCGTCTAGTTCAGGGCTACGTGATCGTTGGCAACGCCTAACACGCTGGCATCAAGTGGCCATGCTGTCGCTGCTGCTGATCGCCATGTTGGGTCTGCGCGCGGTGGCGTCGTTTCAAGATGATGAACCACCCATTGCACCTGTGTATCAAGTCAGTGATGTCAGTTATGCGCTGGGCATTGAATATGCTGTGGACGCGCACCCGAGCCAAAACTTGCTGGCTTATGTCAAAGATATTCAGCGCTTGGAGATCAGCGACAAGCAAGGGCAAGTGCTGTTCTACCAGCAATTTGCCAATCGGATCGCTACGCCTGCCTGGCATCCGACCCAGCCACAGCTAGCGTTTTGGCATTACCGCGAGGATAGCTGCGAATTGCGCGTGGTTTCTGCGCAAGGCGCCGTGAGTCATATCGCGACGCCTCATCCCTGTGACGAGGCCAAAAAGCCAGTGTGGCAGAGCGATGAAGAATTGGTGCTCGTGCTAAAGCAACAGCAGACGCGCCAAGCTTATTTGTATCGGTTGGGGACAAAAGAATGGGTAGCCATCCCATTGCCGCTGCGGGCAGATCAGCGTCTCGTTACGGCGGTGCGAGGCTGGCAAGGCAATGTTTATTATTTAGTGACCGATGCACAGCACAACAGTCAGCTGATTGATCTGACAGGTACTGTGCAATTGACGTGGCCTTACCCGGTTTGGTTAATCGCCTTTGATGCTAGCCAAGGTGCCATGATCACCAATGACAATGCCAAACATGCGGCCTTGTTGGCAAAACGCGCCGATGGTTCGAGTTACAGCGTATTTACGACGGCGCAAGGTCTGTTCACCAGCGTCAGCGCCGATGCCACAGGCACCCTGTACGCTGGATTAGAAGCTTGGGAAGTGGACATTCGTGACAAGGACAACCTGCCGATCTTCTCCACCACCAGCATTGATTATTTGCCGGTGAGTAATCCGTTAGGCGAGACTGCATTTATGTCGCGGCGCAGCGGGGTGTGTGAAGTCTATTTGCACAGTCAAAATCGCATCAGCCAGTTGTCGCATTACCAAGGTTATGACTATGTGAATTTCCTTGAATGGCGGCCAGATTTGTCGATGCTGCTGTCGAATCGCGATCATGATCTGGTGCTGTACGACCGTCACAGCACCTTGTTGCAGTTCCCTAGCCAAACACAAAGGGCCTTGCAGAACATTGGCTGGGTGGACAACGACACCCTGTTTAGCTTTGATGGCCAGACGTTGCGGCTGTATAACTTGCAAGGTCGCGTGGTGCAACAACATGAGTTGGCGGCGGACAACCTGTATTTTGACGGACAAGCGCAGCGCTGGCTGGTGCATCAACGCCAAGCTTGGTATCAGTTTGCGCACAGCGCACTAGCGCAGCCATGGCCGGCGATCCCGGCGCTGACCTTAGTGGTACAGTTAACGGCAGAGCAATCGCATCACATGCAAAACATTCGTATCCGCGGCAATACCTTGTATTGGCAATCCGATTGGTCGAAACACGATTTGATTTGGCAAATGCCGCTGGATTATCCCAACCATTTGAGTTTGCTAAAAAGCGGCAACTTGATTTGGCATTTTGATGTGACACCACATCACGAACTGACCATAGCGCAAATGGATGCGATGCAAGGAGATATCAAACGTCTGCAGCCTACCACCAAGCCGTAAGTTGCGCTTGGCTACGGCATGCATCTTGCCCAGGTCATTTCGCTGATTATTGTTTCCTTTTTGGAGACTTATACGAAAAGGCTTAGGATAAAACGAAACGTATTTTTTGGAGGCATGGATGCCCGCAAAAACGCTCAGTCGAGCACAGCTTCACGTACCTGCAGTGCTGACTTCACACCCTTCAATTTGGCAGAGGTTGTGGCAGCAAAGCTTGTTACTGACCAGTCCGCATGTTGAAATTCAGCTGCCGCAAATAGCGGCGATCAGCGCGTTGCAAGGCGAGGCAGCCCGGTTGTTTGTCGACGAACTAGCTAAGGTTTTGCAAGAATTTCCCTGGCTGCAGCGCGCCGACATTTGCAATGTGCAAACCTGCCAAGAAGACTGGCAGTTGTTATTGGTCATCGACAGCGCTGCTGTGGTACTCGCATCGCCAGCGCTAGTCCGCTGGCGTCGGCGCTGGCAGTTATGGCGTTTGCAGCGCCGCTTGCAAGGTTTGTTGGCGATCAACCTGTTGTGTCGGCAACATTGCCCTGAATCCGTGCTGGTGTGCTTAGAACCTATGTTATTGCCCGTCTACGTCGCACAGGTGGCTAATGCCAAAGCGTAGGGCGCTTTGGCATGGGGCATGATGGTGATTAGTTGCCGTTAGTTTTATTCGCTTGCACTAAGTTACTGATGGGGCCAAAGAGGATGGAGCCACACAGTTGTTTCACCTGTTCAAGGCTTACATTTTGTTTTTCCAGTTCCTCGACAAAAAGTTGTTGCTGATCAGCCGGTTGACGCAATATGCCCAAACAGGCCTGCACTGAGTCATCGGTAAACACTGCATCTGTCATGTTGCTGACGACATTTGCGATATGTATCAATGCTTTGGGGTCTATCGGCGTCACCACAATTGGCGTCACAGTTGAGCTGGAAGTATTGCTAAGCAACAGTTTGGCTTGCTCGCCATCAACCACTTTCTGCCACTCTTTTTGATTTTTTTCAGCGCTGCTGCGTTTGGCGATGGTATCTGTTTGCTTGGTTAAAAGCTTGTTATGCTTTTCGCAATCGGCTTGTGTTGCCGGTTCGACTGCGGTGCCGTTAGGGCAAGCCTCTTTGTAGGCTTTGCCTAGTTTTGTCTCTGAATCCTTTAATTCTTTGTTCAACGAAGCGAGTTCCGTGGTTTGCTTATCAAGCTCAGCGCTAGCGTCGTCTAGTTTGTTTTTCGCTGCTAACAAATCGCTAGTGGCCTGCAGCTGCGCTTGATTGCTGATAACCACTTGCGGTGGTCGCACCGCATTGGTCAATTGCGCGATAGCAATCAGCGTGACCATGGATTTTTGATACTTTTGCAGTAGCTCTGCGTATTGCTGTTTCGTTAATGCGCCTGCGGCATAGGCTTCACACAGTCGGTACATAGCATCGCGCAGCAATTGGATGGATTCGGTTCTAAGGCCAATAGTGGCGCCAGTTTCGCCTGTGGCGATGCGCAGTCCGGCTTGCAGTTCATTGGCTTTGCTAGCGTCGGCTGCAACGGCTGCCGAATAGACGGAAAATGCGTCAGGGCTAGGTTCTGCGCAGATGATGTGCGATACCGTGGTGGTGGTAGTTTTTTTGTCTGTGTCGACCGTTTGAGTTTCTTTTCTCGCCGCAATCAAATGCCGTTGCTTGGCATCGGTAGTGATCACTTGGGTGGTGGAGTAGTCGACCAACGACTGGTGATGGATTGAATTTAAGTTGCCACAACTGGTTAACGCGAGCGCAAAAAAGCCGATTGAAAGCTGTTTCAGTAGATGCATGGGTTTCATCCTTGGCAAGAATGGGCAATCTCTACTGGCTTACTTCGGAGATTTTCTAGTCAACCATAGTTGGCTTTGGCGAAATTGGAAACTTGCAATATGGCTTTATGCCAAAGCCCAGTCGCTTCAATCCAAAGCTAACCGCGCTCCCATTTCAAAACGCACAGGCCGGATATTGCTGCAGCCCCGCAGACGCGGCTTGCCGTAGGATTTGCTGAGTCGAATTGGCAATATTTAAGTTGGCGATATCAGGTAAGGCGTCGGCCGGGTTGCCGGTGATCACTTCGTACATTACGTAGGCAGTTAACAAGGCGCCGGTCGCGTTGAAATGATTGCCATCGTCATGATGCAAGGAGATTTCAGGATGTTGTTGCAATACGGCATCCCAGACTGGGCCAATGGGGGCCACGCAGGCGGATTGGGCCTTGGCGATCGACTGATGCAGGCGGTACAAAAACATACCTTCTAACGTATTGCCGCGTTGTGGGTGTTCTGGGTAAAGCACTGGCGTAACAGCGCGACGTTTGGCACTGGCCACCCACAATTGCGCTGCGACAGTGGAGTAGTCCACTTGCCCGCTTTGTGAGTATTTTTGCGCTTGTAGGACTAAATGAGTCCAACGCTGACTGTGTAACAACGCCAAGTTGCTGGAATCCGCCCAGCGCTCATCTAAATAAGCCAACCCAACGCCGCCAGCGGTGTTGGCGTTATTGTCCCGCCCGGTTTGCAACAAGGTTTGCAGGCTTTGGCGCAGTAGCGGGCTGGAATGGCTGTTGCCAAAAAACAGCACGTTCAGCGGTAAGCTGTTGCGATTATCAGGAATGGCGAGGTTGTCTTTTAACAGTTCTGTGGCGCTTGGTGGCGTGCTGCCGGTTGGGGGCTTGGTTGTTTCATTGGCCGGTGTGTCAGCCCCGCCGCAGCCAACCAGCAAATAAGCGCAACTGAGAAGCGTCAATACCAAAGGAAACCGCATCATGCCACCCCTGCGAGCTGATTTAAGAACATTCAACCTTTTGTTAACCATACCACAGCTGTGCATGGCTTGCTGCAGACATTAGAACGCTGCTGCGTCATGATTGCATGCTGGATGTGCGGGGCGACTCTGTCTCACCCCGCGGTTGGATCACAATAGATAACAGGCTGATGACCACGTCGATTTAGAGCGTGCCAACCTGTTGTTTAGTTCAGGCTAACGCGGTTGGTTTAAAAACTGCGGTTGGCCCAGCATTTGGCCTATTCAAGCACTTTGGTTGATTCAGCTCTGCGGTTCCGGCGGGTCGTACCACACTGCGTATTTGTCACCCAGCCACAAATGTAGTCGAAACAAATAGGCGTTTAATAACAACAATAAACCGCCGACCAGCGCCGGTTCGCTGACGAGGCCGAAGGCGCAAAAACCAAAGCCAAACAGGTGGCTGGCGATTTCTACGCGCAGCGCCGCGGCGCGTTGTGGGCGTAAACAAAAAAGTTAAAGGCAAACAGCCAGCGCAAGGTGCGGGGCATGCGTTGCCAGTGAATGGATTGTTGGTCGGGCATATAAGACTCCTGCTGTAAGGTTGCGACATCCACTTGCAACACAGCGGCGAGGCTTTTGAGCGTCTCCAAACTTGGCGTATGGCCACTCTCAATCCGTTGGATCGTGCGCACGCTTAACCCGGACATAGTGGCCAGTTGTTCTTGTGACCAAAGTCGGCTTAAACGTAATTGCTTTAACACCATCGAAAGTCCTCACCCTTGTTGCCCTTGCAGCATGAACCGAGTGTGCCATGGCGGTGACGACGACGGCAGTACTTTTTGCCGACAGATACCTGACAAACACCCGACAGGCATGCGCGAAGCGCAATCGCCACGCTGGAGTCTCTGCTTACGACCTGTGTAAAATGGACGCGGTGTCGATTGGCATTGAGGTCGCATCACAAGGGTGCGTAGATCGGAGAAAAGGATTTAGGTGTGAAGAAACTTTTTAATCAACTGCTGGTATGCGTCTTATTGAGCAGCAGCGTATTAACACTCAGCGCATGTGCCAACCAAGCGGCCAGCAACAGCACGACAGCAGCGGCGCCAGCAAAATCCGCTGCCACATTCTCTTCGTGTGGATATGTAGTCATGCAGTTTGATATCGATGAACAAGGCCATCCGGTGAATATCAAAGCGATCGAGTCACAACCGGCTGGGCGTTACAGCGAAGAAGCTATCAAGGCGTTGGCGAAATGGCGGTATGCGCCGCGCATCGAGCAAGGCAAGCCTGTGATAAAGAAAAACCAAAAAGTCCGGTTGGATTTTAACTTGCCGCAATGCTAAAGGCGGCAACCAGCAGTATAAAGTAGCACTGGCAGCACGCAGAGCCGCGATGCTGCCAGTTAAAAAAACGCCGCGTCATGACGCGG
>DMYW01000002.1:0-187718 GCA_003482455.1 Rheinheimera sp. | reverse complement strand
ACGCCGCGTCATGACGCGGCGTTTTGCATTATTTGCGACGGCGACGCAGTGCTACGCCGACCAAACCTAAGCCCAGCAGGCCGAGTGAGGTTGGTGCTGACACTGGGTTGCTGATGTCACGACCGTTGATTGTCACACCATCAATCGCCATCCCAGTTTGGAAGCTGTTATCGTTCCAGTTGGTCACACCAAATTCCAATTGGTAGGTGCCAGTCGCTTGCAGAGCGAATGAGCTCTTGATCCAACCTGTGTAACCACAACCACCTGAGTAGCAACGGCCTGAATCACCGCCCAGTGGTGACCAAGCTGGGCCGCCGCCGATGATAGCTACGTTGGTTGGGTCTAAGGTGACGCTTGGCACCGGCATAGAGAAACCTGGGACGATTGAACCAGATGCTGCGGTGCGTGCAGTGAACAACAGAGCAACTTGGTTGCTGGCCGCATCCAGCAGACGTGCCCATGCGTAGTCAGCAAAACCTGCGCCGTCTGAGGTGACGAAATTAAAAGAGAAGTTCAGCAGTTCGTTCATGTTCGCCGTGAACAGGTTTGAACGCAGGATTGAACCTGTGGTCGCAGAACCTGAACCACCAACACCTGCCAGCGCCACACCGTTCACGCCACCGTTGGTTGAAACCCAACCGTATTGAGAACCGCCAGTTGGCGCTAAGCCAACCACGCCATTGGCACCTGAAGTACCACATGAACCTGTGCAAGACCAATTGGCAGGGATGCCAGAGTCAAAAATTGTCGTGGCTGAAGCCGATTGAGAAGCGAACGCAGCTACAGCTAAAGCAATCGCAGATAAAGTATTGGTTTTATTTAACATTTTATGTCTCCCCATAAAGTAAGGCGCAGACATAAGCAAAACCCATGCCTAAAATTTTAACACTCTGTTTTGATTGATTTTTCTTTTTGGAAACGCCGCGGAAAACTAAGTTAGGTAATGCTTATGTAAAATATTTAGACACGAAATGTGTTTAAAGGTGTTTAAATTGCAAAAAGATCACAAAAATGTGATTACTTTCGAATGCTTGCGTAAAAAGCAAAATAGCTTACTTGCATGTGTGACTTCCAGAGGAAATGTTTCGCGATGTGGCTTTATTCCTAGCAAGCTATGTCAGATGACCGATGCTTAACGAGCCTGATGCTCATCCACTACGGCTATGCGCGTCACGCGCAAGCAGCTGCTGCGCCGTGACCCAGATGTGCGTGGCTCATAGGACTACGGCTTGAGTTTGCCAGGCGACTGTGTTGTTATCGTATCGTTAACCACATCACAGCAGGACAACCCATGGATGTCGAAAATACCCAGCAGCCCGCCGCCGAAGCTATGCGCGCTGCAGCGCCTGGCGGTGAAAGCCACCCCAGCATTACTGCCCATCAAAAGATCGATTCGCTACTGGCGGCGCTTAGCCAATATGCCGCAACACAGCCAACATTGATGGTGACGCTGAGCTACCTGCTGTGCAGCATGCTTGGTTTGTTGTTTCTAGCGACGTTATTCCACAAATTTGGCTTTAACGTGTTGCCTTATTTGGAATTATCCGACTATTTGCTGGCGGCTCTGAATCAACCCAGCATTTTGCTGCGTTTTGCTATCTGTATGCTGGCGTTTGTGACCATAGTGAAACTGGATCGCATGGCTTATGCCCGTTATCCAAGATATGCCGAGATGTCGGAGCGTTATTATTTGCCGCAATACATGAGTTGGTTATTGCTGTTAACGTTGGCGGTGCCATTGTCGTTTCTGGCGTTTACTGCTACCGCAGAAGCGCATAACAAATACAAAAGCATTAAAAGCGGGCATGGTGCACATTACCAGCTGAGTCTGATTTACCCGGTGCAAGACAGCAGCAAAACAATGAAATTTGAGCAGGCACAGCTGATCGCACGTACCGTCAGCTATCTATTTATCTGGCACGAAGCGCAGATTAAGGTGGTGCCCAATGCCAACATTGCTGCGCTAGTGCCACAACAGGCTGGCAATGCCACGCCGAGCGCGACGCCCACTGCGATTCCGCCAAAGGCTTCGGCCACCCCGACAGCTAGCCCAAGCGGCGCTGAGGTGACCAGCGCGCCAGAGCCTGCGCACAAAGCTAATCCGCTGCTGCAATAACTTGCCAGATGCCACCATCACACAAAGCCTCAATACAAAACATGCAGCAGTCAACTGAGGTGCCGATCCCAACGGACCCTCAGTTAGCTGCTGGCTTGCAAGCCATGTTGTCTGTGTTTCCCAACGGATTGGATTTGCAGGATCTTGCCGCAACCCGCGCCATGCTGGCAGCGATGCACGCCAAACGCCCTGCGGCAAAACCAGCCAAGTTTGGCGTAACACTGCATGACTTTGACATGGCAGGCGTGCCACTTCGCTTGTATCGACCTGTGGCAGCTGCCGCACCGTCAGCCAAAGTTCCAAGCGCATTGCCGGTGTTGATTTGGCTGCATGGCGGCGGTTTTCTGCTGGGGCAGCTGGCATGGGACGACCGACGTTGCATGCAATTGGCGCGTGATGTGGGCTGTGCCGTGCTGGCGGTTGACTATCGGTTGGCGCCCGAGCATCCGTTTCCTGCCGCGTTGCAGGATGCCTATCAGGCGCTGCACTTTGTACAGCAACAAGCGGGTGCATTGGCGCTGGATGCGTGTCGTGTCGCCATTGGTGGCGCTAGTGCTGGAGCTGGATTGGCGGCCGCGGTCGCGCTGTGGGCGCGCGATCAAGGCAATCCAGAATTGTGTCTGCAACTGCTGCTGTACCCGATGCTC
Organism: Rheinheimera sp.; assembly: GCA_003482455.1. Taxonomy (GTDB): domain Bacteria; phylum Pseudomonadota; class Gammaproteobacteria; order Enterobacterales; family Alteromonadaceae; genus Pararheinheimera. The sequence continues at coordinate 184,955 of DMYW01000002.1, read as the reverse complement.
GATGATCGCACTGTGACAGGCCTAGTGTCGCCGGCCACAGCAACTGCAGGGTGGAGTCTGGCGGAGAACCGCATCGCCTGGCGCTACTATTTAGGTTACACCGACGCTGAACACCCTGCCGCTGTCTCGCCCTACGCAGCCCCGGCCCGAGCCACTAACCTGCAGGGCTTGCCGCCAACCTGGATAGGCGTAGGCAGCGCAGATTTATTTGCGGAAGAAAGTAAAGCGTTTGCCATGCGCTTACAGCAAGCCGAGGTTCCAACTACGCTTTGCTGGTATCCACAGGCGTTTCATGGCTTTGATAGTTGGGCAGCGCAGTCCAGCGCCGCCAAAGACTGTTGGCAGCAGCAAGTTCAGGCGTTGCAGCAAGCCTTTAATGCCCGTCTACCGGCGTAAACCACAACGAATACAACGCATAACCATCGCCTTGGGCGACAAACAAAGCGCGTAGCTGTGCAGCTCCATGCGCAAACTGACATTGCCCTGCCAGCGCGAACAAGTCAGGGTTGGGTGGCGTGATTTCTTCAATCGCTCGGCAAGTTTGAAACTTCCCTAAATAAGCGGCTTGTTGCAGCATCTGCTGGCGCTCAGTGCCCTTGTCAGCCAAGGCCGTTTCATGCAGGTAAAGTTGCAACGTGGTATCGGACCAATCCTGGGTCACGGTTTTCAACGCAGGGTACAAGGTGGCGTTGAGCTGCACTAAACGTTTGATGCTGGCTCGTTGGCGATAGTCTATGACCAGCTGACTTGCCAACCCCACCAGCGCGATTGCCAGCAACAACTTTTGCAGCAGCAATTTCATGGATTCTCCCTTGCCTGCGGTGAAGCAACCCGGTTCTCCACGAAACTAACAGCTCGGGTGGCGAGGTTCAAGCGCTGCTGTGCCCAAGCAGCGTGCACTGATTTCATCCACAGGCTGTTGTAGCAAGTAACAACAATGTTAATGTCTATCTAGACTCGGCTGGCAAGGCTATGCCGACCACACGAATGTCCGTGCACGGCGATAATTCAAGGAAATGCCATGAAACAACTCCCACTCTGCTGGCTTTTGGCGGCTACAGCGCTGCCGGTGCAGGCCGATGTCGCTCAAGGCTTGCAGTGCTTGCAGACCAAAAACTATAGCTGCGCGCTGCAAGAATTTACCACAGCCGCTGAGGCAGGCGATGCCAAGGCGCAGGTGGAGCTGGGTGAGCTTTATGCCGATGGCACAGGCGTTCCATCGGACTTTGTGAAGGCGGTGCAGTGGTTTGACAAAGCCGCCGCGCAAGGCAATGCCGATGGCCAAAACTTTGCGGCAGATTTTTATTTGACGGGGAATGGCGTGTCGCAAAACGTCAATAAAGCCATTGCATTGTACGAAAAAGCCAGTGCGCAAAATCATATCAAGGCGTTGATTAGTCTCGGGAATATCTACATGCAAGGCATGGGCGTTGCGGTGGATTTGCCCAAGGCGCGTGGGTTGTTTGAAAAAGCTTCGGCGCTGGGCGGTCATGGCGCCACCTACAACTTAGGCTACCTGTATTTGTATGGCCCTGACAAAGACTTGGTCAAAGGCACAGCGTTGATCCGCCAAGCAGCCGAACATGGCTTGCCGTTGGCGCAAGGTGTGCTCGGCGAACAATACCGAAATGGCTACGGCGTCACACGCGATCCAGCGCAAGCTGTGTTGTGGTTCGAAAAAGCCGCCAAGCAACAAGAGCCGCAGTCACAATTGCTGTTGGCAGACTGCTATGCCCGTGGCGAAGGCGTCAAACAGAACGACCAGCAAGCGGCTATCTGGTACGAAAAAGCCGCCCAACAAGGCCTGCCCGAAGCTCAGCTGGTTCTGGCTGGGTTGTACGAACAAGGCAAAGGCGTGCCAAAACAACCAGCCACAGCATTTGATTGGTACCTGAAAGTGGCCAATAAACGCGATCGGCAGGCGCAAATGAAAGTGGCCGAAGCCTACTTCCACGGCCAAGGTGTGGCCAAAGATGCAGCAGCGGCGGCTCGTTGGTATCAGTTGGCAGCAGATAATGGGCATCGCGAGGCGCAAATGGCGCTTGCTGAGTTGTACCGTCAAGGGGTGGGAGTGCCAGCGAATGCCGAGCGCGCCTTTAATTTACTGCTGGAAGTGGCGTCGACCGGCTATGCCAAAGCCGAATACCAAGTCGGCTTGATGTATGAGCAAGGGGTTGGCGTGCTGCAAGATCTCGTCGCGGCGCAGCAATGGTATCAACGCGCGGCCGACCATGGTGATGCCGCGGCCAAGTTAAAGTTAGCCGCGACTCAGGCACATTAACGGCACAACAGGAAACCGCAGCGCTCGGTCGATTGAGTTGCAAGGCCTTCGCCAATGGCTATGGTTAACACGGTAGGATGTGCGGCAGGCGCCATTCGTCAGTGTGAGGTGGTGCTGGTGATCAGACGTTGGTTTTGTGCGTTGGTGTTGGTGTGTAGCAGTTATCTGTTGCACGCAGCACCTATGCCGACACTGGATGTTGTCACCGAAGATTTACCGCCTTATCAAGTCGTGATAAATGGGAAGTTGAGCGGCGGTACCGCTTATTTGCAAGTCAAAGCTATGCTGGACCGCGCCGGTTTCCCGTACAAAATCCGCGTCTTGCCATGGCCACGAGCCTTGAGCATTGCCGAGAAAGCACCCAATACGCTGATTTTTTCGATCGCCAGAACGGCAGAACGTGAATCGCAGTTTCAGTGGTTGGGCAAGCTCGCGCCTATGCAGTACCAGTTTTACGCCGCGAAACGTTCGCCAGCGCTACTGATCAATAAACCGACCGACGCCTTGCAATATACGGCGGTCGCCGTGCGTGGCAGCGCCGAAGCTCAACGATTATTGTCGTTAGGTTTTGTGGAAGGGAAGAACCTGACGCTGATCACCGACTATTTGGCCGTTTGGGGCATGGTGTATCACCAACGTGCTGATCTGACGTACGCTAACCCACCCGCCGCCAGTTTTATTGCACGTGGCAAGATGCAACTAACTGATTTTGTTGCAGTATCAGCAGTGGAATATGGCCAGCCTTTGTATGTGGCTGCTAGTTTGGACACGCCGGCGGAGGTGGTGCAGGCGCTACGCCAAGCCCTCGCTGCGCCATAACTGCATCCGCTCTGTGCTGTCGGCACCAAGTTACGGCGACAGCTAGACTGCGGTAGCCCCTGCTGTGGTACAGTTCGCCGTTCGTATCGACCGCAGTTTAAGGAAAAACATGCGCTACAAAGGAAAATTAACGCAATGGGATGACGGCAAGGGCTTTGGTTTTGTCGAGCCTATTGGTGGCGGTGAGCGGGCCTTTGTGCATATCAATGCCTTTGACAGCAAGCCCAAACGGCCAGTAGACGGCGACATGCTGATCTATGAACTCAGCAAAGACGCGCGCGGTCGTTGGCAAGCAGTGCGGGTGTCGTTTTCGAATGTCAAAAGTGCAACAACCCCGTGCCCACATCAAATTAGTTCGCTCAGTCTCTACTTGATCCTCGGATTTTTTGCATGGTTATGCTGGTGGAGCCTGGTCGATCGTTTGCCGCTGCTAGTGCCCGTGTCAGTGGTTTTACTTAGCTTTGTTAGTTACATGGCTTATGCCCAAGATAAGCGGGCGGCGCAGCGAGGGCAATGGCGGATCGCCGAAAGCACTTTACACCTACTGGCACTGCTTGGTGGCTGGCCGGGGGCTTTGCTTGCACAGCAACGGCTACGACATAAATCGGTGAAACTTGAATTTCGCGCGATGTTTTCGCTGACGGTGATGGTGCATTTGGCGCTGGTTTGTTGGCTGGTGTGGGCATAGCATGACCAACAAGTCGCAGCCATGTTGCAGCAAGGGGCGCCGCCATCATGTCAACCGTTAACAGCTGGGCCAACCCCGTAAAAGTGCGGGTCTCTGGTGGCCGTTTTGGACTCAAAAAAACAACAAGGACATCACTGATGAAATACAGCATCGAAGAATTACAAACTGCATATCAGCAATTGACGCAACAACAAAGACCGTGGATCGCCTTTGGCGGCGCCATTGGTGGAGCTATGCCCGCAGCGGCCTTGTATGTGGTGTTTGCGACAATGGGTGGCATGTATCTGTGGATGCTGCTCTTGCCGGCCGCCATCATGGGCTGGTTTGCGCGTTTTGCCGGTGCGCCTTATCAACTCAAAGCACGGCTGCCGGTTGGTGTGCTGGCTGCTGCACTGCACCTGTTAGGTTGCTGGCTGTTGCAACTTAGTCCACTGGCCTATTTACTGGCACCCGTATGTGCAGTGGTTGCTATGTCGTGTGCAAAAATCAAGTTGTCGATGCTTCAACAACATGCGTTGTTGCAAGCCCATTTAGGCAAGCTGGCGCTGCCCCAGAGCACACGGTAAGTGATGCCTGTGGTGGTTACACGCTGTGGCTGTAGTCAAAAAAATGCTGCGGGGTTAGCCGCAGCATTCTGGTACGGAAAGCCTAGATAGAGAAATCGAATTAATTCACCGCAGCCGCCACTGGTTTGATGTAGATGCGACCAGGAACTGTAATAAACAGCAACTTGTCGTCTGGCGTCACCAGTAGTGGATTGTTCAACAATTCAAACTCTTCGCTGATGTCATCTAGCGCAATAGTCCGCTCCACGGGCAGGGCTCCAGCCGTGATAGTGCCGGTATTAATCACGTCAATAGTCGGTGCTTGGCTGCGCGGGCTATCAAACTTCAGCACATAAGCACGGTTGCTGGTTTGGCTTAGCTGTGCACGACGTAATTTGGTCGTGCCGTCATCCAAGGTCCCGACCGTTGCGACCGCGCCATTTAGCACTTCAAAATCGTTAATCAACAGGCGCGAACCATCGCGGTTAAGCTGCGGATTGGACACGCTGCGTGGGACGTCAGCGTTGATCAGCTGGTAATTGACGGTGTCGAGCAGTTGCACCGATTGCTCCGGTGAAATGCCATTTTGACCGATCAGCAAGCGACTGCCATCTGCCGATGCAGCCACCGACGGCATAAACGACATATAGGTGCCAAAAATACGGTTGTTGGTTAAGTCGTACATGTGCACCGAGGTGAATCCTGAACACGCAGCGTACTGCAGCGCGATAGCGACTTTGTTGTCATTTAAAGTCGCAATATCGCTAAAGCGCAGACCACAACTCGAGCCGGATTGTGAATACAGCAGCGCGCTCGGCCACTCAGCGTTCGTCAGATCGATACTCCACAGTTCAGCACCTTTGGCGATGAGCAGCTGTTTAGAGTCTTTTGTTAACGTCAGATCTAGCACATTGGTCATCGGTACTGTTTTGCTGATTTGCCAAGTCCCTGCGTTATGGCTAATCACTTCAATGGCTTGTGATGTTTCATTGTAGGCGTACAGTTGATAACGCTCGTAATCAAACACCATCAAAGAGCGTGAACCCGGCGCGTTCAGCACTTGCGCCGTTGGTGTGGGCGCTGCAGGCACCACAAAATTGCCTTGTTGCAGTGGCAGGACCGAGGTGGTTTCCAGCGCGACCGTATAACTACCTGGCGCAAAACCGGTATGCGTCACGCGCAGCTGCGTGTCACTGTCACGCCCAGCAATGTTGAACGACGTCTGGCCAATTTTCACCTTGTTGGCGCCCGTTAAGGTGTTAAACCCAACACCACGCAGCAACATGGTGCCGGCTTGGCTGGGCAGTTGGAATGGCGCAACTATGCTGATAGCCGGTAACGTGGACGTCACTGTCACTGGCACTTCGAGATCGCGCTGCACACTGTCGGAACCTGTGTAACTAAACAGCAATTTCTCGTTGTAAGTGCCGCTGGCTAGTGCTGACGTGGTTGGGTCGATGGAGACTTGCACCGTTTGGGCTGTTTCGCTGGTGCCGCTGCTGACATTCACCAGTAACCACGGCGCGCTGGCGGATTTAAAGCTCCAAGCGACGGCGGCGTTGGCCACCGCACTGTTTAAGGTATCCGTTAGTGTCAGCGGCGTTGCCAGCTGTTCCAGCGTGGTGGTCATGCCAACACTAAAGCTCAGCGCTTGCGGCGTTACTTTCAGTTGATTGGCGGTACGCGTCACGGTCACGGCAAATTGTTTTGCAGCGCCCGATTGACTGTCTGTCACGGTGATCTGGCCAGTGCCTGCACCCGCGTTTTTGGTCACAGTCACCGCCACTTTGGCCGGGCCTGTGCCTGAGGTTTTGCTAAAGGTCAGCCAATCCACATTGGACGTGATGTTCCATGTCGCTTTGTCACCGACAATCGTCAGCTCGTGGCCAAGCAGCGGCGTGGTTTGCGCTTCGGCACCGATGATTTGTGTGAAGGCTAATGTTGGGGCTGTGGCGCTAAAGGGCGCGAAAATCTCGGCAGTCACGGCTAAATCGACATATTTCTGTGCTGAGCCATCGTCTTTGCCAGTTAAAAAACGCACTGTAGTGCTGTATTTGCCGGGGGCTTGTGAGGTGACCAGACCGAACTGCACTTTGGCGTTGGCCGAAGTGGTGCTGAGCACTTGAATGGTTAACCAAGGCGCTGGTGTAACCCCAGTTGGATATCCGACGATGGCACCATCACCTTGGAATTTCACATCCACCACAGCCGTTTGTGGCGTGGTGGAATTTTGCACAGCGGCAAAGTCCAATTTGTTGGTCGAAATTGAGATTGAGGTGTCGTCGGAACTGGACGAACCGCCACAGCCGCTACCGAGCAGCAGCACGACGAACATAAAAACGGATCTGAGTAATGTCATCCTGACATGCTCCTTAGTGTTTTATCGTGGGAAAACCATAGCATACAGTGCGTAGCAAATGCGCGATTTGTCAGCGCAATCCAGCGCATCAGGCAAGTGTAAACCCCGCATGTGACAGCTTGGATGACGCAGCTGAAAAAAGCGTCAAGTTCACATAATATCAACAAGTTATCTGGATGTCTTGGCTGTTTTTGCCGGATGGACGTTAAGACTAAAGCTGCACATAGTTCAGCAAATGCGCGCTTTTAGCCAAGTACGCCGGACTGGTTATTTCCGGATGTAGGGACGAGATTGCAGGCGCAACAGCGATGTCTTATGTTAAGTAAAAGTCGTCAAGCTGCATAGTTGTTGTGGCAGCGCTTGTCATCGCTGCCCCCGTGTTGGAAGAAGGATCATGATGTTTTCTCGGATTTTGTTGCTACTCCTTGCCGCCGCAGCCCCAGTCGTAGCATCGTCACTCGACTTACAGACGACAACTGGCTCTGCGCCCACACCCGTTGAGCCTGCCAATGACCCCTGCGAAAACGGCGCGCAATACACGCTGCTCAAACGACTGGGGGTGATGACAGAGGATGGTGGTTACCCTGACAACGTGTTTACCGCCTGTCAGTACCTGCCGTTTGATGAATACACTGCGCTGGTGGCCGTGATGCAACCGAGCAAAACGCCGGGACGCTTCGAACAACAAGGCGAGTTGGACTTGCACTTGCTGCAAATTAACAACGACGCCGAAGTGTTTGCGGAAGGCTATTTTCCGGGGGCCGGTGAAACGGGCGGCTATACGCTCAGTGGCATCACGTTTGACCTGAGCCTATCGGGGATCACCTCCAAACTCGGTGGTTTTGCGGTCACCAGTGCCAACAGCAGTCATTGCAGTGCTTGTGATGCTGACATTGGCCAAGACGACTACAGCTTGTTTGTGCTGAGCGAAAAATCCATCGACTGGGTGCTCAAGCGCCACACCGTAGCCACCGAAGAAACCGACAGAGCCGCCAACGCGGCCAACTGCGTCAACGCCGGTAAAGCCAGCAACACTGAGATTAAGCTTGGCAACGCTCGTCATCATGGCTTGCTGGACTTAATTTTTACCACCACCAGCAAACAACTACCGGGCATGTTGCTAGAGTCGCTTGCTGATTGCGCGGCAACCGAACCGCCGGTGGTGACGCAACAAACTTGGCAATTTGATGGCCGAGAGTACCGCCCTGTCACCGCCAAGCCATAAAGGTGTGGCGCACAGAGTTATTCACAATTTCAAAGCGAACGCCGCAAGGGCGCCAGTGTATAGCAGGCTGAAAAGCCACGAATGAAAGGCCGTAAGGCCAAGGAGCATCGCCATGGGACTAAACAGATACGCGATTGTGCTGGCGCTATTAGCCAGCCACGCCAACGCCGACTCTACCGCTGACGATCCAAGACAAATTTGCGTCAAGCAAGCCAACGCGATTGAGGCGATGGTCGAGGTGTATCAATCGGGGGTACCGCGCGACAAAGCCGAGCAGGCGATGCGCCAGCGTTATCCGGGGTCGACCATTGCCGAATGGCGGCAAGAAGTGCCGCAGCATTTGTTCAAGTTCGCCTATCAAGATCGCGGCTTAAATGTGCCAGCCAGCCGTGGCTTTTTCTTTAACCTTTGTTTGACCGAAATGGCGGGCATTGATAGTCCTACGTCCACTGCGGCGCTGCTGGCGGCGGCGAAACAGTGCCAACAACAGCCGGGAACTTCGCCTGCGGTCATTCAAAAATGCATCGACCAAGCAACGCTGCCGATTGTCAGTGCAGCAGTGCGCGCAAAAAAAGCGGCGCAATAAGTTGTATGCGCGCAGCTGAGTGGAAAACTCAGCTGCGTTGATCGCCTCGGCGAGAAAGCCTGCGGGCGTGATGTGCGAATACTACTTCTGCGTTTCGCGAAACTGCAGGCTCCAGACTCAAAGCGCACCCTAAGCCAAGCAAAAACGCCAGCAAATGCTGGCGTTGGTTCTGTGCCCCTGCGCTTTATCGCGGCGCTGCCAGCCTGACGGCGGCGTTTGTGCTAAAGCCATGCCAAAAGCGTTATTTCTACTCCACAGTAACCGTGCCTTGCACCAACCCGGTCAGCACCTGATGCGCCAGCGTGACGCGAAGTGCATTGGGGTAACGTTTGTTGGCCAAAATCACCATCCCCGCTTGCTCACTTGGGATCATCGCGGCATACGCGGAAAATCCAGCGGTGGCGCCGGTTTTATGCACCCAGGAGCTAGCTTTTACCGCCCCGGCGGGTTGAATCAACTGGGCTTTAGCGCCGCCAATAAAACTTGGATCTGTCATGGCTTTGAGGCTATCGAGCGACACAGGATAGTCCAACATTTCCCAGCCAAGGCCCTGATACATCTGGCCGGCACTGGCGTAGCGCTGCTGCGCCAGTGTGAAGGCTTTGCTAAGCGTAGCGTTGTTGACTTGGCTTGGATTGAGCTGCACATCCAGCCAGCGGGCTAAATCGCGCACGGTCGATTTCATGCCGCCGGCTTCATCCGACAACATGCCGCGGCCGCCTCGCACGGCTTTGCCTTCGTCATACCCAAAGGCGTAATGGGCCAGCGCTGATTGAGGCACTTGGGTATAGGTGTGGTCTAATTTAAGCGGGGTTAATAACTGCTGTTGCAGCGCCTCGCCGTACGACAGCTTGGAGGATTGCAGTGCCAAATGGCCGAATAACCCAATGCTGGTGTTGGCGTAGACGCGCTGTTCCCCAGGCGCGAACTTAGGTTGCCAGTGGCGGTAAAACGCACGCATCGAGGCGTCATCATGCACCTCATCTGGAAACTGCAGCGGCAAACCACCGGCGGTATACGTGGCTAAATGCAGCAGCTGAATACCTTGCCATGCTTTGCCACTGAGTTCTGGCCAGTAGTTGCTGACCGGATCGCTCAGCTTAATATCGCCGCGTTGCAGCGCCATCGCCGACAACACGCCATTAAAGGTTTTGGTGAGCGATCCTACTTCAAACAAGGTGTCTGCGGTGACCGGGCGTTTGCTGGCCACATCGGCCACGCCAAATTCATACAGGTAGGTTTGACCGTGCCACAACACCGCGACGGCCATGCCGGGGATCTGTTGTTGTTGCATCAGCGTGCTGACTTTTTCGCTGACGAGCGCCGGCAAGCGGGTGCTGCTGTTGGATGCCGCGGTGACGGTATTGCTGGTGGTAGTTGTGGCGCTGTTGGCAGTTGCCGCTGGCAGTACACAACCAAACGCCAAGGCTAGCAGGGTTCGTTTCAGGTGCATTGGGAGTCCTTTTGATAAGCTTTTTGTTTGCTGAACTGTTCGTGGCGGTGACGAACAGAAGGTCCATGGCCGTGGATGCGCTTAGCTTGCGGCAGTTGATCTTTTTCAACAAACGGTTAATTTGAACATCAGCTATAAGATTTTCTAACAGGTAACTCAGTGACTCGGCGTTATATCCCTTTAAAATCGCTTAGAGCCTTTGAAGCAGCGGCGCGGCATCTAAGTTTTACTAACGCAGCGATTGAACTGAATGTGACGCATTCGGCGGTCAGCCAGCAGGTAAAACAACTGGAAGACTTGCTGAATTGCCAGCTGTTTGTGCGGGTACCGCGAGGCTTGATGTTGACGCCCGAAGCGGAGCATTTGCTGCCGGTATTGCTGGAGTCGTTTGATCGCATTGCCCAGTCGCTGGATTTTTTCAGCGCCCGGCAAGTGCGCGAAAAGCTGCTGGTCGGTGTGGTTGGCACCTTCGCCAATGGTTTTTTATTGCCGCGTTTGCCGGAATTTCAGCAAAAATTTCCGCATATTGAACTGGTGCTGTCGACCAACAATAACCGCTTGGACATCGCCGCAGAAGGCCTTGATTTAGCCATTCGGTTTGGCAGTGGCGCCTGGCACGGCGTGCACGCTGATTTCTTGTGCGAAAGCCCGCTGACCCCATTGTGCACGCCAGAGATTGCCGCAACGCTTACAAGCCCAGCGGACCTGCTGAACTTCACCTTGTTGCGGTCGTATCGGCGCGATGAATGGAGCAGCTGGCTACAAAAAGCTGGCGGGCCGCTGCTACCGCCGTCGCAGCCGGTGGTGGTGTTTGACTCGTCGGTGACTATGTTAGCGGCGGCGGAACAAGGCGTTGGTATCGCGTTGGCACCGGCGGCCATGTTCGGTCATCTGCTGGCACAAGGCCGCATCGTGCGGCCGTTTCAAACCGAGCTAGTGCTTGGCAGTTATTGGTTGACCCGCCTGCAAAGCAAACCAGAAACGGCGGCGATGCGCGATTTTAGTCAGTGGCTGCAAGCGCAGGTGTTGCAGGCCAGCACGGCTTGGTAGGGCCCAGCGCCAGCTCTTGGCGCACTAGCTCAGCACCTGCGTTGAGTGCCTGTAGTTTAGCGCGAGCAACCTCGCGAGGCAGCGGTGCCATGCCGCAGTTGGTGCAGGGGTAGAGTTTATCGGCAGCAACATACTGCAGAGCGAGGCGCAAGGTCGCAGCGACTTCTTCGGCGGTTTCGATTTGCGTTGTGGCGACGTCAATGGCGCCGACCATCACTTTTTTACCGCGCACCAGCGCCAGCAATTCCAGCGGTACCCGCGAGTTATGGCACTCCAGCGAAATAATATCGATGTTGGATTGCGCCAGTTTTGGTAGCACCGCCTCGTACTGCCGCCACTGCTGCCCCAGCGTTTTTTTCCATTCGGTATTGGCGGCGATGCCATAACCATAACAAATATGCACGGCGGTTTCGCAGGTCAGGCCTTCGATGGCGCGCTCCAGTGCCGCGATGCCCCAGTCATTGACCTCGTCAAAAAACACGTTAAAAGCCGGTTCATCGAATTGAATAATATCAACGCCAGCGGCCGCTAATTCTTTGGCTTCTTGATTCAAAATGGCGGCAAATTCAAACGCCAGCTGACGACGATCTTGGTAATGCGCATCGTACAGCGTGTCGATCATCGTCATTGGTCCAGGCAAAGCCCATTTAATCGGCTGCTGGGTGCGTGCGCGCAAGAACTTGGCGTCCTCGACAAACACCGGTTTAGTGCGAGCCACTGGGCCTGTGACGGTTGGCACACTAGCGTCGTAGCGGTTACGAATACGCACAGTGTGGCGTTTTTGAAAATCCACACCGCTTAAATGCTCAATGAAGGTGGTGACAAAATGCTGGCGGCTTTGCTCGCCGTCGCTGACGATATCTAGCCCCGCCTGCTGCTGCTCGTGCAGTGCCAAACACAGCGCGTCTTGTTTGCCTGCGTCCAGTGCCGCGCCTTCAAGCTTCCACGGTGACCACAAGGTTTCAGGTTCGGCCAGCCAACTGGGTTTTGGCAAACTGCCGGCGGTGGATGTCGGGAGTAACTTGTTCATGCCTTTGCTCCTTGCGTGCTTGCTATTGCCGCGATTGAATGTGCCGCGCTAGATAGGATGGGCTGGCTGGCGAGGCGCTTACGCTGGCCGACCAGCGTTCTAGCTGGCTTTGGTAAGGTTTGATGAGATGCTCGAAGGCAAATTGGCCCTGTTGCTTGGCCAAGCGGCTGCGCTCCTCGCGGTCGTATACGATGGGCGTTAACGAATGCTGCGGATTGGCCAAATTCGGCTGATACCGGGCACCGGCGGCCACGTGCGCGTTGTAAATCTCCGGCCGATAGATTTTCTGAAAGGTCTCCATGGTGGCGATGGTGCTGATCAGCTCCAAATTGCTGTAGTCATTGAGCAAATCCCCCACAAAATAAAATGCCAACGGCGCCACGCTATGCTCGGGCATAAAATAACGCACTTGCAGCCCCATCTTTTTGAAATATTGTTCGGTTAGTGAGCTTTCATTCGGCAGATATTCAACGCCAAGCACCGGGTGTTGATTGTGTGTGCGTTGATAAATTTATTATCCGAGACACTTAAACAAATTACGGGTGGCTTTTTAAAAGCTTGTCGGTAAGTGTCAGATACAATAAATTTTTGAAATAATAAGCCGTGCAAGTCGCCGAAGTTGTCTGGGATCGTAAATTGCGTTTGATTTTTATTATGTTCCAGCAACCAGACGCTGAAATCATAATCCCGCAAGTAGGACGAGAAATTATTACCAACGATGCCATCTAGCCGCTGCTGTGTTTGTTGGTCCAGGATCTGGGTATGCAGCACTTCAATCGATGGCAACTGGCTGTGGCCGTCAATCAACAGTTCCACTGAGACTATCTCAAGTTCCAGCGCATACCTTGTGCCGTGGGGGTTATCCCAATGCGCTAGCGCGTTAAAGCGGTTATTGATCATCTGCAATGCATTACGCAAATTCTGTTGCCGCCGCTCGCCGCGCGCCAAATTGGCAAAGTTGGTGGTCAGCCGCGTGCTGCTTGCTGGTGCATAGTTTTCATCAAATACATGGCGTTTTATTTGAAATTGAATGTCTTGGCTCATGGTGCTTTCCTTATCATATGCAGCGTTCAATAAGGCTTGCTGAATATGCTATTGAATTCTGCTTTTAATATGTAATGACTGCTTTATATCCAGATCCAATAAATCGCGATAAAACAGCAGTTGATAAACACGTTATACGCAGCCACCAAGGCAAAGAAAATTGAATAATCAAGCGGCCTGCTTGAGGTTTGCTCAAGCAGTGCCAGTTCAGGTGTTTGTTGCGTGTGGTGTGCTCCGCTGACGCATCAAATGCACAAGCACCCGATGGGGCTTTCTTTTAACGGATGTGATACGTCGGTCTGACGCCAGCTCTTGAATGGATAAATAAAGGCCGCAGCACGCTCAGCGCTGCGACCCCGTTTATCACTAGTGGCCTGCCGAACGAATTAATTCGAGTAATTGCGCGGTATCGAGTTTGCCTGCGACATCACCGCCGTCGAGTAAGCTATCCGCGAGTTCGCGTTTTTGGCTGTGCAGCGCCAAAATCTTGTGTTCGATGGTATTTTGCGTAACCAACCGGTAAATGGTGACTGGGCGAGTTTGTCCTAAACGATGCGCACGGTCTGATGCTTGATCTTCCACCGCAGGGTTCCACCAAGGGTCGAGGTGGATCACATAGTCGGCTGCTGTTAGGTTTAAGCCGCTGCCGCCAGCTTTTAAGCTGATTAAAAACACCTCGCCTTGGCCGCTTTGGAAGGCATCGACGCGTTTTTTGCGTTCAGGCACTGCCGTAGCCCCGTCTAGGTATTGATAACTGACCTGTTGCTCATCGAGGTAGCGCCGCACTATGGCCAAATGGTCGACGAATTGGCTAAACACCAACACCTTGTGCTGATTGGCCAGCAGTTCGCTTAAGGTGTCGGCAAAGACGGCAAGTTTGCTGCCGCTCAGCTGCTTTTCTGGCAGTACTAAGTTGGGGTGACAACAAAAACGCCGTAGCCGCATGATTTCTGCCAGCACTTGCACCGCTTGGCCATCGGTGGCGTCGGCCAGTTTGTCGAGTGATTGCTGGCGCAGCGCTTCGTACCAATGGCGCTCGTCGTGACTAAGTTCCACCTCCAGCTGGATCTCGGTGCGAGCCGGCAGCTCTTGCAGCACCTGCGACTTGGTACGACGCAATACAAAAGGCTGCACCAGTTTCTTTAACAGCTGGCGCGCGTTGCTGTCGCCTTGTTCAATCGGCGTGACAAATGTGCGCTGGAACTGCTCTTTTGTGCCCAAAAGACCCGGATTGATAAATTGAAACAGGCTCCATAGCTCGCCGAGATGGTTTTCAATTGGCGTGCCGGTGGCGATCATCCGAAAATCGGCATGGAGGGCAAGCGCGGCTTTGGCGCGTTTAGTTTGATCATTTTTAATGGCTTGGGCTTCATCCAGCACGACGGTGTGCCAGTGCGTTTGAGTGAAGTTGTCGATATCGGCTTGCAACAAGCCATAACTACAAATCACTACATCCAATGCTTGTAATTGGGCGATATCACGCACCTCGTGATACCAATGCACTCGCAGCGTTGGGGCAAACTTGGCAGCTTCACTGCGCCAGTTGGTCGCCACCGACACCGGTGCTACAACAAGGGCTGGGCCACCGGCCGCGCGAGCGAGCAACAGCGCCAGGGTTTGAATGGTCTTGCCAAGGCCCATGTCGTCTGCAAGGCAGGCGCCGACGCCCCAATGTGCCAAGCGCGACAACCAGGCAAAGCCTTGCTGTTGGTAGTCGCGCAGCTCGGTTTGCAAGGTGGACGGCAGCGCCGGTTGCAAACTCGCGCTGTCGTTCATCCGCGTTTGCAGCTGTTGCCAGCCTTTGTTGCTTTGCACCTTGCCAGCTTGCTCAGCCCATTCACTGACTAGCGGCGCGCTGAGCGTGGACAGTTGCACGCCATCGCGGCTGCTTTTGGTGGCAAGCGCCGCCATATCAGTCAGTTGTTGACGAAAACTCGCGGTTAACGCCAAGTAGTCGTTTGCCCCCAGTGCAACAAAGCGGCCGTTGCTGCTGGTGACTAACTCCAGCAACTCTTTGAGGGTTAACACGCGGTCTTGGTCAAGCGCCAACTCCCCATCGAGGTGCAGCCATTGGCTTTGTTGACGCAGATTCAGCGCAAAATCCCGTGCGCTGGCGCGGCGGCGAATGCGCATGGTTTCGCCTTCCGGCCACACCAAGTGGCAGACGCCGTCGGGCAGTTGCTGCAGCTGTTCGAGCAATTCCAAGCACAGCTCGGGCTCCGCTAACAACCATTGATGGCCGTCATACTCGGCCGCGGTAAGAGCTGGGCATCGCTGCACTAGCTGGTTCAATTGCTGTAGTTCGTGTGCTAAATCTCGGTTGGTTTGCACTGGCGCGCCATCCAGTTCACCGACTAAATTGGCACTGCCTTTGCCGGGTTTAAACCAAGCACCTTGCGCTAGGGGCTGCAATAAAATTTGCAGGCGCAGGCCTTGTTGCCACGGCAACAAGTGGCCATACAGCTGAGTATTCGCCGGCACTGTGTGAATGCTCGCGGTTAGCTCGGTTACATCGGAATGAATGGCGATCTGCGCGGCTAAATGTTCAATACTCGCCAGCAATTTGGCTTTGCCTTGTGCCGGCACCGTCAAGCCCTTACCTAACACCGCGTTTAAGTCCCGCACCACCGTGGTATAGGCGTAGACCAACAGGCTGGTTGGCGTTTCTTCGCGCCATAAACGTTGCTGGGCAAGTAGTTCGTCGGGTTGGAGCGTCAGTTGATAATTACCGCCTTGTTGCTGTAGTTGCAGATAAAAGTTACTGCGTTTGATGGCAACCGGCGCGTCTAGCGCATCCTCCCAGAACACCAGTGGATGGCCGACCAGCGCGTGCAAGGCTTTGTTTGGGTTGAGTTCATAACAGGATTGACTGTAAAAGCCTTGCTCGTAGCTTTCGATACATTTGATCACTGCATGGTCTGCGCTAGTCAGCGACGTGACGCTTTCTGGCTCACGCTGTAACCGTCTTAAGGCCACGGCGCGCCCAGTCCCCCATTGGCCTTTGGCGCTACGTTTTTGCTCGCGTGGCTCGATGTTGATGGAATACGACGATTGGCGTAACACCCATACTATGCGACTGTCTTTGGTTTGGGATGTTTGGTTATCAACACGCCCAATGTGTCCCAGCGCAGCAAGCAGCGTCTGCCAACGTTCTTGCGGTTGGAACATCTGACACAGCGGCGTCAGGTTATGGTCGGTGTGCCAGCTCGGCTGTAGTTGCTCAATGCCAAACGCGCTGGCGCATAAGGCGTCAAATTCGGCCGCAACCCAAGTATATTCTGCGTCAAACAGCCATTGCCGTCGCTCTGACAGCCATTGCTGCGCTAGGTCGCCCGATAACGCGTCGAGCCAATACAAACACAAGGCGCTGAAAAGGCCTTCGATGCCCGAGCCTTGGGGCTTGGGAAATCGCATCCTCACCTCATCGCTGTTAACGCTGCCAGGCGAAGTTACATGTTGCAAGAGCAGCAGAAACAGCTGTACACAATGGTTAAAGCGGGGTTGTTTTAACGCATTGAGCTGGGCTTTGATGGCTTTAGCATGGGTGTTGGCATCAGACACAAACAAACACAATAGATGTAGCCAGCCGAGCAGTTGCGTCAGCTGTTTGGCTTTGCCGCCACTCAGTTGCTTTTGCAGTTTGATTAACTGGCCAAACTGCGCCAAGGCGGCTGGATAGTCGCCTTGTAGCAGTGTCAGCGGCGCGGTAAATCCCAGCGTCAAGTCAGGCGCTTTGTCTTGTAATTCCGCTAATTGGGTGAATTCACCCCGCACGAGCAGATACCAGCCGCTGAATTCAACAAACACGGGGTCTTCGGCAAGTGCCGTCGTCAGTTGCTGCGCGGTATAGTCGGGTAAATGGGCGCAATCAGGTAAATCGAAAGTGGCGGTCACCAAGGCTTGATACAGCAAGTGTTGTTGCAATGCAGCCGGAAACTTAGCTACCAGCGCTGTGCCATCGGCGGCATCGGCGAGGGCGTTTAGTGGAAAATGGCCGGTATCGGGGTTGGCTTCCAGATAATTCTTTTCAAGTTCCGGTAGTTTATCGAGCTCACCACCAAGCATCGCTAACCATATCTCGCGCCGATAAAACTCACGCGGCTGTTTAAACAGATAAGGCCGGTAATAGTGGTTCGGCAGCCAACTCCGCGTCAACGCCACCCAAGCTCTGACGTTTTCGTGCTCAAGCAAAAAGTTGTACGCCAGAAAGAGTCGTTCAAGGTTAAAACGCAGGTCCAGCTGGTACCCCGCGCCAAGCGCCTGCACCAACCAACCTTGCTGATGCAACGCTTGGATGGCTTCTTTGATATCCGCAAATGTCAGTGCTTTGTCTTTGCTATTTTTGACGCCGGTGGCTCGCACCATATCGAACCATTTACTTTGCGACAAATCCTCTTGCCATAACGCCATGGTGAGTAATGTGGCGCGCTCAAGCGCTGTCAGTTCGGCAATTGGCGGCAGTGAGGCCATTGATGAGTTCCTTGGTGGGGTAGAATTGTGAGTGGGTCGTCGAGGATTAACTAGGTCATTCGACAGTTCTTGGCGGTGATCATAAATTATCTGTCGGCAATACAACACCAGCATACGGACGCTTTTGTCATCGCGCGGTCGCTAAGCGATGTCGAGAACCCTCACTGACCAGCATTACTCATGGATTGAAGTCATGGGTTGATTTACTCAGCGCGCACCGCTTGCACATACTGCATCTGTTCGATAAAGGTGGTGGTCCAATACTGCGGATTGGCGGCGAGGAAATCGATTAGTTGTTGATGCGCTTCGCGGCTCACCGCTAAGTGATCGCCGCCCACGCCATGAAAGGTAAAGTTAATCATGCCACCGGCCGCGCCGGCTTGCTTGACCATGGCGATTAGCGCGTCGCCGCTAACGTTGCTTGGCGTCACTACTGGCACTTGTTGAATATCGAGCGTTTGCATGTCGCTAATCACCCCACCGACTTGGGTTTTCATCGCGACAAAATCGCCAGCCAGCAGCGGCAAATACGGCTGGCCTTGCGCCAATGCATCGGTGCAAGGCACCGTGTAGGTGCGGGCGGTTTTGCCATCCAGTGCGTGCAAAAACACGTTGGCCAGCCGCACCTGTTCGGCCATTTCGGCGGCCGAAATCGTGTCTAGATCGCGCGTCACCGACACCCAATCCCGCCCCGGCAGCGATTTTCGGCACTGATGAAACAAGCTGTGATTGCCTAGTTCATGCCCCTTGGCGGCGACCGCGCGCCAATCGTCTTGCCGTGTTTGCAACGTCGGCGCGGCGATGGGCAGGTAGAAACTGGCTGTTAAACCGGCTTTATTGAGTTGCGGCACCGCCACATCCAACTGCGAGTTAAGCGCATCGTCATAGGCCAAACTGACCGCGGCAATTTTACCGGCGGGCCATCGAAAGCTCTTGGTGGTGTCGTGTTTGGCAACGGGCGCAGCGCTGTTGTCCGGCGTGGCCGCTGCGATTGGGTTTGTGACCGCGAGTGTGGCAAGGGGCGCTGCAGCAAACAGCGATTGAGCACAAAGCAGCAGCGGCAAGGCTAGCCAACAAAGTGGGCGGTAAGAGTCGTGGTGCATACAAAACTCCAAACTAAAACGGCTAGCCTAATCCAACTCTAGATATGTTGTCATTGTGACGCTAGCCCCGAAACACTGACGGCCATCACCAAGTAAGTCATTATTCTGGAAACCGCTCCACGTGCCTTTCGCCGCGCCGGTCCATATACACGACGTGACGACCGGCGATCCAAACGGTTTATGTCACGCAGCCGGCAGCTTGTCAGCGTTTTTGGAATTCTGGGTACATCACTTCTCCGCGTTGGGCTGCGACAATTGCGGCTTTTACTGCGTCGCCATCAAACGCCTCCGCAAAGAATGCGCAGTGCAACCATTCCGTCGCCGCTGGACGAATTTTTGCGCTAGGTCAGAATGTCAGTTTTATTTACAAGTTATTGATTTTGAAGAAGAGCTTAGATTCCTGTATTAGATGAAAAGTCAGTTATGTTATTGATAAATAAAGCTAAATTAGTGGTTTATCAACAACCAGCAAAAGCGGCGCGTAAATTGTATATAAAAGAAACTAATAGTAATAAATTCTTAAAAATAGGGTGTTAGTTGTAATGAAAAAAGCATTAATGAAGTTGATTGCTGCAGTGGCATTTGTGGGTTGGTCTAGCGTGGCGCATGCAGGCTTAATTTGGGATAACGGCACTAGCACTGACCATGTAGGCGGTTTTTGTGCGGCTTGTGGTGTTATTGATTCTGAAACCATGATGGACAACTTCAGCTTGGCTGCGGCAACCACAAGTGCATTATTGGTCTGGGATGCCAGCTTCCAGAATTTTGAATCAACAACTGGAGCGGTGCGGATCAGTGTATGGAGTGACTACAACTTGGGTCTGTTGTGGAGCCATTTGTACAGTTATTCGGAATTGACTCTGCTTTCTACGAACAAGGTTCAGTTCTACTCAAACAAAACGGTATCAGCATTGTTGTCTGGTTTGAATTTGGCACAAGGCAACTATTGGTTGTCGTTCTCTGGTGAAGACATGCATTTCAACATGGATTCAGTGGGTAACTCAGGCCAAGTTTATTCATTGGGAACTGGTGGAGCACCACAAAACCTCGGTGAACTGAGCTTCCGTTTATACAGTGCACCAACAAACGCTGTTCCTGCGCCAGCAGGTATTGGTCTGTTGGGCTTGGCGTTGGTCGGTTTAGCACTGCGTCGCCGTCAACAAGCCTAAAAAAATCAGGGTCGAAGTCGCGGCATCACGCCACTTTGACCCTGCTATTTGCGCTTAGTCGCTCAATTTAGTTCATCACCAAGTGGCCACCCTGCTCCGCGATGGTGCGAACAGTCAAATCCAAGACCCATGTCGGTATGGCTCTTAGCGCAAGCAATCCCTTTTCAACGGCTACGTAACCAATCATTTGCAGCACTGGCGAACTCGTGATGTAGCTGTTTATTTTGGTACAGCACACGCCTGAGCACACAGCATGGCGATTGATGCATTGAGCAAACGATTGATTTATTATCGGCTGCTCCCAGCTCGAGGTTCCCATGGACGATAAAACATTACAAAAACTAACGGCAGTGTTTGCCGCAAACCCTACGCCGGATTTAGCCCAGATCATCGCTTTACAGCTGATTGATAATGGCCAGCAGGCAGCGGTCGCCGACTATTTACCGCATCTGACCCAGACCATTGAAGGTGACGACGGAGCCTGTTTAGGCGAGGCCGCCTTGGCGTTGGGCGATGTTGCTAGCGCCTTGCAGTTTTTAAATGCACAAGAACCGAGTCATTTGCTGTTGATTGTTCGCTGTACGCTGGAGCTTGGCGATGTCGACAAAGCACAAGCGCTGTACCAAACCTTGCTGCAAACCCATCCTGACTATGCAACGGCGGAATTAAATCGACGTTTCAATCTGTCGAGCGAAAAATCGCCGGTGAAGCTGCGGGTAGTAGAAAAAGCCGAGTCCAGCGAGCCCTTTGAGTTGCTGCAGTTTAAACGCTCGACGACCAACTTTTCTGACGTGGTCGGATTGGAAGACGTCAAAAAGCAAATTCATAAAAAGATTATTCTACCGTTTCAAAAACCCTCATTGTTTCAGCGCTTTAAGAAAAAAGTCGGCGGCGGCATTTTGTTATACGGGCCGCCAGGTTGCGGCAAAACTCTGTTGGCACGCGCCACGGCCGGCGAATGTAAAGCGAACTTCTTTAATATCGAGATCTCCGATGTGCTGGACATGTACATGGGCGAATCGGAACAAAAGCTGCACGCAATTTTTGAAAAAGCCCGCCGCGACACGCCAAGCGTGATCTTTTTTGATGAATTAGAAGCGCTGGCTGGCAAACGCGAGCACAGTCGCAACGGCGCCCAGTCCAACACCATCAGCCAGTTTTTAACCGAGTTGGATGGCTTTGCCCAAAACAACGAAGGGGTGTTGATCCTGGGTTCAACCAACGTGCCTTGGGCTTTAGATTCGGCGTTTTTGCGGCCGGGTCGTTTTGATCGGATGTTCTTTGTGCCGCCACCAGACAAAGTTGCACGTAAATCCATTCTCGAGCATCACATGAAAGATCGGCCAAATGCCGGTGATATTCAGTTTGATGCCATCGCCAGTAAAACGGCCGGCTACTCGGGTGCAGATTTGGCTAACTTGGTGGAAATGGCTGCAGATGAAGCTATTGATAGCACCATTGCCAGCGGCAACGAGGTGGCTATCGCTATGCAGCATTTTGTCGCAGCACTGGCCGATTCGCGTTCATCGACCACTGAATGGTTAACCACGGCTCGCAACTATGCCCGCTACGCCAACGACGGCGGTCGGTATGACGATGTGCTGGAATTCATCAACAAGCATGGGAAATAACCATGGCTGGCTATCGCATTATTGACGAACCCAAAGCGACCAAAAGCCAGCGGCTGGTAGTCACGCCAGTGCTGATTTTATTCGCTGCGATGTTACTGCCACTGTTTGTGCAATTGCCCTTCTACGGCAAGTATTGGCTGCCTTTTGTCTGGTTGATGCTCAACAGTTATTGGTTGGGCTCGCCGACGTTTTGGCGGGAGTGTCTTTATGCCGTGCTGGGTGTTTTCACAGTGCTTAGCATGATCATTGGCTACAGTTACGCGGCTATTTATGGGTATATTGCGGACCCAGATCTGTACCTGCCTTATGCGCGCGTCGCCACTAACGCCGTGCAGTTTATTGCGGTGTATATGGTGGTCTTCACCCAATTAGTGCCATTTTCTGTGTACCAATATGTAAAGCAGGGCCAGCATGCATAATTCTTATAAATATGAAATTGCCTTGCATTTGATGGACCAGGGCCGATATCCGATGGCAATTGATTTACTCAAAGATTTATTGGCGAGAGACCCCAACGATGCGGCATACCATGGCGCTTTGGCGTCTTGTTTGCTGCAACAAATGCGGATACATGCTGCAGAATATGAATTAAAGATCGCGTTGCAGCTAGAGCCGAATAATGCGTCACTGCATTGTATTGCTGCGCGTATCTATTATTTTCAAAATAAATTAAAAGCTGCGTTAGCTGCCTGCGATGAAGCATTGCAACTAGACCCGACCAGCGCGGATGCCTTTGAATTAAAGTCCGATATTTTAATTGCCAATAAAAACTTTAAAGAAGGTTTTGTTTATCTGCAAAAGATGGCAGAACTGGCGCCGGACAGCATTCATACCGCCTACTCTTTTGCCCACTATTATTTTCAAACCGGCGACAATGCCAAAGCGATGGAATTTACGTTGGCCGCATTAGCGATTGATGCACAGCACGAGGGCGCGAATATTCTGATGGGGCGCTTGCAGCTGATCGCAGGCGACATTGCTGAAGCGGAATATCATGCCCGTCTCGCGATTATGCTCAACCCTAGCTCTAAGCATGCCTTGCAGCTGTTTTCTGATGTCAAAGCGCGTCAAAACATCTTTATCGGGTTTTGGTGGCGATTTAACGCCAAGATCTCGCAGTTGAGTACGTTGAATCAGGTCGCAATACTGATTTTTGGGTACGTGTTGTTCAATTTCTTAAGCATTTTGCTATACGATCTTGGCCATCCGAATAGCTCGGCAGTGGTGAATGTCGCATGGTTGGCGATCGTGGCCTACAGCTGGTTTGCTATGCCTGTCTACCAGCGGATGCTCAGTAAAGAAATAGAGCAGTTTTCCTTTAAGGCGGATTATTAAGCGGCACTTCTACGCGCACTGTGTCATTGCTCGATGCGGTGCGTGTGTGGCCGAAATGACGCCGGAAAAGCTGTGCAAAAGGAATTGACCAATGGCAGCACAACTATCAGACGTATCTGTCTTCGCAGCGGCTTGGCGCCGACGCGGCCTCGCCTTGTTGCTTGGCAGCGTCTGTGCTGGCGGCTGTTACGCACAGCCGATAACCCAGGCTCAAGAACCAACGCAACAGCCGAGGCTTGACCAGCAGACCCTCCCGCAAACTCAAAGCGCATCGGCAGCGCCGCGTGACCATCGAGCTGCCAACCCACCACAGCCGGCTGCACCGCACAGCGCAAACTCCAAACAGTCTGCCAACCTCGCAGCCCGCAGTTCAGCGCCTATCGATAAAACGCAGCTGCTGGGCTCCTGGCAGTTCGTGCGCGGCAACGCCATCTACAGCGCCTTCGAGTTGTCTGAACAAGACGGCGAGCGCGAGTTCTACGAATGGTCGGCAGGTTTGTTCGCCGGCCAAGGCCACTGGCGCTGGCTTGACGGTAACCGCATCGAAATAACCGCCAACAATGACAGCCCGAAAGTGCTGCAAATCATCAGCGTTAGCGCCGACACCTTGACGTTGCAACTGGTCGGCAGCAGTGAGCTGAGTTATTTCGTACCGCTGTAGATGTAGCCATAAGAAATGACGCTTCAAGCTGCGGCTCTATTGCGCCTCAAAGCTATACAGGCTCAACCTCCTCTTGCATACTGGATATTCCAGCATCAGAAAGGGCAAGAGCAAACATATGCCACTCAATCATTCAACATTGCACCATCGCATCATGCAAAGCTTTGTCGATACCGGTACTGCGCCAACCGTGGATGAACTTGCACAAGCGTTTGCGGTCAGTCGCGCTGAGCTAACCACGGCACTGGAACATTTGCAGGATTATCATGGTGTTGTGTTGCATCCGACCAGCAAAGAAGTGTGGGTGATGCATCCATTTTCTGCCGCGCCAACCAACTTTTTTATCAAAGCCGACACCTGTTGCTGGTGGGGTAATTGTGCCTGGTGCTCGATGGGGGCTGCCGCGTTGCTGCAACGTGATGTAACCATTTTTACCACAGCAGGTGCAGAGTCCAAACAGCTGGTGATCAAGGTGAAAGACGGTGACATCGATCATCAGGATCTACTTGTACACTTCCCAATTCCGATGCAACGCGCCTGGGACAACGTGACTTACACCTGTAGCAACATGCTGCTATTCGAAACCGAACAAGACATTATTGCTTGGTGCAAGCGCCATCGAATGCCGCTAGGTGACATCCAACCGTTACAGCGAATTTGGCAGTTTTCCAAGGTGTGGTACGGCAATCATTTGCGGCCCGATTGGCACAAATGGAGCCTTGACGAAGCGCGAGATATGTTCCAGCAATTCGGCTTAACCGGCCCAATTTGGCAACTGCCACAACAAACAGGCAGATTCTAGCGACATCGTTTGGGGCCACCATTGCACCATCATCATTAAAAACCGACAAATGTTTCGATTTGTCGGATCTGCGCGCCGAGGTTACTATGCAAGCATGGTCACAACAGGCGGTAGGGATTTGGGAAAATGCAGGTTAATGCGCCGTTGATTTTGCAGTTGTTGCAGCAACGATTGCCCCATGTGTTGGCGGTGTACGCGTTTGGCAGCCAAGTTGACGGTAACGCCACCGCAGACAGTGATTTGGATTTAGCGGTGTTGGTTGAAGGATATGTTGATGTCGTTGATTTGTGGGACATCAGCGGCGATATCGCCGATGCCATCAATGGCGACGTCGATTTGCTCGATTTTCGCGCCGCGACCACCGTCATGCAGTATCAAATTCTGAGCAAAGGCCAACGCTGGTTTGCGCGCGATAGCAGCGTCGATTGTTACGAAGCCACGCTGTTGTCCGCCATGACAGCATTAAATGAAGCGCGCGCCGGAGTGCTGGCGGATATCCGTGAAGAAGGTTCCATCTATGGCAAACGATAATCAAATCACCGTCGACGACGTGATGCTTAACAAGGCTGCGACCATAGAGCGTTGCATCCAATGCGCTTACGACGAATACCCCCTGCGTCCTTGAGGATGCGGGGGTGTTGGCCGCCTTCACTCACCTCAGTCACATAGACAGCTATGCTCCTGAGGATTCGCTCAGTTGCCGCCTACCCGCATCGTCAATGACTTTGGGGGGCACCAAAGACCCAGCCAGTTTTGCCAACGATTTCACCCGCCAAGACGCCGCCATTTTAAATATTCAACGCGCCTGCGAAGCCGCGCTTGATATGGGGCAACACCTGATCCGCCTGCATAAATTAGGGGTGCCGCAAAGCTCGCGTGACGTATTTAACTTGCTGGCCACGGCTGGCTTTATCGACAGCACGCTGGCGGAACAGCTGAAAAAAATGATTGGTTTTCGCAACATCGCCGTCCACGAATACCAGCGCCTGCAACTGCCGATCACCGCACATATTATCCAGCACCGGCTGGGGGATTTTCGGGAGTATGTGACTGCGCTGCTGAAGCGGCAACGTGGTGCGGGTTGAGTTTTGGCGCGGGTTACGTGGATGGTCTAGGCGATTTTTACTTAGTTGCTTGCTAAAGGACCCCGTTGTTCCTGTTTCAAAGCTGGGTTCTTTATGGCATCGTGGCAGCAAATGGATGTTGTTTCTATGTGGTCAATAACGTTTGACTACCTGCTAATGGATTTGAGTGCAGATGCCAAAACAAGCTGAAGATCAAGCGAATAGCCTTCGATGCCAATCTTATTACCAAGAATTTTTTAAACGCCAAACGTTACCCTTTTCGCAAGCGCTAGAAGCCACCTTGCATGTGTTTCTAAATGGTTCACCTGCCAGCTCAACCCTTACAAGTCGATTAAAAGGGCTTACTCAAGCAAGCTTTTGGCAAAGTCCAGAACTGTGGCCAGATACGCCTATAGTGCGGTTTGCACTCAGTCAAGTTTTGCGGGCAGAACTTGCATTGGATGCAGGTTTTTTCAATACGCTTATCAAGCAATCACCATCGCTATTGCGTGCTGCGATCCGACATGCGCAATTGTTTAGAAATACAGACAGCCCACTTTACGCAGTGATTAAACGAAGTCTGATTTGCAAAGAATGGAACGACTTCTTCAGCCACTGTGACAACCTTGTCGCCGAAGAGCGCCGCTTGCAGCAGCAACTTAATGCTGCGGAAAAGAAACTGAAGTTCTTATCCCCGTTTGCGTTTACTTATTACCTTAGTTTGGTGCTTTGGGATTTGTACTTAACATCCGCTTTGAACGGCGAGCGAGATGCGCGTACACAGCTTTGCGCATTTGTTTTGGGCAACAAGTTCAAACAGTGTCTTGTACGTGATTTAAGGCTAACCGAAAGCGCAATTAGAGAAACTTTTGTCAGTCATTTCAAACCGTTATTGAACCCATTCCCTGAATTGGATAAACATCGGCAGCAAGCGCATAAAACATTTGATTTGATGATAGAGCTTGTGAGCGCAGCGCAGGACGCATTGAACCACCAAGGTGAAATCGAACGATTCTCCGTTGCTGAGGTTGACCTAAGCGATCCTCAGTCCAACCATGGTGCGCAGGCATGTACTTTTTCGGGTCCCGCATGGCTGCGAACTGGACAAAAATATCAGCTGCTTTTGCATTATTGGATCCAGCGCGGCATGTTCGCTTTTATGAATTCCGGCCTCGATTTGTTTGCGATAGCTAAACCAGAGCAACAAGATGCCGTGTGGCTTGCATGGACACGAACATATCGCACGCTTTTGCAAATTGAAGCACTTTACGGTGTTGATGCAAACGCAATACTCACTGAGAACTCTGAACTTGGCTTGCTTGAACTGGTTCGATTTATTGAGCTGTCGTCCGTATACCTTTCAGACCAATTTACATTGCCATTAATGTCGATGCGTCAACATGGTTATCCAACGCTCAAAGCGCTTAGCAAATTGATGCTTGACGGCATGCTCAGTGGCGAAAACAAAACACCTATCGTCTGGGCAACTCTCGCAGAGAAATCCGCTCGTATGCAGGATTGGTTCAAAACAGAACAATCTCCAGATGGCAATCGAGATGCAGCCAAGGCCGCCATAGAGTTTTGGAGCTTGGATACTCGCGACTTTGCACCACAGGCATCGGATAACAGCAGGGAGCCTGCACGTATTCACGAAAAGCCATTGCTGCTATTTGGTGATTATGTGGTGCAAATACCGTTTATCGGAGACAACAACAACAACTTCAATGCCTTGGTAAATTTACTGCGCCGATACAACAGCCGCCGGCACAATCTAAAAAAAGAGACTCAGGCAGCGGAAAATCATTTAGCTACCATGTTTCGCATCAAAGGTTTTGCTGTCATTGCTGGGTATCAGCCAACTAAAACTGTGGATAGCGATGTTGGCGAAGTAGATCTCATCTGCGCCATGGACGACATAGTCATTTTGATTGAAATGAAAACCAGCTACGTGAGGGGAAAACTTCAAGAGATCTGGCTACACCGCCACACCTCACTGCGCAAAGGCAGCTGGCAGCTGAAGCGCAAACAACAAGCTCTTCTGGATGAACTTCAACGTAATTCGCAGCTGCGCACAGAACTAGGCTTGTCGGTTGCACCATCGACCATTCATGCATGGATTGTTGACACTTCAATAGAGTTCGACGGCCAAGCCATCGACAACTTTTTGGTCGTGTCCCGAGAAGTGTTAGAGGTGGTTTTACGTGATGAGTTGGACTATCTGCAAGCCATATCGGTACTTGAAGACACAGAACCGACAACCTTTTATCCTAATGGTTTTAATGCCGCACGCTTTATTGAAGTGATAGAGCAGCAACTGATTTGGGCGGATATTGAGCAAAGAACTGCTGCGTTGAACCAGTGGCAACAAACAGAGCATAGTGAGTTTTTGAACAACTGAACCGTAACCCCACGGAGCCCCTATGGCCCTCACCCAAATGCAACTGATCCAATCGCTCGGCGAGGCGATGGCGTGGTTTGAACGTGAATTGCAGTGGGGCGTAGCGCCCACTGAGCTGCGGCATTTATGTGGTCGCATTGGCGAGTTGTATGCGGCGCTGGTGTCCAATGGCCAGCTGGCGCAGCAGGTGAACCAACGCGGGTACGATGTGGTGGGCGGCAACGGCGAGCGTATTTCGGTGAAAACCACCGCCATGATGACCCGCGGTGGCCATATATCGTTTAACCCGCGCTCGCTTGATGTGGTCGACCGCGTGATGGCAGTTCGTCGTCGGACAGCCACAGCAATTTTCTTGTATAGCCGCATCACATTTAATTACAGTGGGTGGCCTGGGTGTTGCTTTGCCTGGGTGTTGCTTTGCCTGGGTGTTGCTTTTTGGGAAGAAATCCCAGCATTGTCTGGCGATCGCGCTGAGAATTTGCAAAAGGCTATTCAAGAACTGCGAAAAAATCATGAGGGTGAAAAGCAGTACTTGGCTGATCCAAAGAATTTGGAACAAATGATGGCAGCACGGAAAGAAAATCACGTCTCCGAGCGATTCTGCTGAAGTGAATAAGCGTTTTCCTGTCAAGGTGGGCATGGCAATCGATATATACCGTACCAACGGCTCGCGCGCAAAGTGCAGTAGGTAAAGCTTTGAACCCATATTTTGTTAGCCAAATAAACCCGAGTCTCGATGACTTCGCATGGATGCTGCCCGTGTGCTGTTTTTATGCAGTTTGCGTGAAGTTTCCGATCCTCACAGACTTGTTCACTGACTGTACCAAGGTCCCGCGCCGATGGTTCTTGTCGGTTGCGGGCCTGCTTATTGTGCTCAGCGCATTGGGCACATACTCGCGATACAGCGATAGTTTGCTACTTAAAAAGGCAATTGAAGCAGGGGATTTTCAGGTTGTGACAGGCTGCATCGACAACTATCAGATAGCGTCCGACAAAAATAGCACCTTAAGTTTTGAAATAAACAGCATTGTTTTTTCGTATAACAAGGCATCGCGCGGGCCATTTTTTTATGAAAAGGTCTATTCAGGGCAAGTCATCAAAAATGGTAGTTGCTTAGAAATCAGCTATTTACCGCTTGAAAATTCAAACGCCATCATCAAAATTGTCCAGCTGCAGCGCGATAAACGCGGCTAACTTGTTAGGCTACTGGGTTTCAAGCGCACTTTTGTGAACCTGAATTGGATTAATTTTTAGTGCGTGGCATGTACAAAGCGCAACCCCCGTTGCGCTTTGAGTTCCCGCCTAACCACCACTCTTTGAGCTCATCCCTTCTTACTAACCCGCAGTCAAAAACGTCTTATACGAGCTATTGCCGCTGACCAGCTGGTACGGGTAGCCGAGGGCGTCTAGGTGCTGGGCTATGTCGGCGTGGTCGGCTATTTCAAAGCCGGCGAGCACGTCGCCGGTGGCGGCGCCGTGGTTGCGGTAGTGAAATAACGTGATGTTGTAGGTTTCGCCCAGCAGGTTTAAGAAGTTCATCAGCGCGCCGGGGTATTCGGGGAAGTTGAACTGGTACACCTGTTCTTGCACCAAGCGTGGTGGCATGCCGCCGATCATTTAACGCACTTGCAGTTTGGTCAATTCGTCGTCGGACAGCAAGGCTTGGGTGGGGATCCTACCTTGTCAACTACGTTTGTAAGAAACGAGACAACTATTGGTTCTTAAATGCGAATTAATCTATTTCTATCGGCCTATCGTGAAGAAACTGAACGACATCATACATTTTCATTCGACTGTTATTTACGACATATACCTTCACTAATTCGTTTTTGGTACTAATCAGCGAGTATTAATTGGTCCACTTTGTAAAACATGGGAAAAATTGAGCTATGTGACGTGTTGCTTGGTTACTATATTGTGTTTAACTAGCGTAGATGTTGTCAGGATAAGCTATGAATAACGGAAGATACTTAAAAAAATTTTTTACTTTTGGCAGAAACAGTCGCGAACTGGTTGAACACTTCGTAAAGGACTGGAAGTTTGGCTTCGTAGCGCATACTCCTTTGGATCTCAAGCAAACTCAAATATCTACGTTTGATTTAGAAGGCGAATTTATTAGCCTATTTATCTCTGATTCAGATATATCATCATTAAACTTGCTAAATGCACATATTTCACGCCTGAAAAATCTTCAAGAAATTGAGGTAATTATTTTGGCTGATACTCAGCAGTTTCAGGAAGAATCTATAAATTGGGCAGATATTTATGGCCACGATATAAGTCTAACACCTCAAGTAATACTTAAAGAATCAGGAAACACCATTCTGGAGTGTTATGCTCATTTCTTGTGTGGTGCTTCCTTTACCTGTTTAGATTATCAATCGCTCCGTCATTGGTTACATGCAGGGAAAACATACATATCGGCAAGTTGTGAAGCTGTGTCGTCGAAAGAATTACCCTACACACTTTATCTTGAATTTAAAAAGCTAGAAAAGGAAGTTGATTCGAAACAAATGAAGTTGGCGGCCATCAATGCCGTTTTTCTGGGTGATGTTTGGACTATTGAATTGATTGAGGCAACGACGCTTATGCTGCAAGCATGCTTAAGTGAAGACACTGCGGTCGGACTGCATAGTAATTTCCATTCAGAGGGGCTAAGTGACTTAGCTGGCTTTAAACTATTTGCAGTGCTGGAGAGTGAAGTGGACAAAGTCACTGATGACGTTGACGATTTACCATTGTTTTTGAAATATTAAGATGCAAGGATGTTCTTTTACTGTTACAACAAATACCTAGTCTTACTGGGAATCATATTAGGCGCTACTTGGATACTTTGAGATCCTGACTTTCCGATGTTAAAGAGAAATTACAATAGTACCGGTTTTGATTTAAATTTAGATATTTCTATTTGGATTGTGTTAAGGTTTAAAAATTCTGCTATTCGCTCGAAATGAATTTTAGAAAATGCTGTCGCTCTATTTTCTCGTTAAGCGAGCCATCTAAAATCAATCCTTCGAGGTTTGAAGAATTTGAAGTGTCTGTACAACGAGCACGCCGAGGGACAGATCTAACCCTTGGGTCTTGGCAATAGTTTGTCAGACTCAGGCACAGTGAGGCTTTATACTTTATACTTTGTGCTTTTGCTTTAACTAAACGGCGTCCTTGGTGCGGGCGTTATGTGAAGTTTCGATCTTACTTTTTAATAAAAGGATGTTTATGAAAAATGTATTTTTTAGACCTTGGGTCGGAAGTGAGTATGGATTAGATGGTTCTGTTTTTAATCATAAAATTTTGGTCTTAGGTGATTCCCACTACGCAGAAGAATCTGAAATTATAAATTTGGTTGAAGTTCATGGACAGTCATGTGATTTCACTACAGGTGTTATTAATGATTATTTAAACCCTGAGATAGATGGGAAATGGAAGTCAACCTTTACAAAGTTCATGAATAGCCTAGTACTTAATAGCGTTCACAGTGAGCGTACCCCTCGTGAGTTATGGAATTCCGTAGCATTCTATAACTATCTACAAATCCCAGCTGGTGCAACTAGCCGTCTTACTCAGCATTTTGATTATTCGAAAGAAAAGGATCGGAATGCGCTGCTAGAAGTTATCGAAGAGCTTAATCCTGATGTAATAATTAGTTGGGGAAATAACGTCTGGGATGCAATACCTGAAGACTTTGGATATGGAAAGTATGTGGCTAGTGAAGAGTTTAGTGATTTCTTCTATAAATATCCTTACAAAAATAGAGAAATAAAACTTCTTGGAATTACTCACCCATCGACCTCTTATAAATCATCTTATTGGGCAGATGTTTTCTCCAAAGTTGGTGTGAATTCTTAGTTTTCATCTGTAATTCCTCGAACCCCAATATAGTTGGTTGTTTAAGTAACTTGCTGATTTGGCTAACTATACCTTGCAGATTATGTTGGAAAATGTCTGCACTTCGCTCAATGCAGACAAAGCGCAACTCCCGTTGCGCTTTTGTTCCAACCCCAACCTCTTTTTACCCACTAACCCGCCGTCAAAAACGTCTTATACGAGCTATTGCCGCTGACTTGCTGGTACGGGTAGCCGAGGGCGTCTAAGTGCTGGGCTATGTCGGCGTGGTCGGCTATTTCAAAGCCGGCGAGCACGTCGCCGGTGGCGGCGCCGTGGTTGCGGTAGTGAAATAACGTGATGTTGTAGGTTTCGCCCAGCAGGTTTAAGAAGTTCATCAGCGCGCCGGGGTATTCGGGGAAGTTGAACTGGTACACCTGTTCTTGCACCAGGCGCGGTGGCATGCCGCCGATCATGTAACGCACGTGCAGTTTGGCCAGTTCGTCGTCGGACAGGTCTTGGAAGTCGTAGCCGGCGTCGGTGAGGGCCTGCGTGACTTGTTTTAACTCTTCGGCGCCGTGGCGCAGTTTGATGCCGACAAAGATATGCGCTTTGTCGTCGCTGGCGTAGCGGTAGTTAAATTCGGTGATGGCGCGCCCGCCAAGCGTTTGGCAGAAGCGGCGGAAGCTGCCTTTTTCTTCAGGGATGGTGACGGCGAACACGGCTTCTTTTTTCTCGCCTAGTTCGCAGCGTTCGGAGACGTAACGCAAGGTGTCGAAGTTTAAGTTGGCACCGCTTAACACCGCGGCGTAGCTGGGCGCGGGGCGGTTTTGTTGTGCATGCGCGTTGCTGTTGCCAGCATCTTCGCTGTAACCCTGCAGCGCCGCATACTTTTTCAAGCCAGCCAAGGCCAAGGCGCCGGCGGGTTCGGCTACGGCGCGCAGGTCATCGAAGATGTCTTTGATGGCGGCGCAGATCTCATCGCTACTGACGGTTACCACTTCGTCGCAAAACAGCTGCGCCAGTTTGAAGGTTTCGTTGCCGATACGTTTGACGGCCACGCCGTCGGCGAACAGGCCCACGCGCTCCAGCGTCACTGGCTCGCCGGCTTTGAGGGCAGCAGCTAAACAGGCGGCGTCGTCGGGTTCGACGCCAATCACCCGCACATTGGGCAATACGGCTTTGATATACACCGCCATGCCGGCCAGCAAACCGCCGCCGCCCACCGGAATAAACACGGCGTCGAGGGTGGGGTGCTGGGTTAATAATTCTTTCGCCACCGTGCCTTGGCCGGCGATCACGTCGGCGTCGTCAAACGGCGGAATGTACACGGCGCCGGTTTGCTCCGACAAGGCAATGGCGTGGCGGTTGGCTTCGTCAAATGCAGTGCCGTGCAGCAGCACGTTACCGCCTAAGGCTTTGACTGCGTTGACTTTAATTTCTGGCGTGGTGATCGGCATCACAATAGTGGCGCTTAAGTTCAGCTTACTGGCTGACAGTGCGACGCCTTGCGCATGGTTGCCGGCCGAGGCGCAGATCACGTGCTTGTTGTCGCCCCGCGCCGCCACTTTATGCAGCTTATGAAAGGCGCCGCGCAGCTTAAACGAATACACCGGCTGATGATCTTCACGCTTCAGTAGCACCTGACAACCGAGGCGCTGCTCGAGTTTTTTCATCGGCTGCAGCGGCGTTTCAACCGCAGCTTGGTACACAGGCGACAATAAAATCTCGCGCAAATACTGCTGTTGCAGCGCTGCGGCAAGTTCAGCCGGTGCTACCTGCACGGCTGGGGTTGGATTGTTGCTGGCCTGTTCTAACGACACCACACTCATGATTTTCTCTCTTCACCGCTTTATTGATGGCTCTGGGGCGCGCTGATGTTTCAGGTTTATGTACATGTTGAAAGCGCGTTTGGGCAGAGCTGCCAGACGCTAAGGCCTGGCGTTGGCTGCAGCGCGGCGGGCTAATTAGGCCGTGCCTGCGCTGCAACGCTTGGTTTAATCATCCAACTTCGACAAGTCGCGCACGGCGCCTTTGTCGGCTGAACTGGCCAGCAAGGCGTAGGCTTTAAGCGCTGGGCTGACGTAACGCGTACGGTTTAGCGGCTTGTAGCCGTCTTTGCCTTTGGCGTCCATCGCGGCGCGGCGCGCGGCCAGTTCGTCGTCGCTAATTTGGATGTTAATACTGCGGTTTGGAATATCGATGGCGATACCGTCGCCGTCGTTGACCAGCGCAATGGCACCGCCACTGGCGGCTTCTGGAGACACATGGCCAATCGACAAGCCCGAGGTGCCGCCTGAGAAACGGCCATCGGTGACCAAGGCGCACGCTTTGCCAAGGCCCATCGATTTTAAGTAGCTAGTTGGGTACAACATTTCTTGCATGCCGGGGCCGCCTTTCGGGCCTTCGTAGCGAATGATCACCACGTCGCCGGCTTGCACCACACCGCCTAAAATGGCCTCGACGGCGCTGTCTTGCGATTCAAACACCCGCGCCACGCCGTTAAAGGTCAGGTTGTCTTTATCGACACCGGCGGTTTTCACGATACAGCCGTTTGGCGCCAAGTTGCCGAACAACACCGCCAAGCCACCGTCTTGCGAATAGGCGTGTGCTTTGCTGCGGATACAGCCGTTTTCGCGGTCATCGTCCAGCGTTGGGTAGCGGCAATCTTGCGAAAAGGCTTGGGTGGTGCGAATACCGGCTGGGCCTGCGCGGAAAAAGTCTTTCACCGCGTCATCTTGCGTTGTGACTATGTCGTAGCGGCTTAATACATCCCCCAGCGAACTGCCAGCAACGTGCGGCGTGTCTGGGTTTAACAGGCCAGCGCGTAATAATTCGCCCAAAATAGCCACCACGCCACCGGCGCGATGCACGTCTTCCATATGGTATTTTTGCGTCGACGGCGCCACTTTGGATAAATGCGGCACGATACGCGACAAGCGGTCGATGTCGTCCATGCCAAAGTCGACTTCGGCTTCTTGCGCCGCGGCTAATAAATGCAGCACAGTGTTGGTCGAGCCGCCCATCGCGATGTCCAGCATCATGGCGTTTTCAAAGGCGGTTTTGTTGGCAATCGAGCGCGGCAGCGCGCTTACATCATCGTCTTGATACCAACGTTTGGTCAGCTGCATGATGCGCTCACCGGCCGATAAAAACAGCTGCTTACGGTCGGCATGCGTGGCCAACAAGGAGCCATTGCCCGGCTGCGCCAAACCCAGCGCTTCGACTAAACAGTTCATTGAGTTGGCCGTGAACATGCCCGAGCACGAGCCGCACGTTGGGCAGGCGCTACGTTCGATTTGCGCGCTGTCGGCGTCCGTCACTTTCGGGTCGGCGGCCGATACCATCGCATCGACCAAGTCTAACTTGATGATTTTATCCGATAATTTGGTTTTACCCGCTTCCATCGGCCCGCCCGAGACAAAGATCACCGGAATATTTAACCGCAGCGCGGCCATCAACATGCCCGGGGTGATTTTGTCGCAGTTCGAGATACACACCATCGCGTCCGCGCAGTGACCGTTCACCACGTATTCGACCGAATCGGCAATGATTTCGCGTGACGGCAAGCTATACAACATACCGCCATGGCCCATGGCGATGCCGTCATCGATAGCGATGGTATTGAATTCTTTGGCGATACCGCCATGTTGCTCGATGGTTTGCGCCACCAACTTGCCCAAATCGCGCAAATGCACGTGGCCTGGCACAAATTCTGTGAATGAGTTCACCACCGCGATGATAGGTTTACCAAAGTCGGTGTCTTTCACACCCGTCGCGCGCCACAGCGCACGAGCGCCCGCCATATTGCGGCCTTCGGTGGTGGTTGCTGAACGTAATCTAGGCATTGCTGTACTCCTGAGAATTTAAAACTGCAACCCGCAGGTAAACCTGCCAGATGCTGTGATCAGGGGCACTTGGTTGATATGCCGTCTCCTTAGGAGACAGTCCGCCGGGCTTTGCCCGTGCTTATTATGGCTTTGCATTATCAGCCGAAAAGTGACAACTTGACCAGCACTAAGTCGAGAATTTCGGGGCAAAATCAGCAGAAAAACCGCAAATCTCACCCCTTGCACCACCCCAACCAACCCCAACCCTTAGGCTGGTGCTGCTTGTGGTGATTTGTTTTTTTATTGGTGGCGGTTTGGTTTGAGTTCGGTTTAACAACCATTGTTTACCAAGCCTGCCGTTGCACCTAAGCCCAATCACAGGACGCTGTTAAACCGAAGTTCCATCCAAGCGCAGCTGTTGACCAACTCAGCTTTCTTAAATAGATCTGCTTTTAACAAATCCGATGTTGAAACTCAGTTCGATTCAAAAACGCTTTTAACCAACCTGACTCGCCAAAACGAGCGCGGTGGTCGACTAAGCTGACCGTCAGCGCCCTGGACGGGCGATGACGAGTCCCCATGGATGGGTTCACGACGTGTCTGCGTGTCGACTACCGTGCCGTTAAGCCCAAGTTCGAATCGAGAACGCTTTTAACCCAACCAGCCGTCAAACCTAAGCCAAATCAGAGAACGCTTTTAACCAACCCAACTTCCCAAAACGAGCGCGGTGGTCGACTAAGCTGACCGTCAGCGCCCTGGACGGGCGATGACGAGCCCCCATGGACGGGTTCACGGCGTGTCTGCGTGTCGACTACCGTGCCGTTGAATCCAAGTTCATTCGGGAACCGCTGTTAACCAAACCAACCGTCAAACCTAAGTCCAATCACAGAACGCTTTTAACCAACCCCACCAACCGAACCACCAACCCTCACGCCCGCAGCTGCGCCTGCACCTCGTGCACATCCAACTGCAACACGTCATACAACTTCGCCAGCTGCCCCGTCAGCAAACTCAGCGGCCGCTCACTTTGCACCTGCAGCTCGATCACCATCCCTTGCTGGTCCGCCTGCCCGTGCAGCTGCATCCCCACCAACTGAAACCCCCGATACCGCGTCACTTGCAGCAATCGCTCAACCGCCACCGCGTCATTACGCGTGCGGATCGTTAACGTATGTGGCGTCATCATGGCGCGGTCTCCATCAGCATCTCTTGGTTGGCGGCGCCCGGCGGCACTAGCGGCCAGACGTTATCTAATTCATTGATCCGAACATGCAGCAAATACGGCCCCGGCCAATTCAGCATGCTCTCGATGGCATCCGCCATCTCATCTTTCCGACTGATACTATGCCCCGGGATCGCAAAGGCAGCGGCCAGCGACACAAAATCCGGGTTGTCCTCCAAATTCGTCTCACTGTAACGCCCCGAGAAAAACAACTGCTGCCACTGCTTCACCATCCCCAGCCGCTGGTTATCCAGCACGATGATCTTCACCGGCAACCGGAACCGCTTGATCGTCGCCAGCTCCTGCACGTTCATCATGAAAGACCCATCGCCCGTGACCAGCACCGACATATCATCCGGCCGCGACACCTTCGCGCCGATCGCCGCCGGCAAACCAAACCCCATGGTGCCAAGCCCGCCGCTGGACAAATGATTGCGCGGCGAGCCGAATTGCATATGCTGCGCCACCCACATTTGGTGCTGACCCACGTCGCAGCTGACGATCGTGTTTGCAGGCAGCGCGTCGCTGACTTGGCGCAAAAACGCTGGCGCGTAGATCCGATCGCCCGGGTGGTCGTAACGCCAGCCGAATTGATGCTTCAGCTCCGCGCATTCATTGCGCCATGCCGGGTTATCCAGCTGCACCGTCATCGCCGGCAGCAGCTGCTTTAAGTCACCACACATCGCCACAGTTGCAGCGCGTAACTTATTGATTTCGGCTGGATCTATATCCAAGTGGATCACCTTGGCGTGCGGCGCGAAACGCGCTAAATGCCCAGTGACACGGTCATCAAAACGCGCGCCTAAACACACCAACAAATCGCATTGTTGCACCGCCAAATTCGCCGCTTGCGTGCCGTGCATGCCCAGCATGCCCAGATACAGCGGGTTGTATTTATCCACCGAACCCATGGCTTTTAACGTCGTGACCGACGGCATACCGGTGGCGCGTAAAAATTGATTCAGCTCAGGCAAGGCGCCTGCCATGTGCGCGCCGCCGCCGATATAGGCCAGCGGTTTTTTGCTCTGTTGCAGCAGCGCCACCGCTTCGGCCAGCTCAGCAGGGAAGGCCGCTGCGCCTGCAGGTGTTGCCACCTCTGCCAGTTGCGGCAAGTGCGCGCTGACCTGTGCCAATTGCACGTCTTTTGGGATGTCGACTAGCACCGGGCCTGGGCGGCCGCTTTGCGCCAGCAAAAACGCCTCGTGCAAGGTCGCTGCTAAATCTTCGACGCGGCGCACATAAAAACTATGTTTGGTGACCGTTAAACTCATGCCCAGTACATCGACTTCTTGGAACGCATCGGTACCGGCAACCGCCTGCGACACTTGGCCAGTGATGGCCACCACCGGCACAGAATCCAGCAACGCATCGGCAAGCGCAGTGACCAAGTTGGTGGCGCCAGGGCCTGAGGTGGCAAAACACACCCCGGTGTTGCCGCTAGCGCGGGCATAGCCGATGGCCGCGAAGCCGGCGCCTTGTTCGTGGCGGCACAGATAGTGTTTGACCGGGCTTTGGTACAAGGCGTCGTAGATGGGCATGATGGCCCCGCCTGGGTATCCGAACACGCTGTGTACGCCATGTTGCGCTAACAGCTGGATCACTAATTCTGCACCGGTCATGTTGTCCTCACTTAAGCCTTTGTTTTGTCTTGCAGTTTTTGGTATTCCATCACCGCATCGCTTTTTTGCCGGGGCCTTAAAACAGAAAACCCCCGGACCTTGCGGTGCGGGGGTTTTGCTGGAATCTGGCGGTTTACGTTACCTGTCGAATCCCAAACACCGGCCCCCGCGGTGACTAATAATCACCACGCTAATGAGGACGACGATAATGTTCAGGATTTTGTTGCCGCGCATGTTAGGTAACTTCGTTTCCGTAATTCGTAAATTCGTTGTGCTGCGTTGGAGACCACTCCAAACCAGCGCCTTTTTTTATAAATAGCCGTCTAAAAGTCCTGCGTCAACGATTATTTTTAGGTTTCACGAAAAAAGCGGTATGGATGGCTGCGGGTGGAAAAATAAACGCATTGGTAAACAACAGGTTAGCTGGGTGGGGGCTGTCGGCTTAGTCGTGGTTTGTAGAGCGACACCGATATGTTCGCTGGATAAGAGACTTGCCTAGTGGGTGCCCGCAGTCGGGATACATCAGATTGGAGGGCAAGTTTTATCGTGGTTGGGTGGGCGTCCAATGGCGCCTCGTAATACAAACCGTATCCGTAATCCGTCATGAGTTGATACACAGACTGGACAGAAAGAGCCTGTAGTTCAATATCAAACTCAATTAGACTCATATCATGCCGCTAATGAAGACCTAACAGCTTCAGGTAACTAATCAGTCTATATCTGGAGCTACACCTTGTCAGGTGCTACACCATTTATTTAATGAATCGATATTGATTACATTTCCATCCTGATCAATAAATTCTGCTTTTTCATATGCCATTTCAATCTGACCCAACTCCTTTCTGTGCCCCTTAAGTTTTACCGTCTCATAATTGTCACTCATTTTTGCGCCCATGATCCTATATGAGTTTTTGTTCCTTATCTCAGTTAAAAAATTACATTCGGCCAAATCAAAATTTGACACTCCTTTTAGTCTAATCGAGAATCTCTCTGGAAGTGGAATATGAGGTTTGCTAGATGATTTTAAATTTACTGTTACTATACCATTACCAATATTAATAGAGGTAATGCTCACAGATTGAGATATGAAGTACCATAAAGTATATCTTTTGAAAAGAACCTTATGATTTGAGTAATAATTTTGAGATGATTCAATATAATTTATAGTAGGTCTTGGAGGGTTTGAATCGCCAAAAAAATGAAATCCAGGCACGTTAAATGTAACAGAGAATATCCTTTCTAAATCTTTATCAAACCTAGTTAAATCGTATACAACTGCAGTATGGCGGCTATGTTTGCTATCGCATACTTGTAATAGACCAATCAATTCGGGTGGTAGAGGTAATTCGTCAATGTTGTCTGGTAGCTCATCTGGTATAACAAGGGCATGAGGAAAACTTGGCCATCTACATGTTGAATAATGCAAACCGTCCCCGAATACTACAACATCTAAATTTGCATTCGAAAAGTCACTATTCTCTATCTTTATGGGTATCTCTTTTAAATTTGTTGAATCAAAACCAGCACCGAAAGCGCAATCAGAAAATCTACCTTTAAACTTACAATTTAACCAAGAAGCCGAAGTAAGGAAATGTTGATAAGCATTCTGTCCGTTAATTATGCAATTTTCAAATTTTGAATCTTCAAGCGTCAAGTATCCACTTTTGCCACTTAATACAAGAGTGGAGTTTCTAATTTCAGAATTTAAAATACTTGCAGAAGAACCGTCATATTTTTGTCCAACTTCCAAATATTGATCTGTTACCTTCACTGACCATAATTTAACTTCTTTCATTGATTGCTTCCTTTCTCTTACGCTAAAGTCCATCCAAGGACTGCAGCGATCGATGCTGCAATCCCTTATTGGGCTTTCGCTATTGGTCGATTTTAAAGCAGAGCACCTGAGTTATTAAACGTAAATACTTAGGCGCCCAAACTGAATTGCATTAAGCAGACTAGCACGTCCTCTAATCTATTATTTCATTAAATTTAAGGCTCTTCGACTCCGCACGTAGATACTCTCCGATTTTAAATATTTGGGCATCAACAGGTGGGTGTCGACAGTCCGCGCTGGCTAACGTGCGAGTGGGTTCGTTGGACAACCACTGTAATTTTTTGTGAACCAGAATTACATGAAATTACAGTGGATGGCTAAGGTGGTTGGTCCGGGTAATTGTTCGGATGGGTGTCCACAGTCCGACAGTCCGGCTAAGGTGGTTGGTCCGGGTAATTGTTCGGGTGGGTGTCCACAGTCCGCGGACGGTGATGATGACAGGTGGCTGTCCACGGTCTCCTCGTCGGGTGGGTGTCCACGGACAACTAGTCAGAATTCCAGCAATTGAGTAGACTCAAAATTCCCCGCAGCAGCCTGCCGTTGCTGTGTCAGCGAATGATACGAGTACGATGGATCAGTTAGAACTGTTTGACCTGCCCAACCCCTGCATTGGGGTCTGCACCAGCAATAACCGTGGTTATTGTGTCGGGTGCTTGCGCTCGCGGGACGAACGGTTTAATTGGCACAATAAACCGGTGGCGGAGCGGGCGAAAATTCTGAAGTTATTAGAACAGCGCCGCATTCGTCGGGACGCTGCGCGGCTGGCCGGTAAAATTGACGTGCAGCTGGAAGCCGACTCAGATCCAACGCCGGATATGTTTGGTTTTTAAAGAAATATTCTTCCAGATTAACTGCTGCAATAGGCAGTCAAAATCCTTAAAAAGCTGCTAATTTCAGCAAAAATCATCATTATCCCGATAAAAAAATAACTCAATGTCAACACGCCAAAATCGGGACGATAGTTACTAAAGATACACATCAATGTAAATAGATCTTGGTTTTTTGCCAGTCCCACAGTAGCTTGATCCCGCTGTTTTTCTTTCGATTTTGGCTTTTCACTACAACGGACTTTGGCTGTGATGGACTGTGCTTTGACTTTTGATTACCTGATTTCAACTCGACGTATTCGCAATAAAACCAACCAATTTGACGCCGAACCTGGCGCGATCAGTTACTTAAAAGTGCCCTGTGATGCGCCGGTGCCAACGCCTGAGCATCGCTTAACCACCCAGCAGGCGCGCCAGCAATGGTTAGATGAAGTGCGAACTCTTGCCGATGGCGACTGTAACCCCAATTCTGTCAGCCCCGCCGGTGACGTATTAGTGTTTATTCATGGTTATAACAATGACTTAGATATCGTGATGCGCCGCCAACGTCAGCTGGCACAGGACCTACGTGCAGAGGGTTGGCGCGGCGTGGTGATTGGTTTTGATTGGCCAAGCGATGATTCGACGCTGAACTATCTAGAAGATCGCCTGGACGCCAGCAAAACCGCAATTGAACTGGTGCGCGGTATCAAGGTGTTGCAACAAGGGCAGCAGCAAGGCTGTGCGACCAATGTTCACTTGTTAGGGCATTCCACCGGTGCCTACGTGATTATGGAAGCGCTGGCGCAGGCTGAAAAAGACGGCGAATTGTTTCGAAGTGCGTGGAGAATTGGTCAAGTTGCATTGATTGGCGCTGATGTTGCGGCAGAGTCTCTGCGTGCCGATAGCCAATGGGCGCAGCCGCTGTTTAACCGCATTATGCGCCTGACCAATTACTCCAACCCCTTTGATCGCGTGTTGGCTGTTTCTAACGCGAAACGCTTGGGGACAGCGGCGCGCGTTGGCCGTGTGGGTTTACCCAAATCCTCACATCCCAAAGCCGTTAACGTGGATTGCGGCGAGTATTTTCAGACCATTGACCCAAGTACGGCGGTGCGTCTTGGCACTTTTAACCACAGTTGGCACATTGGAAACCGCGTCTTTGCGCGCGATTTGGCGATGACGTTAGAAGGTGCGATCAGCCGCCAAGCGATCCCCACTCGACGGCAAACGGCGCAAGGTTTGCAGCTGCAAGATGCTCCGCGGCCGCAGTTTCAGCAGCTATGGGAGCTTAGTTAGCCAGAGGTGTTTGGCGTTTGGTGAGCGTGCCTGCCAAGCGCCTGGCAGGAAGTAACCATAGCCTATGGTAAGCGTTAACCGCGGTCATCACGGGCGAGCAGCACCGCCTGTGATGAGGCTCAAGACTCGAGCAGCGGAAAGCGCAGTTCAAAGGTGGTGCCGATGCCAACTTCACTGGAAAAGCTGAGCTGTCCGCCCATTTGTAGCACCAGTTTTTTGCTGATCGACAGGCCTAAGCCTGTGCCGACTCTTGCTTTGTTATCAGAGCCGTCGGCTTGACTAAACGGCTGGAAAATCCGTTCTTTGAAAGCATCCGGGATGCCGCAGCCGGTGTCTTGCACTTCAATGACTAGTTGATGCACTTGGGTGCTGGCGCGCAACACGACGTTGTTGCCTTTGGGTGAGAACTTGACGGCATTAGACAACAAATTGGCGAGAATTTGCTGGAAACGTTGCGGGTCGACGTTAATCACTGCATGGGGGGCTTGGTTGTTTAAAACCACCTGCACGCCAAAGTTTTGGGCGTAGGCCTGCATATTTTGTTGAATGTCCTGTAGCAGTTGCTGCGCGGCGCAGGGCTGTGAGTTGATCTCAAGTTTGCCTTGCTCAATTTTTTGCATGTCGAGTAAGTCATTGACCAAAAACAATAAACGGTCGGTGTTTTGCTGACAAACCCGGGTCATTTGTTCGACCGGTTTGGGCAAATCACCCAAAGCGCCACCGAGCATCAAACCAACGACGCCGCGAATAGCGGTCAGCGGCGTGCGCAGTTCATGGCTGACGTTGGCGACAAATTCGTTTTTCATCCGATCCAATTCAACCTGCGCACTGATGTCTTCGAACACGGTAATGCCATATTGCACACGGCCTTTTTCGTCATAGCCGGGCCAACCCCAGCAGCGCACCACGCGGTCGGTGGTTGCGGTCTGTAGGCGGATGGCGGGGAGTTCTACCGTAAGTCCTTTCAGCGCTTGCATCGCAGGCAGTTCATCACGCAACAACGGCGCTTCAAGTGGCAGTTTGAGTAATCGAGCGGTGAGTTGTA
Organism: Rheinheimera sp.; assembly: GCA_003482455.1. GTDB lineage: Bacteria > Pseudomonadota > Gammaproteobacteria > Enterobacterales > Alteromonadaceae > Pararheinheimera. Next base: position 141,765 of record DMYW01000002.1, on the reverse strand, counting down.
ATGGCGCATCGATTTGGTTGTCATGGCCAAACAGTTGTTCTGCCGCGCGATTGCGGTAATGCGATTGTTGTTCTAAATCAACCACTTCTAGTGCAAGCGGTAGGTCGTCCAGCCATTGGCGGTAGTGATGTTGAGCGACGGCATAGATGAGCATCTGCCGCGTCTTAATGGCTCGACCGACGATAAACACCAACAAGGTGCTAGTGAGCAAAAAATTCAGCCAGGCACCAGTCGTTTGCATGTACTCGTCGAGAGCCATTTTAGCGACAAGTGCGTTGCTGATAAAACCAGAACCAATCAGAGCAAAGATGCCGAACGTGACTGCGATAATCACGATAACGGTGCGGCTGGAATAAACAAAACTGGCGATGACACAGGCGCTGAGCATCCATATCGGACCATTGGCGGCTAGGCCAAAATTGACCAAGCCAAAGATGCCTAATGACGCCATTACCGCCACTGCAATAAACCCTTTTAGAGCCACGCTCAGCTGCGCGCGCAACAGCGCGGTGACCACGACGATAGTGCCGATAATGAGGTGGACGGTATAGAGCGAGATCCAGCCAGAATGCAGTGCTCGAGACAGCGACAGCGGTACAGCAAACAACGTGAGCAAGCCCAAGTCGCGCCACAGCAAGTTTAAAAAATGATCGGTAATTTGTTGTTTTTGTTGCCCAAGCCAAGGCATAGCAGATTGTTGTTTCGACACAGCAGCTTCGTTTTTATGTTCTTTGTAACTAACTGTAGGAGATGCTACCGATTTTGCTAGTTTGTTGTTGGACACCCACAGGAGAAGAGTGATTTGTTGATTTGTGGACACCCACTAAATAGTGATTTGTGGACACCCGCTAAATTGAGTCACCTGCAGCACTGTTGTGCGAGAAGGCCGAAAAAAAACCGGGTCATTGCTGGCCCGGTTTGGCAGTCGCAGCAGAAGGAAGACGTCTTCTGCTGCAGGGACACTGTAAAGTGAACATGTTCAAAGATTGCCCGAAAGGGCGCTCTGGTCCTTTAAAAGGCCCGCTGCAACCACACTACCGCACCAAATCGGATGCGACTATCATCAGCTGCAAGGGACCGGGGTCGGAGTCAGAGCGCCGAACCCGGTCAGTAACTAAAAATTCTCAGTTGATTGGCTGCTAATTCGGTTGGTTGGCTATCGGCTTCCGCCCAGATGGTTTTCAAAGATGAATCATTGCTAAGCTCTGGGGGAATTGTCGCGACGGCAGTACCCAAATTCAGCAGCATGATTGTCTTTTGACCATTGAGTTCGTGGCTAATCTGCAGCAATTTGCCATCACTAACCATCTCCGCTGCATAGCTGCCGCTCACGCTAAATTCTGGATGATTTTTCTTTAATTCAATCAATAATTTATACAGATTCCACAAGGACGATTTGTCTTGTTGCATATCCGCAACAGTGCGATGCTCGGCTATCTGTTGCGTTAAAAACGGCGCCCACCAGCTGGTTTCCTGTTGTGGTGGGAACAGGTCAGATTTTTGCACCCATGCCGTATCAGCACTAGTAAAGCCTGCTTGCTTGCCTTGCGACCAAAACATCGGCGCGCGGCGCTGAATATGTTCGGCGTCACTGGCTTGGTTTAGGCCAATTTCTTCGCCGTAATAGATGTAAGGTGTGCCGGGTGAGCTAAACAACATGGCTGCCGCCAGTTTTGCCTTAGCAAGATCGCCAGCCAGTTGAAAACCAATGCGCGGTTGGTCGTGATTGGTTAAGAATGGGCTGAAGTAGCCTTGTGGTGCCCCTGAGGTGTTGCGCTGCTGCATATTTGCCATCAAGACGCTTGCTGGGTTTAGGTGGGTGTCCTTGCTTTGATCCATAGTCCCGAATTCTGCCTTCACACCGCCTTGGCTTTGCAATAGGCTCATGACTTTATAGCCAAAGTCAAAATCAAAGCCTGAGTCTAACCCTTGGCCATCTCCGTAATATTTCGCAGAGACTGGCAAGTCTGCCCAGGCTTCACCGACTAACATGGCGTCGGGTTTGACGGAGCGGACGAAATTGGAGAAATCTTTCCAATATTCAATGGTTTGAGCTGTATCAGCTTGTTGTTTAGGGCCATTTTCAATGGCGTAACGCACCGCATCTAAACGAAAGCCTGCCACCCCTTTATCGAGCCAGAACTTGGCCATTTTTTTCATTTCAGCGACGACATCTGGATGAGTCAAGTTCAAGTCAGGCTGTGACGCTCCAAAGGCGCCGTAATACCAAGCTTTGCGTGTTTCATTGTAATGCCACACCGCTTTGGGATCGTCTTTGCTGGCGTCCCACGCCGGGCCCCAGCCATCTGTCGGCAAGCTGTCGCGCCAAATAAAATAGTCTTTGTAAGGGGCTTCACCGGCGGCTGAACGTTTGAACCAATCGTGTTGATCAGAAATATGGTTGATCACTAGGTCCAAGATCACGCGGATATGTTTGGCATTGGCAGCTGCAACCATCTGCTCAAATTGGGCCATAGTGCCGTAGTCTTTTTCGACTTGGTAAAACTCTGTGAAATCGTAGCCATGATAACTAGGCGCTTCAAATACCGGCGTTAACCACAACGCATTTACTCCAAGGTCTTGTAAATAAGGTAGTTTTTGCTCAATGCCCGTAAAATCCCCCGCGCCATCACCGTCGCTATCGGCAAAGCTGCGTGGCCAAATTTGGTAGAAAACGGCATTGTCCCACCAGCGTGCGGCCGCTTGGGCTGTGGTAGTCGCTTGAGTTGTTGGCGCTGTGGGGGTTGCTGTACTTGAAGAGGGGGCTGGTGAGTTTGTAGCTGGATTGCATCCAGCAACTGCTAAGGTCACAGCCAGCGCTAACGCGGACCACGAATGCGAGTAACGACCATACAACGGCTGTGGCATATACTTTTTCCCTGCTGATTTTTTAACCCCAGCTTAGACGATTGCTATGGCCATAAACAGCACCAGTCTGGTGCAAATGCACTGCATACGATTGCAGTGACAAGAAATCGCACCACAACAGCGCACAGTTTATTGTGAGGCGTCTTTTTCTGCTTTGCTGCGGATTTTCTGCCTAACCGATTGAATAAGAACAATTAAACTTAGGACTAACAAAGCTGTTGTAAGCATTCCGGTATAGCCAAGCCACCAGAGGATTGTGTCGTCTGAGAACTGCAGATAAGGGTTGCCACTTAGTGCGATAGATACAGGTAGCCAACTTATGGCGAATATCAACGATATGCGAGATACCACTAGCAGCCCCAAGGGAGTTCCGCAAGCTCTGTAAAGAGCACTGGACCAGGACACGAAGAGTCCCGCCGCCAAGAAGTTACCCATTGGTATGCCAAGCATTAGCTCACTACCTAGGCTGGATGCGCCTATAACCAGTGGGGTTGCGCAGAGAAAAGCCAATAAAATCAGAAGGTATTGCATGTTTCTTGGGATGTAAAATTGGTTGCATAAGAGTATCACGGACATTCTGACCGTGGACAGCCACTGAATTTTTCGCTGACCGTGGACAGCCACTGAATTTTGCCACTGAATTTTCGCCACTGCGAAATTTCTCGAAAAATTTTTCGAAGACATCCACTATTTCAAAGTGTATAGATGTTAGTACCCAAATTGGGTGAATATTCATCCAATGGAGAGCGTTTCCTTTATACAAAGGCATTTCAAGATTGCAATAGCAGAGATTTGGAACAAAAACGCCACAGAATGTGTAAACGGGATCGCAACCTATGCTGGCTTGTTTGCAGATTTGCCCTAAAAAGCAGCGAGTAGGTCAGCCAAACGCCTGTCGAGCAGCAGTAATACCCAGCACGCGTTGTTGTTTTAATTTTTCGCAAAACTCTTGCAGCCGAGCAGCACTGCCGATGACGCGGTAATAGGTTTTTTCCAGCCCTTCGCAGTTGTGTAGCCACGCTGCCGTGTTGATTTTCAGCCGTTCAAAAATCGGCGGAATTTCACTTTTTATATAACCGCGTTTACCGGCTTTGAGTTGCCGCCCAGTCCATTCAACTAATTGAATATATTCAATTAAATTGTACGGAATATGCTCAGGGTTGTTGCTTTGGTGTGAGTCACCGGCAAAGGGCAGTAGCAGCGGCCCCATTGGCGAATCTTTAAAGTTTGCACGGGTTTGAATGGACGTGAAGTCACTGTCCTCGAGCTTATCCGCCATCTTGGCGCGAATGGGGTTCAAATCTACGTAGGCCATGGCTTGCAGCTCTGCGCGCTCGTCTAATAGAGCTTGGGACTTAAACCGGCCTTCCCAAAACCGGCCGGTGCAGCCGTCTTCTAAGTTAGCTTCGCGGGCAATGGGCTCGTTTAAACAACGCATAAACCAGCTTAAGTCGTAAAGCCGCTCGCGTCGCTCTTCAATTTGTCGCTCGGCTTCGACCAGTTCAGCATCTGTCAGCACCTCATCATTGGCGTAACGCTTGGCTAAAAATGGTAATGAATACAAGCCGCTCCAGCGTTTGATAACTTCTGTGACGGGTAAGTCTAACGCTCGTTGTTTTTGAATGCGCACCACCAAGTGGTAATGGTTCGACATGATGGCGTACGCGGCAACATCGATGCAAAACAGCTTAGCAAGTTCGCTTAAACGCTCAACAATCGCATCGCGGCGATGGCTAAAGTCTTTGTTATCAACGACGCCAAACAAAAACGTACGGCGCACGCAGCGACTAACTACGTGGTAACTGGGTGTGGTATCAACGGATACCAAGGCTTTGCGAGGCTGTGGCATAGGGAAATCCTTGACGGTCCGTGTCGAGGGGAATATTTACTATGGTTGCAAAAATGTTAATGTCAAGATTGTGGGGCGAATCGAGTGGATGTCCAAAAAGGGAGCTAGGCTCCCTTTCGAGCAAAACCGCACTAGTTATCGCAGGATTAACCCTCAGTGACCGGAATTGATTGGTAGTTATAGGCGTAGTAGACGACCGGGATCACCACCAATGTCAGCAGCGTCGACACTAACATGCCACAGATCAGCGCCACAGCAAGGCCACCAAAAATCGGGTCATCTAGGATAAACAGAGCGCCCAGCATCGCCGCCAACGCGGTCAGCACAATAGGCCGAGCACGCACGGCACTGGCATGTACGACAGCCCGTTCTAGACTGACACCCGCTGCGGTTTGTTGCTGAATAAAGTCCACCAGCAGAATAGAATTGCGCACTATGATGCCTGCAAGCGCAATCATCCCAATCATTGACGTGGCGGTAAATTGTTGCCCCAGCAGCCAATGCCCAGGCATGATACCAATCAGTGTTAGTGGAATAGGCGCCATAATAATCAATGGGATACCGTAGGATTTAAACTGCGCAACCACCAGCAAATAGATCATCACCAAACCAACGCCGTATGCGATACCCATGTCGCGGAATGTCTCAAAAGTAATTTGCCACTCGCCATCCCATTTAATACTGAGGCGGTCTAGATCCGAAGGCGCGTGGAAAAACTGCTGTTCTAGCGCGACATCTTGCTGCAGAGCGGCTTTGATATCCAGCATGCCGTATAGCGGGCTGTCAGGTCCACCTGCTAAGTCGGCGGTGACAAAAACAACAGGTCGTAAGTCTTTGCGATAAATCGTATTTTCGCGCTGCGTTTCGACTTTTTGTACCAGCTCACTTAATGGAATTTGTGCGCCTTGACTTGAAGGGATCGTCAATTGCGACAACGCTTGCCAGCTTGCCAATGAACTTTCATTGAGTCTCAGTTGCACAGGTGTTAAGGCACGTTTGTGGTCATTACGCAGATAAGTGGCGTTGTAACCTTCGCTGGCCATTTGCACAGCCGCAGTGATGCTATCGACTGAAACCCCAAGTAGCGCTGCTTTTTGCTGGTCAACGACCAACAGCCAGCGTGCTTGAGACGCTTCAATCGTGCTATCGACATCGACAATGTTAGGTGTTGTTGCAAAGGTTTTTTGCAGTGTGTTAGCGACGCCCAACTGCGTAGCATAGTCTGGTCCGTAAACCTCTGCGACCAGCGGCGCCATTACAGGGGGCCCTGGCGGTACTTCGACCAGTTTGATGCTAGCGCCGGTCGATTTTTCTAGCGCACTAAGCAGCGGCCGAACTCGAAGCGCAATGTCATGACTTTTTTCACTGCGCTCATGACGGTTGTGCAAATTCACTTGTACATCGCCTTGCCATGGATAGGCCCGCAAATAGTATTGGCGGACTAAGCCATTGAAATTTATTGGAGCAGCTGTGCCGGCATAGGTTTGCAAGTGTGTCACTTCCGGTTGACTGACCAGTGCTTGGCTGACTTGATTAAGCACCGCCTGTGTTTGCTCTAGCGTGCTACCTTCAGGTAAGTCGACCACCACTTGGAATTCAGATTTGTTGTCAAACGGCAACATTTTCAAAATGACTTGCTGCGATGTGACCAATAGCACCGACGCCAAAATCGCGCCAATCAACCCCAAAAGCAATTTCACCCGATTCCGTCGTCCTGCCCGCTTACCTAAAAACGGAGTCATTAAGCGGCTGAATAGACGTTCAAGTTTTTCGTCTTGCGCATGAGACGCGTGGTGGGTGTCCTTGGAAGCTGAGCCCTCGCTTGTCGAGTGGGTGTCCACAGAACCTGGTGAGTGGATGTCCACAGAACCCGGTGTTCTGTGTTCAAACACTTTTAAGAACAACCAAGGCGTAAAGATGAATGCCACGAACAAGCTAATCAACATGCCCATACTGGCATTGATCGGGATTGGGCTCATATAAGGCCCCATCAGGCCTGACACAAACGCCATAGGTAATAAAGCGGCGATCACCGTAAAAGTCGCCAAAATCGTCGGACCGCCTACTTCTTCAACTGCATAAGGCAACGCTTCGGCGAGGGTCTTTTTGCCCATCAACCAGTGTCGATGCAGGTTTTCTACCACCACAATGGCGTCATCGACCAAAATACCAATCGAGAAAATCAGCGCAAATAAGCTGACACGGTTGAGCGTAAACCCATAGGCCCAACTGGCAAACAAGGTAGCGGCCAGCGTGATCACCACGGCCATGCCGACTACAAACGCTTCACGAGAACCCAGCGCCCATGCCACCAGCAGTACGACCGACGCAGTCGCGAACATCAGTTTATGGATCAAAGTGTCGGCTTTGTCTTTTGCCGTTTCGCCATAGTTGCGGCTAATCGTCAGTTCGATGTCTTGTGATAAAAACCGAGCCTGCAGTTGCTCAAGTTTCTGCTCCATGCCGCGGCTGACATCGACGGCGTTTACGCCAGGCTGTTTGGCAACCACCACAGTCACTGCTGGGCTTGGTGTGGCGATGACATTTGCGCCTGCTTGCCAGTGCTGCACGTAATTTGATGGTTCCGCCACGCCAGTTTCAATATCCGCGACGTCGCGTAAGTACACCGGTAAGTGGGTGTCCTGAAAAGACGTCGAGTGGGTGTCCTGCGTTTCCGGCTGCGTTGCCGAAGATTTTACCGCCACGACTAATTCACCCAGTTGTTTGGCATTGGACAAAAAGGCGCCAGCTTGCACTTGAATGGTCTGATCCGGCGCCAACACGGCTTGGCTATGACTAACCTGTCCCGCTTGGGCTAATGCCTGTTGCAGCTGCGGCACACTCAATTGGTATGCGGCCATACGGGCAGGGTCTAACCGCACGCTGACTTGCTCGTTTTGCGTGCCGATACTGTAAATATCTCGGCTGCCAGTGACTTGCTGCAGTTGTTCTTCGAGCGCCCGCGCCGCCGCTTGCAAGTCAATTCGACTGACCGTTGGTTGCTTGCTCCACAAGGTCACCGCAAACACAGGGACATCATCGATCCCTTTGGGTTTAATCAGCACCGGGCCTATGCCGGCGTTTTGCGGTTGCCAATCGGACTTGGCGTAGAAGGCGTTGTACAAGCGAACGAGCGCATCAGTACGTTTTTGGCCGACTTTAAATTGTACGGTCAGAATGGCGCGGCCCGGCTCGGATACTGAATACACATGCTCAACACCACTGATCTCGGCAATAATTTTTTCTGCCGGCACAGCGACTTGTTGCTCTACCATGGCCGCGCTGGCCCCTGTGTACGGAATAAACACGTTGGCAAAGGTGACTTCGATTTGCGGCTCTTCTTCGCGTGGCGTCACTAACACGGCAAACAAGCCTAATAAGAATGCCACCAAGGCCAATAATGGGGTGATTTGGTTGCGTTTAAAGAAGTCGGCGAGATGGCCCGACAAGCCCAATTTGTCTGTCATGGCGTACTCCGTTAGTGTTTGGTGTCAGTCATAGAGTCTGTTGCAATACTTTGTGCGAGCTGAGCTTTTGCGTTTTTTGCGATCTCAGCCCCAGCTTTTAAACCGCTTAACACCATGTAACGAGCGTCATCAATTCGTGCAAGTCGCAGTGGCTGCAGCGTGATTTTTTCTTGCTGCTTAAGCCAAACCATTGACACTTCTCCGCGCCATAACACTGCGCTGGCAGGGACCTGTAGTTGCGACTCACTGCCGGTTTGCAAACGCAAACGCACCCAAGAGCCAGGAAATAAATTCTGCGCGCCATAATCGGCTTGTGGCAGTTTGACGCGAAGCTGAAAGCTATGACTTTGCGAGTTCGCTTGCGGCGCAATGGTTAGTTCTGGTTTGCCGACCGCAATGATCTCGCCATGTTGCAGCTGCAGTTGTGCTTGCTCGCTTTGACGCACTGCTTGCTGTTGGCTTTGCGGCAGCTGAGTCACCAAACGCAAATGTTCCAAGCTCAGCCCTTGCAGCAGCGGTTTGCCGGGCACGGCCAATTCGCCGATTTGTACAAAACGCTGCTGTAAAATACCGCTGTAGGGGGCTCGAACAACCGTTTGTTCAAGTTGTTCGCGCGCAGCTTTGCCAGCAGCTTGAGCTTGGTCAAAACGTGCTTTGGCGGCATTGAAGTTTGCCTGAGCCATATCTAACGCAGCTTTGGCAACCAAACCTTTGGCATGGATGTCTTTAATGCGAACAAGCTCTTTATTCATTTCGTCAAAGCGGGTACTTGCTTCGGCCAACGCTGCATTGGCTTGATCAAGGCGTGCTTTTTGCTCCGTGTCGGTAAAACGGACGATCACCGCGCCTTGTGGCACATAGTCATTGACGTCATAGGGGAGTTCGGTGATCCGACCGCTGGTTTGCGCAGAAATCGTCGATTGGTTCACAGCTTCCACCAAAGCAGGTAATTCCAGCCAGGTGGGCTCCGCCTGAGCGCTGATTTGGATCCAATCACTGGCGATTGCCGAGCCACACAGCAGTGACGCCAACAATGCAGAAGACCATGGACGCATAACGACTCCTTACAAGGTTTATTAGATAAATCTGAAATAAGTATATATTAGAAAATTCTAATAGCAAAGCTGCCCATCTCAGGTTATCGCTGACGCGCGCGCTCAACAGCAGTTTTTGCTGTATCGACAAGATAACAACGACAGCACAATGAGCACTGCGGATTAGCTTTGACTGAAGTAATTGAAATTGCAAAGTTTTTAACCCTGACCGATGTTCAGGATATAAAACCTGCGTAAGAACAATCAGATAAATACGGACGCTTGCTGGATGTTGGCGTGCTTAGCTTGAGACACCCACTGCAATCGAATGCTGGGTTTGGGTGGGTGTCCACAAAGGAAGAATTTGTCATTAAGGTTCACAAAAAATTACAGTGGATGTCTTTGGACTGGTGGGGGTCCACGGACGAAGCGTCTTTGGACTGTTAGGACTAGTGAGGGGAATTACGTCAACACAACAAAGTCTCATCAATCATTTCATAGCGATCGGCGCTGTTAATCAGCGCATGCGCAGTCAGTCCAGGCACTCCATAGACTTGACTACGGCAGGAATAACGCTGTCGTACGGCTTGCAGCAATAGGTCAAAATCGCCATCACCTGACAGCAGTACAATTTCATCAACCTGCTCTGCCTGCTGCAGTACATCAATCGTAATGCCAACATCCCAATCACCTTTGGCACTGCCATCAGCGCGCTGAATATAAGGCTTAAGTTTGACGTGGAAGCCGATATGACGCAGTGCGTCTTGAAACTTGCGTTGCTGATCGTCAGCGCGCTCTATGGCGTAGGCTGTGGCAACCACGATCTCGCCCTGATGCTGCAATTGTTGCCAGAATCGACGGTAATTAAACTGCCTGCCATACGCTTGGCGACAGGTGTAATAAATGTTCTGAACATCGACGAATACAGCGATTTTTTTCATCAGATTCTTGCCCTGAAAAGCCGATCTCAACGTGGAGCGGTTCGTGGACACCCACTCACCCTAACCAGCAGTCACAAATAAACAGCGACACCCACTGTAATCCGATGTCATACAGATTCACAAAAAATTACATTGGGTGCCTTTAGCTGCAGCTGAATCTCGGAATCTCGAGACACCCACTGTAATCGAATGCTATTGATGCTCACAAAAAATAACAGTGGATGTCAGGACAGCCTCACAGTGTCAGGACAGCCAAGGACAGCGGCTTCGCTATGTTCCGTAAAACCACAGTGGTTGCAGGCTCGACACCACAAAACATAAGCCGTAACTGGCGAGAAACGCCTTGCAGGCTATATCGTCGCGCTCAAACATAGGGGCAGGTGTTTTCAGCTCTGCTTCACGCAATGTTGTTTTTAGATGGGTGTAGCGGCCTTGTAGGACAAACATGATGAACACTAGTCCAAGCAATAAATGCGGATTTTGTAGTTCTTGCCACAGTGAAACACGTCGCAAGTAACAATTAAACGCGATCACTGCCAAGGCTGAACTGGCAGCCAGGGGCCAGGCGATCCGATCTAACCAGAGGCTTGGGCAGCTGGTCATTGTATCGGCGGTCTCCATCTCGAGACGGCTTTGGCAGCGGCAGCGATAATTCGCTTGTGCGGCTTCATGCTCTGTCAAGCGCCCCAATACCGAGCATTCGGTGTTGCGACAGACCCAATAACTTCGACGTTCCAACCAGCCCACCACTTAGCTACAAAAAAAACGATAACCGGGAGATAACCGTGGACACCCACTGCAAAGATTACCATGGACACCCACCCTACAAAAACGACGCCACTTCGTCGGCGGTTAACTCGCGATAGTCACCTTCGGCTAATGAGTCATCCAAAATCAAGGCGCCGATCCGTTCGCGGTGTAGTTTTTCGACCTTGTTGCCAATGGCGGCGAACATGCGTTTGACTTGGTGGTAGCGGCCTTCATGGATGGTCAACAGGCATTCATGGGGCGTGACGATTTCCAGCTGTGCCGGCTTGGTTGGGTGTTTTTCGCCGCGCAGCATCACGCCTTCGGCAAACATCGCGATGGCGCTGTTATCGACGGGATCGGCCAGCCAAGCTCGGTAGGTTTTGGCGCACTCGTGTTTCGGGCTGGTAATTTTATGCGACCACTGGCCATCGTCGGTGATCAGCAGCAAGCCGGTCGTGTCTAAGTCTAAGCGGCCGACCGTGTGTAGTTTTTCGATATTCGGCTCGTCGAGCAATACAAATACCGTGTTGTGGTCGGGGTCGTCGGTGGAGCAAATGTAGCCGGCGGGTTTGTGCAGCATCAAATAACGCGGGCCCGTGAGCGCCAAGCGTTCGCCGTCGAGTTCAATCACATCGTCATCGCTGATGTGCTGCGCGCTTTGGCGACAGACTTCGCCATTAATGGTGACCAGTTGCTGGCGGATTAGTTTTCCAACCTGACTGCGAGTCAGGCCGGTGCAATCACAGATAAATTTGTCTAAACGCATGCGAACACCCAAACGGCAAAAACGCCAGTGTATCGCAAAATCAGTCAGCTTTCAGGCCGTATAACTCCAGTCGTTCCTGCCAGACTGGCGATTTCTCTAATCGCTTTAGCGCCGCGCTTAGCACAGGAGCGAACTCTTGATAATGTTGAGTTAGTAATACTTGGCGGTGATAGTCCTCGTAAGGTTGCCCGACCACATGAAACTTGCCGACGTATTGGGGTTGCTTGGCGAAATACAAAAAGCTCGAGCGGGTGATCATAATGGCATCGACACGGCGGTCTAACAGCTTCAACAGATTTTCTTTATCGCTGGCGGCATCAAGCCGTTTGATCTGCCCTGCCGCGACTTTTTCGTTGAGACCCGGGTAGCTGTAACCGGTCAAGGCGCCCAAGGTGTAGCCGTCGGTAGGAAATGGCTGACGCTTGTCGGCAGTTAAACTCACCAACACATCGCGATCGGCAAATAATGGCGCTGCCCACAAGTAGCTTTTGGCTTCAGCGCCGTACCAGCTAGGATGTGTCCACAGCACTATGGTCGGCAATCCTTGAGCTAATCGTTTATTTACCACTGGCCGGGTTACCTGTTTCAGTTGCAGTTGATAGTCAGCACCAACAAGTGGTTGTAATACTTTAATAATTTCACTGTTTAAACCGGTGCTGGTATCTGGATTGACTAAAAACGGCGGTGCCGCGTGATAGGCGTATAGGTCAATTTGCTGGGTTGCAACGCTCGTTGATATGCTCAACCAAACAAGCGCCAGCGTGGCCAGAGATCGTGCGAGCATAGTGCCTCTCCATGAGCAATTTCATACAGTTCAGACGACAGCGCGTGAAATGGCAAGTGGCTTTGCGCAGATTTCATAAAGGTAAACAAAAGGTTGCAATTCATGAAGTGCCGTTTTGATGATGCAAGCCCTGAATCTGCGGCAGCGATCGACGTGGAACGCTTGCTATGACTGGTTTGACCTGATAACTGCGTTTTAACCTTTCTGTACTCTAAATCGACTTTTTTGGTTGCTTTTAGCCAGCAAATTCCACTACAGTGCAAAACCGGTTGTTGACGTGCGCGTCAACCTGCACGGAAGTTGGGGCAACCCCTGCCGGTTACAAATTACTATTAGAACGAATTCTGAGTCCGAGAACATCATGACAAACACCACCACATCCCGCGGCAGCTGGGGTTCGCGTATCGGCTTTATTTTGGCCGCTGCCGGCTCTGCAGTTGGCTTGGGTGCTATTTGGAAATTCCCGTATGTCGCAGGCGCCAATGGCGGCGGCGTATTCTTATTGGTCTATTTAGCCTGCGTTTTTTCAGTTGGTGTCGTGATGATGCTGGCCGAAATGATGATCGGCCGCAGCGCAAAAAAATCAGCCACGTCGGCGTACCGCTTGCTGGGCTCGGGCAAATGGCACTGGGCCGGCTGGATCTCAGTACTTTGCGTTTATTTGATTTTAGGGTTCTATTGCGTCGTCGGCGGTTGGACCATTGCGTACATCGTGGAGGCCATGAAAGGCGACATCTTAACGACGGACGCGAAGCAACTGGGTGATATTTTCACCAACTTTATTGCCGATCCAACGGCGGCGCTGAGCTACACGGCTGGTTTTATGTTAATTACCGCTGCCATCGTGATTGCAGGGGTACAAGCCGGTATCGAACGTATCTGTAAAGTGCTGATGCCAGCGCTGTTTGTGCTGATGCTGTTTATGGTCTATCGCAGTTTAACCCTGCCAGGTGCGTGGGAAGGTGTGATGTATTTTGTCACGCCAGACTGGAGCAAACTGTCGATTAAAATGGTGCTCGATGCACTGGGTTTAGCGGTGTTTTCGTTGTCGGTAGGCGCCGGTTTAATGATTGCATACGGCTCTTATTTGGGTGATGAGACCAAAGTGGTGAACGCCGGTTTATGGATTGCATCATTGGCCACTATGGCGTCGGTGTTGGCGGGCTTGATGATTCTGCCAGCCGTGTTTGCGTTCCATGTGGACCCTGCAGCAGGCCCGGGCCTGACCTTTATCACTATGCCGGCACTGTTTGCACAAATGCCAGGTGGTCAGATTCTGGCGTTGATTTTCTTTGCCTTGTTGCTGTTTGCTGCTGTTACCTCGTCGATTTCAATTTTAGAACCCGCTGTGGCCTTCTTGATTGACGAGTATGGCATCGCTCGCAAAACCGCCACTATTGTGGTTGCGGTATCAAATTACGTCTTGTTAGGCGTTCCTGCGGCATTGTCGTTTGGTTCTGCAGCTGAGGGCATGAAAGTCTTTGGCAAAACGCCGTTTGATTTAATGGACTTTGTCGCGTCCAACCTGCTGATGCCACTGGGCGGTATGTTTGCCGCTGTGTTTGTCGGCTGGGCGATTTGGCACAAAATCAAACCAGTGCTGGAAGCTGAAATGCACAAACACGTGCTGCACGGCTACCGCTTGCTTGCCGCTGTAGTTGCGCCGCTGTTGATTGCGATTGTTGCGTACATGACCATCAAAGGGTAAGCGCGGATTTTAACTTCAGCGTTTCCGTGTGCAGACAGACATGGAAAACAAAAACGGGCTTAAGCCCGTTTTTTGTTTTTGGGTGGCAGACTTTGGGTGAGGCAGACTTTGGACACCCACTTATCTTCCAGGACACCCACTTGTCTCATGGACGCGCAATGAATAAAAACGAAGAACTCAGGACACCCACTTGTCTTATGGACGTGCAATGAAAAAAAAGAGTGCATCAAAACCAACGGCGACGATTCAATTTAAGTACGGCAAAACAGAGTGGCGTGTGCGTTGGGCTGTTCTGGGAAGACCTACGCTGCTCTGGTTATTGGCGGTCTTGCTGCTGGTCCCTGTGGCGTCTGAAGTTTTATTTTATGGCAAGTGGGACATCGGGTTCTGGTTTTGGGGGGGAGCCTATGTCGTCAGCACCACCTGTTTGCTGCAGATCTGGCGGCGCAGCAAGCCATATTTCCCGGATTTATCGCGTGTCAGCAGGCTGCTTCTGCTTTGGCCCTGCTATGTGTTGTTCACTGCGGCCTGGTTGCTATGGGCATGGCAGATGGTGTTGCATCCACCCGTCGTGGTGCAAACCGTTGATCAAATTACTGATTGGCGGCAGGTGCTGTTTGTGCAGGTGCAACAACCTGCCTTGTTTTACGATCGCAGCAAAAGCGAAGTTCACGGCTCTGTGCATAAGCATACATATTCATCGTCAATGCGGTTTCGTGTGCCGATGGATCAACATGGTTGGGTTTATCTGGAAACGGTTTATCGCGGCGAATGGGATGAAACTGACGATGCTCAGCAACAACAGCTACAAAGTGCATTTATCAAACAGAGTCGCCAGCGTTTTGATAACACCGACTTTAGCGATGCGCGGTTTTTTAGTGTGGAAGCTGCACCGCCAGACCGAGGCGGTTACCTAAATCATGCCAATTTACAGCCGCATTTCGAGAGTTTTCACCACTATGCGCGTGGTAAATTTTCGGCTGCCGGAATAGCACTTTTTATAGTGTTGATCAGTTGGTTCGTTATAGTGAGGTGGCAGCCTTCGGACAGGATAGCGCTGGAGCGACGGACTTTTGTGAAAGCTGTAAGATCAAATAACCGGTGAGGTTATTCTTTACTAATAGGGGTTGCGGCGGTAGTGCTTTCGCTGGCAGGTGCACGTTTTGGATGAACTAATTTATCTTTTGGTGCAAAGGCGCTTGGCATGACTTCGATGCCAAGTTTGCGGCCAAGCTTGACGATCAATGGGATGGTGATGGGTGCAAACGGCAGGATGGCGAACACACCAAGACCGGCGGCGCGCAGCACATCGCCAAGTTGTTGGTTGGCGACTTTTAGGTCGGCTTTGCTGGCGTTGCCCAGGACAAAATCTTGATAGATTTTGAGCATTTGGACCGTTTCATCCGTTTCTTCGGACAGAGCGGAGCGTAATCGAATCATGCCAAACCGCGTACGCATCATCACTTTACGACGCTGTAACCGGATCACCCGGACAGGCGCTTTGTGGATGTGACGTAACAGCTTCATGATCAACCTCGGACAGGAACACAGCGGCGTTTCGCGGCTGTCTAGCTATTATCGATCGCGGCTGTAAAGAAATACAGTAGAAATTATTGAATTTACTTCAACTTTGGTCGAATGGACGACTCGCCGCGATAGGCAGGAAGAATTCAACCTTGCCGCAACTGGGGCAACAATACACTTCTAAAGTGCGCGTACTGGTCGATTCCCCACCTGCGAGTTGCCAGCTGATGTTGGCTGGCAGGTTTTGCAAGCCGCCGAATAACATGCTTGTATCACAGCGTAAACAGGCCAACAAACGGGGTGTCTCGTCGCGGGCGCAGGTATCGGTGAATTCGGCCGCTGGCGGGTCGCCATCTTTGCTGTAGCCGCAATGCCAGCAAATTTCGAAATTTTCTTCGTTACTTTCGTAACAATGTTGGCAGGTCCAATCCGACATTCAGTACCTCACTTCACCAAGCTGCTTTTTTCATTGGATTTTTTCAGTGTAAGCAGTTTGGGGAATTCTGCCAGTTTGCAAGGGAACCAGCTCCAGAATCAGCACATCGCTCCAATAAACACGGGCTACCCCAGTACAGCCCAAAAGCAGATGCTGCTTATTGACCCAACATTTCAGGGCGCCAAGTTCAGCAGAATTGACGACTCAATACCAAAGCCCCCGTAAAAAACGAGCCATCACAGTGAATTGATGGGCTTGTTGTTCAACATAATGCAGCGCTTGTTCCCGCTCCGCTTTGTCGTAAAGTCTGCCGTCGGCAATCACTGCGCTGATCTTTTCGGTATTGCGAATATCTAGTAACGGGTTTGCTGACAGCAGCACGATATCGGCATGTTTACCACTGGCAATCGAACCTAGCGTACTGGACACCCCAAACGCCTTGGCTGGCGCCAATGTTGCCGCATACAGGGCTTCGGCAGGCGAAAGCCCCGCGGCTACCAAATACTGCAGCTCTTGATGCAGCGAAAATCCATGCATAACGCCGGCGTCCAAAGCATCAGTTCCTGCCAACACTGGAACCCCAGCCTGCTGTGCCTGTTTCGTAAGCGCGAGCGCTGCCTGGTGAAAATCTGCCAACACTTGTTGCTCCGCCGGCCCTTCACGTCCGGCGTTTTGCAGAAATTGCCAGAGCCAGCGCTGCGGTGCGACTAGATAGCGTTGCATCCATTGCGCATCGGCAACCGTAAAAGCAGCTTTGGCAAATGCCAAGTCCTGACCGCTTGCTGCAACGTGTGTTGGCACATAAACCGTTTGCCACTTGGCTAGTTGTGCCAGCAATTGTGCACAGTGGCTGCCACCAATGCCTTGTAGCAGTACCGGTTTGGTTTGATTTCGGCCATTAAATTCAGGCCGTGTTGTTGAGCATTGCGCCAGTAAATGAACGTCGTGTTCTATGCTGCGCATCGGGTTGTCAAAGGCCAGTAGATCGATAGAAAACGGCACGTGGCCAGCGAGCGCTACGTTGTGTGCTTTTGATATGTCGATGAGTTTGCCAAATTCTTGTGGCGCGATCTGGTTATCCAATTGGATTTTTAGGAAAGGTTCAGCGCGCTTTTGAACTACCGCTATCCGCTGTTCTAACATCGCCACGTCAATGCTTTCATCTTCAAGATGAAAGCTAACCGATTGCAGGATGCGCGGAGCAACCAGAGCGCCGCTTTTCTGCTGCAGTCGCCAAAGCGCAACGTCAGGCTGACAGTCCAAATCGTCAGACCAAGAGCAGGAGTCCCCCATATCTCGAATGCTGGTTACACCATTGGCTATCAATAATGGAAAATGCAGTTGCGGCGATAGACGAAGCGTGTGGACATGCGCGTCTATCAGGCCTGGTATCGCATACTGGTTCGAGCCATCAACCACTTGCGCATCCGTCGGTATCGCCACACTGCCATGATCGCCGACATAACGAATCGCTTGCGCTTCGATGACGATCATCTGATTGCTACGGATAGTGCCAGCGCCATTTGGATCAACGACATTCACATGCGTGATGACCAAGGACTTCGGTGTAGGCGCTTTTAACGTGTCAGGTTCAACAAAAGCCAACGCATTGATCACGACAAATAACAGCACGATCACGGCTGCGCTGATGGCGACTAAACGCTTAAATAAGCTAAACATTCGCGGATGTATTCCAAAAATTTCAAAACCAAACAATGGCTTGTAAGTGCGAACAAATGACGAAGACGGACAATTGATTGTTCACCGTCGGGCTGCGCCAATCACCCAGAGAACGATAGCAATACAATCAATCTCAGATAAACCTGACTTGAATGCATCAGCAATACCTATGAGATCCGTGTGTCAGCATCGAGATCCATAGAGTGTTCAATTATACAATGTGGCAACTTCGCATCTTCCTAAGCTTATTATCCAAGGAAATCAGCCACATATGGGTGCTGGCATTCGATTAACCATTCAAAGATTTATTGAATAAAAATTGCAGTCTGACTTTTCTGCTGCTGTTTTCAAAGTTGAGAATTGTAAGATTCTATTTGAGATGAGTGGGTGTCCACGGTCGGGGCTGCAAACAGTATCTTAAATCTTCAACTTGCCTGCGCGAAGGTCGAGGTAATTACGAAAACCCACCATTCCCGCAACCGCAAAGCCACAACTCACGGCGGCATGGCCATTCAGAAGACGTTCAGCGTCTGTGCGGCAAAAATCAATAAAACAGGAACAGCGCATATAAGGGTATCCGCTTGGATATCAATGTGTTAGCGTGCTGCGCCTTGCATTTTTATCATTCAAATAACAACGACACAGGATATATCGATGAAAAAACTCGCATATGTTGCAGCCTTGCTGCTGACGTCAACCGCCGTTTCGGCACAAGGTCAATGGGGCGCTGGTATTGGTTACCCGTATGGCGGCGCCATTGGTGCGCAATACAGCGTCAAACAAGGCAAAGATATCTTCTTTGGTGCGGTTGGCTTAGTGGGCATTGCCGCTGGCTATCAGCGCGTGCTGGACGATGCGCAGCAGCACAGCTTAGGCGTCGTGTTTGGCGGTGAGGCGCTAAGCAGTGACAATGGCTTTTTGGCGGCGCAGTACAGCTATTATCTGGCCGGCGCGGGTCGCGAAGGTTGGGTGGTCGGCTTAACAGCTGGTCAACGTAAAGAAGACGGCAAACATGGCTCCGACATGTTGTTAGGTTTTCACGCCGGTTACCGGTTCTAACCAGCGGTTCACTTCGAACAAGCGCAGCCCCGAGCGTGCTGCGCTTTAAATGGATAGTGCTAGCAGGGCTGTGTCGACAAACTTTGTAGCCGCTTTGCAAGGCCAACAAGTTAGATGTCGGTTAATATGATGCAACTCTAAATCCTTGGTGGTACAAAGCCCTATTTGGAGCGCCGTATGCTCGGAGGGAGCTACGCATATAGCCGCTGTCCATATTCCATGCACCACCACGTGACATGCGCCATTTGCAATTGCCTGCCAACCACGGGCTGCCGTCGGTAGGGGCTTGGTCATAACTGTCGTTGCGACAATCCTGCACCCATTCCCAGACACTGCCATGCATGTCCTGTAGCCCAAATGTGTTGGCTGGATAACGGCCAACAGCCTTCAGATTGAGTTCATCGCCATTCTTCAACGTCAAACTGCACTTGCTTTGCGGGCCACCATCAAAGCTGGCTTGACTGCAATCCGCGGTATTGCCCCAGCTGTACCTTGTGGTGCTGCCGGCGCGGGCGGCATATTCCCATTGCGCTTCGCTTGGCAGAAAAAACTTCTGCCCCAGTTTTTTACTTAACCATGTTGTATAAGCCACCGCGTCAGGATAAGTCACATTCACCACCGGGTCCGTTCTATGCTCTGAACCGCGCGGCTGATCGATTTCACGTTGGGTTTCTTCGGCAAATTTGTAATATTGCTCTAAGGTAATTTCTGTTTGACTGAGCTTAAAACCTTTTAGTGTGACGCTATGTTGCGGTTTCTCGTTCTCTTCACATTCAGTATCGCCTTCACTACACCCCATCATGAAGGAGCCCGCAGGAATTTGTACCATCATCAGGTTGGGGGCATAGGTGTAGACGTTGGCGAATTCCTCACTAAATTGGATCCTCAAGTCCCTCAGCCTGGCCCCATCTGGATAGTGTTTTTGATACGCCATAAAGCCATAAACATCGGTCGCTTTACGGTAGTAGTACTCTTCCGTGAACACAGATGTTGGCTCGAGTCGCACCTGCACTTGCATGGCGGTAACCGTGACCTCTTGTTCCGCATACAGGTAGCTGCCATCGGCGAGCTCTTTGCGGGCACTGACCTTTAATTGAGTGGCGCCAGCGGGAACCGTGGCCGGACAGGTACTCAGCGGCTGCGAATTAACCGAGACTTGTAAACCTTGGTTGTTAAAGTGTCCACAATCAACGGCAATCGTGGCTTGCGTGAAGTCGTCACAGGCGGTCAACAGCCAAAGCAAAGCAAGCAGCCAAAACTTCATCATGTTCCTTTGTATTTGTTAGAGGTGCTGATCACTGCCTAGTTTGTAATTTTAGCCCCACCGGTATTTCGCGATGTTTTTACCGCAGGAGGTAGGGGCTAGGCCTACCGCTATTTTTTCTTTGATTTGGCTTCATGTGCGGCGAAATCGATGCCGGTATCTAACATCACCACGGATGGCTTGTAATAAACCGGGTCGGCCGCCACGGCTGAGGATAACAACACAGCGACCCGACCTGTTGATGAACAACGAATAGTATCAATAGAGAAACTGGCCACGCGCAGTTTGCTGTCATCTGGGAACACTAAGATGACCTGTGCTCCTACCTGGTTTCTTGTACCTCTTTTTATAGAGTCATAAACAATTTCATATTTTAAGTTGCCGCAGGTTTTGAAATATTTTTCCTGCCATGGTTTAACCAAGCCATTCGGTTGCTCTTTTAATTCGGGGTACAGGGCCTTGTGTTTACGCAGCTCGGCAACGAATTCATCGTAGGTGGCCTTTGTACTTTTTTTGCTGATATGGTACATCTTTTTGAACTCCGCTTTTTTAAGCGGAGATTTCTCAAGCCGATAATTCCCTTGTTCGAATAACAACTCGTAGTAGTCTTGGTCGACTTGCACAAACACTTGCGCGCTGTCGCTAATACGTACATCAAAATGTGGCGCATCTTCAAGCAGCGGTGAGTCGTTTGGCCCCGGCTGCCAATTAGGCCGTTTCATATACTCAACACTTTGATTTTGTCGGACTGGTATATTTCCAAACACAGGATAAATCGGAGTTTCTTTATTCGCCTTCATGAACGTCAATTGGTACTCGCGCACTATATGCTCGCTCAACTTTCTGGAAAATGGATCCCACTCATCCGACATTGCAGGTGTGGAAAAAACAATCAGCCAGAGGGTTGCGGCGACTATGTACTTCATGGATAAACCTTTCTGTGTGTTCTTGCGTTAAGTTGCGTGGCAGCCCAAAGGCGCGCTCCAATGTCGGTATGTTAAGCGAATCCTTGCAGTCGATAAACCGGCCTGTTCGAGCCAATTTAATACGATGGTCGCGCTGACGCTACAGCTATGCCGTCACCGCCTGCCCAACGGCGAGGCCGCCCCAGACGATGGCGGCGAAATACAGCAGCGTGGCGATGTTGGCGGCGTGGCCGAGTAGCACCGAGCCGCCGTCGCGTTGCATCATGCCGATGGCGAGGAAAATAATGGCGACGGCAGGCAAGGTGTTGCTAAATGGGATTAAGCCAAATGGCATCATCAGCAGCACAGCGGCCAGAATAAACACTAGATTATTCAACACGTTGAAAAACGCGGAATCCACCAGCAGTGGCAAGCGCTGCGGCTTGCTGACTTTCTCTAACCGCTGCAACCAGCGCATGGCTTGCTGAAAACCGGCGGCTAATTTGGCGGCGGGCAGTGGCCGGGCGCCGATTTTCTGCGGTAGCCACAGTTTACCGCGAACCAGCCGGGTACAGCCGATCAGTAAGATCGCCAAACCAAACACAGTGCTGACGCCTGGAATGGACACGGGCACCAGAAAAATCAGCGACAGCAAAATACTTAAAATCAATAACCCTTCGTCGCCGACGATGTCGATGATTTGGGCAAGGGTGACTTGGTCGGGCGGCAGCTGTGCCGTCATCCGGTTGATTTTGTCGCTCAGCGACAGCGGTGCTGATGGTGGGTGGTTAAATGAATTGGGCGCAGACACGGCAAAACTCCAGCAGATACAGCGGCGATGCTCTAAAAGCATGCCAAAACCAGCATGCTACTGCAGCGGCGACGCGGGATAAAGCCGAGCTGCGCTGTTTTCGCAAACGACTGCGGTCACTGGCGAGATGCACACGCAGCCGAGTTACGCTTCGACCCAAAAATTGCCGTTGCGCAGCTCTTCACGGTGATACGCTGGGCCTTCGATGCCGTCGTAACGCACGCTGGCGCCGGCAACGCTGGCAATGACGTGGCCAGCCCCTGTGTCCCACAGCATGGTGGGGCCTAACCGTGGGTACAGCTGCGCGCTGCCTTCGGCGACTAAACAAAACTTCAAGGAGCTACCCACGGCGACTAATTCATGCTGTGGATAACGTGCTAATACCTCGTCCATGCCCGGCTGGGCGTGGCTGCGGCTGCCGACAATCCGCACGCTCTCGTGTGGCTGGGCTTTGCGGCTGTGGATTGGCTCGGCCTGCCACGCGCCGTTGGCAGCTGGAGTTTCACGAAACGCACCAAGGCCGACCGCCGCGCTGTAAGTTTTTTGCAGCACAGGTGCGTGAATCACGCCCAGCACAGGTTCGCCTTGGTCAATCAGCGCGATATTGACGGTGAATTCGCCGTTGCGCTTGATAAATTCTTTGGTGCCATCCAGCGGGTCGACCAGCCAATAGCGGGTCCACTGTTGCCGGGTGCTCCACGGGATATCGGCGGCTTCTTCACTGAGCACCGGAATGTCGGGCGTCAGTGTGGCAAGTGTTTGGCAAATCAGTTGGTGCGCGGCTAAATCGGCGGCAGTCAGTGGGCTGTCGTCGGCTTTGTTTTGTACATCAATGGCTTGCGCTTGATTGTAAACCGCTAAAATGGCTTCGCCGGCGGCGCGGCTTAGCTCGCGAATGGCCGGTAACAGCATCTGTAATTCGGTAGGCGTGGTCATCAAAGCCTCGCAGGGGGTGAACGCTAGAGAGTTGAACAAAAACGTAAGCGCAACGGAGTACGGCGCAGCCACAGTAGCCACGCCGGCTCAGGTAGAGCCTCAGACAGGCTTGATAATGCCACGTTGCTCCAGCAATTGCAGGCACTGCGCGACACTTTGTTCAAGGCTCAGCACGCCAGTATCGAGCGTTAACTCGGGCCTCGCCGGTGCTTCGTACGGGTCGGAAATGCCGGTAAAGTTGGCAATTTCGCCGCGCCGGGCTTTTTGATACAAGCCTTTGACGTCGCGCTGCTCGCACACATCCAGGCTCGTTGAGACAAAAATCTCGATAAAACGCCCATCCGGCAGGCTCTGGCGAATGGCATCGCGTTGGCTGCGCAGTGGCGATACAAACGCCGACAACACAATTAAACCAGCATCGACCATCAAGCCCGCCACAGCGCCAACACGGCGTAGGTTTTCATTGCGATCGGCTTCGCTAAAGCCAAGCCCCGCGCACAGGCCATGCCGGACATTGTCGCCATCAAGCAAATACGTGTGAGCGCCACGTGCCAGCAGCGCTTGTTCCAAGGCGCCTGCCACGGTGGATTTACCCGCGCCACTTAAGCCGGTAAACCACAGTACCACAGCGTGCTGCTGCTTTTGCGCTTCTCTGTCAGTGCGGCTGACCGCATGGTGTTGCCAAACGATATGATTGCTGACTGAAGCTGAAATTTGTTTCATCTGTTTTCTGCCTTTGCATACCAGTAAAAGAACCTGAAGTTCCGACAGGCAGCGGGAGTCTGTTCACTAAGCAGACCCTCTGCCGCATGGGTGAGAGCGGGATCTCGGCAAGTCAGAAATCTGACTTGCCGCCGCTCAAACGGGTTTTGCTCTGCAAAACCCCGGACTGCCGCAGAGGAGCCTACATGTCTGCGAGACCCGGGAGTATTCACGGCGAGTCTGCGTGTGAACAGCGGACGATGCCGTATCCGCGGTTTGACTTACCGCAAAAGCAACCTTTAACGTCGAATCACAACTTACTAATATCCAGCGCCTGCCAGTGCGGGAAATGTTTACGCACTAAGGCGTTAAATTCCAGCTCAAAGGCGCTGAACTTGCTATCGCCGCTCGCTTTACCGCTGGCCAGCGCACTGTCGACCATGCCGGCACCGACTGTGATATTGCTGATGCGGTCGATAAAGATAAAGCCGCCGGTATCGCGGTTTTTGCTGTACGGGTCAAATACCACCGGCTCGTTCAGCTCCACTTCGACCAGCGCGATACCGTTCAGTGGCAGCTCGCTGACTTGGCTTTCTTCCAGCGTGTTGACGTCAATGGCATGGGCAATGGCCGTCACTTGGCCCGGCACCTTTTTGCTGCCGAGTTTGATGTTGTAGGTTTTGCCCACTTGCAACGCGTCTTCATGCATCCACACCACTTTGGCCAGCAAACGGTTCGACACCGCCGCATGGTTGTTGGCCAGCACAATCACATCGCCGCGGCTGATATCGATTTCGTCCGCTAGCGTCAGCGTCACGGCTTGGCCGGCTTGCGCGCTGGGCAAGTCACCATCAAAAGTCACAATCGATTTAATGGTCGATTGTTTGCCCGATGGCAGCGCAACTATGGTGTCGCCAACGCTAAATTGCCCGGAGGCGATGGTGCCAGCAAAACCGCGGAAATCTAAATTCGGCCGGTTGACATATTGCACCGGCAAGCGCGCTTCAAAGCTGTTGTTAAACCCAGTCACCGGCGCCTCTTCTAAAATCGACAACAAGGTGCCGCCTTGATACCAAGGGCTTTGGCTCGATGCGTTCACCACGTTGTCGCCGTTTAACGCCGACAGCGGCACAAAACGGATATCCGGCACATGCAACTGCTCAGCAAAGGCTAAATAATCCCGGCGAATTTCGTCAAAGCGTGCTTGCGAGAAACCGAGCAAATCCATTTTGTTAATGGCAACGACAAACTGCTTGATGCCCAACAGTGCACAAATAAAGCTGTGGCGCTTGGTTTGCACCTGCACGCCGTAACGCGCATCAACCAGAATAATCGCCAGATCACAGTTGGACGCGCCGGTGGCCATGTTGCGGGTGTATTGCTCATGGCCTGGCGTGTCGGCAATGATAAATTTACGTTTGGCGGTCGAGAAATAGCGGTACGCCACGTCGATGGTGATGCCTTGCTCGCGCTCGGCTTGCAGGCCATCGACCAGCAGCGCCAAGTCGATTTGATCGCCCGTCGTGCCGTGGGTTTTGCTGTCCTTGGAAAGCGCCGCCAGTTGGTCTTCATAAATCTGCGCGCTGTCGTGTAACAAGCGGCCAATCAGCGTACTTTTGCCGTCGTCGACCGAGCCACAGGTTAAAAACTTCAGCAAGGATTTGTGTTGCTGCTTCGCCAGATATTGTTCAATACCCAGTTCTTGTAGTTCTAAAGCGACTGACATCAGAAGTACCCCTCACGTTTTTTCTTCTCCATCGAGCCACTGGAATCGTGGTCGATGACACGGCCTTGGCGCTCGCTGGAGCGCGACAACAGCATCTCTTCGATAATGCCGGTTAAGGTATTCGCGCCGGATTCAATGGCGCCAGTTAGCGGGTAGCAACCGAGCGTTCTAAAGCGCACCAGCTTTTGCTCTGGCACTTCACCTGGTTCCAGCGGCATGCGGTCGTCATCCACCATGATCAAAGTGCCGTTACGCTCGACCACTGGCCGGTAGTCGGCAAAATACAGCGGCACTATGTCGATGTTTTCTTGGTAGATGTATTGCCACACGTCCAGTTCGGTCCAGTTCGACAGCGGGAACACCCGGATGCTTTCGCCTTTGTTCACTTGGCCGTTGTAGGTGTGCCACAGCTCAGGCCGTTGGTTTTTTGGGTCCCAACGATGGTATTGGTCACGGAACGAATAAATTCGCTCTTTGGCGCGAGATTTTTCTTCATCGCGACGGGCGCCACCAAAGGCGGCATCAAAACCGTATTTGTTTAAGGCTTGTTTTAAGCCTTCGGTTTTCATCACATCGGTGTGTTTGGCGCTACCAAAGGTGAATGGGTTCATACCCATCGCGATACCTTCTGGGTTTTTGTGCACGATCAGATCAAAGCCGTATTTTTTCGCCGCTTCATCGCGAAAGGTGATCATGTCGCGGAATTTCCAGTCGGTATCGACGTGCAGCAACGGGAACGGAATTTTGCCTGGGTAAAAGGCTTTGCGCGCCAGATGCAGCAGGACCGAGGAGTCTTTGCCGATCGAATACAGCATCACCGGGTTATCAAACTCGGCCGCGACTTCGCGGATGATCTGGATGCTTTCTGCTTCCAGTTGTTGTAAGTGCGTTAAGGTCGACATAGGAACACCTTAAGTTGTTAAATCAAAGGGTTAAATCTGTTCAAGCAGCGCCGGGCGCTTGCTGTGGTTGTGTGTATGGGCGTTTTGGCCATACCAGGCTAATTTGGCTTGCAGTGACACCACTTCGCCGATGACCAACAGCGCCGGCGATTGCACCTGCTGGCTTTCAATCAACTGGGCGAGCTGCTCCAGCGTGCCAGTGATCACCCGTTGCTCAGGCCGGGTGCCGTTTTCTAAAATCGCCACTGGTGTGTCGGCCGCGCGGCCAGCATCGAGTAAGCGTTGCTGAATATGCGCCGATTTCATCAGGCCCATGTAAATGACCAGCGTTTGATTGGGGCGGCCTAAGCTTTGCCAATCCGGCTCTTTGCCGTCTTTTTGGCAGTGGCCGGTGACAAACTGCACGGCTTGCGCGTGGTCACGGTGCGTCAGCGGAATACCGGCATAAGCGGCGCAACCGGCGGCGGCAGTAATGCCTGGCACCACTTGGAATTGAATATTGTGCGGCAGCAGCACTTCGATTTCTTCGGCGCCACGGCCGAAAATAAAGGGATCGCCGCCTTTTAATCGGCAGACTTTTTTGCCATCCAGCGCCAGTTTAATCAGCAATGCATTGGTGTCTTCTTGCGCCACCGAATGCGCACCAGCTTTTTTGCCAACACAGATCAGCTCGGCGTCGCGGCGCACCAAGTCTAAAATCGGCTGCGACACTAGATAGTCATACACCACCACGTCGGCTTGTTGCATCAGCTGCAGCGCTTTGAGCGTCAAAAGTTCAGGGTCGCCTGGGCCTGCGCCGACAATAAACACTTCGCCGTGACTTGGCTGATGCGCGTCGAGCTGGGCTTGCAGCGCGGTTTCGGCGTCGTCATGTTGTTCGCGTTGCAGCAAACTGACGACGTTTGAGTTAAAGACTTTTTCGTAAAATTGTCGACGTTCGGCAAAGTTATCCAGTTTTTCTTGTACTTTTTGCCGATATTTGCCGACTAAACGGGCTAGCGGGCCCAAATACTGCGGCAACAAGGCTTCTAATTGTTCGCGTAACCGCCGCACCAACACAGGCGCCGCGCCACCGCTGGAAATGGCAATTTGAATGGGCGAGCGGTCGATGATCGACGGGAAAATAAACTCGCATTTGTCTTGTTGATCGACCGTGTTGATCCAGACTTTGCGCGCCAACGCGGCTTGATGCACGCGGGCGTTTAACGCGTCATCATCAGTGGCGGCGATCACCAGCCAGACATCGTCCAGTTGGCTGTCCTGAAAATCACCTTGCACTAACTGGGCTTTGCCTTGCGCTTGCCACTGCAGAAAATCGTCTAAAAATTCGTGCGACACCACGTGCAACAAAGCACCCGCGCTTAACAAGGAACGAGCTTTACGCAGCGCCACATGACCGCCGCCGACCAGTAACACTGGTTTGCCGTGTAAGTCTGCGAACATTGGAAAATACTGCACTTGCTCCACCTTCGATCATCCGATCGTCTTGCCGTTGACGGCTCAGTTAATGACACCAACCCTAGGGTTAGCATTGGAGCGGATATTAGACGTCTAAACGTCTCAGATCCAAGAAGCAAAACAGTTTAGATATAACCAAATGGAATTAGAGAAGCACTGTTTAGTTGGATTGGCGAAAAGCAGCGCGATACAGTGGTGGTGAGTCGATGGCAGTGAACAATATCCCAGCAGCTGAAAAAGCAGCTGCTGGGACTTGGTCAGGTAAGCTTAGAAGCTTGACAACAAATCGACGACTTGTTGGTAGTTCTCGCCTTTAATCGCCGCAGCGCGAATTTCGCGTTGTTTGTACAGCCATTCATAGGCTAGATCATCGGCTTCAAAGAAACCCAGATCTTCGGCATCAAAAGTCACGCTACCAGCACCTGGCAAAGATGCAGTAATCAAGCAGCCCGCTGGGGCCATTGGCGACACGTCACTTTTGCCATCCAACATGGCGTTGTATTCGGGGCGTTGCACTGGCAAGTCGTGAGTCGTAATGGTTTTACCTTGGCCGCTAGCAAAACACCGAGAACCTTTGTAATACACCCGACCCAATCCATACGCGTATTTGTCCGAGGCGGCGCCTAACGTCATCAGCTTTTGTTTCAGCACTTGCGCTTGGGTTTTGACAAAACCTTCCGAAATGTAACCTTGCAAGTGACGTTCAGTCAGCACACCAATGGTCATTGAACTTACCAAGGCGTAGCTAGACGTCAATGCATAAGCTGTTGAGTTGTATTCCAATTTGTAAGCGCGATGATTGCTAAGGCTGGTGGTGTAATCCAACAAGACTGGCAAAATCGCATAATCTGGATTGCCACCACGCACCGAGTCGCGGTAGTACTCCAGCGTAGTGCCAAAGCTTTCTAGTCGGCTTCTTGCGTCTTGCAGATCGCTGGTCAGGATCGCCGATGACACCAATTGAGCAATTTTTTGCAAGTCCTCTTCATGGATCCGCACGATTTGCGGGCCAGAAGCATCCCCATTCGAACCGAATAACAAACTGCCTAAAAATGACTTGGCTTTGCTGGTGATCGCACTTTTAGCGCCACTTAACACCCATTGCGCCACCATGGCAGAGGTGATGAACGGCGCAGCTTGGGCGCGTGCCCCAGGCAATGACGGTTTCTGCTGAGGTGCTGTCGCGGCAACGGTACAGGTAGCAACGCTTAGCATGGCAATCAAACTGATATTGAATAACTTCTTCATTTGTTTGGAAATCCTTGTTCGGTTCATCATGATCAAGGCATGGCTGCTCGTCAGCACATGCCTAACTTTTGTATATAAAATGTATATTTAATGTTTGATATTTATTGAACAAAGATCTGATAAATAATTGATATATATAAAAATTGTCTAATTTTTGATCGATTTAAAAGTAATTAAAAAGTTAATTTATTTGTAATTAAAGTGACATTAATCGCCAGGTTCTGCGGCAGTGTGTTGCGGGGGCATGCGTGATGCCGGCTGCCAAGCTGCCGGTTACGGATGCAAACAGTTTCATTGATCTGAGGGCGTATAAATAAGGCGCCATCAGGCGCCTTGTGAGATGTCGGTGACCAGTACCGTGAATGTGCAGTCGTTAGCGGTTGCAGTTGCACTAACCAACACCCGTAGTGTGTGAAATATGCGCCTAAAGCTTGTTACGCCGGCACTCGCGATCACCTGAATGGCCGTGGACTATTCAGCCTCTTCCTCTTGCATCATTTCAAAGCCATGTTTTTTGCCGATATCATTCAGGCCTTCGTCGCCGTAACAGCTGGCGTAAACTTCCATCCGCGCGCCCATTTTGTCGCTGTTTTCAGGTTTTAACACGTCGGCTCTGGCTTGGGCTGCCAGCGCTGCACTAAAGGCTGGTTGTTTGTTTCGCGCCAACACGTCAGTCATGATGGCTTCGCGTTGCTTGTCGCCTTCATCATAACCGCCCGAATAAAAGACATCGTCGACACAACTAACCACAGCGTCATAGACTTGAGCATTCATCGCATCTGCAGCGACCGCTGACGAGGTCATAGTACTTGCGATCAAGGTGCTGGCAGCGAAAAACAAAGATTGCTGTAAATTCATGTTAACTCCATTGGTGTTTTTTGTTCCATGATGTTGCTAGTTAAGCAACATCTGAACTATATGGAAGTCGCGAATACGCCGCAAGTCTGGATCAACAGCAGGGCAGATGACAGCGCAAAATATAAGCACCTGTTGACCCGACAACAAAAAGCCGCCTTGCGGCGGCTTTCATCAGCGGGAATCGGTAACGGCTAGGCTTTGGGTCGTTGACAGACCGCGGCCGTAAACACCACGTCGGTCGAGCTATTCAGCGCTGTTTCGCACGAGTCTTGCACCACGCTGATCACAAAACCAATTGCGACCACTTGCATGGCCACGTCTGGCGAAATGCCAAACAAGCCGCACGCCAGTGGGATCAGCAGCAGTGAACCACCGGCAACGCCCGACGCGCCACAGGCGCACAAGGCTGCTACCACGGATAACAACAAGGCGGTTGGCAAATCGACCGCAATACCTAAGGTGTTGGCAGCGGCCAGCGTCATCACAGTAATAGTAATAGCCGCGCCTGCCATATTGATGGTGGCACCCAGTGGAATAGACACAGAATAGGTGTCTTCATCCAGTTTTAGTTTTTCAGCCAGCATCATGTTCACAGGGATATTGGCCGCTGAACTGCGGGTGAAAAACGCCGGAATGCCAGACTCGCGTAAACACGTCAGCACCAATGGGTACGGGTTTTGGCGGGTATTGACAAATACCAGCAGCGGGTTGACCACCAACGCAATGAACAACATACAACCAACGAGCACCAGCAGCAGTTGGCCATAACTGGCAAGGCCGGCAAAACCAGTGGTGGCGACGGTTTCGGCGACTAAACCAAAAATACCAATCGGCGCTAGTTTGATGATCATGGTGACCAAGTGCGACACGCCGTGCGAGATGTCGCTAAACACTTTTTTGGTGGTGGCGTTGGCATGATGCAAGCCCAAGCCAAAACCGACTGCCCATACCAATACGCCGATAAAATTGCCGGTCATCAGGGCGTTGATTGGATTATCAACCGCTTGAAACAGGATGCCTTTCAGTACAGCACTAATGCCTTCCGGCGCTTTCACTGCTTCAGCAGCAGTTTGCAGCACTAGCGTGCTTGGGAATAGGCTGCTGGCGATCACCGCCGTCAGCGCCGCCAAAAAAGTGCCGGCTAAATACAGCACCAACACGGGTTTCATTTGGGTGTTACCGCCAACTGTACGGTTAGCGATGGCGGAGGCCACTAAAACAAACACCAAAATTGGGGCAACTGCTTTTAATGCTTTCACAAACAAAGTGCCGAGCAAGGCCACTTGGCTGCCCGCTTCCGGCCAGCTGACGGCCAGCAGAATACCCAGCAGCATGCCGATGATAATTTGTGGCACCAGGCCGAGTTTAAATGGTTTCGCCGGTGGCGTAGTTGTTGTAGTCATGAGGCAAGTCCTGTTGAAGAAGCCTCGATTGTGCCGATAAACCGCTGGCGCGGCAAGCCATCGCAGCTTGGTCTGTCCTGCCATACTACAAATTCAACGCTAGACACTCGCTGGAATTTGGGTATGCTCAAACAATCGGCAGTTGTAAGGAGAATGTGATGAGGATGTATCGCAACCTGTTGCTTGTTATCAGTTTTTGTCTTGCGGCTTGTCAGCAAGTGCCGCAAGCAACAGCCCCGAATGAGCCGATAGCGCCTGCTTTGCCACAACTCGACTTGAGTCAAGTTCCTGCGCCAGCCGAGTTAACTGCATTAACAGAAACGCAGCGCAAAACGTTTGCTGATTTTCTAAAACGCAGCACCTACCGCAAATATCCGCTGGAAGAGCGTGTCGGCTTGTTCTTAACCGAAATGACAATGGGTTTTCAGTATGACGGGGTGACTTACACCGCGAGCCAAACCATGGAAAGCAATGCCGGCAACTGTATTAGTTTGGCGCTGCTGGCCAAAGCGTTGGCTGACGAAGCGCAGGTGCCGATCAGCTTTCGAGTGACCTACCGTGACCCAGTGCTGGATATTCAAAATGATTTGTTGATCAGCGCCGCGCATGTGCGTAGCTATTTGCACGGGTCTGTCACGGTCGACGAAAATGGCAAGTTGCAGCCGGAAAATTCAGTGACTATCGATTATTTCAAAGATTCACTCGATTATTTGGGCCCGCGTATCAGCAACGACACCTTTATGGCGATGGTCTACAACAACTACGCGGCCGATGCCTTAATGAAGCAAGATCTGGTGCAAGCCAAAGCTTTTACCGTTGCCGCGCTAAAGTTGGATGTCAGTTATGCGCCGTCGATCAATATGCTGGCGGTAGTGCTGCGCCGCGAAGGGCGATTCGAAGAGTCCACAGCTTGGTATGAATACGGTTTAGTGCGCAATCCGCACAACATCATGTTGCTGGCTAATTACCAGTTATTGGCCAGCGAGACCGCCAATACAGCACTACAGCAACGCTTGCAACAAACCCTCGACCAATTGCCAGAAAGCGACAACCCGTATGCGTGGTACAGCCTTGCGGTGCAAGCCGAACAACAAGGACAATCGCGGCAGGCGCTGCATTTTTACGAGAAGTTATTAGCCAAGGCTCCGTATTTGCTGCCGGCGAACCAAGCCATGGTGCGTTTGCTGTTGCAGCAAAACCGCTTGCGTGAAGCGCAAATCGTGCTGAAAAAAGCGTTGGAATACAGCTACACCCCAGAAAAACGCGCCATTTTTGAACAAAAGCTGGCAGGTTTGCGCAAGCTACAACAACAAGAGTCTGATTAACGGCTACGCCGAACTTGGCTGCCAGCTGTGATTGGTTTGCAATAACTCTTCAGCGACTTGCACTTGATTGCGGCCACGTGTTTTGGCCGCATACAGGGCAACGTCCGCTGCCCGCAGGGCGCTGGATAGATCCGCATGCGACAAACTCACACCGATGCTGACGGTCAATTGGATCTGCTGCTGTTGCCATGGCATGGCTGTGCTTGCGATCTGCTCTCGGCAGCGTGTAGCAATCGTTAATACGTCGTGTGGTGTGTGACTTTGCACTAGCAACACAAATTCTTCGCCGCCAATGCGGTACCAAGTCGGCGCTAGTTGCTGTAGCCGTTTGGTGACAAACACTAAGGCGGCATCACCGGCATCATGGCCGTAGTGGTCATTGATTTGCTTAAAGAAATCAAGGTCCAACAACAAGAGTGCATAGGGTTCGGCGTGTTGAGCGTCTTGCTGCAAGGCACGGCGGTTCAAACAACCGGTCAGTGGGTCGGTGCGGCTTTGCCGTTCCAGCTCTGTGGCTTGTTGCCGCACCACCAACAAGGCGCATGCCATGGTCACGCCAGGGATAAACAACAGCAATGCGATCGAACCAATCGATTGCATCCATTGGCTACCAAGAAAAGTGAGATCCGTGCCAATACCGGACAGCATCAAGGTGCAGCGGACCGTCAGTTGGCTAGCAAACAGGCTTAACAAAGCAAACAGTGGCCAATAGATTTTTTGCCGCTTGAGTTCGCGATAACGCCACAAATCGACACAGGCGGTCACATCGATGGCGATTAGCAAGGTAAAGTTGACCAGTAGTCGGGTTGCCACATCCTGTTGCACGGCGGGGAAAAGGTGCAAGGCCGCAGTCACAAAGAGTACTGCAATGACTCTGCGCCACGGGGCGGCCAGACCTAGATGCAGACGAATACCCGCCCAAATCAGCAAGTGGGCCGCCATATTTGACAGGTTCGTCAGGCCGGGGACCAGCAAGAATGGCAGCGTGGTGCAATGCGCCATAATGCCAAACAGGTGATTGATCAAAAAGCCAGTGCCAGCGCACGACCATACCAACAAGGCGCGTTGATTGGGGCGGCTGCAATAAAAGGCAAACAGACTGGTGGCCATCAAAAAGCTACTAATGGCAGTAGCCAGAATTAAGGTAAAACTATCCATGTTCTAATTAACAACGGTTAAATTATGTGCAGCTGCTAGTTTGAACCCAAATTAGGAAAATTGCCACTAGCAAGCGACTAAAACTACGGCTGGAACTTAATGGGTGCAGTTGCATCCAAGCCAACTTGAACTGGTGTGGCGTAGACAGAGGAAACTTTAATGATGAAACAGACCATGACGAGTGTGCTGGGTGCTTTGGCACTGTGCGGTTTATCGGCATGCAGTAGCCATCCCGGTGCTACAGCTCAGGCGCCGACTAACTCAGCGACCACGTCAGCCCAAGCACAAGCGAAGGCGGCAGAGGTGCCGACGGTCAACCTTGCCGACCAAGCTTATGCCGAGCAGCTAGCGCTGGTCACCGCCAAACCTGATGCGGCGGGTTATGCCAAATTGCGGCAGTTGTTTGTCAAAACCTCGCGTTACCCAAGCCATCAATTACTGGAGCAGGCGCTGACCGGCGCCATATTCCAAGCCATTGAACAGCAAGATTGGCAAGTGTGCCAAGACAAAGCCGCGACGCTGCTCAAATCCAGCGCTATTAGCCTCAATGGCCATTTTACCGCCATGCTCTGTGCCGAGAAGACCAAGAACGCCAGCAAGGCGGCGTGGCACAAACAACAACTCGATACCTTGATTGAAGCGATCTGGCTGTCGGGCGATGGCAAATCTGCCGCCACGGCGTTTTTCTGCACCGGCACCGCCGAGCTGTATGCGTTTATCCGTTTGCACGGTTTAACTGCGCAGAGCCAATCACTGCAGCTCGAACAAGGCAAAAGCTACGATGTGATGGAGCTGTCGGATGCACAGACCAAGCAGCGCGTCACTTGGTATTTTGATGTGTCATCGCAAATGACAGTTGGTTTTTAAGGACGACAGGTGCAGCTACAACTCGATGAATTCCAAGACATTTGGCAAGACGCGTTTGCGCGATTAGGGAAGCAGGCGCCGGACTTGGCCCCTTTGCTGCAGGCGTGGCAACAGCCGCACCGTCACTACCATACACTGCAGCATTTGAGCGAGTGTTTGACTTGGTGGCAGCAATATCAAGCGATTGCAGCACGACCTGAGTTGCTCGCATTGGCACTGTTTTTCCATGATGCGATTTATGATGTGCCGGGCTTTGCCAGTTCGGCCTACCCAGGTGTCGATAACGAAAGCCGCAGCGCCGCGTGGGCGGCCGACTGTCTGCATCAAGCGGGCGTCAGCGCCGATGATATCGCGCAAGTCGTTGGCCACATTTTGGCGACCCGCCACCAAGCGGGGGTGCGCCGGGATGAGTTGACCATAGATCGACAGCTGCTGTTGGATATTGATCTTGCCATTTTGGCCGCTTCGCCAGAGCGCTTTGCCCAGTATCAACAGCAAATCCGCGCCGAATATCGGCAAGTCCCCACGTTGTTTTATTGGTGGAAGCGTCGACAGGTCCTGCGGTTCTTTTTGCAACAACCGCAGCTGTTTTGCACTCCGGTGCTAAGCCATCTCAATGTGTTGGCACAAAAAAATTTGCGAACTGCATGAAGGGGTTAGCCTAGAAATAGGGACAGTCGTACAAATTCTAGTCGTAAAGATTAGTGACAAAATGCTAACATTTGTCACTAAGACCGCCGAAAAAAGGCGAGTCACACCTCATAAGAATGTGCGTACTAAGGAATAGTAATGAAAAAAATTGCGTTGGCTGTGATGGCCCTGTGTTCATTGTCTGCAGCTGCTCAAGACGCTGCCGCCCCTGCCGTTTATCAATTCGAAGGCTGGGCATTTGCAGGTCGGCTCTATTTTGATCAAGTCGACTCAGCAGCAGCCAAAAAAGAAGGTATCAAAGATTCTATTACCACTTTGCAGTTGGCGGGTGACTACAACTCGCAAAAGTGGAAGACCTCGTTGTGGTTAGACATTTTGATGTACAACGATGAGCGTCCATTCAGCCAATGGGTGGAAGGTTCTGGTTGGTCAAACAACGGCGATATCAGCCGCGAAAGTTCAACCGCTGGCGGTATGACGCTCGGCGTAGCGACCGGTCCACAATGGGTGTTTGGGGCCAACGGCGACAACGTGGCTTATCTGCAAGGTGGTTTTAATGCGGTGATCCGTAGCACGCGCGAAATCGCCAGCTGCAGCAACTGCTACTCAGAAGACATCAATATCGATGGCGGCGCTTTAGTGGTGTCTGGTGTTGAGCACCACGGCGAAAACTGGTTCGTCGGCGCGAACCTGCGTCATCACTTGTCAGGCGATCTTAAAACCGGTTTTGGTTTGACGCTGGGTTACAAGTTCTAATCAGTGATCTGCAGCAGCGGTGCGTATACTAACACCGCTGCAAAGAGCCAGCTCACGTTCACCGTGATGCTGGCCACTGCCATAGAGTTCCTCCTACCACTCCTTCCCTTATCTAATTGCCGGTTAGTCGCATTGAGGCTCTGCTGCGAGGCTCATCGCTGCGTAGTTGCCACAAGGGGCGTTTGGCCTGCTTGCCAGCAATGTTGGCGGCGCATCAAGGGCCTTGTCTGCTACGCCGTCACCCGTCTGTCGGCAGAATCTGCGGTATTGTCGGTGTTTTTGTCGTTTCGTCTGTTGCTTCTGAGCTATGCGTTGACTCGCGTTAAGGTGTCAGGCATTCAAGTGACGGAGGAACACCTTATGTCTGCCTTTAAATGTGCTGCAACTTTGCGATGCACAGCATTGTTTGTGTTCGGCATGGCGCATAGCTTCAACGCGTCGGCGGCCGATTTTCTGCAGTATCGTGCCTTTGCGACACAGCAACAGGCCAGTGCTGGTTTGTATGGGCGCTCAAGTGATTTTCAGACAGTGCACAGCGTCTCGCTGGACAGCCAACGCACCTACAATCAACACAGCCTGCAGTTTGCCGCATCTAGTTGGCTGACGCTGCAATCAGGCGCCGATCGGGTAGACAGCAAGGTGTCTGAAGCCTGGTGGGGCTATGACGTGGGCAATTGGCAATGGTCGATTGGCAAACGCAAACGCGATTTTGATGTCAATTTTGCCATGCGTCCGCTGGATATGTTTTCCCCAACCGATCCATTCGCGCTTTACAGCTTGGTCGCGCCCGGTGTGCTGCAAGTCGCTGGCGATTGGTTTGGCGATGGCTACACCATGACCTTGTTGTGCAATCAAACGCAACCGCAGTTTTTAAACTATGGACAGCCACTAGCGGCCAGCTGGGGCTGTGGTGCGCGCTGGTATCAGCAGGTAGATGCGCTGGAATGGCAGGCGGTCGCCCACCACGATACGGCGTTGGGCTACCGCGTGGGAGCGAGTCTGCAACAGGTGATCAATGACGCCTTTGCTTGGCAAAGCAGTCTGTTGTGGCAACAACACAGCATGCAAACTGAGTACGTCGCACGAGTTGTCACGCAAGTAAACCCCAGCACGACGCCGGATCTGCCGCTGGTGCGCGTGGTTGAGGGGCGCCCTGCCACGCAGTGGAGTATCGGTCTGAATTACACCAGCAGCTTGGGGTTTAATCTGCTTGCGGAATACGGTTATGACGGCCAAGCGCCCG
Source organism: Rheinheimera sp. (assembly GCA_003482455.1). Taxonomy (GTDB): domain Bacteria; phylum Pseudomonadota; class Gammaproteobacteria; order Enterobacterales; family Alteromonadaceae; genus Pararheinheimera. The sequence continues at coordinate 104,686 of DMYW01000002.1, read as the reverse complement.
CAGCGGCCAGCTGGCAGGCGTTTCGCGATAAAGTAGCGCAAGGCCCGCTGCAACCAATCGAGCTACAAACCAGTTTGCAACTGTTTGCGAGCGCGCATTTAAGCCGTCAGCAGTATTTTTTGCATGTAAGACGCAGCGGTGAACATGCGTTGCAACCTGTGCTAAGTGTGATGTACCAACCAGCTGTAAGAGGATTGTTAATAAACGGCAGCCTCAGTTATAGTGCGGGTGAACATAGTCAGTTATCGTTCGGTTTCAAACGATACTTAGGCCCGCAACAAGGCGCGTTTGCCTTGTTAGGCCTGCACAGCGAAGCAGTGGCAGGATTCCAATATGTCTTCTGATACACCCCCAGCACCATGTGACGCACCCGCCATGCCATGGTGGCGTGATACCCTCACCTTGGTGGTGCCTTGTTCGGCGCTGGGCTTGTTATTTTGGTTGTTTGGCATGGGGCCGTGGTGGATGCAGTTGTTAATCGCCAATGGCATCGGCTTGACGATGCGCAGCAGTATTCGGTGGCAGCAGCGGCGTTTCCCCAGTCTCAGCATGCTGCACAACACCTTGCTTGCGCTGCTGCTGGTGGTGGTGCTGTGGTATGGCGGCCCGACCTTGTATTTCAGCTGGTATCTCGATCATCAAGTGGCGGTGAACCCTACGATGGTGGTGATCGTGGTATTGGTCAGCGCTGCCATGACCTATTTTTATTATCTGCTTGAACAAAAACATGCGTTAAAACAAGCGTTAATCCAGGCCGAACTGACCCAAACCCAGCAAGAAAAACAATTGCTGCAGCAACAGCTGCGCTTGTTGCAGTCGCAAATCGAACCGCATTTTTTGTTTAACACCTTGGCCAATATTCAGGCGCTTATTCGCGTCGAACCCAAACAAGCCAGTCAGATGCTGGCGGCGTTAACCACCCTGTTGCGCCAGAGCTTAAGCCAAAGTCGCGCCGAACAAATTTTCCTCGCCGATGAATTGGCGTTTAGCCGTGCCTACCTGCAAATTCAGCAGATCCGCTTTGGCGACAGGTTACAGCTGGATTGGCAGCAAGACGATGGACTGCCGCTGGACGCCTTGGTGCCACCTGTGATGCTGCAACCCTTGTTAGAAAATGCCATGCAACATGGCATCGAACCACGCCGTGGCGAAGGGCGACTGTGCGTGTCGCTGCGCTATCAATCGCAACGCTTGATATGCACTATTGGCAATGACACCGTGGCGCCAGATGTCACTGTGCCAAGCAGCACGCCGGCGCAGCAACCCGCGTCCGAGGCGTCGCGCCACGACCATGGCATAGGTTTAGCAAATACGCGCGAACGTCTGCGCCAACATTATGGCGAGGCGGCGCGATTGGAATTGACCCGCCCCAGCGAGACTTGGGTGGAAGTGGTGATGGAGATCCCGTTGTGAATCAGTTACGTGTACTTATTGTGGATGACGAACCGCTGCTGCGTCGGCACTTGCAAGCGCTGTTGGCCGAGGTGTGGCCACACGCCAGCTACAGTGACGCCGAGGATGGCATCGCCGCCTTGGCCTTGTTGCAGGCGCAATCGTTTGACGTGGTATTTTCGGATATTCAGATGCCAGGCCTCGATGGCCTTGGTTTGTGCAAAGCGCTGCGGCAGCTAGCAAAACCACCGCTGTTGGTGTTTTGCACCGCCTACAACCAACATGCGATCAGTGCCTTTGAGCTAGAAGCGGTCGATTATCTGTTAAAACCATTGGACGAGGAGCGTCTGCATCACTGCGTGCGGCGCATCGAGCAACGATTGCAGCAGCAAGTGTCCGCGACCGCCTCGTTGTTGCACTTGCAACAACTGTTAAGTCAGTTGCCAAGCGCCTTGCTGGCAACAGCGCCCCAGCAAGCAGCGCTAGGGCAGTCTAATGTGCAGCATAATGTCCAGCTAGCGCATACGGCCGACAGCGCCGCAGAAAAAGACCCTGCGGGCGACAGCGCTGCACCGCTGAAATGGATCAAAGCCAGCCTGCGCGACACCGTACATCTGCTCGATGTCGACGAGGTCGACTTTTTTCTCGCCGAAGACAAATACACCACCGTCGATTGCGCCGGCGCGCAATACCTCATTCGCACCCCCATCAGCCAGCTGGAGCAACACCTTGATCCGCAGCAGTTTTGGCGAATCCACCGCGGCACGATCGTGCGGGTAAAAAGCATTTTAAAAGTGCAACGCGACGAGTTCGGCCATATGACACTGCAACTTAAAACCAGCCCAACCGAGTTAGCCGTCAGCCGCGCCTACCAAGCGTTGTTTCGACAACACTAACAAGGCAAAGGTGTTGATGTTTCAGGTCATGCCACTGGATGTGTGCAAAAGTGTTTAGAGTTGCTGACGGTTCGAGTGGCTGTCCTAAACAAGATTCATTGATGTGGGTGTTTTGTTGATTCATTTACAAATGATGCAGTATCTTTTTCAAGATTTATACAAAAGCTTTTAACCGATTATATGGATTTGGATCGCCCCGCTGTGACGTCCGATCCTTTTTACGATACCGACGGAGGATTCTTATGAAATATTTGGCAATTTTATTGATGATTACCACAGCAAGCTCTGTACATGCTGCAAAATTTGAAAAGTGTGCTGTAGGTAATACAGGTACTATTCAGATGATGCAAGACGGCAGGGTTTATTTACGCGATTCAGCAGATGTAAGGCACTTGCTGGGTGATGCTACAGATGGTGAAAAGACTAGCTTGTTTATGCAGCTTGCAACACATTCGCTTGGCAAGGATTTAATGATAAGTGTTGCTTATCCTGCAGGTGTTTCGTGTGAAAAACCTAATGATACGAAGGTGTCTTGGTTGGCCGTTTCAGATGCCAAGGTAGGCACTAGGTAAAAAAGCCATCGGTACGAGCTTGGGTAATCGCTGTAATTTGTTGTAAAACCTTGGGGCAAGCCACCAACACCTAAGCAACACCTAAGCCACCCATTGTAATTTATTGACGCTGTTGAAAAGCAAGCATTCTGTATTTCGCGAAGAGCCTTATCAGGGAACGAATGGCGACTGGAAATTTCACTGTAGGTGTAGCAGTAGGCTCTGATCGCGGGGCTGGAATTTGTCACTGTAAAACGTAAGCACCCAATGGGCGACCCCGAGCAGGCAGACAATCGCAGCGCTGCACAAGACACACATGATCGCCCGTTGTTGCATGTGGGTGCCTCGCCTCACCGAATAACCAAGGGGGATTACCTTTTGCAGTGGCTTGGCATCATTTGCTTGAGCTTGGAAGCTTGCCGTTACTGCAGTTTTTTCTGCAATTCAGCTAATGATAACAGCCAATCGCTCGCGTCAGCCTCGTGCCATAACTGGGCGATTTCTGATTGTTGGACCTGTTGGCACTTCGCGAACCAACTGAGTCACCCACTGCGATTTAATGTAATCCTGGTCCAAAAAAATTACAGCGGTTGTCCAACACCACCCCAACAAGCCCCTGCGAAGGATTGGCTGTCCTTCCAAACGTTGTTCGGGGATTCGCTAATAATTGACAATGCACATGACACCTATCAGAATGATAGGTGTCAATTTGATAGGTGACTCATGTGCAGCACTGAACCTCAAGGCGTAGATGAATTTCCTCTGACAGAAGGAACGGCTAGGCAGATCATCAATAATCTGGCTGAACATCACACGGATAGGATACGCTGGAGTAAACACGTCAAAGAACGGATGCAAGAACGGGGTGTAACCACTGGTCAAATATTGACGCTGTTGAAAAGCAAGCATTCTGTATTTCGGGAAGGGCCTTATCAGGAAACGAATGGCGACTGGAAATTTAATCTCAAAGGAATGGCTGCGGGGACGGTGATAGAACTGGCTGTTGCGCTTAAAAATCATCAGCACTCTCCAAACTCAGTCCTTGTGACAGTTTGGATTAGTTAAGGAGATCTCTATGTATCATTACACTGAAAGTGGCTTGCCGAACGTGTACTTGGTGAATGGCTTTACCGTAGAGACATTGGACGGTGAAGAATACACCAGCATTGATGACATGAACGGTCTGCACAAAACTATTGCTAACGTTATTATCGATAGTCCGAAACCGTTAACACATCTGGAATTTAGGTTTCTGCGCATTGAAATGAATGTCTCACAAAAAACATTGGGCGCCCGTTTTGGTGTAACGGAACAAACGATTGCTCGCTATGAGAAAGGTGAATCAAGTATTCCGAGAACCACAGATGCAGCGTTACGTTCCCTGTATATGGAAAGCCAGCAAAAGAATAACCCAGTGAGCTACTTTCTGGATTTACTCGCAGATACTGAAGCCAAAGTTGCAGCTCAAAGTATTCAATTAAAACTGGAAGAAGTTGACGACCATTGGGCTGTCGCCGCTTAGTAAAAATGTATACCCAGCAAGCCGACATCATGTCGGCTTTTTTGCCTGCATTCTGACTCAGGGCAAGAGCACGGATTTTTTGAACAAAGTTAGCTCAAACACTATGTTTTTTTGAAACGAATCAGGCATGTTTAGTATCCGCTGTCGCTCAAGGTTCATGTATTCATTCACTTTGCCGCTGTGACATTGCCCCGTTAGTTATGCCAGAGCAATATGGCTACTTTAAACAATAAGCTAGCGGCAATGCAGCCACGTAATGGGATGTTGAACCAGTAGCGGCGCGCCAATAGCATGTAGCCAAGCAAAAACGTCAGGCTAAGTCCTTGCAAAAAGTACGAATTCATTAAGATTGCCGGTTCGACAAGCGCGAAATAACCAAGGTTCAATCCGAAAAAATAGCGCCAAGACTATGGCTGGCGTTAAAGCCTATCCAAGCGCGCCACATGCTGGTTTGACTGGTCAGTTGGGGCGATTCGCGCTGCAGATGGAGCAGTAGGCTCTGATCGCGGGGCTGGAATTTGTCACTGTAAAACGTAAGCACCCAATAGGCGACCCCGAGCAGGCAGACAATCGCAGCGCTGCACAAGACACACATGATCGCCCGTTGTTGCATGTGGGCGCCTCGCCTCACCGAATGACCAAGGGGGATTACCTTTTGCAGTGGCTTGGCATTATTTGCTGCGGCTTGGAAACTTTACAGCTGATGCCGTTATTGCAGTTTTTTCTGCAATTCAGCTAATGATAACAGCCAACCGCTCGCGTCAGCCTCGTGCCATAACTGGGCGATTTCTGATTGTTGAACCTGTTGGCACTTCGCGACAGCAGCGAAAGCCAGTTTCGCCATTTCGGGTTCATATTCAGCGTTGTGGGCGCGGGCCCAAGCTGACAATTCTGCGGGTAGTGTTTGGAAATCACCGGTTTTAAATGCGGCGATCACTTCGGCTGAGGCGATGGCCTGCCCACAATAATCCAGTTCAACATAGTGAGAGCGCACCACATTGTTGAACGATTGCAGTAATACACTGGCATGTTTACTTTGCGTAAGTTCATCGACCCAATCCATGGCGGCGTCGTTTTCAAAAGCACCGTGCCCCCATGCACCGGCTTGAGCCTGGCATGACGCCAGCAACATTAATAAAAAACCAGCGACCAATCTCATCTGTTATCTCCGTTTTTTTAAAGACCCGCAGCCTATCCAGCCCCGACATTAACATCTCAGTAACCAAAGAAGAAGCGTGCCGCGCCACGTCATCGTAGCGGCTGTCGCCATTGGTCGGCGTTTTTTGCCGTTTAGCGGCGTTTTTGGCAGTTGGTCAGTTGCTCAAGCGTCGTGGCGGTGTGCGTCTTACAGTGTGTGTATTGCGAAGCCTGTGCTGACTAGCCCAGGCCGCCACACCCCAAGGAGAATCTTATGCACACATTTACTCGTTTTAGCACTCGTCAGTTGGTTTTGGCCTGCATCTTGGCACTGGGAAGCGCCAGCAGCGTGGCCGGTTCTGCGCAGTTAATGCCGGTGTATGTCAGCGGCGTTACTGGCGATGCCGATGCCAATGAACAGGCGCTTGCCACTTTAACGGCGGAGCTGAAAAAACAGCCTACCGATTTGGAGATCCAAGCCATGTTAGGTGCGGTGGAAACCAGTGGCGCCAAACACGCCATGATGCCGTGGAACAAAATGAAAGCCGCCGAACAAGGCTTGGCTCGCTTGGACAAAGCGCTGCGCCTGCTGCCAACCCCAGATCAACACAAGCCGGATGCGGCGGTGATGGCGCTGACCATGCAAGTGCACACCATTGCGGGCTGCACCTTTATCCACTTGCCCGACATGTTCAAACGGTTTGACCAAGGTTATGGCTTGCTCAAAGGCCAGCTGCAAAACCCAGGGTTTGCATATGCACCAGCGGCAGCGAAAAACGCGGTGTACAGCTGTGCAAGCCAAGCAGCGGAACGTGCAGGTGATGCGGCGCAAGCCAATCAATGGCGTCAGCAACTGACGCATGCCAATTAACCCAACCACCATCTACGCACCATTCACTGCGTTTGCCGGAGGCACTATGTTGAAATTTGATGCATTAAGCAAAAGTTATGGCCAAGGTGCCGCCCGCATGCAGGCGTTACGGGGCGTCTCGGCTGAGATCAATGCCGGTGAGATGGTGGCCTTGTGTGGGCCATCGGGCAGCGGCAAGTCCACCTTGTTAAATCTGCTGGGGTTATTGGATACACCAGACCAAGGGCAGATTTACCTGCAAGGCCGACAGGTGCCGACAGACATCACGGCCTTGACCGAGCTGCGTTGTCATCTGCTGGGGTTTATCTTTCAGCGCTACAACCTGTTGCCGGTGTTAACCGCGCAAGAAAACGTCGAATACCCGCTGGCCTTGCTCGGCGTTGCCAAAGCCAAGCGCTCGGCACAAGCGGCGGCCATGCTGGAGGCGGTCGGCTTAAGCCATGTCGCCACGCACAAACCGGATCAGTTATCCGGTGGCCAGCAGCAACGGGTGGCGATCGCTCGCGCCTTGGTTAAGCGTCCACCGCTGGTGATCGCCGATGAACCTACCGCCAACTTAGATGGCGAAACGGCAGAGCAAATCATTGAATTAATGCAACAACTTGGTCGCGATGCGAACACCACCTTTTTAATTGCCAGCCACGATCCACGCTTGTACCAACGGTGTGATCGGGTGTTAACACTCAAAGACGGCTGTTTAAGTCAGTTCCAACCTCAGTTAAGGAGTGCCTCATGATCCACACTGCATTGTTGAATTTATGGCGTCATCGTCGCCGCACTGTGTTCACCGGTTTTGTCTGTGCGGCGGCGATGACCGCGACCTTATTAGGTGCTGGGTTTGCGCTGTTTACCTACCAATCTTTGGCGGAAAAAGCGGCGCGTGATTATGGCCATTTGACGTTGAGCCATCCGGCGTATTTTAGCGAGTCGGAAGACACGCCGCTGGCGCATGGCATAGTGCCAAGCCCTGAGTTACAGCGGCAATTGCTGCTGCGGGATGATGTCAAAGCTGTGCTGCCGCGCTTGCAATTCAACGGCTTAATTAGCAATGGCGATAAATCGGAGATCTTTGTTGGCGCAGGGGTTGAAGGCGCTGAGTTTCAAATCAAAGGGCCGTTTTTGGACGTCAAAGCTGGCCAAGTGTTGCCACTGCAGCCCGATCTAAGCGCCAGTGTACCCATCATGCTGGGGGAAGGCTTAGCGCGTAGTCTCAAAGCCGAGGTGGGGACTGAACTCAGTTTGATGTCGCCGACCAGCAGCGGTGCTTTAAACGCCTTGGATGTGGTCGTGGTTGGGGTGTTCTCTACCGGTGTGCCGGATTTAGATAAACGCCAACTTTATGTGCCTATTGCCGCTGGCCAGCAATTGCTGCAAAGCGATCGCATCAGCGAACTGAATATCTTCTTGTTAACGGCGGATAGCCAAGCCGACTTGGCGGCGCAGCTGGCGCAACAACAACCGCAATGGCTCGTTACGCCTTGGCAAGATCGCGCCTTTTTCTTTCGCGCCGTGCAAGGCTTGTACAACCGTATCTTTGGCACCATGGGTTGTTTGATGTTGTTGCTGGTGTTGTTTGCCGTCGGGCATGGCATTTCACAAGTGGTGACGGAGCGCACACGCGAAATTGGCACCATGGCGGCGCTGGGCGAACAGCGGGCGCTTATTGTCAGTCACTTTGTGCTGGAAGCGGGCTTGTTGGGCGCCATGGCCGGGCTGGCCGCAACGTTCGTGACGTTCATGTGCTGCGAAGTATTACGTCGCGTCGAGTTGATGATGCCACCGCCACCAGGGTCAAGCCAAGGCTACCCGTTGTTTATCAGCTTTAGCGCCGAATTGGCCGCTATCGCAACCGCGGTGTTAGTGGTGGTGTGTATGGCGTTTGCCGCCAAAGCCAGCATCAGTGCGGTGCGTAAACCCTTGGTGGATGCCTTGAGTTTTGTCTAGCACCATTGGTCGGCGCCGGCTGCCGTTTAGCGGTGAAATCCACCGCTAGTCAGCTGCGCCAGCGCCGAGTCGTATCAGCCGTTACAGTCGATATATCCATTGTGTTGATGCCGTTCAAGCGAGGTCGTTATGTTCAAACCATCATTCAAAATCATCACCTTCCGTTCGTTAGTTGCAAGTTTGCTGGTAGTAAGTTCGCTAGTTTTTAGTACGCTAATGTTCGCTGGCGCCTCAGCGCTTGCCGCCACAGGCGCTTCTGACTCAAGCCCAAGCGCAAGCTCCGCAGTGCCAGACGCTGCCGCATTGCTGCGCAAGGCTGAGCAATATCGCGGTTTGTCGGAAAACTTCGTGTTAAACGGTCGTATTGAAACGCTGCGTGATGGCGTGCAGGAAAAGATCCAGCCGTATCAGCTGCTATCGGGTCGTGATCGCAAGTCATTGGTGATCTTTACCGATGGCATTAATAAAGGCCAAAAAGTGTTGCTGCAAGATCAGCAATTCTGGCTGCAGATCCCAGGCTCGCGCCGGCCACTGCGCATCACGCCGCTGCAAAAATTGATGGGCGAAGCATCCAGCGGTGATGTCGCCAGTCTGAGTTGGCAACAGGATTATCAAATCAGCAGCATCACGGCGGTTCGTGTTGACGTGGTAACTGGCACCAAGCTGCACGATGCCGCCGTGACGGCGCAATCCCAAGCCGCTTGGCAGCTGGAATTAACCGCCGCGCGGGATGGTTTAAGTTATGCCCGCATCCAGTTGCTGGTTGCCGCCGATGACGCATTTCCATTGTCGGCCGAGTTTTATCTGGCATCGGGCAAAGTGGCGAAACAAGCCCGCTTTGTGCGGGGGCAACGGTTGGTGAATCAACAACCCAGCGATGCGGTGATCGCCATGCAGCTGTCCGATAAGTTGCAAAGCAAAGCTGTGACAGTGCTGCATTATGATGCGCTGACCGAGCAACAACTGCCGGCGCGGTTGTTCAACCCGCAAGCCTTAGCCACGGTGCAAGCTTTGTGAGTGTAGGGTCGCACTAGCAGGGTTGCCTGCAGGGTGAAGTGTGATGGGTAACGGCTTTTTATGTCGACAGCCGTTACTCATCCGCTTGCTGCACTCTAGCCACCGTTTATCCTCTTGATATGCCGTTGCTCACAAGTTTGATCGCCCAACCGCCGTGATACTTAATACTGCTCCCATCAACCCAAGGAGCACGTTATGAACGAATTAATCGAAGTGTTAAAAACCGCTGACCCGACGTTTTTTATGTGGTTTATCCCAAGCTTTTTTGCGTTTTGGTTTTTCCCGACTATTTTGGCGCTGTTCTTTAATCGCAAGGCGTTGAAATACATCGCCATTGTGAACATCCCTGCGGGTATGTCGTTTTTATTGTGGGGCGCGCTGATCTTGTTTGCCGTGACCGGCAACTTGCAAGAAAAGTACATCCCGAAACGCTGGCGGCGTGAGGCTGTAGCGGAATAAAGACCAAACGCCTGCACGCTGCAGGCGTTTAATTTTTGGGTGTTACAAAGTCGGTGTCATGGTCCTGCTTAACTGCACCAAGCCACTTCGCGCCTGACCAAGCCACTTCGCGCTTGACCAGCACGCTTCGTCGCGCACTTGCCACCTTATGCAAGCACTGTAAAAGACTCTTCCTGCTTGTCGACGCTACTGCGTCCGCGTAGTCTTAGTTTCGATTTCGCTAAAATGCAATCAACTCAATCAGTTACCCTTGTTTGGTGCTTGATTGCTTGTATGGTTTAACGACGTCGCGAAGAAACCGTTGGCGCATGAGAGAGGAAGTTCAAATGGGATTGGTAGCACAACTGTTGGTTGGCTTTGTCGCGGTATTGCATCTGTATATTTTGGTGCTCGAGATGTTCTTATGGACCCGCCCCAAAGGCCGCAAAGTGTTTGGTTTAACAGAAGAATTTGCTGAGCAGACCAAAGTGCTCGCCGCCAACCAAGGCTTGTATAACGGCTTTTTAGCCGCCGGTTTAAGCTGGGCTTTGTGGCAAGGCGACAACGGCGTGGCGACGGCGATATTCTTCTTAAGTTGTGTCGTGGTGGCGGGCGTTTACGGCGGCATCACGGCCAAACCGAAAATCATCCTGATCCAAGCCATGCCGGCGCTATTGGCGTTGGTGGCGGTTGGGGTTGGCGTGTAGGGTATTCGTTATCGCAAGTGTGGCGCAGCGAAGTACTAACGCAGGTAAGTATTAAGGCATTGGGTTGGATGTTGTGAATTCACAACATCCAACGGTTTTCCAATTAGCGAGCTGGCGGGCTGAGCCAGTTTTCCACCCGTAACCCCGCCACACGGTCAAACTCACGAGCATTATTAGTCACAATGACTAACCCCTCGGCACGGGCGTGGGCGGCAATATGCAGGTCATTGACACCAATGATTTGGCCTTGTCGCTCTAATGCGGCGCGAATGTCGCCATAATGTCCAGCGGCCTTATCGCTATAGGACAGCACATCTAAACGCGAGACAAAATCTTCGACATGGCGGCGGTTTTGCGCAGGTTGGCTACTTTTTTCCACACCATGGCACAGTTCGGCGAGGGTGATGGAGCTGATACACATAGTCCCGGCGTGCTGGTTGAACACGTCCAGCAGTTCCAATGGACGATGCTTAATAACATAAATACAGATATTGGTGTCGAGCATGTACTTCAGCATCAAAACGCTTCTCGTTCTGACTGCTGCTGGCTGGCGCGTTCGGTCATAAAGTCATCGCTGACATTGGCACCTTGCAGGAAAAATGAATCCCAACTGTGTTGGATCGGTGTCAGGATCCGATCATGACCGATCACGCGCACCGTAACTTTTTTGACATCTTCCGGAAAGCGCGCTTCCACTGGCAAACGCACCGCTTGCGTGCTGTTGTTTTTAAACACAGTGCCGTTATCCATAGTAAGCCTTCAGTGGTTGCAAGTAGATAACCGAAGTATAGAGTCAGATTGGTAGATACTCAATGTATCTAGGTGTGTCGCTTGTAGCTGTGAGGGAGACATCAAGACTGGCAAGATGTCTCTCAGTAAACTGGCACCTAGGCTGGTTATCTCACCAGTTTATAGGCCGTCCAGGTTTCGCCAGTATTTAGATCTTTGCCTTTTAATATGCTAGGCAGCACTTCTGTGACTTGGTATTTCCAGCGGCAGACACTGCCGTTTAATCCTGAATAGCCATAGGTACAAAAACTGAGTTGGTTTAATTCCGTTACGGTCACCGACACCAGATTAAAGGCATTGTTGTTCTGGTCTGTGAGCACACCGCCGTCGTTGGTAAATTCGACGTATTTGTCGATACCACTGCGGTCATAACTGATCCGCCACTTGGTACCTTTTATGTTTTCAAAGGTGGCTAACGCTTGGTTATCTTGCAGTTTGTATTTGATATCACCATCGGTGGTTAGCCACACCAGATCAGGCCGTAAATCGCCATTTATATCTTGCAACGCGAACTGTTTCACATTTTCACCTTGCAACAGAATTTGTGTGTCTTTGAGTTGTAATTCTGTTGCCGAGACGGCTAACGCGGTAGAGGCCATGATGACCGTGAACGCTGTGATGATTGTGTTCTTCAATGAAAGCTCCTTTTAAAGAAAATAGGTAATTCCCTCGGCACAGCCCTGCCTGAATTAGGGCATGACAGCGCGATTACATCCACGTTGACCAGCAGTCATGCGTAGTGCGTTTTTTATACTGGCTTGGATATTTATTGTTGTCAAATTGTGAATGAAGCGCTTATCTGGTGTGGTAGCCAAGGGCGTGAGGGGTGTTTTATTCACTGCAGCTGCATGAAGTCACAGTATTAGATAGAGAGGATGATCATTAAATTGATGATCAAGGGTAGGCGTTGTGAATCCTTTAAGGCTGGGTAGGAAATAACCAACCGCAACAAAAACGCCTGCGATAAAGCAGGCGTTTGCGTCAATAACAAGCAACTGTGGCTCAGCCGCTAAATGCCATCTCCAACATGCAAACCGCACTCGCGGCCAAGGCCGTTAAAGCGGGTGTCTTCTTCGCTCATGCCGTCCGACAGCGGGCGCGTGCTGTGGGTGTCGCCCATCGATACATACCCTTGTTCCCACAACGGGTGGTACGGCAGGTTGTGGTCTTTCAGGTAATAGTGGATGTCTTTGTTGCTCCACTCGACGATTGGGTTAATTTTCACCACGCCGCGCTGAATGCCAACAATTGGTGTGTCGGTGCGGGTGCTGCTTTGACTGCGGCGAAGGCCAGCGAACCAGCTGCTGGCGCTTAAGTCTTTTAACGCCCGTTGCATCGGTTCCACTTTGTTGAAGTGGTTGTATTGCTTGAGGCCCTCTGCGGTTTCCCACAGTTTGCCAAATCGGGCTTCTTGCCAGGCTGGGCTTAACTCGGCGCGATACACTTTTAAATTCAGCTGCAAACGTTCGGTTAGCTCGTCGATAAAACGGTAGGTTTCTGGGAACAAATAACCAGTGTCGGTCAGCACCACCGGAATATCAGATTTGACTTGATTGACCAGATGCAGCATTACCGCGGCTTGAATGCCAAAGCTGGAACTTAAAATATGCGCGCCGGGCAAATGCGACAGCGCAAACTCGACCCGTGCAGTTGGTGTCAGCGTTTCCAGCTGTTGATTGATGTCGGCAAGCGCAGCGGCTTGGCCGGCGCTATCCAAACGTAATAAATCAAGGTAGCTCATGGAGTTCTCCACTTTATTGGGCACGTGGTTTGGGGCTGAGTTTGGAACTTAGTTGGTGCACAGATTGGCGCTTGGTTTTGGCGCTAGGCATGGATGGCGCTGCGTCACAGCCATCGCCAAATTCATCGGCAACCTCGTCGGCAAATCCATCGCTAAAATATGAGGGGAAGCGCCGCTTCCCCCTTGCAGTGCTTAGGCGTGGAAGTCGGTTTTACTGACTTTCACTTCGGCCACAACACCGACCCGAATCACGAAATCACCAAAACATTCGCCTGGCTGACGCTCTACCGACCAGCGGCCAATCAGCGTATCCAGTGCGGCTAAAATGTCGGCTTCGGCCACGTTGTCCAAAAACAGTTTTGGAATACGGGTACCGGCGGTGTTGCCACCTAAATACAAGTTGTATTTGCCAGGACCACGGCCAACTAAACCGGCTTCGGCCAACATGGCGCGGCCACAACCGTTCGGGCAACCGACCACGCGCAGGATGATATGGTCATCGGCGATGCCGTGTTTAGCCAAAATGCCTTCAACATGCGTCACTAACGTTGGCAAATAACGCTCGGCTTCAGCCATCGCCAGCGGACAGGTTGGCATCGACACACAAGCCATCGAGTTTTTGCGCTGTTCTGTGACGTTGTCCAACAAACCGTGCTCGCGCGCCAGTTGTTCAATCTGTGCTTTATCCTCGGCAGCGACGCCGGCGATGATCAGGTTTTGATTCGCCGTCATGCGGAAATCGCCTTTGTGCACTTTGGCAATTTCAGCCACGCCAGTTTTCAGCGGTTTGCCGGGGTAATCCAACAAGCGGCCGTTTTCGATAAACAGCGTCAAATGATGTTTGCCATCAATGCCTTCGACCCAACCAAAGCGATCGCCACGGTGGGTAAATTCATAGGGCCGGCTTGGCGCAAATGGCACACCAACGCGTTTTTCCACTTCGGCTTTAAAGGCGTCCACGCCGATACGGTCGATGGTGTATTTGGTTTTGGCGTTTTTACGATTGACCCGATCGCCATAGTCGCGTTGCACCGTCACCACGTGTTCGGCCACTTTCAGCACATGCTCGAGGCTGATAAACCCTAAGTCTTCGGCGCGGCGCGGGTAGGTGGCTTTGTCGCCGTGCGTCATGGCCAAACCGCCACCGACTAACACGTTAAAACCAACCAGCTGACCGTCTTCGGCAATGGCCACAAAGTTTAAATCGTTAGCGTGCACGTCAACGTCATTGTGCGGCGGGATCACCACAGTAGTTTTGAATTTCCGCGGCAAGTAGGTGTCGCCCAAAATCGGCTCGACCAACTCGGGTTTTTCGGTGGTTTCGACTTTTTCTTCACCGAGCCAAATTTCGGCATAAGCACGGGTTTTTGGCAGCAAATGCTCGGAAATTTTCGCAGCCCACTCATAAGCTTGCTGATGCAGCACCGATTCCACAGGGTTCGATGTACACAACACGTTGCGGTTGACGTCACCGGCGGTGGCAATCGAGTCGATGCCGATTTTATTCAGCATCTGGTGCATCGGTTTGATGTTCGGTTTAAACACGCCGTGGAACTGGAAGGTCTGACGGGTGGTTAACCGAATCGAGCCGTACAAGGTATGTTCGCGGGCGAATTCATCGATCGCTAGCCACTGCTTTGGCTTGATAATGCCGCCTGGCAAACGGGCGCGCAGCATTACATTGTGCAGCGGCTCTAGTTTTTGTTCGGCGCGTTCGCCGCGTAAATCGCGGTCGTCTTGTTGATACATGCCGTGAAAGCGGATCAACATAAAGTTATCGCCGGTAAAACCACCGGTGATCTCATCTTTTAAATCGGTGGTGATAGTGCCGCGCAGGTTGTCGCTTTGCGCTTTTAAGCGTTCGTTGTCTGACAGCTGACCTTGCACTTGCAGCTCTGGATTAATGGGATACTGGCTCATCAGTACACGTCCTTCTGGTAACGCTTGCTTTCACGCAGCTGTTCGAAATAGTCATTGGCATCGTCAAGGCTTAACTGGCCGTATTCGCTGGCGATCTCCAGCAAGGCTTGGTGCACGTCTTTGGCCATTTTGTTGCCATCACCGCAGATGTACAGGTGCGCACCTTGTTGCAGCCAGGACCAGACTTCAGCGCCTTTGGCTTTCAGTTTATCTTGCACATAGACTTTTTGCGCTTGGTCGCGGCTAAACGCCACGTCTAAGCGGGTTAACACGCCACGTTTCAGATAATCCTGCAATTCGACTTGATACAAGAAGTCGCGGGTAAAATGGGGGTTGCCAAAGAACAACCAATTCTGGCCAGTGGCGCCAGCGTTATCGCGTTCTTGCAAGAAGGCGCGAAACGGCGCAATGCCGGTACCTGGGCCAATCATGATAACGGGCGTGTCGTGGTTGGGCAGGCGGAAATTGTCGTTATGCTCGACAAACACTTTGACCGGCGCGCCTTCGGTTAAGCGCTCGGCCAAAAAGCCGGAAGCGCCGCCTAAATGCGTGCTGCCAAAGGCGTCGTACCGCACCACACCGACGGTTAAATGCACTTCTTCGCCCACTTCCGCTTGGCTGGAGGCAATGGAATACAAGCGCGGCTGGATTTTACGCAAGGCATCCACCAGCTGCTGCGCGCTGATGCTAGCTGGGTATTGCAACACCACGTCGGCAGTTTGTTTGTCAGCTAAAAAGGCGCGCAGTGCGTCTTTGTCGCCAGCGATAGCTTGTAAATTGGCAAGGCCTGCGGCGTCGGCGTATTTGCTCACAAACGACGGGTAGGCTTGGGTCAGTTCCAGCTCGCTGGTTAACGCCTCGCGCACGCTGAGGCTTTTCTCACCAAGCGTGACTTGGCTGTCGCCAGCAATGCCGGTGGCGGCAAGCACAGCATCAACAAGTGCGCTGTCATTTTGGAAATACACACCCAGCGCATCACCTGGCTGATACGTCAGGCCGGTGCCTGCCAGCGAAATTTCGATGTGACGCACGTCTTTGGTGGAGTTACGCGCCGTGATCTTTTGATTGACCGACAGCTCCGCCGTGGCAGGGTTTTGTTTGTCGTATTGGCTGTGACTACCGGCGGTGTGTGTGCTACCAGGCCAAGCAATCACCTGCGCACTGGCTGCGCCGCTGGCTTTAAGTAGCGGAGCAAACACCTCAAGCGCGGCGTCTTGCCACGTTTTGGCAGCCTCGGCGTAATCAACGTCAAGCAGCGCTGGCGCGTACAAACGTTTGGCGCCTAAAGCTGCGAGTTGCGTGTCAAAATCGGTCGCCGTTTTACAGAAAAACTCATAGCTGGTGTCGCCAAGGCCAAGCACTGCGAATTGCAGGTCTGGCAGTTTTGGCGCTTTTTTGCCAAATAAGAATTTATGGAAACTGACCGCGCTTTCTGGTGGCTCACCTTCGCCATAGGTCGAGGTGACGATAATTAAGAACTTCTCTTTGGCCAGCGCGTTGGTTTTATACGATGCGATGTCCAGCAGCTGCACCGCCACGCCTTGGCTTTCGGCCGCGGCTTTAATTTTGCTAGCGACGCCTTTGGCATTGCCGGTTTGTGACGCATACAAAATGGTCAGTGTGGCGGCTTCTTGCGCGGTCGGCGCGGCGGCTACGTGCTGGCCACCGGCGGCAAATTGCGCCGCAGCGGCTAAATAACCACTGACCCAAGCTTGTTGGATCGGGTTGAGCTGACTGACCAGCTTTTGCAGGTCTTGAACTTGCTGCGCACTCAGCGGGCTGGCTTGTGCGATCAGTGAAGTAAACGGCATAACGACACCTGTTTTTATCAAATTGCCCGCATTTTAGCCGTCTATACGGATGTAAAAGAAAGAATTGATCGATTGCCCTTATGCCAAACAGTTATATCTAACTTACCGATATATCCAAATCTGCGGAAAAATGCGCAGCTGCCAGCTGAATTGTCAGCGTTTGTCACCGGTTGTGCTGACTTGTAGCAATTTGACTAAATGTTAGCGTTTTAAGCCACTATTCAGTTTCACTGTTTGGAGCGCTTGTGCGAGAGAAGAATTAAATATCAATAAAAACAATAAGATAAAATTTGGCACAGCAATTGAAATACCTCCTTCATCTGGCGTCATGAACCGACGAGTTGTGCAAAGGTTCAGGCGTAAATCCCTGACCGAGAAGGAAAGCATCATGAAATTATTAATTGCAGCCACTTTATTCAGCTCAATGACCATGGCGTCTGAATCCAATTGCTCCATGCAATTTAACGACGATTTAATCGTCAACCAAAACCAAGTGGAATTAAAACGCGGCGATGAATCGCTGTGGCGTATCAATAACCAAGGCGCTTTGTGGATCAAAGGCCAAGCGGTGGACACAGACCGCGCCACCAGCGCCAATTTGCAGCAATACCAAGCAGGCCTGCGGGATACCGCTAAAGACACAGTCGTGTTGGTGGCGGACGCACTGGAATTAGCTAATACCGCCATCACTCGGGTGATGGAACAATTTGGTGTCGATAGTGGCGATCAACGCAGCAAAGTGAATGCAGCGCTGGACAAAATGCGCAGCAACATCGACCAAGTGGTGTACAGCCATGGTGATGAAATTCAAATTCACGGCAGCAAAATGGACAGTATCGACAATGGCTTTGATAAAGAATTGTCGGTGGCGATGGAAGAGTCGATGGCTGAAGTCACTGGCAACGTGCTGATGATGGTCGGCAAAGCAATGGCTGGCGGCGAAGGCACCTTCGAGCAACGCATGCAAGAATTTGAAACCAAAATGGACAAGTTCAGCCAAGACTTAGACGCCGAAATGCAAGCCAAAGGCGATGCGCTGGATGCGCGTGGCCAGCAAATTTGCAGCAAGTTGCAAACCCTGGACAGCTTAGAGCAACAAATCCAAGCGCAAGTACCACAAATGGCCGCTTATGATTTGATCCAAGTCGACAACGATGAAGCAACTAGCGTGTCGCTGCTGTTCTAACCGAGTACCCGTTTTCGTCCCCAACCCACATGTTTCAATGACCCTGAAACACCCTTTGCCCCGCAGCTGCGGGGCTTTTTTTATGCTGAGTTCGCCGCGCTGCCGTGTAAAGCGCAGCCCTTGCCATTGCCACAAAAGGATGAGGAGCGGTTTCGACCGGCCGTCTGTCGATGGCGGCGCGTCTGCTCAGCCTTGGGCGCGAAACCTTCACTCGCTTACCAGATTGCCAAAGTTGTCTGAGCCTGTTACAACACGCAAAACCAAGGAGTTTATATGATTGAACGTGTGATCCCAGGGACTCGTTATTCCGAAGCAGTGGTGGCGGGTGGCTTTATTTTTTGCTCTGGCATGGTGCCGAATAACACGCATGAAGGCATTACGGCACAAACGAACGACGTGCTGAATCAAATTGATGCCTTGCTCGCGGAGTGCGGCGCCAATAAAGCCGATATCGTCGATGCGACTATTTACTTGGCAGATATGGCCGATTATGCCGGTATGAACTTAGCCTGGGATGCGTGGGTAGCGCCAAGCCAAGCACCGGCACGCGCCACCGTCGAAGCGCGACTGGCTGACCCTGCGTGGAAAATCGAAATCAAAGTGACGGCATTTCGCGGCTAAGCGTCAGGCGACTGAGTGAATAGACGCGACAGGGAATAGCCAAATCAATGGCGCGGCGGGTGGCTAAACATCGGTCCCCCGCGTCTGCGCGGCCTAGGTCACGCTAGTCGTCAAACCAAGTCACACTCAAGCTGTACATCACAAATAACAAAGCCTCCATGCGGAGGCTTTTGTTTGTTAGCGTAACGCCTACATCAGCGCGCTTAGACGCGGGTTAACCAGCCGTGTTTATCTTCGGCTTTGCCCCACTGAATATCATTCAGCGCTTGGCGCAGGCGATTGGTGGTCGCGCCTGGCTCACCCGAACCCACTTTGAATTCTTGACCGCGGTGGATCAAGGTGCCCACTGGCGCCAATACGGCTGCTGTGCCTGACAGTGCTGCTTCAGTACCTGGTTTAGCGGCGCGTTCTAACAGCTCATCGACCGTCAGTTCGCGCTCAGACACTTTCATGCCCAAATCGCGAGCTAAGGTCAGGATCGAATCACGGGTTACGCCGTGTAAGAAGCTGGCGTCCAGTGCTTTGGTGATGATTTCATCGCCGTCGATCAACAAGAAGTTGGCAGCGCCAGTTTCTTGCACGTCGCCGTTCGGGCAGAACAACACTTGGTCTGCTTGGTACTGGGCTTTGGCTTGCATGGTTGGGAACAAGGCGCTGGCGTAGTTACCACCGCTTTTGATCATGCCCATGTGCGGCGCGCAGCGGGCGTTGTCTTCCATCAACAAACGCAGTGCACGGTGACCACCGGCAAAATAATCACCGACGGGTGATAACAACACATACAACATAGACGTCAGCGTTGGTGTCGCCGCTTTGCCAATCGCCGGCTCAGTGCCGATATGGGTTGGGCGAATGTACATAGAACCTGGCGGGGTTGGTACGTCGGCTTTGTAGTGACGGACGATGTCGACGATCATCTTGGCTAAAAATTCTGGCTCGAAGCTTGGCAGCGATAACAACTGCGAGCTTTGCAGCATCCGCGCGATGTTTTTGTCCATACGGAACAAGGCGATGTCGCCGTTGTCATGACGGAATGCTTTTAACCCTTCAAAACAGGTGCTGGCGTAGTGCAGCACGTGCGCGCCCGGGTGCAAGCTGATGCTGTTTGCGCTGACAATCGCGCTGTCGCTCCATGCTGAACCATCAAACTGGGCCATTGCCATTTCCGGCATAAATACACTACCAAATGCTGCCATGTTGTTTTCCTGCTAGTTACTTGAGCGGCCGCCTGGGCCTTTCGATGAATGACGCGAGATACTGCCAGTTTGACTCGCCGTGTGCAATGGCCGGCGAGGATAGGGGTACAAAGGCGATCTCAGTTCGATTTTTCTTATTTAGCGTGTCGCATTGTACAAACAACGGCCGCTTTCATCACCAAGTTTCTAGTCGTATAGACGTCTGACCTTGGCACCGCAGACTGACAAGAAGGTTATTTTGGCAAGTATTTTTGCCAGAATGCATTGGTAAAGCGGCCATTCGGATCCAGCTGCTGCTTTAACTCGGCAAACCGTCTGATGCCAGGGTAGGCTTGGCTAAATTGTGTCACGGTAGCGCTACGCTGATACGGTAAATAATAACGACCGCCAACGGCGATGCTCGCCTCCACCATGGCTTGGCTCCAGGCGTCTGTCGCCTGTTGCGCTTGGCTATCCGTGCCTTGGCGATAATACACGACCAAGCAAAATACCTCGGTCGGTGACCAACTTAATAAGGTGTGTGGGTCCGCTTTGGCATGGCGAATGGACACGTTTAACACATTGACATGGTGTTGCTCGAAGATACTTGCCATACGTGCGACAAAGGGTTGTAGCTGGTCGACGGGGACAAAGTATTCACGCAGGCCGTAACTAAAGTCTTGTCGCGACACAGGTTCGAGTTCTGCGACATCGTAACTTGCTTCAAAATTGCGCCAATGCACAGTGTCCGCTTGATAGACCAAGGGTTCAAACACATGCTGGCGTAACCACTTTCCGGCTGGATAATCTGCCACAAAGTCCACCAGTCGGGCTTGATACCGGTAGTCATTGCCTTGGGGATGTAATCGCTGCGGTTCTGTCACTGGCTCATCGGTCTGCAGCCAGCTGACCGCACGGACTTGGTTGTAATGCGGCGGGAACAAATCGGCGTTATGGAACACCATGGTGGGCTGCTCGTGGCGCTGGGTCGCAAACCATGCTGCATAGTCTGCCAAAGGCATATCGGCATAATGACGTTTGACTTTACTGTTGTCGGTTAGCTGCAAGGTGACATCGAGGATCACCCCAAGCCCGCCATATCCGCCAATCACCGCATAAAAAATTTCTGGGTGCTGTTGGGGTGATAATTCTAAGATTTGGCCATCGGCCAGCATTAATCGAAGCGCTAGTATCGAATGCACTAAAGCTCCTTGTCCGACATAACGGCCGTGCGCATTGACACTGACCGATCCACCGATGGTGAAATTGGCGTAGGTCTGCATAATCTTGACCGCTAACTGGTGTGGATCGATCACCCGTTGCAATTCGGACCACCGCATCCCCGCTTGGACTCGGATTTGTTTGGCCACAGGGTCAAATGCCAGCACTTGATTAAAGGTGCGCATATCCAGTTGCACGCCATCAAGGATGGCGGTGTGGCCTCCTTGACTGTAGCGGCCGCCACCGATGCTGATAGGGCCCTGACTGCGTTGTAAAAATGCAGCCAGCTCCGTTTCATTGCGCACGGCATAGACCTGAGTCATGGCGATAGGATTTAATTGGCTGACATCGTAAATCAAGGTCGCAGCACCTGAAGGCGGTGTTGGCAGATCTGCCTTGGCGAAATACCAACCCAGCCAACCTACGACGCCAAGCAAAACCGCCAGCGCAGTCCATCGAATCATCTTAAGCATCACCACTCCTTGTGCGTTTTCCTCAAGACTATCGAAGCTTGAGCAGCACAACAAGGGGTTGCGCAGGCGGGTTAAAAACCGTTGCTATTGCGGTGCAGCAGTGTCCGCCGGCAAATCATGGCCAAGCTGACTAGCACCAATGCGTAACAAATGCTGCGAAATTACTTTAAGCATAGGATTCTCCGTTGAATTATCGCCTGCGAAGCCCACCCTAGGTGCAGGAACGGGCATTGGACTTCGCAGGACTTCATCACAACAGCCATATCGGCATGCGCTGTGACTTGCAGGCATTGTGCGGTGAAACAATTCATCAGGAAAATGAGTTAAAGCGATAGGGATGATTGGAAAAACGGATGACGTGGGGCCTGAAACCCAGTTGCAGCAGGTGCACGATGGGATGCGGTCGGGCTGTGAAACCTGACCAAAAAAACGAAGGGCTCACACGAGCCCTTTGTCATACAACTAGCCGAAATGCGGCTTAAATTTTACAAGCGCCACCGGCACAGCCGTCGTCGTCTTGCGCGGCGAGGGCGTCTTCTGCCGCTTGGGCATCCGCCTGCGCCAACTTGGCTTCGTTGCTGGCTTGTGCGCCGTCAAAATCCAGATGGTCTAAGTCAAAATCGAATTCGTTCATTGGTTACTCCGCTTTATCTTGTTTTGCAGCGAGCAACTGCTGCACTTGTTGTTCGAGGGCGTCTAGCTTTTCGCGTGTACGCAACAGCACTTGGCGCTGTACGTCAAATTCTTCGCGGCTGACAAAATCCAGCTGACTTAACTTGGCTTGCAGCACAGTTTTGACTTTGCCTTCAATCTCATCGGCCACTTCGCGGAATTTAGGCGGCAGGCTCGAGCCAATTTGGCGAGCCATTTCTTCAATCTTTTTCGGGTCGAGCATCGGGCTCTCCTTGCGTTTTAAGGCGGCGCTGTTAGGCGTCAATTCAGCACATTCTATGCACCAAGGTGGCTATTGGCGATGCTTTTTTCAAGGCAGCTGTTGCAACTTTCTGTTTCGACGTTGGATTTAGCCAAAAGGTGCAATCGCAGTGCGCTTGTTGGCATTGGTGCGTGGCCAAGTGGACATGGCCAAGCAGCAAATCAGCACGACCCAAGCGTGAGGCCGTAGCAGCATTGCTTTAGCTCAAAGCCCGTTTGGGCTACACTAGCCAACTTTTCTCTCGCCGACGTTGCTTGCTCGGGCACTTTCGCCCGCCTCGATGCCACGCTCGGGCGATCTGCAGTCAATCATAGGTCCGACAATGAAACTGAATACGCAACAAAATGACGCGGTCAAATACATTGCAGGCCCTTGCCTGGTGTTGGCGGGGGCAGGTTCTGGCAAAACCCGCGTCATCACCAATAAAATCGCTTATCTGATTGAAGAATGTCAGATGCAGGCGCGCCATATTGCTGCGGTGACGTTTACCAACAAAGCGGCGCGTGAGATGAAAGAGCGGATCGGTCATCAGCTGGATAAAAGCAAACTAAGAGGCCTTACGGTATCGACCTTCCACACGCTGGGCCTTGAGATCTTAAAAAAAGAGCACAAAGCCATTGGTTATAAAGCCAATTTCACGCTGTTTGACGACACCGACACCATGACGCTGTTAAAGGAACTGACGGAAAAAGAGTTCCAAGGCGACAAAGATTTGTTGAAAGAATTGTCCGGTCGGATCTCCAATTGGAAAAACGATTTGCTGTTGCCCCAGCACGCCTTAGCACAGGCGTCGGACGCCAAAAGCATCAGTTTTGCCAATTATTATCAGCAATATGCGGCGCAGCTGCGTGCCTACAATGCGCTGGATTTTGACGACTTGATCATGGTGCCGACGCTGCTGTTTGCCGCCAATGTCGAAGTGCGCGAGCGCTGGCAGCGGAAAATCCAATACTTGCTGGTCGATGAATACCAAGACACCAACACCAGCCAGTACGAGCTGGTGAAATGGCTGGTCGGCGAGCGGCAACGTTTTACCGTGGTGGGCGACGATGACCAATCGATTTATTCCTGGCGCGGTGCCAAACCGCAAAACTTGGTGTTGCTCGGTAAAGATTTCCCGAATTTACGCGTGATCAAACTCGAACAAAACTACCGCTCGTGCGGCCGTATCTTAAAAGCGGCCAATATTTTGATCGCCAACAACCCGCACGAATACAACAAAGCCTTGTTCTCCGAGATGCCGTACGGCGTGCCGCTGCGCGTACTTCCGACCAAAAGTGAAGAAGACGAAGCGGAAAAAGTGGTGGCAGAAATCATCTCGCACCGCTTTTTAAACCGTACCAATTATCGCGATTACGCCTTGTTGTATCGCGGCAATCACCAAGCTCGGGTGTTTGAAAAAGCGCTGATGACCAACCGCATTCCGTACAAAATTTCCGGCGGCACCTCGTTTTTCTCGCGTAGCGAAATCAAAGACATCATGGCCTACCTGCGTTTGCTGGTGAACCAAGACGACGACAACGCCTTGCTGCGGATCATCAACACGCCAAAGCGTGAAATTGGCGCCGCGACCTTGCAAAAAGTCGGTGACTTAGCAAATTCGCTGAATATCAGCTTGTTTGATGCCTGCTGCGCGCCGGAGTTATCTGACGAGCTGAGCGGCAAAAGCTTAGCGGCGGTGCGTCAGTTCGCGCAGTGGATTGTCACGCTTGCCGACAATGCGGTGCGGGCAGAGCCAGCTGAAGCGGTGCGTGATTTAATTCGGCAAAGCCACTATGAAACCTATTTGTTTGAAACCAGTGCCAGCCCTAAAGCCGCTGAGATGGCACTGAAAAACGTCAACGAGTTGTTCCGCTGGGTCACTGAAATGCTCAAAGGCGATGAAGAACACGAACCGCTGACGCTGCCGGAAGTGGTCACCAAACTGACGCTACGCGACATGATGGAACGACAAGAACAAGAAGATGACGCCGACCAAGTGCAGCTGTTGACGCTGCACGCTTCGAAGGGCTTGGAATTCCCATTCGTGTTTATGGTCGGCATGGAAGAAGGCTTGTTGCCGCATCAAAGCAGCATCGATGAAGACAACGTCGAAGAAGAACGGCGCTTAGCGTATGTCGGCATTACGCGGGCACAACGCGAGCTGATTTTCACTTATGCCCGCGAGCGGCGCCAATATGGCGAGACAGTCAAACCCGAGCCAAGCCGGTTTTTGGATGAACTGCCACAAGACGACTTAGAATGGCAAAAAGCTACGCCGGTGAAAACCGAGGCACAGCGCCAAGCGACGGGGCTTGCCCATTTAGACCGCTTACGCGCGATGTTGAAGAAGGACAGCTGAGTCGGCCAGCTCAGCAGCTGCTTGCTGTTTTAAAACTTGGTCGACGACGGGGCCTTGCATGTAGCAGCAGCCAATGTCTAACAAAGTGCTGAGCTGTTGTTGGTCTTGCACGCCATCGGCGATCAAGCGGAACCGGTAGGTTTGCGCTAAGTCGAGCAGTAATTCCAACACAGTGCGCTGTTGTTCTTGCTTGACCAAACTGCGGCAAAAATTAGCTTCGAGCTTCACAAAATCAAATGGATACTGGGTTAGCAAACCGAGTGGCATAAAGTTGGCGCCGAATTGATCGAGTGCCAAACGTACGCCCGCTCGTTTCAACACACTCAGTTGCGCCAACTCGCGTGGATTGAGTTTCAGTAAGTCAGCTTCGCTAAAGGTAAGCGCCAGTCGATGCAGCACTGCAGGATAAGTCCCGAGCAGTTGCGTGAGACGATGCAGTTGGCTACTTGAGCATAATTGCTGGGTAGACAATGGGAACAGCAGGATCGCCGGTTCTTCGTCTCGCGATAGCCGTGTTAATTGTTGCTCCAACACTTGATATTCGATTTGTGACAACACACCCGCTTGCGCCGCTTGTTGGCAAAAATCGGTTTGGCAGCCTAGCGTTGGATGCTGCCAACATAAGGCGGTACTAAAGCCAAGCAGCAGCTGTTTATCGGTACACACAATAGGTTGCTGGCAGATACTAAACTGTTGTTCGTTGAGCGCCTGATGCAACGACTGTTCAAATGACATTTCTTGTAGCAGTTGTTCGCGCATCGATTCAGTGAAAATCACAAAGCGGTTGCGCCCCATCGCTTTGGCTTGATACATGGCGGCATCGGCGTCACGCAGCAACGCATCGGCATTCGGGTAATCTGGCCGGTAATGCGCAATGCCAATCGATGCGCCTGAATACACTAGTTGGCCTTGCAATTCCATCGGCTCGCGGACGGCTTTGATAATACGATCAGCCACCTCTTCGGCGTCAGTATCTTGTTGCATAGGCCCAAGCATTACGACAAATTCGTCGCCGCCAAGCCTTGCGACTAAATCTAATTCCCGCACAGTTTGTTGTAAGCGCAGGCTGATCTCGACCAAAAAGGCATCACCAGCATGATGGCCCATGGTGTCGTTGATCATTTTGAAGCGGTCTAAATCAATGAATAACAGCGAGAATTTCAAATCGGGCTGACGAGTACGCAGTGCAAACTTCTGCCGCAGTTGCAGCATAAACATTTGGCGGTTGGCCAATCCAGTTAAAGCATCATGGTTAGCTTCGTGAAACAGCTTTTCTTCGGCTTTTTTGCGTTCTTCCACCTGCAGCCGTAAAAACAAATTGGTTTGACGCAGCTCGCGTGTACGCTCAAAAATTTTGCGTTCTAAGTCTTCTTGGTGCTGGCGTTGTTGTTCAATATTCAATTTTCGTTGAATGGCGACCGCGATATGTTGCGAGACGAACTTCAGAATATTCAATTCGTTGTCGCTGTATAAATAGTGCTCGTCATAAGACTGCAGCGCGATCACCCCCAGCGCTTGTTGGTCAATCAGCAATGGCGCGCCTAACCAGCTGATGGACCAATGGATCGGCCTGTTTTGCTCGTCTTTGACCAAACGCAGGACTTCCCCTTGCGCCACCAATTGCGCGGTAAGTTCTTTATTGATCAAGCGTGCTTCACCGACCCGCAGCACGTATTCGGTGAACCCTTTGCGCAGCGGCCGCTCCTGCGCCGGTGGACTAAATTGGTCAATATAAAACGGAAAGCTGAGCTTTTTACCCGTTTCATCGAGTAAAGCAATAAAGCAGTTATCCGCTGGCATCAGGCCCGACAACACTTGGTGGATTTGCCGGTAGAATGCCGACATATCGGCGCTACTTGCCGTGAGTTCGGCGATTTTATACAAGGCAGCTTGCAGTTTTTCGGCGTTTTGCCGTTCACGAATCTCGCGTTGCAGATTTTGGTTGGTGCTTTGTAATTGCCGAGTGCGTTCCCGCACCGTTTGTTCTAGCAACTCACGACTTTTCACCCGGTCGATCGCCGTCACTGTGTGCATCGCAATCACTTCGAGCAGCTGCACATCCTGCGGATGGTAATCGCGGCTGGTGTCATACAACTGAACTGACATCACACCAATCACATGTGCACCGCGTTTTAAAGGGACACCAAGCCAATGGTGACTTGGTGTGCCGCCCGCTTGGATCTGGCCTTCGCGGATCAGTCGCACATAGTTTTCTTCATCACACAGCAAAGGTTGGCCGGTCCTTGCGACGTAGCCGGTCAAGCCACGCGCGAACTCGCTGGTGTCATCGGAGAAGTCGAACGGGTCTTTTTCATCGGCGTAATAGCTGACACTGTATTCGTTTTTCTCGTGGTCAATCAGCACCACATAGAAGTTGTCGGCAACGAGATATTCTTGGATAAGCTGATGAATTTGCGGGTAAAACTCTGCCATATCAGACAAGTTACTGGCGAGTTCAGACAGACTCAGCAACGCCTGGCGCACGGATAACGCATAGCGATACCGCTCCAGTACACTTTGTAAACGATGAATGCGTCGCTGCAGCGCAGCCGCACTGCTAGCTTGAATTGAAGCCTTCACGAGTCTGATTATTCTACTTTTAGTTATTGTTATGTGTTCTGTTGACTTGATGACAGCTGGCCGGAGCAGCTGACATAACTTCTATTATGCACATCAGCAGGTCATAATAAAGACGATTTGGTTATATTTTAATCGCTTGAAGATGTATATCGAACATTAATAATTTCTGCCGTCTATTAATGCGGCTCGAATCGTCAACGGACATAAAAAAAGCCGCTATTGCAGCGGCTTTCTTGGTATTTCAGGCTGTGGCTTAGACGCCTTCAGTCATGAATTTGATCGCTGCCAGAATTTCGTCATCTGAACAGTCAGCACAGGTGCCGCGTGGTGGCATTGCACGGATCCCGTCGATAGCATGCTTGTGCAGCACTTCCAGACCCTGAGCTAACCGAGGTTTCCATTCTTCCGCGTTGCCTTTTTTCGGTGCACCCAAAGCCCCTGAACCATGACATGCAATACAAGTTGTATTGTAAACTTGGTCTCCAGTGCGTGGGCCCGTTGGTTTTGCTGCTTCTGTGGCAGCACCAGCTAAATAAACTGAGCCAACTGGTGCAATCCGTGCTTTTAAATTTTCGAGCGCTTGATCTTTGTCGTCCGCAGGAGTTTGCGCCAGCACAGTGAAGCTGAGCGCTGCCAACATTACAGTTAATTTTTTCATCGATGGGGATCCCAGATAATAAATGCCGCACAATTTTCAGGGCATTATAGCGCTCGCTGACGAAAGAGTGAAAGAGTGTTGCTGGGATTCGCCGCATTCAACAGTCAGATTTTGGTGGAAATTCAACGAAATCTCATCGATTTCCTGATCCAATCTCGATCATCGAGGATCGCGCGACGATCCTTTATCGAATAATTAGTTTGAAAACTAATCGGTCAAGCAAATTTTTTTTAATTTTTTCCCTTTTCACTGCGTTCGATTGTGGTAGTCTAACTGCCCGTTGCATGCCTTTGGCGAATGGTTTGTTTGCTTGGTCTCGCTGCAACGGACTCGCGCTGGAAATCTGTTTTCCACAACGCAAAGGAATAAAAATAATAACTAGGGCTTGGTTGTTTTCCCCTCGTTTTTATCAAAAAATCAGTCACTTACATCACCGTTATGTTTTGCAAAAGCAAGACAGGTATGATCACGTCTGTGATCTGCTCACAGGATTATTCACACGTTATCCACAGTTCCTTTGCGCCAACAGTACTGTTTTCATGGTGGCGCTTATGGCATGCTGCTTAAAAATGCTGGAGACTTTGTTATGCCTCAGATCCCTGCGGATCCCCTGATCTTGGTTGATGGATCCTCATATTTATTCCGCGCTTATCATTCGCCACCACACACCACCACGTCACGTGGCGAAGCGACGGGGGCTATCTACGGTGTGGTCAACATGCTGAAAAGTCTGCTCAAGCAATTTAATCCATCGCAAATGGTGGTGGTGTTTGATGCCAAAGGCCCGACGTTCCGCAATGAAATGTACGCCGACTACAAGGCGCACCGTCCGCCGATGCCGGATGATTTGCGCAGCCAAATTGAACCTGTGCATCAAATCATTCAAGCCATGGGGTTGCCACTGTTATGTATTTCCGGCGTTGAAGCCGATGACGTCATTGGTACACTCGCAGCACAGGCTAGTAAAGAAGGCCGTCATGTGCTGATTTCTACCGGCGACAAAGACATGGCGCAGTTGGTCAATAGCCACGTCACGCTGATCAACACCATGACGGACACCATTTTAGACCCCGCCGGCGTTTGCGAAAAGTTTGGCGTAGGGCCGGAGCTCATCATCGACTTTTTAGCTTTGATGGGCGACAAAGCCGACAACATCCCAGGCCTACCTGGCGTGGGTGAAAAAACCGCGCAAGCCCTGCTGCAAGGCATTGGGTCAATTGACACCTTATATCAGCGGCTGGATGACATCGCCGGCTTGGGCTTTCGCGGCTCAAAAACCGTCGCTGACAAAATGCGCGAATTCGAAGCGCAGTTGCGACTGTCTTATGAGTTAGCCACTATCAAACTCGATTGTGACCTACCGCTGTCGTATCGCGATGTGCATATTCAACCAGCCGATTGGCAGGCGTTGGCCGCCTTGTTTGAACGCTGGGAGTTCAAGCGTTGGTTGTCGGAAGCACAAAACCAGCTAAAAGTGCAGGCGAATGCGAGTGAGCGAATCACCACAGATAGCGCGGCTTCGCCAGAGCTATCGCCAGACGTCACAAGTGCCGAAGCGACTGCGGACGCCGCTGTCAGCATTGATCGCAGCGCCTATCAAACAGTGCTCACTGCAACGCAACTGCAGGAACTGCTCATTGAACTGCAGCAAGCTGAATTAGTCGCTGTCGATACCGAAACAACCGGGCTGGATTACATGCAAGCCGGGCTGGTTGGATTGTCGTTTGCAACGGCTCCAGGCCGCGCTTGGTATGTGCCGGTCGCGCACGATTATTTAGGCGCGCCAGAGCAGTTATCGCGTGAGTATGTGCTAGCGCAACTTAAGCCATATTTGGAAGATGAGAGCAAAGCCAAAGTCGGCCAGAACTTAAAATTCGATATGAGTATTTTGGCGCAGCATGGCGTGCAGCTGCGTGGTGTGCGCTTTGACACCATGCTCGAAAGTTATGTGCTCAATAGCGTAGCGACTCGTCATGACATGGACAGCCTGTCTGAATTGTACCTGCAGCATCAAACCATTCATTTTGAAGATATCGCCGGTAAAGGTGCTAAGCAGCTGACCTTTAATCAAATTGAATTGGAAAAAGCCGCTGAGTACGCCGCAGAAGATGCGGATGTGACTTTGCGTTTGCATCATGCGATTTGGGACAAGTTACAACGCGAATCTCGCCTAGTATCCGTGTTTCAAGACATCGAGTTACCACTGGTGCCTGTATTGTCTCGAATGGAGCGCACCGGCGTGTTGATTGACGCGGCCAAGCTTGCCGAGCAAAGCCGTTATTTAGCCAGCCGGATTGGCGAGTTGGAAGTGCAAGCGCATGAGCTTGCTGGCAAACCGTTTAATTTGTCATCACCCAAACAACTGCAAGAGATCTTGTTTGAAGAACAAGGTTTGCCTGTGCTTAAGAAAACGCCGACCGGTGTGCCTTCTACTGCCGAAGAGGTGCTGGTTGAGCTGGCTGAAAAATACCCGCTGCCAAAAGTCATCATTGAGCATCGCAGCTTAAGCAAATTGAAATCCACCTATACAGACAAGCTACCGCAAAGTGTTGATAGCACGACAGGGCGCGTGCATACCTCGTATCATCAAGCCGTTGCGGCAACGGGCCGTTTAAGTTCGACCGAGCCGAACTTGCAGAATATCCCGATCCGCACCGAAGAGGGGCGTCGAATTCGTCAAGCATTTGTGGCCGCGCCCGGTTATACCATGTTGGCGGTGGACTATTCACAAATTGAATTGCGCATTATGGCGCATTTATCTGGCGATCAGGCGTTAGTTGATGCTTTTGCTCAAGGCCGCGATGTGCATCGTGCAACGGCGGCAGAGGTCTTTGGTGTGGCCTTGGATGAGGTCACGTCAGAGCAGCGTCGGCGCGCTAAAGCGGTGAACTTTGGCTTGATTTACGGCATGTCGGCCTTTGGGTTGGCGCAACAGCTGGACATTAGCCGCAGTGAAGCGCAGCAGTATGTCGATACCTATTTTGCCCGTTTTCCAGGCGTGTTGCGTTACATGGAAGACACGCGCTTGCAAGCAAATGAGCAAGGGTATGTCGAAACCATTTTCGGTCGCCGTTTGTATCTCCCTGAGATCCATAGCAAAAACGTGGCGCGCAAAAAAGGCGCAGAACGCGCGGCGATCAACGCGCCGATGCAAGGAACTGCAGCGGATATCATCAAGCGAGCGATGATTCTGGTGGATGCGTGGGTACAACAGCAACCAGCAGGAGCGGTGCGTATGCTGATGCAGGTCCACGATGAATTGGTGTTTGAGGTTAAAACAGAGCTGCTTGAGGAATACCAGGCGCAGATTGTTCAGCTGATGCAAGCTGCCGCGGAGTTGCGTGTGCCATTAGTAGCAGAAGCGGGCAGTGGGCAAAACTGGGATCAAGCGCATTAAGGATGCGCTATCGAGGACATGCTGGTTGAGCTTGTCTGGCAATCCAGCGGGTTGTGGCAAAACAAACTTTGAAAAGTTTTGAACTTCCACGCGAAACCATCGTCTGAATGCATGTGAACATATCCCGTTCCTGGTAGAAAGTTTATTGACCCGCTCTTGTAGCGGGTCTTTTTTTATTAGTTGCGGCAAAGTCCCATTTTTGAATCAGCGGAGCTAGCCAAGAGCACTCGTTGGCAAACGTTTGGATTACTGCACTGCAATAGCTGCTCTTTATACCTCCTGTCCAAGCAATCCCCATCGTTAGACTAAAAAATCCCAAGTCATGTGAAAATTTGGTTGGTAAATTACGAAATTTGCGGTTAAAGGAAATAAATGACGTAAAAATGTAGTTTATTTACAAAATGTGCTTGCTTTTTAATCCGTCGTGCGTAAAATCAAAGGCGTAGGGTACAGAGGTAAGATGTTCTATCTTTCGGTAGTTTCGATGAGAAATCATTGATTCTACTTGGAAAGTAGGCTTATTTAGCCGCCCCACTGCTTGCAGTGGGGCGTTTTTTTTTGCCCAAATTTTAACGGCTGAAATTTTCTTAGATTTTTTAGAGTAAATACTTTAAACACAGTAAAAATGCTGTATAATGGCGCTGTCTTCTTATGAGACACCCTGTTGATTTGAAATTTATTGAATAGCTTCTCCCCGTTTGCTATGCCGGCCCCGTGTTAACGCGGCCGGTTTTTTCTTTTTTATGCCTACCAAATTAAACTCCGGTAAGATTTGTACTCAGACGAAGCAACGCTCTTGTCATTCCTGAAATAAAACTACATTTGCTATGACAGAAGGTAGCTCGGTGCTGCCATCGTAGAGCAGCAATCGATCGATTGTCGTAATTGCCTTTATTGGCTAAGGCGCAGCTGAATTGGCCACAAGCAGCAATGGTGTATTTAGGTTGATGATTGAGCGTCAAACTCAGGGGAAAAGCTGCGAAGGGGAAATTGCGCTGAATTGCATTGGATATTCAGCGCAAGATAGATTGCGACGGGTAGCTATTAGCGATTTAGACTTATTCTGGGATCGGGTCTTGGATGGACTCGCCACTAAACCAACGGTCAAGCGCCATCTCAAGTTCTGGTAAGCCCAACCGATTCAGTGAACTGAATGTTTGGACTGTTACATCGCCCATAAAGGCCAGTGAGGCTTCTTGCACTTCAAGCAAGGTTTTTTTCCGTGCACCAGGGCCAAGTTTATCGGCTTTGGTCAGCAGAATGAGTACGGGCAATTGGCTTTGTACGGCCCAGAATACCAGATCTTGGTCTAAGTCTTTTAGCGGATGCCGAATATCCATTAATACGACGATGCCTTTTAAGCTGTCGCGTTTTTGCAAATATTCACCCAGTGATTTCTGCCACTTTTCTTTTACTTCCAGTGGTACTTTTGCAAAGCCATAGCCTGGCAAATCGATCAAACGTTTGTCTTCACCTAAAGAAAAAGTATTAATTAATTGAGTTCGACCAGGCGTTTTACTGGTACGTGCTAAATTGTTTTGACGAGTCAGTGTGTTTAAGGCGCTGGATTTGCCCGCATTGGAGCGGCCGGCGAACGCGATTTCGATACCTGTATCAGCGGGAAGTGCCCGAATGTCGGGGGCGCTGGTCAGAAACCGAGTTTGCTGATAATTGAATTTTGCTTTGTACACGTCGCTCTCCAGAATAAATTTCGATTTATTTTACCCTACATCAGGGATCAGCAGAAGGTTTGGGATTTTTTCTGTGCAGGATTCGTGTAAAATAGGCATAAAAACTAGGGTTATTAGATTGAGCCTGCTACTTTTCGGGTAGGTCCAAGCGGAACAGAGACAAGAAACATGAAAAAAATTGCACTTCCAGTCATGCTTTTATTGGGGTTGTTCGGTCAAGCAATGGCAACTGAGGCGTCAAAAGCCTATGTTGGCAATGCCGAAGCAGGTAAAGCGAAGTCAGCGACATGCGCGGCTTGCCACGGACCAGATGGTAATAGTTTGACAGATGCCTACCCAAAAATTGCTGGCCAACACGCTAGCTACATCTACAAACAATTAAAAGATTTTAAAGCAGGTGCTGCATCAGGCGGCAAAGAAGGCCGTAATAACGCCATTATGGCCGGTATGGTTGCTGCGCTGACCGAAGAAGATATGCAAGATTTAGCTGCATATTTCGCCAGCCAGAAGGTCACAGCAGGCACCACGCCAGATGATGCTGTTGTTGCAGGCGAAAAATTATTCCGTGGTGGTGATCTGCAACGTGGTATCGCTGCGTGTCAAGCGTGTCACGGTCCGCGTGGTGTAGGTCACAGCTTAGCGAAGTTCCCAACCATTTCGAATCAGCATGCTGCGTATATCAAAGCTCAGCTGTTGGCATTCCGGGCTGGTGAGCGTGCGAACGATCCAAATGGCATGATGCGTGATATCGCGAAGAAACTGACAGATCAAGATATCGAGATCCTGTCTAAGTATGTTGGCGGTCTGCATTAATCTGCCGTAGATTTTAAAAAAATGCCGGAGCAGCTGCTCCGGTTTTTTTTGCCAAAAATTCGATTTTTGCCGACCAATGGAGGTTTTTCTACGTTAAACGGTTAGGTTTTGTGAGATATGTCTCACACGGCTTGTAGGATATCTCGGAAACAATGATTAATGTTGTAGGCGAAACCGCTTAAAAAACACTCTAACTGATTGATTTCTAAAGGCACGTAAAAATAGTTCACTTTTTGCGCGATTTTTTTTGAAAAAGAGTATTGCCATTCCATTCAATCAGAGTAAATTAAACCCCGTCGCCTCGGTGACGAACAACAAAATGGACACACACTGCACGGACAGCAGAAGTGCTTGGTACATTCAAGATGACGTTATCTAACGTCGGCGTTGTTAACGCAAGGCATGGAAGACCAATAAAGTATTAGGACGATCGCGAATAATTATTTCTATAGGGAAGTGACGCTAAAATATACGGAAACTGACCAGACAGGGTATGTCAACATCGGTTAGGACGACGTAAACAAGATTCGTGTCAATTGACACACAACTTAACGGCGATTCGATGAATCGCCGTTTTTGTTTTTGCAATTCACTAACCCCCCCAGTTTTCATCTGATAACCCACGTGAGACCTTGTTCGGTTTTATCAAAGCAAGCCCTGAATTGGCTGTTACCAGCATTTCCTGCTACACCAGATGCAGATAAATCTCCGATTTGTCGGCCTTTTCATAGGCAGCGCCAGAAAATCTGGTTAAAATACGCGCCCTTTTTCTGTAGGTATCAGCCATGACACGTATCAAAAAATCCCGCGGCACCGGCCAAATCGGTCTCCGTCACAAACCGAAGGCTGAAGCCCGTTTAGACCGCGAACGCCCAATCGAAGCGAAGAAAAAAGGCGCCGGCAAAAAGTCGGGCAGCCGCAATAGCCAGTTGGAATCGAAATCGGAACCAAACAACCAAGGCAAAAACGCCAAACAAGACCCGCGCATCGGCAGCAAAACGCCAATTCCGTTGGTGCTGAATGAAGTTGAAAAGAAATTGATGGATAAACCAATCGATTTCACTCCGAAAGCGCAGTTGACCAAAGCAAAAGCGCCGCAGGTAACTCCAGAGCAAGAATTAGCTCAGTTAGAGCAAGATGAAAAATTGATGGCACTGCTCGAGCGCGTCGAACAAGGTGAAATTTTAACCGGCAAAGATGCCAAGTACTTCAATGCGAAAACGGCGCGTCATGCTGAGCTCATCAGCTTGTTGGGGCTGGATGACGATGAAGACGACTTTGCTGACGACGAAGACGACCAGGACCCATTGAGCAAACTTGAAAAAACCGACTGGAAAAAACAATTTCTGGGTGAATAACCAAATCTACTCACAATGAGCGTGCGTAGTTTGATGCTGGATGTCGGATTTTTAAGTGTAGCAAGGTGGCATTGTCAGTCGATGCACCTTGTATCGCAAAGGAGTAACTGTGGTAGATAGTACAATCTTGTGGCTGTTGGTGGCGGCGGGCTGTGTGGTCATTGCCGGCTTGGCGTTTTACCTTGGGACTTTGCTATTTAAACTCAAACACCAGCAACAACAGCAACAACGAGCGCAAGCAGAGCACGACCGCAAACAGGCAGAACACCAACAGTATTTGCTGGAAAGTATTTTGGTGATCAGCGAAGCGACCATCGAAGGCCAGTGTGAATACTCTGAAGGTGCGCTGCGTATTTGGGTGTTGCTGGAAAACTTCCAACCCGAACTGGCGCAGGCTTGTCGTTTCCCAGCGCTGTTTGAAATGTATGATTGTGTCAAAGGCATGCCAACGCATGAGGCTCGCAAGGCGCTGGATAAAAAGGAATTACGTCACTTAGACCACGAGCGTCAGCAAACGGAGATCCGCTTGGCTGAGCAAATTAAGCAGGACTTACGCCAGCTAAAGGCTCTGCTGCAACCGGTGCACTAAACAAAAACCGCCAGCTGGCGGTTTTTTTCATCCCATGTCTGTCGAACAGAACGCCCACGTACCTGTTGTGGGCATTTTTTTTACATCAGACCACCTCAAGGTTGTTTGTAAACTTTGCCTGCTTTCATCACGAAGTCTACTTTGCTCATCAGCTGCAGGTCGCTCAGCGGGTCGCCCGGCACTGCGACGATGTCAGCCACTTTGCCTACTTTGATGCTACCGAGCGTGTCTTGTTGATTCAGCACAGTTGCCGCGTCAATCGTCGCTGCCAAAATGGTTTCATGCGCTGGCATCCCCGCTTCATTCATGTAGAGAAACTCTTTCCAGTTATCACCATGCATGCCGACACCCGCGTCGGTGCCAAAGGCGATTTTGACGCCCGCTTTGTAAGCGCGTTTGAACATATCTTGCATCAAGGGGCCAGTCGCGGCGGCTTTTAAACGGACGATTTCTGGGAAATAGCCTGGGATCTTCGCTTTTTCGGCGACGAATTTGCCGGCGCTTAAGGTGGGGACTAAATAGGTACCATGTTGCTTCATCAGCGCCATGGTTTTGTCGTCCATAAAGGTGCCATGTTCAATCGAGGTGACACCAGCTTTGATCGCCCGCTCCATGCCTTCTTTACCGTGGGCGTGCACGGCGACGGTGAAGTTATAGTCTTTGGCGGTATCGACGATGGCTTTTAATTCTTCATCGCTGAACTGCGAGTTTTTGCCACTTTTCGCTACGCTCAGCACGCCACCCGTGGCGGTGATTTTGATCAAATCCGCGCCTTCTTTGTAGCGTTGGCGCACCGCTTTACGCGCTTCATCGGGGCCGTTGATCACGCCTTCATCTGGGCCTGGGTTGCCCATACGACCATAGGCAAGACCATTGGTCGGATCAGCATGGCCGCCGGTGGTGGCAATCGAGGTGCCGGCGGTGAAAATCCGTGGGCCGTCGGTGTAACCGGCGTCAATCGCTTTGCGCAGCGCAGTGCTAATGTGAAACGAATCACCTAATTCGCGCACTGTGGTAAAGCCTGCCAGCAAGGTCTTGCGGGCAAACACAGCGCCGCGTAGCGCATAGTCGGCTTCATTCATCGTAAAGCCTTCGGTATAGGTGGTCGGGCTGCTTTGGGTCGAAAAATGCGTGTGCATGTCCATCAGACCAGGCATCACCGTTTGGTTGGATAAATCGATGACGGTGTCGCCGGCACTTGCAGCTTTAAAACCCCGCTCAATGGCGCTGATTTTGTCGCCGTCGACCACAATGGTGTGTTGTTTTAGAATTTGTTTACCTTCGGCCGTGATAACGGTGCCGGCGTGGATCAAGGTAGCGCTGTGTGCTAGCGTGGGCAAAATGCACGCCGCGAGAACGCATAAACGGAGTTTGTTCATCGGAGTTCCTGGTTTTTTATTGGGAGTCGCGGTCTTTTGCCGCAGACTTGTGATGGATCAAAATGCATCTCACCACAGCAAGTAGACTGAGGCCAATTCCCCCCAGGAACACTTGCGATATGATGACTACATTTTGGGATGAAGCCCTGATTGCGAAATACAACGTCAAGGGCCCGCGTTATACCTCTTATCCAACCGCCTTGCTGCTGCGCAGCGGCTTCCCCGTCGATAAAGCGTTGCATGCACTTCGCAGCAGTGGCCCGGCGCTGAGCTTGTATCTGCACGTGCCGTTTTGCAAAGAGTTGTGTTATTACTGTGGCTGCAACAAGGTGATTGCCCGAGATGTCAGCAAAGCCGACCGTTATCTCACGGCACTGCTGCATGAAATTGCGCTATACGGTAAAACCTGTGCGGATAAAACCGTGCATCAGCTGCATTTTGGTGGTGGTACACCGACCTTTTTGTCTGAGCAGCAACTGACAGATTTGTTAGCAACGCTGCGTCAACATTTTTATTTTTTGCCCAATGCCGAATTGTCGATTGAAATTGACCCACGCAGTTGCAGCTTAGAGAAGCTGGCGCATCTGCGCGCGCTTGGCTTTAGTCGTGTCAGTTTTGGTGTGCAGGATTTCGACGCACAGGTGCAACAAAGCATCAATCGTATCCAAAGCGTTGAAATGGTGCAGGCCTTGGTCGAAAAATCGCGTGAACTGGGCTTTAAATCGGTGAATCTGGATTTGGTGTACGGCTTGCCACACCAAGCGACCGAAAGTTTTGCCACCACCTTAGCGGAAGTGGTGCGGTTAAACCCAGATCGGATCAGTTTGTTTAGTTATGCCCATCTGCCCGAGCGTTTTGCCGCGCAGCGTAAAATCCCGCAAGACGCCTTGCCCGACGCAGGCTTGAAGTTACGCCTGCTAGGTCTTGCCGTTGAACACCTGCAGCAAGCAGGTTACCACGCCATTGGCATGGACCATTTTGCCCGCGCTGACGATGAGCTGACGCTCGCGCAGCAGCAGCACAAGCTGACCCGCAATTTCCAAGGCTACAGTGTCGACCCATGCGATGCGCTTTTAGGGCTTGGCGTGTCGGCGATTAGCCAAGTCGATGATTTAATTTGGCAACAACAAAAAGATTTAAACGATTATTACCGGCAGGTCGAGCACGGCCAACTGGCGATCGACAAAGGGCTAACCTTGACGCTGGATGACCAAATTCGCGCGGATTTAATCGCGCAAATTATGTGTAATTTCTTTGTTGATTCGGCGCAGATCGCCAGTAAATGGCAGCTTGATTTCGATAATTATTTCGCCAACAGCTTAGAGCGTTTAGCGCCATGTTTTGCCGATGGTTTGGTGAAATGGCAAGGCTGCGCCTTGGAAGTCACTGATCGAGGCCGACCTTGGGTTCGAGTGATCGCCGCGGCGTTTGATGCTTATCTGCTGCCACAGCAGCAGAATTATTCCAAAGTGGTGTAATTAACGCGGCTCTAGTTGCCACAGTGCTTTTGCGGAAAATGCCAGCGTGCTGGCATTTTTTATTGGCTTCGTTAGCTAGACAGGGTGCTCGGTTTAATTCTTCACGCTTACACAGATAACCTGCCGCGGTGTATTACCCCGCCGTGCTGGTTTAAGCGACAGTGCTGATTGGTGTTGGTGTCACCTAGCCGATGTACTCGACGCACAACCTTCAGTCGCTGCGCCTGTGTTGACCAACTCAACTAGCCTCGCTTTGCCCCAACACACAGCGGTAGCTGCCGCTGTAAATCACATAATCAACCATACCGACAGCGGACCTAGATGCTTCACTGCTGGCTAGCTCGGCTAGGCGATAAAACAAGCTACGACTGAACTTGGCGCTAAGTCCGCGCGGTAACTGCAAGTACGGCAGCAGCTCGCCACTGAGCGGTTCTGCTTGTAGCTTCACCGGATATTCAGCGGAAATTAAGTAAATTTGCCCCAAATTGGATACAACTTGCAGCAATGGCCCTGCTGTAGATGGCTGCCATTCGGCGTCAATCAGCACAAATGGTGCATCATCGACCTGAATTTGCACTTTTTCGACTGGTGTTTTTAGCACATAACCATGCTCGTCTCGGCACAATACAGCAGCGAATAACTTCACCAATGGTTGCCGTTCAATCGGGCTTTGTTGATAGAACCAACGACCGTCGCGGTCGATGCGGATCGGGATGGCACCGCAAAACGGCGGAGTCCACTGCTCTAGCGGATAATGCGCTAAACCAGTGAGTTGCTGTTGTAGCTGAGTCAAATCCATACGGGCCTCACAAGTAGATGCGCCTAGCATGCTAGCATAAGCCTAAAATTTGTCAGGCTGGGAATCCGCTGCGAGCGCGGTTGGAGACGACAAGAGGAACTGAAGATGTTAGAACAAGCGGTAAAATTCTTTGAAAACAACCAACAAATGATCGTGAGTTTTTCGATCAAATTGGTGGTGGCATTAATCATCTTTTATCTAGGCCGCTGGGTGGCTTTCGGCTTATCGCGGTTAATCGGCAAAGCTTTGTTGCTGCGTCATGTCGACAAAGCTGTGGTGTCGTTTCTGTCCAGCATTGTCAATGCTGCCGTGATGATAGCTTTTACCTTGATTGCCTTGTCGCATCTTGGCGTGCAAACCGCGTCGTTTTTGGCGATTTTAGGTGCGGCTGGTTTAGCCATTGCACTGGCGCTGCAAGGCTCTTTATCTAACTTTGCATCGGGTGTGTTGATTATTATTTTTCGCCCGTTTAAAGCAGGTGATATGGTCGAAGTTGCGGGCATTAGTGGCGTAGTGCAACGCGTGGATATGTTTCAAACCATCTTTAAAACCGGTGACAACAAAAAAATTATTGTGCCGAATTCGCAGGTCACTGGTGGTGCGATTATCAATTATTCGGCCGAAGGCAAGCGCCGCGTCGACTTAACCATTGGCATTAGTTATGACTCCGATTTACGTCTGGCCAAGCAGATTTTGACTGAGATTTTGGCGGCGGATCCGCGTGTGTTAAAAGATCCAGAACCTGTGATTGCCGTGTCAGCACTGGCGGATTCGGCAGTGCAATTAATTGTTCGACCATGGGCCTTATCCGAGCATTATTGGCCTTTGTACTGGGATATTTTGGAGCAGGTAAAACTGCGATTTGATGCCGCGGGAATTGAAATCCCATTCCCGCAGATGTCACTACATATGAAAAAGGGCAACTGATGAAAACAGTATGGATCGCCGCTGGCGCTTTAATGATGACCACGCTCGTGCAAGCCGAAGAGGCCGCCGCCGTAAAACCATGGCAGACGTCGGCAGAGCTCGGCGCTATTACCACGTCGGGTAACACCAGCGGTACTTCGGTAACAGGTAAAATTGATGCGCGCCAAGAGACTACCCATTGGAGTAATGAATATGTGGTCAGTGCATTTTTCAAAGAAGACCGCAAAACCGACGAAGACGGGGTGAGTTACACCGAAAAAGCCGCAGAGAAGTATTTGGTCTCGGCCAAAGGCGGCTACAAGCTAGATAACGATCATGCGAAGTTGTTTGTGTTGGGGTCGCACACTCGTGATGAGTTTGGTGCCTACCGCGACTACAGCTTGGTGGCTGCCGGTTACGGCGATCGGATGTACCAAGGCAAATCCGTGGTGATTGATGCGGAAATCGGTCCAGGTTATTACGTCGGTAAAACATCAGATGACCTGAAAGAAAAAGGCGCCATGCTGCGCACTGCAGCCAGCTTAGATTGGACCATTTCTGACAGTGCCATGTTTCGACAAACCGTCAGTTATGAGGCTGGTGCGGATAACAAACGTTCGATCGCCGAAAGTTCACTGAGCACCAAAATCAACGGCAGCATGCAGATGAAAGCCGCGTTTTTGATCCAACACGACTCGCAAGTGCCGCTCGGCAAAAAGAGTACGGATACACAAACATCTCTGACGTTGGTTTATTCGTTCTAAATCAACTTTTTAGCGTATGGCGAGACCAGCAGTCGTCTCGCCATCTCCTCGTTTTGCAGCATTTCGCGGCTTCAACCACCGCGCTTACCTCGCCTTTCTGCCGTGCTCAGCTATGCTAAATCGATGCAGGTATTGTCATCAAAACAGCAACAATGGTCTGTTTTGATGAACGAAAAGACATGGACCTTTTGTGATCACGGACCCAGCACGATGAGCGATCCTCAATTTTCAGAATTGCGCACAAATCCAGTGGTGTACCCCTGGCTGCTGACCTTATGTTATTTAATCTTGGTCGTCGCTTGGTTGACGGCCGCCGATCAAGCGCTGACTAGCTGGTTTTTGGATGAAGTAGAGCGGCAATTGGCCCACGATTTGTTGGGTGCGGCATTATTGTTAAGCGCCTGCGGCGTCGGTATTTGGGTGTGTTACCGGTTAGGTACTTTGCACCTTCGATATCAACAACTTAGTGATCGGTTCCAATCGACGTTTGATCAAGCGGCCGTCGGGATGGCGCACGTAGCCACCGATGGTCGTTTTATTCGAGTCAACGAACGTTATGCCCAAATGCTGCAGTATCCGGTCGATGAGATTGTCGGTAAAACGTTCCAAGAGTTTACGCACCCAGCCGACCTCGAAGATGATGTGAATTCGGTGCAGGCGCTGGCCAATGGTCAAATCGACTTTTACGAAATGGAAAAGCGTTATCGCCGGAAGGATGGTAGTTATTTCTGGGCGAATTTGTCGGTGTCATATCACAAAGATGAAGACCCCGCCGCTTGTTATTTTGTCTCTGTCATTGAAAACATCGATCAGAAAAAACAAGCGGTGCTGGAGCAGCAAGCTAGTGCGGCGCAAATCCGGCTGCTGCTGGAGTCCACCGGCGA
The DNA here is from genome assembly GCA_003482455.1 of Rheinheimera sp. Taxonomy (GTDB): domain Bacteria; phylum Pseudomonadota; class Gammaproteobacteria; order Enterobacterales; family Alteromonadaceae; genus Pararheinheimera. The sequence continues at coordinate 62,703 of DMYW01000002.1, read as the reverse complement.
TGCGATTTTAGGCTTAAATCGCCAAGCGGACATCACAGTCGTCAATAACGCCGTACTACAAATTCTTGGTTATCAAGACGTTAAGCAGCTGCAGGGCTTACCAGCTCAAATGCTTGTTGCCAAACAAAAACCGGCCTTGATGTTATGGCGTGAAATCGTCGACCGTATGCAATCGGGCGCTGCGTTGTCTGGGGAAGCGGATCTGTTTGTAACCAGCGAAGGTGAAGTGATCCCGGTGGCATACCGTGTGATCCCAGTTCCGGCGGCGCAAGACGGGACTGTGTTAGTGATCTGCTGGCAGAATATTCGCGAGCGGCGTCAGCAGCAAATGAAACAACAAGCGCAAAGTTATTTGTTGCATCGTTTATTGGAAGATATTCCGCTGTCTGAGCTACTCAATGAATTAGTGAAGTTTATTGAGCAGCAGCTTCCGGGGGTGCGTGGTGCCATCATGTTGGCTGACGTAAATCGGAATTGCTTAACCAATGCTGCTGCCCCGAGTTTACCGGACGAATACAAGCAAAAAACCGAAGGACTGCCGATCCGTTACGGCAATGGCTCCTGCGGCACTGCGGCGGCAACACGGCAAGCGGTGTTTGTGCAGGACGTTCACCAAGATTTGTTGTGGTTGAATTATCGCGAAATCGTCAAACCATTTGAGTGGTTGCAAGCCTGTTGGTCCACACCGTTTTTTGATACAGAGCGCCGGTTGTTAGGCACGTTCGCTATCTATTTGTCAGAGCATCGGTCGCCTAGAACCGATGAAGTGGATCTGATCCAGTTCACCGTCAGTTTGGCCGCGTTTTTAGTCGAGCGCAGCCAAGCGAAAGCGTTGAATCTGTTGCTAACCAATGCCATTGAACAGAACCCGGTGGCAGTGGTGATCTGTGATGCCACAGGCGTCATTCAGTATTGCAACCATCGATTTGACGACATCACAGGCGTAAGCGGCAAACAGATCCTGCAGAAGAAACTCGATACTGTGTTACCTGAATCACTGCGCGAGGAATATCTGCATGTGATGGAGCTGGTGTGTCAGGGCACCACAGTGCCAAAACGGCAGCTAAATTGGCCGACTCCCAATGGTGCTGTGGTCTGGCTGGAATCAGCTTTGTATGGGATCTCTGATGCCCAGCAGCAAGTCACGCATTTATTGCTCGAACTTGAAGACATCACGTTGCAGCGGATGGCAGAACAACAGTGGATGGAAAGTGAGTTACGGTTCCGAACCCTGTTAGACAGTACCCCTGAGATTGCTGTGCAAGGATATGAAGCGGATGGCACGACTTTTTATTGGAACAGAGCCAGTGAGAGTTTATATGGCTACAGCAAAGAAGAAGCGCTGGGTCGAAGTTTATTGGATTTAATTATTCCGCCCGAGATGCATGACGGGGTGAGCCAAGCCATCAGCATGATGGTTCGCAGCGGCGTGGCAGAGCCTGCGGGCGAGTTGGTGCTCAAGCACAAATCGGGTGATCCGGTGCAGGTGTATAGCAGTCATGTGGTATTGCAGTTGCCGGGGCGCTCGCCACAAATCTTCTGCATGGATTTTGATTTGTCGGAGCGTAAAAAACAGCAAGCCAATTTGCGCCTAGCCGATGCAGTGTTTCGCAGTAGTCGGGAAGGCATTTTGATTATGGATACGCACAAGCGGATCATTTCGGTGAATCCTGCATTGTTGCAACTGTTTGGCTATGAAGAAGAAGAGTTGATTGGCCAATCCGTGCATCTGCTGCGCTCTACGCGCCATACCGAAGAGTTCTACCAACAAATTTGGGCGGAACTGCAGCATGATCATCACTGGCAAGGTGAGTTATTTAACCGCCGTAAAGATGGCGAAGTGATGCCACTGCAGCTATCAATCAGCGCTGTGTTTAATGAGTCACAAGAAGTTTGCCACTATGCCGCCATTTTCACTGACCTTTCCGAAATCCGCGCCACCGAAGCGGAAATGATGTTCTTAACGGAGCACGATGAACTGACCCATCTGCCGAATCGGCATTTGTTTTTACAGCAGGTGGATCAGGCGATTAAAGAAGCGCGCCGTGACCAACACAAGCTGGCGGTGTTGGTGTTGGACTTAGACCACTTCAAAGACGTCAATGATTCGTATGGCCATGCGCTGGGTGATTTGTTGTTGCTACAAGTGGCCAATCGCTTGAAAAAACGGCTGCGGGAAGCCGATGTGGTGGCCCGTTTAGGCGGCGATGAGTTTGCGATTTTGCTTGGTAAAATCGATGCAATTGATAGCGCAGCGGATGTCGCTTCGTCGCTGATTGAGCAAATAGGCCATAGTTTTGTGTTATCCGATTCGGTCGAAGTGCAGTTAGGTGCCAGCATCGGCATTAGTGTGTTTCCCGATCACGGTGACAATACCACGCTGCTGTTACAAGGCGCTGATGCGGCGCTGTACAAGGCCAAAGCCGCTGGCCGCAACATGTTCACTTTCTTCTCAGATAGTTACACCCAAGCGGCGCGTGACCGATTGACGTTGGAAGCGCAATTACGCAAAGCGATTCGTTTGGGGCATTTGCAGGTGTTCTACCAACCGCAAGTCGATATTTATAGCGGTCATATTACGGGGGCAGAAGCGCTGGTGCGTTGGTTCGACCCCGATCAAGGCATGATTTCGCCGGCGCGGTTTATTCCTGTAGCCGAAGCCTGTGGACTTATTCATGACGTTGGCGAATTTGTGTTGCGAGAAACCTGTCGCCAAGGCAAAGAATGGCTGGATGCAGGGTTACCAAGGTTAACGCTGGCCGTTAACGTGTCACCGGCGCAGTTTAGGCGCTTTGATATGCGGCAGTTGGTGCAAGATGTGTTGGCTAGTACTGGCTACCCAGCGCAATTATTGGAGTTAGAACTGACCGAAAGTGCCTTAATGGAACATCAAGATACAGTGATCGCCACGCTCAATGACCTGCGAACCACTGGCATCCGTCTGGCGATTGATGACTTTGGCACTGGTTATTCGTCATTGGCGTATTTGAAACGTTTCCCGCTAGATGTGCTGAAAATCGACAAAAAATTCGTCGACGATATTCCGCACAGCAAAGACGACGTCGCAATCACCACGGCGATCATTGGCATCGCCCATACGTTGGGTTTTAAAGTGCTGGCGGAAGGCGTTGAAACTGCTCAGCAACTGGAGTTTTTGCAGCTGCAACGCTGCGATCAATTCCAAGGGTATTTGTTTAGTCCGCCGGTGCCGGCGCAGCGCTTCCGCCAGTTACTGGATGAACAACAAGCAGCGGTTGAAACGTCGTCGCCGCAGGCGTGAGGCAGTGTGCGAAAGCGCTGTGGAATTCCTTCAGCAAAGTGCTGCAACGCAATAAGGCTGGTTATAACCAGCCTTTTTGTTGGGCGATACGCGCGGCGTCGACGCGATTGGTCGCATTGAGTTTTGCGATCGCTTCCGACAGATAATTGCGGGCGGTACCTTCGGCGATAAACAGCAAGCTGGCGATCTCAGCCGTCGTTTTGCCATCGGCGGCGAGACGCAAAGCGCGTCGCTCTTTGTCGGTCAGCGGGTCTTGTTCACCTAGCGCCAACAGTGCTAATTCGCTGTCGATCACCCGTTTGCCGGTCAGCACTTTGTCCAGGGCCGCCAGTAAATCCTCGATTGGCGCATCTTTTAGTAAAAAGCCGCTGACGCCACAATCCAGCGCGCGTCGAATGTAACCGCTGCGACCAAAGGTAGTGATGATCACGACTTTTTGCGGCAACTGTTGCTGCTGCACGTAAGCGGCCAAATCCAACCCGCTGCGGCCTGGCATTTCAATATCGGTCAATAACACGTCAAAGGATTGTTCTTTTAACAACTTAAACGCGGCATCGCCGTCAGCGGCTTCAATGATTTCATGTTGGCTGTTCAGCCGCAGCAGTGCCGCAAGTGCTCCGCGCACCATGGCTTGGTCTTCAGCAAGTAGTATTTTCATTCAGCAGTTCCTTGCACAGCGCTTGCCACAGTGGCCGTTGCTTCATGTTTGGGTAATCGAATGCGTGCGGTCAGGCCTGCACCTGCATCCAGTTCTAAATGCGCCGACAGCGGCTGCAGCCGCTCGCGCACGCCAGTTAAGCCATTGCCTGCGCCAAGGTGTTGCACCAACCCGTTATCGGACACTTCAATGCGCCAGTGGGTGCCTTCGTCGGCAAAACTGATGCGGCAAACATCGCCTTTGCTGTGGCGCAGTACATTGGTGCACAGTTCGGTGAGCACCAGGATAATCGCCGATTCAGCGCGCGCTGCAAGCTTGGGGACTTCGCCTTCCAAACTCACCTGAAAACCGCCATCGCGCAGCCGCTGCGCTAACGTGGTGATTTCGCCTAACAAGCCTTTGTGTTTATAGCCGGAAACCGTTTGTCGCACTTGAGACAATGACTCGCGGGCAATTTGCGCTAATTCCGTCAGTTGCTGCTGCGCGGCATCGGTTTGACCGGCTTTGCTCAGCGCTAACGCTAAATCGGCTTTTAAGGCGATGCTAGAAAGACTGTGTCCCATGATGTCGTGTAAATCGCGGGCGATGCGTTCACGTTCGACCATTTGTGCCAGCTGAGCAATTTCTTCGCGGCTTTGTGCTTCTTGATGTTGCAGTTGCCGGCGATGCCGATCCAACATGCCAAAACCACCGACCCCCAGCACCAAGACTGAGCCATACACAAAGAAATACGGGCCTTTGTAGCCGATGAGTTCATTGAGCAGCAGTATGCTGGCACAGACACCGAGCAAGGTGAAGATGGCGCGTTTGGCCGGGTAACCCATGCCAATAAAATAACCGGCAAAGGTGAATAACGCGATACTGCCGGGGTTGAGCGGGCTAATTGCGACGGCTAGCAGATAGATGCACAGCGTCGGTTGCCACAATTGTTGTGGCGCCGCGCGGTAGCCCCAAAAGTAGCAAAACAAAAATGGGATCAGCACCAGCAAAGCGATGGCGCGCTGCCACCAAGGTAGCTCAATAGCCCACAGCGGGATCAGATAAAAAATCAGGTTAAATAGGTAAACCCAAGACCATTTGTTGTCGAACGTTTTACTCATGTTGGTCATCCAGCAAGTCGTTTATTACCTGTCAGTGTATGGTGCAGCGACCAGTAGCTACAGTGGCAGACGTCAGCGGTTTTCGATGACAAATGTCATCTGGCCTGTGTGGTTCATTTAGAGTGCGGTCGGCAGCTCGATCCGACTCCAGCCAGAGCCTGCTTGCTTGTGCACTCGAATTTGCGTCGGGATCCGCTCTTTTAGCGCCTCGACATGGCTGATCACCCCAATCATCCGGCCGCTGGCTTGCAGTTGATCGAGCGCCGCCAACGCACTTTCTAAGGTTTCTGGGTCGAGCGTGCCAAAGCCTTCATCCAAAAACAGCGATTCGAGCCGCGTCTTATGACTGACCAAATCCGACAACGCTAACGCTAAGGCCAGCGATACCAAAAAGCTTTCGCCACCGGACAAGGTTTTGGTGTCGCGCTCACTATCGGCTTGCCAACTATCGACGACGACCAGTTCTAGTTCAGAGTCGGCTTTACGAGCCAGCTGATAACGGCTGTGCAGCTGTTGCAGCTGGCGGTTCGCCAGCAACACCAACTGCTGCAAGGTCAGTCCCTGCGCAAAGCGCCGATAGCGTGCGCCGTCGGCACTGCCAATCAAGCTGTAAAGCTTTTGCCAGTCTTGATAGTCCAACTGTAGCTGTTGCAGTTGCGTGACCAAATCGGCTTGTTGGGCTGCTAGCTGTTGTTGGGTTTGCCATTGTTGTTGTAACTGCCCCAACTGCTGCAAGGCTTGTTGTTGCGCTAATTCGCCGTCGGTGATGGCTTGTTGCAGCGTTGCTAGGTTTGGTTGCTGCTGCAAGGTGTCCGCCAAATCACTGTCTTGTTGCTTGGCGAGTTCTAGTTGCTGCAGCTTTTGTGTCGCATCGTTGGACAGAGTTTGCGCTTGCACACGTTGTTGCTCTAAGTGGTGTTGCTGAGCTTCCAGTTGGACTTTTTGCTCATCGCTCAGCAGGCCCAACAAGAAGTCGCTTTCACTACTGAGTCCAAGCGCTTGCGCTTGCTGCAAAAACTGCTGCTGCAGTTGCTGGCAGTGCGTTTGATGCTCCTGTTGTTGCTGACGGTGCCATTGCAAGGTGGTGGCAAGGTGCTCAAGCTGCTGCAACTGTGTCTGCAACTGCGGCAAACTGACGGGGCTTACAGCAATGTTATGGTTGTCGAACGCTGCAACCGTAAGGCCCTGCGGCACGGTAGGCACGGCGGGAAGTTGCTGCCACAACGCAGCTTGTTGCTGTATCGCCGTATAGTCGTCCCGCAGCTTGGTGAGCTGCTGTTGCAGTTGTTCGCGTTGCTGTTGCCAAGCGGTTATGGCTTGAAGCGTTGTACTGAGGCGTTGCTGTTCGCGGTTCAGTAGTTCGCGCCATTGTTTCGCCAAGCGTAGCAACTGCGTTGGCTCGGCAGCAGCATCGGGCCAGACACTGCACAGCACAGGATACAACTGTGACCACTGTTCAACGGTTTGTAGCAACTCGCTGGCCTGCTGTGTGGCAAGCGCCTGCTGCTGGGTCAGTTGTTGTTGCTTCGCTGCGAACTGCTCGCGCTGTTGGGTGGCGGCTTGCTCTGCCGCGAGCAAGCCGTGTTGCAACTGCTGCAGTTGTTGTTGTGCCGCTTGCAAGCGTTGTTGTTTGCTATCAAATGCCAACTGTTGTTGGTGCAATGCGCTGGCTTGCTGGGTGACTTGTTGTTGCAGCTGCAACAAATAGTTGTGGCTCAATTCTGCCGTTTGGGCGGCGACAGTGCCATGTAGACTCGCCAGCAGTTGTTGCCACTGCTCGGACAATTGGCTCGCTAGTGCATCGAGACGTTGTTGCAATTGCTGTTGTTGCAGTTGTAGCTGTTGTTCGATGGTGCCAAGACGTGTGCCGTCCTGTGTATGTTGCTCGATGTGCAGTTCGAGTTCCGCAATTTTGGCTTGCAGCGCAGGCAGTGCATCGGTTTGTTGATTGTCCAAAGGCGCTGGATGTTCCAACGAGCCACACAAGGGGCATGGGGCGCCATCGGTTAACGCATGGCGATGTTGCAACAAAGCTGAAATAAGTTGTTGTTGCGACAGCAGTTGTTTTTTGTCATCTAGTTGTTCTTTTAGCTGCCGAAACAGCTGGCGTTTTTCCTGCAACTGCGGCTGCAACGCTTGTTGTTGCTGTTGTAATTCATGCAGTTGCTGTTGGCCTTGTTGTTGTAAGGTCAGTGCATCCAATAAACGTTGCAGCAAGGTCGCTTGGTGTTGCCATTGTTGCTGTTGCGCCAATGCTTGCGGGGCTTGCCACTGCGCCAGCTCTTGTTGTAGTGGTGTTACTTCGGCAAGGCAGGCAGCCACGCGTTGCCGCAACACACTCACATCCGCTGGCTTGGCCTGTGCCAACTGCTGCAGTTCATTTGCCATAGCGGGCAGAGCCTCGAGCGTCTGTTGCAAGGCCCGGCCTAGTTGCTGCAACTGCACTAACTGGCTATCCAAGCGCGCTTGTTCGGCACTTAATTGACCGACATCGCCCAGAGGCGCCGCGTCTAATTCCGCCAATTGCGCCTGATGTTGCGCCAAGTGTTGTTCTGTTTGCAGGCGTTGTGTCACCAACAGCTGCAAGCCCGCCGCGTACGATTGTTGGTATAGCGGTAGCGCTTGTTGCCACTGCTGTTGGATCTGTGTCGCGGCCTGTTCTTGTTCGTTGCGAAGTCCACGTTGGGTTAACAGTTGTTGATACAGCGGCTGTAACTGTTGCAATTCGTGATGCCGCGCTAACTTCGCCAAGCCAACTTTGGCGGCATCCACTTGGGCTGCGACTTGTTGCAGTTTTTCTGCCGCTTCTTGGTGTTGGCCGCTGGCCAGTGCGTGTTCGTGATACCACTGTGCCGCGCGACGTTGCTGTTGCAAGCGTTGTTGTGCCTGCGTATGGGCTTCGGTGCGCTGGCGAATGTCCGTTCCGAGTTGTTGCAACTCATCATCCGTGCACAAAGTGATGCCACCGATCCGAGCCAGCATCACGTCTTGTTGTTGCTTGAGATCGCGACAGCGTTCATGCACCGCGATCGAGATCTCGCCGTAGATTTGCGTGCCGGTCAGCTCTTCCAAAAGTTCCGCACGCTCATTGGCACTGGCATTGAGAAACGCCGCGAAGTTGCCTTGGGACAACAAAATCGAGCGGGTGAAGCGGGCAAAATCAAGGCCGGTCAGCTGCTCGGTCAGTTCCAATTTTTCTTTGCTTTTGTCGGTAAGGATCTGCCCGTCGATGGTTGCGAGCTCGACGCGAGCGGCTTGCAGATTGCCATCCAGTGCCCCGCGTGAGCGACGCTGGCTCCAAAACGCGCGGTACTCGCCACCGCGTACCGCAAATTCCACCTCGGCTAAACACTCGGCGGTGTGGCGACTCATCAGTTCATTGCTGGTGGCACTGAGCGTTTTTAAACGTGGCGTTTGGTGATACAGCGCCAAGCAGATGGCATCAAGCAAAGTGCTTTTACCCGCGCCGGTGGGGCCTGTGATGGCAAACAGGTTGCTTTGCGCAAAGGCTTCATCGCGAAAATCGATTTTCCACTCACCACGTAACGAGTTGAGGTTCAGCAGCCGAACGGACAAGATTTTCATGGCGTGACCTCCGCCGAAGCTAGCAAGGTAGCTGCCGGTTGTGCCGCAAGTTGCACTTGTGACAGCACGTCAGCGTGCAATTGGCTAAGTCGCAGCTTGGTTTCGTCACTCAGCTGTTCGTGCGCCAGCCGCTCGGCGAATACGTCTTCTGGCGTGAGTTCTTGCAGCGTTAATTGTGCTTGCACCAGTGAAGTTTCGGCGGTTTTGGCGCGTCGCAGCTTGAGCAACTCGACTGGTAATTCAGCCAGTTGTTGTTGCAATTGCGCTTGTACATCGGTCAGCAGTGCATCTTCACCGCTTAAAATCAGCTCTAGCCACAGTGTCTTGCCGACTCTGTGATGAGGTTCCTCGGTAAAACCACGACGGCTAAGTTCCTGCTGCACACAGGCGCGCACGGTAGCTAAATTCACGGTCAGTGAGGCCAGCGGTTGCACATCAGGCACCGGTAAAGCCACCGGCAGTTGCACCTCACCTTGGTCTGAAATATCGATTTGCAGCACTTGTTTGTGTTGATTGGCTTCGTCAAACCCGAGCGCTAGTGGCGCGCCGCAATAGCGGAAAAACGGGTTGCCGCCGACTTGTTGCGCTTGATGAATATGCCCCAGTGCCAGGTATGCAAACGGCGGGAAGCCGTCGGCGCGAAAGGCTTCGAGGCTGCCGATATAAATCTCACGTACGGATTCGCTGCGCGAGGCGCCGACCGTCGTCAAATGGCCGCTACCCAGCACAGGGATTTGGCGGGGCTGGCCGGTTTGTTGTTGATACGATGCGGCAAGGTCAGCGGCTTGTTTTGTCGCCAACTGATACAAGGTTTCGTACAACTGGCCGAGTTGCTGCTGCAAATCACGGTTTTTTTGTTGTTCGGTTTGACCCGCTACGCTGAGCAGTCCTTGATGGGCCGACAAATCGCGCGCACGCACAAACGGCAAGGCCACCAGCATAGCCGCCGGAAAACCGGCTTGGTCATACAAGGGCTGCAGATGGGTCGATAAATCCGCCGCCAGACCCGGTATTACGCAGGTGTTTAGAACTTTCAGCAGCGACGCGCTTTCGTTAAGCACGGCCACTGAGTCGTGGTTACCGCCCAGCACTATCACTTGGACTTTCAAACGGTACAGGTCGGCGAGCAATTGATGGTACAACTCGCGGGCATAACTGGGCGGCGTCGCTGTGTCAAAAATGTCGCCGGCCACCAGCAGAACATCGATTTGTTGCGTCTGGATGGTTTCAGTCAGCCATTGAAAAAACGCCCGATGGCAGGCATCGCGACTTTTGCCGATAAAGTGTTGGCCTAAATGCCAATCCGAGGTATGCAGAATTCGTAACATGAAAAAGGCTTCTTTGGACGCGGCGTTAGCTGGCCAGCATCGGATAACTAAATAACAGGAAATGCACGGCATTTAACGCAAAATGGCCAAGAATGGCGACTTCGATGCGGCCAGAGCGCAGATACATCAGGCCATAACCGATCCCGGCAAAGGTCACGGCTACTGCGTACGGCCAGCCGCCGGCTAAATGTGCGACGCCAAACAGCAGCCCCACTAGCACCGCCGCCGGCCACAACGCATAACCACGTGCCGCCAACCAGCGTTGCAGGCTGGTTTGCAACAAGCCACGGAAAAACAGCTCTTCGGCGACACAGGTCAACCACAGATTTACCGCCAAAAATAACAAGGTATAAGACGGAAACTTAGGATCCCAGGTTAAAAAGCCAAAAGTGACGCCGAGCAATTCACTAAACAAAAACGTCAATGGGAACAATGGCCAAAAACCGCGCCACAGCAGTTGGTCGTAGCGCAAGGACGTAGCTGGCGGCGCCAAAGGCCCGCGGTGCTGGCTTTGCCAGTTACCCTGTGGATATTGACTGAGCGGCCACAACACCAGCAGCAACACCACACCCGCCAGCCCTTTGTCGAAATTGGCGTACAGGGTAAAAGGGATACCATCTCGGCTGACCTGCACTTGGTCAAGCAACAACACATTGTGAAAGCCGGGTAGCTTGTGCATGGCGAGGGCCAGTAACACCAGCGCGAGCAAGGCTAGCACTATGCTTGCTGCTCGTGGCGCGCGTTGGCGCAGCAGCGGGTGCAGGCCCACCAGCGCGGCAATCACCGCTAAACTGGGAATAGCCGCGACACTAATGACATCACACAACAAGGCGCTGATACAGGCGACTATAGTCAGCAGCGCAGGAAGCAAAGCAGGTAATCGCGGCCAAAAACAGGCGAGTATGGCAAGGCCTAAACACAGATAGGGAATGACGTGTAAGTCCATCAAAGCATAACCCTGCGTGCTGGTTGAGAAGTGGATGGATCACTGTAGCGACTTGTCAGTGAACTGTAAATTCAATGCGTTAGGAAACTATCGCCTGAGCGTACAGAGAGCTGGCGGCTGTTGTCGATTGGGACGACTAGGAGGTTGCAGCAGGCAAGCTCCACGCGATGATGCAGGTATCACCGCGTGACGAACGAGCTTTGCCCAAGCGCGAACCATAAGGTTGTGGCAGCGATAGCCATAACAGCCAACAGCTTAAGCGTTGGCTTCGGCCGCCCGCACTTTTTGCACTGCCGGGCGTGCTTCAAAGCGGGCTAAATAGGCGCTGACTTCTGCGGTGACTGGCATCAAGCCGAATTTGGTCATCCAGCCTAAACTGGATGCCCACAACACGTCGGCTGCGGTAAAGCGTTCACCCAATAACCAAGGGCCTTGTGCTAATTGTTGTTGCACCAACGCGACAACGGCCTCGGCATCGCCGTAGGGGCTCATGCCACGATTACCCGCTTCGCGTTTCAGCGCTTTATCCACCATGGCCGGTTCAAAACTGCTGCCGTAAATCGCTAACCAACGCAAAAACGGGCCGCGCAGCGCGTCACCAATCGCTGGGCATAAACCTGCTTCGGGTTTGAGTTCGGCCAAAAATTGGTAGATCGCCACTTGTTCTGTTACCGCAGCTCCGTCGGCCAGCAGTGCCGGCACCTTGCCCAGCGGATTGGCCGCCAGCCAGCGTGGGTCGCGCGGTTGGTCTTTAAAACTGACCCGAACGATGTCGACCGGTAATTGCAATTCTTCAAGCAAGATCAACACGCCAGTAGAACGGGTTTGGCTGGAGTGAAACAAAGTTAATGCAGGCAATGACATCGCAGTTCCTTAAGCAAGAAATCGGCAGGCGCGATGCCTGCCGTTGTCTGCTTACTTTGCCCCGATTGCGTCTTTTGCGCTAGGGTAAAGACTGCCAATTGTTGGCAATTATCACCTTTTAGGTGTTAAAAGCGCCGTTAGCTGCGACTTAATAAGCAATGCTAAAGCGTTGTTGCGCATGCTGCGGTTGCTGGGCTTCATCGAGCATCGCCACCGCATAATCGCCAGTCGAAATGCGGCTTTGGCCTTGTGCATCGGTGAAAAACGCATCGCCGCCTAAACGGAAATGACCGGTGGCGGGGCCTGGAAAAATCTCCGCTGCCGGTGATAAGTAACTCCACTGCATCGAGGTGTCGGCGCGTAGCTGCTTGAGCGCGTAATAAGCGCCTTCGGCTGAGCCGCGATAGGCGGCCGGAAAGTCAGGGCTGTCTAGCAGCATGGAGCCATCGGGCAATTGCAGGGATGCGGCGCCACCGACCAATAACAACCGAATGCCCGTGGCTTTGACCGCTGCAAACAGGCTGTCGATGTTTTGGCGATAGACACCTGCGACGTCACTGGCACTGTGCCCGCTGACCGCGCTAATCACTAAATCATGGCCGGCAAGCGCGGTGCTTAAGGCGGCGGTGTTGGTCACATCCAACGCCTGCAAGCGCAAGTTATGTGGGTACAAAGCGGCTAAGTCGGCCAGTTTTTCTGGGCTACGAACCAGCGCCAGCACTTGATGACCGCGCTGCAAAGCTTCCGTGGTGATAGCGCGGCCGATAAAGCCTGACGCGCCGGTGATCACAATCGATAGTGGGGTTGTTGACATACCATGCTCCTGGGGTGCGTTTGCGAGTGTTGACGTTCAGGTGTTGCCTGCGTCGTCGGATAGCCAGCATTATCCGCGCTCGATTGTTGTCGAAAAATCCACTAATCTGGGAATTACTGTTTTAATAATTAAAACAATTGAGCGTGTTTATGCAGGATTTTGATCTCAATAGCTTGCGGTTGGTGCAGGCTCTAGCGCAGACCGGTAGTTTCACGGCGGCGGCGGACAAACTCGGCTGCAGTAAAACGCGCATCAGTTTGCAGGTGCGTCAACTAGAGCAGCAGCTAGGTGTGGCGCTGTTTCATCGCACGACGCGGCAGGTGCGGTTGACCAGCGAAGGGCAGCAATTGATGCAGGCTGTGATGCCGCATTTCCAAGCGTTGCTGCAAGGCTTGGCCGATTTGCAGCAAGGCCAGCAGACGCTGCGTGGCCGTTTGGTGGTCAGCGCGCCGGAAGACTTTGCCGTGCAATTGCTGGTGCCGGTGGTCGCTAGTTTTCAAGCCAAACATCCAGCATTGCGGCTCGAGTTGCGATCCAGCGACCAAGTGCGAGACCTAGTCAAAGAAGGCATTGATGTGGCCATTCGCGTCGGTTGGCTGACCGACTCCAGTGCTGTCGCTAAACGCTTGGGGCGCTTTCAGCAGTGGTTGTTGGCGACGCCGCGTTACCTCGCCGAGCACGGCACGCCGACACACCCGGCGCAACTTGCCACGCATGCTTGTATCGCGTTTACGCTGTTAAAAGATGCGCAGCTGTGGCGTTTTCAACAAGGTGCTAGCATGGTCGAGCAAATCATCGACAGTCGCTTGTTGGCTGGGTCGACACGCACGTTAACGGCGCTGCTGTTGGCGCATCAGGGCATTGGCATGTTGACCGACTATGCAGCGCAGCCGCTGATCGAGTCGGGTCAGTTAGTACGGTTGCTGGCGGATTGGCAGTTGCCTGATGGTGGCGTGTATGCGGTGTATCCACCTGGCAGTTTGCGTCCCGCGAAGGTGCGGCAGTTTATCGCTGAGTTGGAAACTGTCTGGCAGGCACAAGCGCGCTGACAAGCATTTAGCAACAAGGCATGATGGGTTGACGTTGCATGCTGAATGGGCCGCTGGGCTGACATGGCGTGCTGGTTATTTATATCAGGGTCGAAGGAGTGTGCGGATGTATCAGTTATTTATTGCCAACAAAAATTATTCCAGTTGGAGTTTGCGGCCTTGGCTGCTGTTGACCGAGCTGGGGATCGCCTTTTCCGAACAAACCTTCACCTTTGAAGGCTCTGACAACGCTGAGAAATTCCGCAAATTTGCCCCCAATGGCAAAGTGCCTTGTTTGCATGATGGCGACTTGGTGGTGTGGGATAGTTTGGCGATTATTGAATACCTCGCCGAGCGGCACGTCGGCGTCTGGCCCGCGGACGCCAAAGCGCGCGCTTATGCTCGCTGCGCTGCAGCCGAAATGCATTCCGGTTTTACGCAGTTGCGCGGCAATTGCCCGATGAACGTCGGCATCCGCGTGCACATTGATCAATTGCCGGCTGGCTTGACTGCAGATTTGCAGCGCATCGCTGCGTTGTGGCAACAAGGGCTCACTGAATTTGGCGGGCCATTTTTAGCCGGGGCGCAGTTCAGTGCTGTCGATGCGTTTTTTGCGCCGGTGGCGTTTCGGGTGCAAACCTGCCAGCTGCCGTTGCCTGCCGCCGCCGCTGCGTATGTGCAGCGGTTATTGGCATTACCCGGCATGCAAGCCTGGCAACAAGCAGCTCTGGCAGAGACAACACGTGACCCGGCACATGAAGTGGAATCGAGTAAAGTCGGGCGGATTGTCGCGGACTATCGCGCTTGATCTTCGAAGCGCTGCAAAGGGCTGCGCTTTTTAGTGAACTGCGACCAGAGGAAGCGCCGGCAAGTCGACAGATTTGGCGGCAACAATAGTGCTAGCAAGCCGCGCGGTGTTAGCGCGAATGTCGTTGTTGTAACCAGATCACTAAAATGCCGCTGGCGATGATCACGCTGCCGCCAATCAGCATGTCGCGCTCTGGCCATATTTGCCAGACGAGGACGTCAAAACCTAAGCCCCAAACCAGCGCTGTGTATTCCAGCGGTGCAATAATCGACGGCGCTGCCAGCCGAAAGGCCTGCGTGATCAAAATTTGTCCACCGGTGCCTGTCAGGCCAATGGCTAAAAACAGCGGCCAATGTGCTTGCCATTGCAGCGGTTGCCAGTGTGGCTGCGCCAAGATAAAAGCGCCGATACCAATCAGTGTCATCAGCCAAAACACTAAGTTGCCAGCATGGTCTGACTGCGCCAGTTTGCGCACCAAAATATTCGATACGGCGTAACACAACGCGGCAATCAATGCCATCAAGGCGCCAATACTCAGTAGTTCATGGCCATCGGGTTTGAGCATAAACAGCACAGCGGCCAGCCCGAGGACGATAGCCGCCCATTGTGCAGGGCGCACGGATTCTTTTAACCACCAGACTGACAGCGCAGTGATCAGCAGCGGCGCGACAAAAAATACGCTGTAGGCATCGGTTAATGCCAGTGTTTCCAAAGACTTAATAAAGGCCGCTAGCATCACAATACCAAGCGCAGCACGAATAAAATGCAAGCTCCAGCGGGCGTGAAACAGGTGTTTTAGTTCTTGCCGAGCCGCTAGCCACAGCACAATAAACGGCCAAGCACAGGCGGCGCGCAAGAAGGTAATTTGCATAGCCCCGTAGCTGCTGGTCAGCTGTTTCATCGCTGCATCCATGCCGGCAAACAAAAACACCGCAGCGATCATCGCTAGGATGCCACGCAATGGATGGTCTACAGGGGGGGTAGGCGCAGTCATGGTCAATTCCTAAAATACAGCCAAACGAGCAGGGTAACACAGCAAGGCACCGCAGAATCATGCTTTGTGATGGGGTGAGCCGGCAAGGCGACTAGTGGGGATGGATTGTTTCCAAAACCGCATAAATGCGCCTCAGTTATGCGCTGAGGTCATGACGTATTGCTGTGGTGTGTACGGCCACACTCAGCGACGTGACAGCAAAGTAGCCGTGAGTATCACGTTGCAAGTCGGCGACTTGGTGGCGTGACCGCAAAGTCGCAGGCAGCGGCGGCTTGTTTCGAGACAAAAAAGTGGGGCCTAAGCCCCACTCCACGGCACTCCACGCACTAACATGCTAGTGACGGGTGCGACGGCGCCGCGCTAGCAGCGCTAAGGCGACTAAACCGGCCACCGACCAAGAGCCACCGCCGGACTTGCTGCTGTTGTCCGTCGTAGCCGCTTGTAGCGTAACGCTGGTTGCCTTGGTCGTCGACAAACCGCGAGCATCCGTCACCGTCAGCGACAAGCCGTAAGTTCCTGCCGCAGGTGCTGTAAAGCTAACCGTTTTGCTGTTGGCGCCACTGAGACTTAAGCTGCTGCCGCTGGTTTGTTGCCAGTTGTAGCTCAACGCATCACCTTCTGCATCTGTTGCGTCGCCGGTTAAACTGACTACTAAGTTATTGATGCTGCTGGTGATCGTCACTTGTGGCGCTGTATTGGCGGCAATCACTTGCACCAGCGCTGTGCTGCTAGTGCTGCCACCACGGCTGTCGGTGACGGTTAAGCGGAAACTCAACTCGCCGGCGGCGTTCGGAGCAACAAAACTTGCTTGCGCCGATGTGGCATTGTTGATGGTGACGGCAGTGCCGCTGAGTTGTTGCCAGCTGTAGCTGATGCTATCGCCATCTGCATCCGTGGCGCTGGCTTTCAGCGTTACAGTGGCGCCAGCATTGACTTGCGCCGGTACATCCAACGTTGCTTGCGGCGCTCTGTTTTGTTCATTATCACGAATAGTTAAGGTCAGCTTATCGCGCCCTGTTTGCAAAGCGCCTTGCACGGCGGTCAATTGTAGCGTGACTGTTTCGTCACCCTCTAACCGCGTGTCATCGACCGGATGCACTGTGATTGAACGCGCACTGGCATCGCCGTCGGCCCAGCTGAGTTCACCACTGACGGCATCGATGTCATCACCCACAGTGGCGGTGCCGTTGACCAGTGTGTAGCTGACTTTTAACGCGCCACTGCTGCCGCCTTCACGATTCACCGCAACACTGGCATTGCCGCCGTTTTCGTTGATCAGTTGGGTGGTTTGAGCAAAACCAGCAGCGCCAGCGGCCAGTGGCTTAGTGCCGATCGTCACTGTGTGATAAGCCGGCGTGCCCAAGGTTAAGCCCGACGTCGGGTTAAACAGTCGCACAAACACTTTGCCGTAACTGGTGTCAGCGGGCGGGGTAAACCGAATGGTTTTGTCAGCTACGTCATCAGCGGCCCATTGCAAGGTACCTGTCGCCAGTTGTGAGGTGCTGTTGATGCCAAATAGGTTCAGGGTTTCCCATTGCACTGACACAGCGCCGCTACCGCTTGGGCGTTTGACACTGAGTTCGACCGCTTGGCCGGCAGCGACGCTGCTGGTTAACGAAGGAAAAGCCACCTGGCCTGCAACAGCGGTTTTGGTTTGGTCGCGCAGGACAAATAAACCGCTGTTGATATCGGCAGAAATAATCAGGCCAGATGGTAAAAACGGATAGGTACCCCAGACGCCGTTAAAGGCCGCACCATCGCTAGACGGGAAGGAGTCAAAGAAGCCCGCTTCGCTTGGATTGGTTGGATCCGTGATATCTAAAATGGTGGTACCGCGTTGATAGTTGGAAATGTAATAACGATTGCCGCGGGTGTACCCGTTATGGTCGATGGCGCGGGTTGGACCGCTCCACTCTTTGACGATGCTCGGTGCTTCGAGATTATCGACGTTCATCACTCGCACTGTGGTGTTTAAACCATGGTCGGTTTCATCCAATTCGTCATGAATAAACACATAACGTTTGTCTTCGCTCCACCAGCCTGAGTGGGTATAGCTGGCGTTGGTATAACCCGTTTCTGACAGCTGGGCTGCTGTTTTGGTATCGGTGATGTTCCACAGGCGCACTGTCTTTTCATTGAAGTCCATTAACACGGTACAGACGGCGGTTTTGCAACTTTGCAATGCGCGAGAGTCGTCAACTCGCATGGACGCAGCATCGTGGGTGTAGTCGCTGCGCGTGGCGCCTAAATGGGCAAAATAGCTGGTCAAGCTGGTTGGGTTTTTCAGGCCATAACTGGTAAATGCTCCACCCACCGCTTTTTGACCGACGATATGCAGCAGCGGCTCCATACCGTCCAGCGCCGTGTTGGTGGTGTAATCGACGTTACTGATGTAGACGTTGTGCGCCGACGTCACCGCTTTGTCGTTTTTCACTAAGGTGACGCTATTGGGCAGGTTGTTTAAATCTAGAATATGAACATTATCTGAGCCTTCCGATGTCACGTAAGCGTAGGCTTTGAATTTCTGCGCTTGATTGTCGTAGTACTGCAGCACTTTGATGTCACGCCAGGAGGTCACTGAACCTGAAATGGCACCGACTTCAACTGGGTTGGCTGGGTCGGCCAGACTAAACACCGCGGTGCCGTTATCCAGGCCAATAATGGCGTATTCGATGCCGCTGTTTAAATCAACGTGCCCCCAAATGTCATTGCCGGCACCAGGTTTGATCGACATATCGCCAAGCGCGACGTGGCTAACTAAGTCAATGTTTTTGCAAGGGTAAATGCCAGCTTTGCCATTAACGCATGCGGTTGGGCCTTGGCTTTGTTGCAACTGTTGATTCACCGCGTCTAGTTGTTCGGTGTTAATGCGGCTGGCAAACCCATCGTTGACCACCACAAAACCTTGGTGCTGCAACTGCTCGACATATCCAGCCGGTACACCGGTCAAAATAGTTGGGTTGACTTGCGGCGCTTGATCGAGGAAATGGTCAAACCGGTTAAAGCCGCCCAGTACCGGGACTAACTTGCCAGTTAAATAAAATAAATCTTCATCGGTTTCCACGCGATAGCTGCCTTCAGCCACTAGCACGCGGTCGCCTTTGCTGGCTTGGCGTACGGCATAAGCGATGGTTTTACAGGCGCGCACTGGGTTGTCACAACGGCCAGTATCGGCGCCTGTTGGCGAAACAAAACGGGCTCTGTCATGCTCAGCATGGCCAAAACTGGCGGTGCTAAACAGCAGTGGCACTGTCAGAACAAAGAGTTTTAGAGGTGCAGATGAGTGGCGCATCAGCAGGGTCCTTATCAGCATAGATTTGCAAGCTTCGATAGTTTTCAACGCGCTTTTAGTTTGTTATGGTTGCGCGATAACTGCACTATAAATACGAAAATGCAAAATATTAAACATTTTTTTAAACTTTTTTCAGTGGCGGCGGCAACAAGTGTGGCCATTACCGCTGTGTTGACCGCATGTCAGCCGGTTGCAAAGCCCGCCGCGACGCTGCAATTGCAGCTGTTGTGGCAAGGTAAACCTTGGTTATGTGGCCAAACCATTCAGCTAGGCACGCAGGCGATGCAGCTCGATACACTGCAGCTGTATTTGAGCCAGTTTAGGCAAACCGAGCCGGTTTTGCTGCGGCAAAGTGAGCACAGTAGCGAACAAGCCGTGTTGTTGGGCGTGGATTGTCGCGATGCCAACGCCAGCGCTACGGCGCAGTGGGCGATTCCGCTGGATAAACCATTGAATTCAGGCCCTTTGCACTTCACCTTGGGCTTGCCTGAAGCGCTCAACCATCAAAATCCACTGACCGCGAGCGCGGTGTTTCAAGCGCCAGATATGCACTGGAATTGGCAATTTGGATATAAATTTTTCCGGCTGGATTTAGCGCCAGTTGCCAGCAGCACAGCTCCGGCTTGGTCGTTTCATTTAGGTTCCACTGGCTGCGAATCGCCTAGCGTGATGCGCGCGCCAGCTGCGCCGTGTCAGGCGCCGAACCGTGTCGAGGTGACGCTAAATTACCAAGCGGGTCAGCAATTAACGCTCGACGTAGCGCCGCTGTTGCAGGGGATCACTCCGAGCAGCGACAACAGCTGTATGGCGGATCGACAAGTGCAAAGTTGCCAGCTATTGCTTGGTCGGCTCGGTTTGTATGCAGCGGGTCAACCAGCCACTTTGTTCGCCAGTGCTACTGAACAAACTGCGGCGACGCCGACAACCGCTGTGAAGTCCACCAGTAACAACAGCAGTGCCGCCACCGGGGTGCCCAGCGGCACCAAAGGATTAATGCGATGACTCGATGGCTGTTGGGGGTTTTGGTCATGTGCGTAGCGGCCTGTACGCCGCAACCTACACCCTATGTCTGGCCACTGCCGGAAGGTTTTCCAAAACCTGAAGTGCCAACGGACAATCCGATGACGCTAGAAAAAATCGAATTGGGCCGTTACCTGTTTTATGACCGAGGATTTTCTGGCAACGGTGCGCAAAGTTGTGCCAGTTGCCATCAACAAGCGCATGCATTTGCCGAGCCCAGCGCAGTGTCCACCGGCAGTACAGGCCAGTTGCATCGCCGCAATGCACTGGCGTTGGTCAATGTGGCTTACAACAAAACGCTGACCTGGGCGCATCCAAAGCTGACACAAATCGAAGACCAATTATTAATTCCGATGCTCGGCGATAATCCAATAGAGCTTGGCATTGCTGGGCATGAACAACAGGTACTAGCGCACTTGCAGCAGGGACCATACCCAGATTTGTTTGAGAGCGCTTTTGCTGAGCGTGAACCGACTTTAGCCAAAGCCACCCAAGCGCTAGCGGCGTTTGTGCGCAGTTTAATATCACTGAATTCGCCGTTTGACCGCTACGCGTACGCCGGCGATGACTCGGCACTGACGGCAGAACAAATTCGTGGCATGAATTTGTTTTTCTCTGAACGCTTTGAATGCCACCACTGCCATGGTGGTTTTAACTTTACCCAATCGACAAGCCACGAAAAACAACCGCTGGATCGCAAACCCTTTCATAACAACGGCTTGTATTACACCCAGCGGCCTGCATTGGCACAAGAGATCTTGTGGGGGTATCCACAGCGTGACCGTGGCTTGGCGGAACTAACCGGCATTGCTAGCGATGATGGCCGTTTCCGCGCGCCGACCTTGCGCAATATCGAACTGACCGCGCCCTACATGCATGACGGCAGCGTAGCCACGTTAGATGAGGTACTGGAGATCTATCGCCGCGGCGGTCGGCAAATCGCCCAAGGTGTGGACGCAGGTGACGGCGCCTTGCACCCAGCGCGCAGTAATTTCGTCAAAGGCATCGACATGACCGACGAAGAAAAACAGGCGCTGTTGGCGTTTTTACGCAGTTTGACTGACCGCAGTTTTGTCGAGAACCCGCAGCTTAGTGATCCGTGGCCGGCGCGCTAGTATCAACATGGCGCCGTGAGCAGCAGGCAGTGAGTTCAGCGGCTAGCCAGCAGGTCAATACGAAGTCCCGCACTGGCTGCAGGTTGAACAAACGTCGAGGCTATCGCTGCGGTAGATGTCTGTCCGCTTTGGTTATGGCTGGCGCCTAGCCTGCAACAGCTGCATGCTGTAATCTAGCAACTGGCTGTCGCCAAGGTCGCCGTGCCCCGGCACCAGTATTTTCAGCGCCGGATAGCGGGCTTTCACCCGTTGTAAACTGGCAGGCCATTCAGCCACATTGGCGTCGGCGATATTGCCAAGCCCAGGATATTTGGGCGCTTTGACCAAGCAGCCGCCAAATAACAGCTGATACTTCGGCAGATAGACGACTATGTTGTCGGGGGCATGGCCTGGCCCTGGGTAAAACCATTCCACATCGCCCTCAACAAAACTTCCACTGGCAGCCAAACGCGTGGCAATGGTCACTGGCAATGCGCCTTGTTTGCCTGCCAATTCGGCGGTTTGCGCCGTGACGCGTAGCGGAATTTGCCGCTCAGCAAGAGCTCGATAACCGCCGATGCTGTCGTCATGGAAATGGCTGGCGATGGCATACAACACAGGTTGCTGCAGTTTGCTGTCAATAAACCGCAGCAGATCACGGGTGGGAAAGTCGCCCCAGCCGGTGTCGATTAAGATCACGCCACCTTGGCCTTGAACGATCAAACCATTATGACTAAACCAAGCGCCGGAGCTTAGTTGCTGTTCGCTGCGATGCAACCACAAACCGTCAGCCAGCTGCTGGACTTGCATGACTTCGGAGACTTGATAGACCGGATAGCCAGCTTGGTTTAAGCCCGTCTGCGTGGCGTTTGCTAAGACCGACGCACTAAGCAGCAATGCGGTGGCGAAAATGGCGTATCGGAACATAGATATCCTTGCAAAATGGGCTGCGCATGGAGGTGGCGCTATGCGGCTTCGTAGTCGGCAGAAGTGTAGTTACAGTTGCAGCATAGCCTGTCGTTTTAGCATCGACAAACCTCGGTTCCCCCGTCATCATAACGAATCTTGTGAACATTTAGGCTCAATGGACGACATCGTTACTCATGCAAGCTGTATTTAAAAAAACGATTTTGGAGATGGCGCACTCTGTGCAGAATCGGCTCGTGCGCGATGTCGCGCTGCAAGTGGTATACAACCCCAGCGTGATGATCGACAAACATTTGAGCCAACCTCAATGGTTGGATAATTCACGTAAAACCTTGTTTTTGATTTTGTTTTGCGCGGCATGCAGCACCATGTTGCTCAACGAAATGCCGGCAGTGTTCAGTCTGATAACCAGCGTTGTGCTAGCGTTTTATTACGTCGCATGTTGTGTATTTGGGCGTTTGTTTTTGCGTCTTTGTTGTTGGATCTGTCGACTTGACGATGATCCAGATGTCATCGGCCATCTATTCCGATTGGCCATGTGGCCGTTGCCCTATTTGTTGATCCCTGCAATTTTGCTGCAATTGGTCGTTGAAATTCCGTTGCTTGACATACAGCAAGCCACACACACAAACCAGCATAGTGCGGCCATCGGCTACTGGATATTGATGTGCCGTATCTTGGCTGTGCTGTTGCTACTGCGCTGCTGTTACGTGTTCATGTTGGGGATGCACCGCTGGCATCAATGCTCATGGCGACGTAGTGTCTTGTTATGGGTGTTGTGTAGCTCGCCATTCTGGTTGATCGGTTTGTGGCAATTCAGTGGGTGGCTGCGGAGGTTTGGATGAAGTCCTTGTTTCAACCGGTTGCATTGGCACACGCCAGTCGTCTGCTGAATTTTGGTCCGACAGTGCTCATTACCAGTCGCCATGGTGATATCCACAATGTGATGGCGGCTGCGTGGTCTATGCCCGTGGAATTTACGCCACCGAGGGTAGCGGTGGTCATTGATAAAAACACCTATACCAAACAGTTGATTGCGCAATCAGGTTATTTTGGGATCTGCATCCCAGGCGCGGTGATCGCCGATCTAGTGATGGAGTTGGGCAGTTGTTCTGGACGCGATGGTGATAAATTCAGCCGTTTTCAGCTGCCGTTTTACGCCAGTGCAACCGGTGCTGTGCCGCTGATTGAACAGGGTTGTAGTGCATGGCTGGAATGTCGACTGATCCCGGAGCCGCACACAGAGCAGCAATACGATACCTGTTTTGCGGAGGTCATTGCCGCTGCCGCCGATCCGCGAATTTTTGCCAATGGCCGCTGGCAAGTGACGGATGAAAACCGAGATTTGCACAGTATCCACCATTTAGGTGCCGGTCATTTTTTGCGCGGCACCCCGCTGGTATAAGGGCTAGCGCCGAATTTTCTTTAACAAGCCATACACCACACTGGCTTCATCCGGGTCTAAGCCTTGAAAAAACTGCTCGATGATCTGCTGCTTGGTATTGAGCACCGTCACAGCGAGTTGCTGTCCAGCTGGCGTCAATGCCAACAACGACGTGCGTTTATCTGCCGGGTTGGCTTGGCGCACCACCAGTCCTTGTTGTTCTAATGTTTTGACTGCCCGCCCGACATTGCTGCGATCCACCATAAAACGGGCCGACAACTGATCTTGCGCCAGCGGCTCGACCGACAGCAAATACAAAGCGCGCGCTGCCGTGTGATTCAGGCCAAGTGGCGCATAGGTTTGTTCAGCCAAGCTAAAGCGATAACGCGCCAACTCACCCATTAAATCAAATAACGCCAAATATTTTTGTTCGGACATCAAATTTTCCGTGTGTTTACACGCATTTGGGATGGCGTGCTGCAGCGAATTTTTACGAATAAAGAGTGTAAAAGTGTCAACAATATCGCAGATATTTAACTGGCTCTGTGGGTGTCTGTCAAACAGTTAGTTGCCAATTCTTTCTTGATAAAGCGTGCGCATGCACGCATAATGCTATTCTTTGTAGGCAGCTAGTGCGTGGGTCGCGGGAGTTTATTGATGTCACAGGGTTATCCAGTCAAGCGTCTGCGCTTTAGTTTAGGTGTTGGTATTTTCCTGGCGGCCTTTGGCACTAGCAGCGCCAATGTCGCTTTACCACAGCTAGCTGATGATTTTGCAGTGTCATTTGCCAGCGTGCAGTGGGTGGTGTTGGCTTATTTATTGACGATCACTGTGTTGATTGTGATTGTCGGTCGGTTGAGTGACATTCATGGCGCCAAACGTTTGTTGCAAGGCGGCGTTCTGGTGTTTGCCGCTGCTTCCGTTGCTTGCGCCTGTAGCGAACAATTTGGCCAATTGCTGGCTGCACGCGCTGTGCAAGGCGTCGGTGCGGCAATTTTAATGTCGTTATGTATGGCATTGGTGCCCAAAGTGGCACCTGCCGATCAGGCGCCGCGCTGGATTGGCTTTTTAGCCAGTATGTCGGCCGTCGGCACGGCGCTTGGTCCCGCGTTGGGCGGCGTGTTGTTGGAGCTAATGGATTGGCGGGCGTTGTTCTTCCTTAATCTACCGTTTGCTATGTTGGCGTGGTTTGGTTTTTATCAATACCTGCCAGCCGATCACCAAAGACCCGTGTCGGACCAGCGCTTTGATTGGCGTGGCGCTGGCCTGTTGGCCGCAGCCTTGGTGTGTTATGCGCTGACTATGACAGTGGCGCAACAATGGTGGCTATGGTCTTTAACCGCGACTCTGGTGTTTGCGCTGTTGTTTGTTGGCCAACAACAGCGTATCGCGCGTGCGGCGGCACAAGATCCACTGCAGCGCCAGCCATTGCTGCGGATGTCATTGTTTCGCCAGTCGACGTTACGCAGCGGCTTTTTACTGAATTTTTTGGTGATGACGGTGATGATGACTACGTTAGTGGTCGGGCCCTTTTATCTGGCCACGGCGCTTGGTTTGTCTGCGCTGCAGGTTGGAGCCGTGATGGCGCTGGGCCCACTGATCACTGCGAGCACTGCATTGCCGCTTGGCTCTATGGTGCAACGTTTTGGCAGCCAACGCGTGATGAATGTTGCGCTGCTATGGATGACTGCCGGTGCCTTTGCGTTAACTGTGGCGCCACAGCAGCTGGGCTTGCCGGGTTATCTGGGCCCGTTTGTGCTGTTGACGCTCGGTTATGCGACGTTTCAAACCTCGAATAACAGCGCAGTGATGGCGGCAGCGCGTGTTGATGAGCGCGGCGTGATCGCCGGGCTATTGCATTTAGCGCGTAATCTTGGACAGTTAACCGGTGCAGCCCTGATGGGAGCGGTGTTTGCGTGGGCGGCAGGCAGTCAGCAATTGCAACTGGCATCTGCGCTGCAGCTGCATCATGCTTTGGCAGTTACGTTTGCTTGTGGTGGCCTGTTGTTATTGGCTGCAACGCTACGCTGCTTATGGCCAAACGCCAACAAAGTGCCAACAGACTAAGTCTGCGAGCGCCCGTTGGCATTGTGGGTGAATCCATCAGATCAGAAGTGGCTATTTAATCGCCAACGCAAAGGCGCTAAACAGATTAAAACACAACCAGACTACACCACCGTACACAGCGGCACGCTTGACAGGTAGCCCATTGTTTTTCCACAGCAACAACCATGGGCAAATGAAATACACCAAATTGATCAGCCATAACCAAAACTGCGGTAATGCAAAGGTATGCACCAAAATACCCAGTCCAAAAGCGAGTGCTCCGGGCACAAAAACTATGGTGATCGCAGCAAAGCCATCTAAACCAGACTCTTGCTCCTTCCATTTAAAAAGCAGAAACATCACCAAAGCGATCACAGCGATAAGAATCATAAAACGTCCTTTGTAGTCATTGATAAATTTTTTAAAAACAATGTGTTATGCGTCAGCGACCCGGTACATTACATCGGTGCGTAACACATACTTGATACCTTCCACGATCGGGTTGCCTTGATGCATCAACAAATGAGGGAAGACCAGCGCTGTGCCAGTGCTAGGTTTGATTTGTTCAAAACGAAACGCCGTTTCGCCGCCTAGGAAGTCATCATTAAGGTACACCAACAAGGTGAGCAACGAAAACTCGTGTTCATTGCGATGAAAGGAGCCGTCTTTGTGCCATTTAAAAAACTGCCCGCTGTGATAACGATAAAAGCGAAATCGTTCGTTAAGGCCGTGCAGCTGACAATCACCAAGGGTTGCCGGTAAGTAGCGCCGTATTTTTTCAAACCACAGCGCAGCGAGTGTGGGGTCGTCGACGATGATCCGATCATTATTGCGAATGTCTTTGCGCAGCGCGGGGCCATCGAAGGTACTGACTTCGGCTTCGACAAAGCCGTTGGTTTCGCTGCGTTGAATAAAGTCGGCGCATTCGGCTGCAGTTAAAAAATGATTGATGCTAAAGATCCCTGCACCATACGGTGTGATGTCCATCACGGTTCCTACCAGTTACTTTGTATTAACAACAGCATATCGCATATGCCTAAGGTGGGGCTAGCTAGTTGCAGCTAGCGTCACTATGTTTGCTGGTCTGATAGAATGGCTGCTGCGACACTTGTCGCAGATAATGCTTGCATCGATGCGACATTTGTCGCACTATGTAAAAAATGCCAGTTATCCGCTGGCTAGACTCGCGACTGAGAGTCTGTACCGAATATCCAAGGAAGCCCCGCTTTATGTCTGTCACCCCTACCTCTGCTGAATTAGAAATCTTAAAGCTGCTGTGGCAGCAACCGCGTGTTTCCGGCCGAGAGTTGCATGACCAATTGGAACCCGTGTTGCAGTGGGGCTATTCGTCAACGCGCAAAACGCTGGAGCGCATGGTCGAAAAAGGGCTCGTTGCGGTTGAAAGCGATGGCAGTAAGAATTTCTATCAAGCTCAGGTGGCCAAGCTGCCAACGCTGGCGGCGTTAGCGGCCGATTTTTCAAAACGCGTATTAGGCCTAGCCGCGCCGCTGCCGATCTCGATGTTCGCTGATAGTCAATTGATTCAAACCCAAGAGCTGGCCGAACTAGAGCAGCATTTGGCGATGCTGGCGGGCTTGTCCGCTGTAGCGGTGGATAGCAGTGGCGGGCCGGCGGTTGCTCAACACACTGCAGACCAAGCGCCGAACATCCAAGTCGCAGAGAACCACACCAAGGAGCTCCCATGATGTTGCTGTTCAACCTGGGTTTGTTTCTGCTGGTCAGCGCTGCTTTGCAGCTGCTCAGTCGATGGGTGCTGCGCCGCTGGCCAAGTGTGCAAGCTAGCCCCCGCTATTTTGTCACGTTGGCGTTGCTATCGCTGCTGGTGTTCGTGCCGTGGCCAGATCTGCAACAACCTCTGTTGATCCCCGCGCACTTGCTGCAAGACACCCAATGGCAACTGGCGCAGTGGCAAGCCACACCGCAGCACCCGCAATTGCGGCATCCGGCTGCGCCATTTGATCTACTCACGCTGCTTGCTTATGCGCTGCTGGCCTGCAGTGGCTGGCGCTTGGCACGCGTCGCCATGGGGTACTGGCGCCTGCGCCACTTGGTGCAGGGCGCAACGCCCATGCAACCACCGCTGGCGGATTGGCCGGCGCAGGTGTCACTGAAGCAGTTTGCACAGGCGCAGTCGGCGTTTGCTTGTGGTTTGCTGCGGCCAACCGTGATGATCCCGGCGTATGTCAGCGAGCTGACCGGTGCGCAACAACAGTTGGTGCTGCGTCATGAATTGGTGCACTTGCAACGGGGCGATGCGTGGACCTTGTTGGCATGGCAGCTGCTGACGGCATTGGCTTGGTTTAATCCGTGGTTGCCGCGCTGGCAGCAGGCTTGGCAACACGCGGCCGAGCTGCAAGTCGACCGGACTGTCTGCGCGCAGTTGCAGTCTGATTTGAATGCGGTTTGTTCCACAGAGCCTGCGCAACCGCTGATCAACCCAGCGCTACTGTACGCGCAAACCTTGTTGTGGTGTTTAAAACGCAACCAAGCCAGCGCGCCATCAACGACCATGGCTTGGAGTACTGGGCAACAGCAGTATCAGGAGCGCTTGACGCAGTTGTTTCAGCCAAGCGCGCCGCTGACGCGCGCAGGACGGGCGCTGCTGCTTGGCGGCGTCGGGGTGATCAGTTTAGTGATTGCAGCCGGCTGTAGTCAGCTGCAGCAACCCAGCGGCGATATTGCGTGGTCATCGCCGGTGGCGCTGGGCACGCCGGTGAGTTCACCGTTTGGCGAAGTGCTGGCCTTGCGCGATCACAAACCACACATGGGCATCGACCTAGCGGGCGCCGCGGGAGCACCAATTTATGCGACGGCGCGGGGCACTGTGCTGCTGTCGGATGCCAGCAGTTTGAACCCCAACTATGGCAACGCTGTGCTGCTGGACCATGGCCAAGGCTATCAAACCTTGTATGCGCACCTAGAGCGCAGCGCCGTGCGTGCAGGCGACACTGTGACAGCAGGGCAGATCATCGGCTGGATCGGCCAAACTGGTAAAGCGACCGGGCCGCATCTGCATTTTGAATGGCTGCACCATGGTGTGCAGCAAGACCCAACAGCGCTGCTACAACAGCCGCCTCAGTCCTAACACATCGGGCAAGTGGTTACGGCACTTGCCTATCTCGGAGATGTTTTGATGAACCGACTCATGTTGGCGGCCTGCTGTTGCCTGCAACTGGCCTTTTCACTTGGTGTTACAGCCGCGACTGCCGCTGCTTCGCCGTTGTCAAAGGGCAACACGGCCCCGGCTTGGCTCGACCGCTTTGACCAACAGTTTCGACACCACTTGGCACAGCAGCAGGTACCCGGCGGTGCTTACGCCATAGTGCATGCAGGCAAGATTGTCGCGACCGGCGCCTATGGGGTGCGCGAGCAAGGCAAACCCGCCAAAGTAAACGCTGATACTGTGTTTCGTTTAGCATCGGTGTCCAAGACCTTCACCGGCGCTTTGTTAGTGCAGCAAGTGGCGCGTCGCCAGTTGCAATGGAGCACGCCGCTGCGGCAGTTTATTCCATCGTTGCAGCTGGGAAATCCGCGCGCGACCAACGCGCTGACGGTGGAACACGTATTAACGCAAAGCAGTGGTTTGATGCCGCATGCGTTTGAAAACTTACTCGAAGCTGGCCAAACGCCGCAGCAGATCCTGCCAAAGTTTCGAAAGCTGACCAATCTGTGCCCAGCCGGCAGCTGCTACAGCTATCAAAACGTGCTGTTTAGCACCTTGGCGGACGTGGCGGCGCAAAGCGCCCGGACAGCGAGTTACGAGCAGTTGTTGGTACAACGCTTGTTGCGACCACTACAAATGACCGCCAGTTCGGTCGGCTATGCCGGTTATCTGGCGAGCACCAATAAAGCCAGTCCACACCGCAAGCAGGCGGGCCAATGGCAAGCTCTGTCGGTGCAACCAGAGTTTTACCGCGTCAATGCGGCGGCCGGAGTGAACGCCAGCGCGCGGGATATGGCGCTGTACTTGCTGGCGATGACCGGACATCGACCGCAAGTACTGAGCGCCGATATGCTGGCGCAGCTGCGGGTGCCGAAGGTGTTGGTCGCTAAGCAGTTGAAATGGCCGCTGTGGCAACAATTCAAACAAGCATCCGGCTGGTATGGTCGTGGCTGGCGCGTGGTGCAATTCGATCAGCACCAGCTGTATTACCACGGCGGCGTGGTGGATGGCTTTCGACCTTATGTGGCTTATTCCGCCGAGCATGACATAGGGGTGGTGCTGTTGACGAACGCA
Organism: Rheinheimera sp.; assembly: GCA_003482455.1. Lineage (GTDB taxonomy): Bacteria > Pseudomonadota > Gammaproteobacteria > Enterobacterales > Alteromonadaceae > Pararheinheimera. The sequence continues at coordinate 33,277 of DMYW01000002.1, read as the reverse complement.
GAAGCAGACGTGACAGGTGATATCGCCAAATGGTTTTGGCAACAAGTGTTGGGGTAATGGAGATGATGATGCAACAAGTCAGGCAGTGGTTGGGCGCTAACCAGGTCAATCAGCGTGCAACAGCACAAAGCGCATGGCAGTGGCTGGGCGTTTGTTTTATGTGTGTAGGGTTAACGACCGGTATCGTAAAAACAGCAGCTGCGGCGACGTTGGCAGCTCAAATAGCCACAGTGCCGACTGACTTACCGCCTCTGAGTTTAAGCGACACCGCCGTGGTCAGTCTGCCGGACCCTAAAACCGGCCGCAGCTATGAAGTGTGGTTTAGTTTTCCGACCGCGTATGACGCGACAAAAAAGTACCCGCTTGTGCTGGTTACTGATGCTGAATATGCGTTTCCGCTCGTCCGCAGTATTCGCAAGCGGCTCGGGGCGGGTGGGCAGAATATCCAAGACTTTTTGTTGGTAGGTCTTTCCTACAGCAAAGGGGATAGTGCTGTGGTTAGCCGCAACCGCGACTACACGCCGATCGACGTGTTAGCGAAGGGCTTTGCTGACGGCAACAATTACGGTGGTACTCGGTATGGCGAAGGTGCGGCCTACAGCCGTTATGTGGTTGACGTGGTCATGCCGTACTTACATGCCAAGTGGCCGATTGACCGCACGCGCACCGTGTTTGTCGGCCACTCGTTTGGCGCATTGCTCGGCAGCCAAATTCTATTGCAAGCGCCGACCACCTTCACCGACTATGTGCTCAGTAGCCCATCCTTTTGGTATGGCGATCGTGAGATGTTTAAACGCGAGGCCCGCTATGCCAACACGCAGCGTGATTTGCCCGCCACCGTCTGGTTGTATGCGGCCAGTTTTGAGCAAGCAGGGCCGACTGCACGCCACGCCAAACGTATCAGCATCGTCGGCGATGCAGCATTGATGCAACAGCGCTTGGCAGCAAGGCGATATCCATCATTAAAGCTGCACAACCAAGTGATTGATGGTGAGGACCATTTGTCGGTGTTCCCGCAGATGATCAGCGACGCTCTGCTAAAGATTTTACCCGGTAGCGGACCTTATACGCCGGGCTGATAGCCAGCAAGCAATTTAGCTGGGGCTGGCTCTAAAATACCGTTCAGCCACTGCACAGTCCCAGAAACAACAAAGGGTAAGTCGGACCACCGGCTTACCCTTTGCTTTATCGCAAAAACTACAATCTTTATCGTAGTCTTTGCGTTGTTCCGCTATAAAAATCTAAAGGTGGAAGTCAGAACGGAATATCGTCGTCGAAATCGATCGGCGGTTCCATTGGGCCACGTTGTTGGTTAAAACCGCCTTGTTGCGGTTGGTTGTAACCGCCACCGAAGTTGCCTTGTGGTTGCTGGTTAAACGCTTGTTGCGGCTGGTTGTAACCAGCTTGTGGCGCTTGTGCAGCGGCAGGTGCTGGGCGGTTGAAGTTTTGTTGTGGTGCGGCTTGTTGGGCACGTGGCGCTTGGTTGTAGCCACCTTGTTGAGGTGCGGCCATCGGTTGTGCTGCGGCAGCGGCCATTGGCGCTGCAGCCATCGCGTTACCCATTGGAGCTCCACCCATGTTCATGCCACCTTGTGGTGCCATGCTCGCGCCTTGACCATCACCGCGACCGTCTAACATTTGCAGTTCGTTGGCGATGATTTCAGTGGTGTAACGCTCAACACCTTGCTGATCTTGCCATTTGCGCGTACGCAGACGACCTTCAATATATACCTTGCTGCCTTTACGCAGATATTCACCCGCGATCTCGGCCAGACGTTGGTAGATCACCACGCGGTGCCACTCAGTCTGTTCTTTTTTCTCGTTGGTTTGTTTGTCGGTCCAGGATTCAGAAGTTGCTACCGTAATGTTGGCAACTGCGCCGCCGGTTGGCATGTAACGAACTTCAGGGTCTGCACCCAGGTTCCCGATCAGAATGACTTTATTAATACCCCGCGCCATGCGCTTTCTCCTGGTTATTTAGCGGCTGGATGCTGCAGCAACGCCTCAATGGCGGCGGCATCAAACCCAGTGGAACTGACTTTTAAATAGCAACGTTGTTCGTTGCGAACTAGGGTGGCTTCAAGCACGCCTTGCACAGCGCTGAGCTGAGCGAGCAAGCTTGCGGCCGCAGATTCGTTTTCAACCGACACGGCATACGACAGGCGCTGCATTCGCGCCGGTACTTGCATGCCGTTGGCAATAAAAAACCATATTAAACCAACTGCAGCGGTCAGGGCAAACAGCGTTGTGGCGCCTAAATTCCCTGAAACAGTACCGCCGATTAATCCGCCCAAAAAGGCGCCAAAGAACTGCAAACTTGCGTAGATGCCCATAGCTGTACCTTTTTGGCCGGCTGGTGCGATCCGGGATACCAAGGCTGGCATCGTCGCTTCGAGGTAGTTAAATCCAGTGAAAAACACCAGCAGCGCGGCTGCAATCAGCCACAGTTGTTGGCTAATCATTAACAATAAACTTACAATCAGCAAGCCGATGGCGAATAAAAAGAAGCCTTTTTCTTGTTGTTTGCGCATGCCAATAATCATCAGAGGCACCATCAAAATAAAAGCAGCAACAAAAACAGGCAGATAGATAATCCAATGATGATCAGCTGCTAAATCGTCGGCGATCAGTTTTTGTGGAATAGCCACAAAAATGGCGGTTAGTAGCATATGCAGCACCATAACTCCGGCGTTCAAACGCAGCAGTTGTGGATGTTTCATCAGCTGCCAAATAAAACCAGGACGCGCCAGCGCTTCACTGTCGACCGCTTGGCTTTGTGCCTTGGGCACGACAAAAGCGACGATAAAAATACCAAGCACAGCTAGGCCTGCGGTAAACCAAAAAATCGCTGATAAACCGGCAAACGATGCCAATGCTGGGCCAGCAGCCATGGCCACTGCAAACGAAATTCCAATGGTCGCGCCAATCACTGCCATCACTTTTGGTCGTTGTTCTTCACGAGTGACATCGGCGGCCAGCGCCAATACAGCGCCAGAAATGGCACCCATCCCCTGTAACACGCGACCAAAAGTCACGCCGTAGACGGATTCTGCCAGCGCTGAAACGGCTGAACCTATAGCAAACAACACTAAACCAGCTAGCATCACCGGATGACGCCCAATGCGATCAGACAGCCAGCCCATTGGAATTTGCAGAATCGCTTGGGTTAATCCGTAAGCGCCAATGGCCAAGCCAATCCATAACGGCGAAAAGCCGATCAAATGTTGGCCATAAATGGCAAACACTGGGATCAGCATAAAAAGTCCTAACATGCGGAAGGCAAATACCAGCGCCAAACTAATGGCGGCGCGCCTTTCCAACACAGTTAACTGTTGCATGACTACAGAATCTCAAATGGATGGTTCGAGCAGAGTTCGCCGTAAGGCTGGGCAGAGGCGATTCCGAAGATCGCCGATAATACCACAACAAATGCTTAGGTGGCGTCAGCTTCTTGCTGGATGGGCGCAAATTGTACGCGATTTCGGCCTTGTGCTTTGGCGACATATAAGGCTTGGTCGGCGGCTTTCAGTTGCTGAGTAAAATCGTAATTCGGGCCTAGCAAACTCACACCAATACTGACCGTTTGCCGATAGTTGCCGTTAAGCAGATGTGCCCAGCGCATATTGGCAACACATTGGCGCAGCCGCTCAGCGGTGTGCGCAGCCATCCCAGCATCCGTCATGGGCAGAAACACTAAAAACTCTTTGCCGCCGAGCCGCGCTAGCACGTCGCTTTGCCGCAGTGTCGCTTTTATTTCGTGGGCCACTTTGACCAGTACAGTGTCCCCTGTCTCGTGGCCATATTGATCGTTGATTTGTTTAAAGTGGTCCAAATCAATCATCAAAATGGCACCTTGTTTGTCGTGCCTGACCAAATAAGCAATGCAACTTTGCACCGCATCTTGTAAACCGCGGCGATTTAGCTGACCGGTTAACGGGTCCATCATGGCATCGGTTTTTAACTTAGTTTGCGCCTCCTCCAAATAGCTGGTCACGGCGAATAATCCGTATGCCGCCATTACTCCGGGCCACAATGCTTGCGATACCAAATAGCCAGACAGCATCCATTCAGGGTGCAGTTCAATAGTTAAAGTCCGCAATACACAAACGCCCAACCACGCTAACATGACCAAGGCATATGCTTGGTCCGACACAGTCCGATGGGGTTTAACAAACCAAAACAACCAGGCGGATGGTAAGGCCACCAGCGCTGTGACTGCGGTCATAAAATGCAAGGTTTCTTGCTCTAATCCCATATCATTGAGCAAGGTGTAGACAGACGACTGGATAACGATAGGTGGCAACAACCACAGCAAATTGAGATGCTTACCACATCTTTTCATTGCAAAGGCCAACAGCAGCCAAATGTTCAATGATGCGGCAATGCTCGACAGCATTAAGAAGTAAATTTGAGCAGGCCACAGATAAAAAAACCAACTCAATGCATCAAATGCCAATGATACTTGGAAGTAGCGCAAGCCTGACACAGCGGCTTCACTGGGTTGTACGCGGCTACTCGCCAGTAAAATCACCAGCGAGAGCTGCATCATAGCAAGAGTGTACAGCTGTTCTGTAGTCATGAGCGTCCATGTTTTGGTAACACTTCCACCTTAGGCTGCATGGAATGCTTTTGCAAATAGTCATTTCGACTTGCTGAAATTAGTGTATTTATATACAGTATTTTGGTGGCTAGGTTGAGTTGATCCACAGGGTAACTTGAACCATACAAATCACCCTAGGCGCAGGCCTTTCTTTACTGCTTACCGGGTTTGAAGCATGCAAAAAATCGAAATTCGTGGGGCGCGTACTCACAACCTGAAAAACATTTCGTTGGATATTCCGCGTGACAAACTAATTGTCATCACCGGGTTGTCAGGTTCAGGTAAGTCGTCGTTGGCGTTTGATACTCTGTACGCCGAAGGACAACGTCGCTATGTCGAGTCGCTGTCGGCCTACGCGCGGCAGTTTTTGAGTTTGATGGAAAAGCCAGACGTTGACCATATTGAAGGCTTGTCGCCGGCCATTTCGATTGAACAAAAATCCACCTCGCACAACCCACGCTCCACCGTGGGCACTATTACCGAAATCTACGACTACTTGCGTTTGTTATTCGCCCGCGTTGGCGAGCCGCGTTGCCCGACGCATGGTTTGCCGCTCGCGGCGCAGACTATCAGTGAAATGGTCGACAAAGTGGTGTCATTCCCAGAAGGCAGTAAGTTGATGGTGCTGGCACCAGTGGTGCAAGAGCGTAAAGGCGAGCACGTCAAAACACTAGAAAACTTAGCCGCGCAAGGCTATATCCGGGCGCGCATCAATGGCGAAGTCTGCGATTTGTCGGACCCGCCAAAGTTAGAACTACACAAAAAACACACCATCGAAGTTGTGATTGACCGTATCAAAGTGCGCGATGATATCAAACAGCGTCTAGCGGAAAGTTTTGAAACGGCGCTGCAGTTATCGGGTGGCATCGCTAAAGTGGCGCACATGGATGATGCAAACGCTGAAGAGCTAATTTTTTCCGCCAACTTTGCCTGCCCCACTTGTGGTTATTCGATGGCCGAGTTGGAACCGCGCTTGTTCTCGTTTAATAACCCTGCCGGTGCCTGCGGTGCTTGTGATGGTTTGGGCGTTAAACAATATTTTGATGCTGGAAAAGTCATCACAGACGGCAAATTAAGCTTGGCGGCGGGTGCCATTCGCGGTTGGGATAAACGCAATTTCTATTATTTCCAAATGCTGAAATCCTTAGCTGAACATTTCGGCTTTGACGTTGACGCGCCGTTTGAAAGCCTAACCAACGCGCAGCAACAGGCCATTTTGCATGGCAGCGGTCGGCAAGAAGTAGAGTTTAAATACTTAAACGACCGCGGTGATATCGTGGTACGACGCCATCCGTTTGAAGGCATTTTGCCCAATATGGAGCGTCGATACCGCGAAACCGAGTCGATGGCGGTGCGCGAAGAGTTGTCCAAATACCTCGCCACCACCACCTGTCCAGTTTGTGAAGGCTCGCGCCTGCGCGAAGAAGCGCGCCATGTGTTTATCGGCAACACCAATTTACCCAAAGTGGTCGAATTATCGATTGGCCAATGCCATCAGTTTTTTAGCGAGCTGACACTCACCGGTCAAAAAGCCAAAATTGCCGAAAAAGTACTCAAAGAGATCCAAGACCGCTTGATGTTTTTGGTCAACGTCGGTTTGAACTATTTGAACCTGTCACGTAGCGCCGAAACCCTATCTGGAGGCGAGGCACAGCGTATTCGCTTGGCCAGCCAAATTGGTGCTGGGCTCGTGGGCGTGATGTACGTGCTGGATGAACCATCGATTGGCCTGCACCAGCGCGATAACGATCGGTTACTCGCCACGCTGACGCACCTACGCGACCTTGGTAACACAGTGATCGTGGTTGAACATGACGAAGACGCGGTACGCCTCGCTGACCATATTATCGATATCGGCCCGGGGGCTGGTGTACACGGCGGCCGCGTGGTGGCGCAAGGTACGTTGGCGCAAGTGGAAGCGGTCGAAGAATCGCTGACCGGTCAATATCTATCGGGCAAACGCAAAATCGCCGTGCCGGAAAAGCGGCACGAAGGGAATAAAGACAAAGCGCTGCAGCTGCTAGGTGCCAGCGGCAACAACTTGAAAAACGTCGATCTCAGCATTCCCTTTGGTGTGATGACTTGTATCACTGGCGTGTCCGGTTCGGGTAAATCGACCCTCATCAACGATACCTTGTTTCGCATCGCCCATCGGCAGCTGAACAAAGGCGAAGGCGATGACCCAGCGCCATATAAACAAATCAAAGGCTTAGAGCATTTTGATAAATGTGTCGATATCGACCAAAGCCCAATCGGCCGCACGCCGCGTTCCAACCCTGCCACCTACACCGGCATTTTTACCGCAGTGCGGGAATTGTTCGCCGGTACGCAAGAAGCGCGCTCGCGTGGTTATCAAGTGGGTCGTTTTAGCTTTAACGTCAAAGGCGGCCGTTGCGAAGCGTGCCAAGGCGATGGCGTGATCAAAGTCGAAATGCACTTTTTGCCAGACGTGTATGTGCCCTGTGATGTCTGTAAAGGCAAACGCTACAACCGCGAAACCTTGGAAATTAAATACAAGGGCAAAAACATTCATGAAGTGCTGGAAATGACGGTCGAAGATGCAAGGGTGTATTTTGACAATATTCCGGCCGTGGCGCGTAAGCTACAAACCTTAATCGACGTCGGTCTGACCTACATTAAACTCGGCCAGTCAGCGACAACGTTATCGGGCGGTGAAGCGCAGCGCGTTAAGCTAGCGCGTGAACTCAGCAAACGCGACACAGGCCAAACCCTGTATATCTTGGACGAACCGACCACCGGCTTGCATTTCTACGACATCCAGCAGCTGTTAAACGTGCTGCACAAGCTACGTGATCACGGCAACACAGTCGTGGTGATTGAGCATAACTTGGATGTGATTAAAACCGCCGACTGGATTGTTGATTTAGGCCCTGAAGGCGGCTCGGGTGGCGGAGAAATTATCGCCACCGGCACGCCAGAGCAAGTCGCGGCGAACCCAGCGTCGCACACGGGGCGGTATTTAAAACCTTTGTTAGCCTAAAGCTGCAACTCCAGACTACATGGGATGAGCCTGTGTGGTCTGTGGCTGGTCTGGCGGAGCGCGCAGCTAAACGCTGTTGCTTTGGTGCATCACGAGTGAGTTTTTAAACCCACAGCCGACAGCGTGTAAGCGTCCGCCGACTTAGCAGGGCGTGTTAGAACGTCTCGATATGTATTTGCGAGTGGCTAGCCGTCGTAACAAAACGCCGCTGCAATAGCCGCCACGCGGGCTATTTTAACATCGCTAAGCTGCCGGTAATCCAAATAGGGGCAAACGATCAGCCTGCGCTCGGCGTTGAGTGCAAATTCTTCGTCCAGCCAATCCAGCGGGGCTGTCAGTTCGCCACTTGCGACTAGCGCTCGCGCGTGTTGTCGGCCAGCGATAATATGCAAAGTGCGCGCAGTAGTTGGGCTTGATAGTGCAGGCAAATGGGGTGCACTGAACAACAAGCTCGTCTCGCTCGACGCTTGCAATAAGCAGCGGTCGCGCCAGCTCTGCCATGTCGCGCAGCCTTGCAAGTCAGGCTGCCACGGCGTAGGCAATGCAAACACCAACTTGGCATACACATTAAACACCTTACGCCAGCCGTTGCCGCAATGACTACTAATTTGTTGAATTTGCCCAGACAGCAGCGGCGCCACCTGTTGCAGTGCCAAAAACTCCTGCATCGGCGGTGGCTTCGCGACATAAAGGCGCACCAGAGCATCGGTGCAACCCATACCGTACTCCAGCACTTGGTTGACCTGGGCTTGTCGCGCTAGGTCGCTAGACTTAAGCATCCGTAGTTTCAGCCGCAATTTGGCTCAGTGCTTGCGCCAGCGTCGCAGGGTCTTGCGCCCCCGAAATCAGATACCGGTTGTTAATGATAAAAGCAGGTACTGAGTTTACCCCTGCTTGTTGATAAAACGCCTGCTCTTGGCGTACTTGTTCAGTAAATTCAGTGCTTTGTAGCACGGCGCGGGCAGCCTCCTCTGGCAAGCCGACACCACGCACACACGCCAGCAGCTCAGCTTCTTCGTTGACCGATACACCTTGGCCAAAATATGCCTGAAACAACGCCAGCTTCAGCTCTGTTTGTTTGCCCAAAGTGCCAGCCCATTTTATTAAACGGTGGGCGTTAAAGGTGTTGCAGGTCAGGCGCTGCTCCATGCCGGAAAAATCTAAACCTAATTCGTTGGCGATGCCGATGAGGCGCTGCTGATTCGCGCGCATTTCGGCTTCGCTGACACCGTATTTCTTGCACAACGCGGGCAAGATGGGTTCTGGCACAAGCTGTGGGTCAGGGTTCAATTCGAAGGCGCGCCAAGTGACAGTGGCGTCAAGTTCAGGCAGTTGCTGGAGGGCTTGCTGCAGTCGGGCGAAGCCTATCGCACACCAAGGGCAAGCGATATCGGACACTAGATCTATTTGTAAAGCAGTCATGCTAAATCCTCAAGGTGACTGACCTGATGGGTGTGATCACACAGATGGATGCGCGTGGGAGGAAAAACAAGGCCAGCTTGCGCTGACCTTGTGTTTGCCGAGTTATCACAGGTGTCGGATTTCGCCTACAGACACGCAAGGCGACAGCCATTGCGTGTTATTTCACGCTGTCTAAGAACTTATCGATTTCCACCGGGATACGTTGGCGACGCTCGACAAAACGCCCAATCGCAGAAGCACTTTCTTCATAGGCTTGCTTGACGGGTTTGCTGTCGGCCTTGCTGGCTTTTTCAAGCAACAAGGTCTGCATCGCTGGGTCGTCAGATGATTCCAGCAAGGTGGCATCAAAACCGGCGCGGCGAAGTGGGTCTAGTCGCTCGTTAATCGCTTGCTGATTGGCCAGATAGAACTGATACGCAGTAGCCGGATGATGTTGCGCTACTTGGGCAATCAAATTCGGTGCCCATTGCTTTGGCGTATCCTTGGATAACGCCAAGTTCAGCACTTGTTTGGCAAGTTCTTGATCTTGGGTTGATGCTAGTGCGCGCAGCAGTTCACGTTGTTCGGTTGAATTCGTTGTTTTTGCAGCTTGTTGCTGTAACAGCGCAAAGTCATCTTTAGTACCGTGGGCGCCTAACACGCGCAGCACTGTTTGTGCCAGTGCGGCAGGAAGGGCTGTTGGATCGGTCTGACTGGCGGCATAACGTTGGCGTGCTTGCGCCAGCATTTGTGGGTCGCCGAGGTCTGCCATCACGCGGATCAGGGTTGTGCGCAGCAGTGCCTGATTGTCAGATTCGCCGGCCTTGGCATCCCAACCAATTGGCTTAAACCATTGTTGCAACAGGCGCAGCGACCACTGACGATAACTTTGTTGCGAGGCTTTACCTTTGTAGTACTCGTCGTACATCGCCAGTTGATTGGCAATGTCCGCTTGAATGATCGGGTCTGTGCTGGCGCGTGATTGTTGGATCAACGTCATCACATGGCCCACCGGCGAATATTGGGCACCAGCAAAGGCCAGTGAGTCCTTTAAAATCCCGAGCTGATCAACTGTGGCCAGTTGGTTGAAGTTGGCGGCCAACTGGGCGAACACGGCAGGCGCGTAACGCACGCGGTAATAGCCAGTTTGGCCTGCGTTCAGTTCTACCGGCCCACAGCCGGCCAGTTGCAGCGTTTGTGCCGCAGCGCCTTTGACTTCAAACCGAGCACTGGCATTGCCGGTGACGCGGGCGACTACCGGAACTGTCCAAGTTAATGCCTGTTTCGATGTTTCGTCCAAGCCAAAGCGATCTTGTTTCACCGTGACGACCGTGTTGCCCTTGTCACACCGTGCATCCAGCACATCGATCATCGGCACACCCGGTTGTGTGGTGAAGTCTTTGGCAATTTGCCGCACCGGTTTCCCTGACGCTTTTTCGAGTGCTGACCATAAATCACCGGTCACTGTGTTCTGGTATTGGTGCTGTTGCATGTAAGCCCGCACCCCTTTTCGAAACGCATCTTCACCCAGATACGCTTCAATCATGGTGATCACGGCTAATCCTTTCGAATAGGTGATGCCGTCAAATGCGGCGTTGGCCTCTTCGAGGTTATTGACTTGTTGCACCACAGGGTGGGTGGTTTGTTGAGAATCTTGGTACATCGCATAGTTACGCGCTTGCACCGAGCTCATTTCCATTTGCCAAGCGGGGTTAAAATGCTGAGTGGCCTTGGTCTCCATCCAGGAGGCGAAGCCTTCGTTGAGCCACAAATCATCCCACCATTGCATGGTCACAAGGTTACCAAACCATTGGTGCGCCATTTCGTGCGCCACTGTGATGTAAACATCTTGTTTGTTGGCAACAGTCGAATATTGGGGATCGAGTAACAACGCGCCTTCGAAATACATAATGGCACCCCAGTTTTCCATCGCACTAAAACCACCGGCCCCTGGTACGGCTAAATGGTCTAACTTTGGCAATGGGAACTTCACACCGAAATAATCATTGTAGAAATCAAGCAGTTGGTATGAGGCGTTTAAGGCGTATTCCCCTTTTTTGGCATCGCCGCGTTTGGTGATCACACCGTGTTCCACACCAGCAGATTTGCCTGAGATCCGTTCATAATCGCCCGCGCCGACGTACAACAAGTAGCTGCTCATCTTCGGGCTTTTGGCAAACTGCACTTTGTGACGACCGTCAGCCAACTTTTCGCGTTTGACTTCAGGCATGTTCGACACGGCCATTTGCCCTTTGGGCTCGATGATACTGATTTCAAACTCAGCTTTTTTGGACGGTTCGTCCCACATCGGCGCAAGTTTTCGTGCGTCACCGGGTTCAAATTGACTCGACAACATTTTGCCTTCGCTGCCATCGGCTTTGCGGTAACTGGTGACAAACAAGCCGGCACTTTGCTCGTAGATTTTGCCTTGGTAACGCACGGTCAGCGTGTGTTCGCCTTTGCTGATAGGCACTTCAAACCGCACCCTTTGCGTTGTTTCATCAACCTTACTATTGACCGGCTTGCCATCTAACGTGGCTTGTTGCACGGTTAAATCAATGGCGTTTAACTCCAGAAAAGGCAGCGCTTGTTCCGCCTTAAATCGCAAGGTCATGTCACCTTGAAAGCGAGCATCCTGAATGTTTGGGTCGATCGTTAGTTGATAATGTTCTGGGTTTGCGCCAGTAGGCAGTACATCGCGCACTGTGGCGTGAGCGGCAGGCAACATAGCCAGTAGACAGGCCAGCACGAGTGGCTGACGGCGGAAAATAGTGGTCATGGGCGATCCTTTCGCAGGTATACAGAGTGACGATAAAAGTTAATAAAAAGAAAATAACATTATCAGGCGACCGCTGAAAAGCGAAAGCGCTACAGGTCGACCATCAGAAAGTTACTGTTTGATGACCACAAACCAGCAAAAATAAGGCTTGTAAGCGAGTTCAGCTTGCCGCCGCTAAGATTTCGGGTAACACTCTAGGCTCTACATGATTATGTCAACATTACGGAGCTGCTCGTTTGCGGTTACTGGCTTTATTCCGACATCGATTCGCATGGACCGCGGCTCTGGTAAGCGTCGTGACTGCCTGCTCGCAAACTCCACCCGCAGCGGTGCAGGCGAAAGCTAAACCCAAACCTGCGGTGCAACAAAGCTTTGACGATGCATTTGTCCACCCAGTCCCAGGCGCGCGTATTAGTTCATCTTTTGCCAATTACATAGTCAAAAGTCGCAACCGGAAACATCACGGCACTGACTTTGCCGCGCCGATCGGTACCCCTGTTTATGCAACCCGCTCTGGCGTAGTGCTTAGTGCAGATAGCACCAGTTTGAGTGGGGATTTTGGTAACGCAGTGTTGATTGAACATGGCGATCAATTTCAAAGTCTTTCTGCGCATTTGTCGCGGATTGATGTGCAAATGGGAACATGGGTGCAAGCTGGCCAGCAAATTGGGTTAGTCGGCAAAACCGGGCGGGCAACCGGGGCCCATTTGCATTTCGAATTATGGCAAAACAATTTACCGAAAGATCCGCTGCAGTTTTTACCTATCACGGAAGCACAGCGACTCGCCGTCAAAAAGCCAGAAGCTGCGGCACCACACGTGGCAAAAGTGACTGTTGAAACCAAAGTAGCAACATCATCCAAAACCACTCAAAAGCCTACAAAGTCGGTAAGTCAGCATAAAAAAGCGAAAAAAGTGACCAGCGTGGCGAAGAACTCTTCTAGCCAAACCGCTCACAGCAAAAAAACAGGGGCTGTAAGCAATAAAAAAGCGCTTGTAGCCACAACCAAACCTGGCAGTAAAACAGCCACAAAAGCAACCGACAGTAAAACCAAATCTGTGACCGCAAAAGCAACAACAACGAAAAAAACGGTTGTGAGCAAAGACGCGCTGGCCAAAAGCAACAAGCCAGCAGCCAACTCAAAAAGTAGCAATAGCCGCAGTGCAGGCAAATCAAGCCAACTAAGCAAAAACACTACACAAGCGCCGGACGAGGACAAGCAGTCGTCGCCGAAGAAAAGCGGTGGCCTGAGGTAATTTATGCGGTTATGGCTGTGTGGAGTCGCCTGTAGTTTGTTGCTTCCTTGGCTAGTGCAAGCGACTGACACCGCTAGCCCCGTCCAAAGCAAGCCGCGTATCCACTGGGTGCAATTGGATTTCCCTCCCTACTATTTGAAAACCAGCAATGACGGCCGCGACGAATCTGTGGCCGCGTTGTTGGAGTCGTACCTGCCGCAGTTTGAGTTTCGACGGTTACAGGTGCCGGCTAGTCGCTTGATGAAGTCGTTGGACGATGCACAAGGCGCGAATGTTTGTGTACTGAGTTTGTATCGCACGCCGGAGCGCGAGCAGCGCCTGCTGTTTTCTAAACATCCCAGCACCTTTGGTTTGCCGATTGAACTGATTACCCGTACTGAGCTGCTGCCGCAGTTGGCTGAGTTTCGGCACGGTGATCGTTATTCATTAGCGGAGATCTTACGTAAGTTCCCACAAGCGGTGGGCATCACCGCATCTCGCAGTTTTGGCGCGACATTAGATGAGTTGTTGCAAGACAAACGGGTGACTCGGTTAGCAGGTGAAACCGCTTTAGGAAGCTTATTGGGCATGGTATCGCGCAGTCGTTTAGATTATGCCTTGGGTTATCCAGACGAGATGGTCTATCTGTCGCGGATGCAACGGATGACCAATTTGGTGTCGTTGCCATTAACCGAAACTGCTAGTTTTAGTTTGGGCTTCGTTGGGTGTAACGCTACTGCCGATAACGCGGCGATGATCGACGCACTAAACCAACGCTGGCCAGAAATCTATAATGATGTCAATTATTTAGCTTTAGTGCAGCGCTGGTTAGAAACGGACGCTAAGTTACGGGTCGACCGAGTATTTCAATCCTATCTACACGAGCGTGGGTTCATACGGCGCGAAGCCGCTCAATAATCTGCAAATTTTTGCTTGCCAGCCTGCGTCGGCTATCGCACCATGACCCGATAAAAATGAGCGGTTCATCAGGTAATGGGCCGATTGAGTTCACTTCCAGAGCGATCTGTAACGGCTGCCGCCTTTTGTTCTTGCGGCCAGTTGGAGTCTGCATGTTTAAGCGTATCGTTGGCGGTTGTCTGCTGTGGTGTCTAGCAATGCCATTGGTTGCGGCAACAGCCCAACAAGAAACTATCGTTGCCCACACCAAAGCTAAATTTGATGAGCAAATGGATAAGCTCAATATCCCAGGCGGAGCCTTGGCGATCGTTTGGCGTGATCAACTCCTCGCCATCCACACTGTCGGCGTGCGGCAAGCCGGTCAACCTGATGCTGTAAATGCCGATACTGTGTTTCGACTCGCTTCTGTTTCTAAAACCTTTGCTGGCAACATCATGGTGCAACTTGCGCAGGAGCAGCGCCTTGATCTACAAGCACCGTTGACACGTTACGTGCCCGGACTTGTGTTGCGAACGCCACAGTTAGAGCAGCAGTTAACACTCGAACAAGTCCTAGCACAGCGTTCAGGTTACTGGTCGCATGCGTTTGAGGACTTGCTGGAAGCTGACCAAACGCCAGAGCAAATCAAACCTCGTATTCAAGAGTTAAGTCCGGTGTGCCCTGTGGGCCAATGTTACAGCTACCAAAACGTGTTGTTTGGCTTCTTAACCAAAGCGGCAGAACAAAGTAGTGGATTGCCGTATGAAGAATTGTTGGCTGAGAAAATCTTTCGCCCACTCGGCATGGCAACTGCTTCCGTTGGGCTAGTGCAACTATTGGCGAATCCAAATCGCGCTTGGCCACATCAACGAGGTGGACGCGGTTGGACTTCGATGAAGCCAAAAGCCAATTTCTATCGAGTGCCGACCGCGGCGGGTGTGAACGCATCAGCGCGTGATCTCGCTGTGTATCTGCAAGCGATGTTAGGTGCCGCACCGCAGGTATTCCGCCCGGAACTACTACAAGCCCTACAGCAGCCGCAAGTGCGCGTGCCAAACCGGCCCCGTTGGCCAATCTGGCAGCAGTTTTCTGAAGTCAGTGCTTGGTATGGGCTGGGGTGGCGCGTAGTTCAATATGACGAGCATAAATTGTTTTATCATGCCGGCGTCGTCGATGGATATCGACCCTACATTGCATATTCGCCAAGCACGGGCTATGGCATCGTGTTGCTGACCAATGCAGAAGTCGATATCGCAGGGACTGTCGCCGCCAATTTTTGGCAGGATGTGTTGGGCGATCCTGAGAAGACAGCGCAGCAGCGCCGTGCCGCAGAAAAACAACTTCAAAAAACATCTAAGAAACGCTCGAGACGGGCACGTTGATAGGTGTCTAGCCGCGTTGAACAAGAGTCAAGGATGCCCACAGTGCAAAAAATTCGTACTTTGTTAACCTGCAGCACCTTGTTGTGCGGTTTGGTGGCGTGTCAGTCGACCGCCGATTTAGATCCACAGCCTGCTGCCGCACATCCGACGGCTGCTGTGGCTGCTGCAAGCCCAGCTGCCGAGCCGGTGCGGGTGGTGGAAGAACGGCTGCGTGTGGGGATGGTGCAACCTTTTGCGACTGTCGTCGACATTGATGGCAATTCAATTGAGATGCCGCAAACGGGCCGGCGTACTTTGCTCGTGTTCTTTGCCACTTGGTGCCATGATTCGCAGCGATTTATGCATCAGCTGCAACGGAGCGATTTGTTAGGGAAAATTCGGATTATTGCCTTTGGTCGAGGTGAATCGGTTGAAGCATTGCAACGCTTTCGAGCTGAATACAAGTTACCGATCCGGTTTGTGTCCGATCCAAACCAAACATATTATCAGCAAGTGACCAACCAAGGTATTCCACGCATCATCCTGCTCGATGAACAAAACAACGTGGTGAAGACATTTTTAGGCGAAATTCCAGATGCACTGGCGCAAGTGCAGTGGCCATAAGCGTCATCGCGGTCACAGAGCAAACAAAAAGCCGGCATTGAGCCTAATGCCAGTCAGTTAAGCGTTTTTAATGCAAATACTTAGCAAGCCTGGCTACAGCGGCAGTGGTAACAAAACGCAGACACGCCGTAAATACGTCCATGTAGGCTCGTCATCCGCTATCCCTGCGGCTGACGGTCTGCTTTTTTGTTGCCACCGCTCGCCTTTTTCAAGTTCATTGACACGAAAAAATAATGCCAGTCAGCTTATCTGACTGGCATTAGGCATTGAGCCGGCTTTTTTCTACGGAAATTCGATTAAGGATTCTTCAACAAAAAGTTGATGATCTCGGGTAACTCTTGATCGATTTTTGTGCTGTCCAGTGCCGCCAAGTTAATTCGATATTTACCGTTAATAATCAACATAGGGACGCCAGCCAGCACAGGTTGGCGCTCTTGTGATTGTTTTTGCATCATCATAGATAGCATCGGGTTCGACGGTTTTAACTCTTTATTTGACCAAAAGCTTTGTTGAAACGACATGTCATCAACTGTTTTATTGACCTCTTCTGAAAACAAGGTGTCATCAAATTGCTTTGGATCTACCCCAGTGCTGAGCACAATGGCCCGCACGTCATCAGCATTGGCAGGGCGTTTACGCTCTTGGTGGATTGCGTTAAACAAGGCGTTTGTTGCTTCATGGCCTTTACCTAGCTTAGCTGCTGCAACGTATGCACGGGTCATCGCTGCTTGGGTTGAAGCTGGAGCAAACGACATAAAATCAACGTGGTTTTTCACCATAGGGGTGCCGCTTGCAACTTCACCTAAAGCTTTTTGTAGCACAGGCTCAAAGTGATAGCAGTGCGGACAATAGAAAGAGAAGAACTCGCGAATTTCCGGAGTTGCCGTTGGTTGGTCGGCAATGACTTCGTAATGCACGCCAGCTACAAAATTGGCTGCGCTTGCAGACCAACTGGCCAGAGTTAACAGCGCCGCTGTGGCGAATGCTTTCCACATGATATTGTCCTTATTTCGTCAGCAAAAACTGAATCAATGCAGCCAAGTCACCTTTGATATCAGCAGCGTCGAGTTTGTCGACATGCAGCTTGTAGCGACCGTTGACGATCAATGTCGGGACACTGTTCATGATCTTGGCTTCTGACAGGGTCTTTTGTTCTTTTTGCATTAAGCGAACCTGAGATTGGACAGCAAAGCTTTTGATATCTTTGTCAAAAGTTGCAGCATCCAATCCAGCAGCTACAGCCACAGCTTTAATTTCTTCAGTCGAACCGAAGCGTTTTTTATCGGTATGAATGTGTTTAAACAAAGCTTTGTTGACGCTTTCGTCTTTGCCTTTGAGTTTTGCCAATACCATGACTTCTGACAGGTTTTGCTGGATAGGCTGTGGTGCTTGGCCCATGAAATCAACATGGTATTTTTTGAAAGCGGTGCCAGCTGGTAGCTTTTGAGCGATTTCATGCAGGACTGGTTCGAAGGCGTTGCAGTGAGGGCAATAAAATGAAAAGAACTCTTTTAATTCAGGTTTTGCCGTGCCTTGTTGTCCAATGACTTCATATTGCACGCCTTCTTGATATGGGCCGCCAACAGCCCATGCCGCAGGGGCTAACATCAATGCCAACAGCAACGAAAAAATACGTTTCATAATCGTGGAGTGTCCTTATCTATCTTCGAGGGAACAGAAACTGCGGCACAGCTTACACCAGCGCTGATTTCACTGTACAGAGCCTACCATGAATCACTTAAACCAAGCGACAATGCGGGCAAGTCTAGGCGCTTCACTTGTTGCTCTAACTCCGACACCTGTTGCTGCCAATAACTGGCTTGGCTAAACCAAGGGAACGCTTGCTGAAAGGCGGCGTCACCCCAGCGTAGATCAAGCCATGCCATGTACGTGATCATGCGGCGTAATTTTAGTGCTTCTAGCCACGCCAATTGAGACTGAGGCAGATGGAAAAAGTTCTCGTATTGTTCAAGCAAAACATCAAGTTGAACCAATTGATCATGGCGGTCACCGGACAACAATAAATAGAAATCGGTGATTGGAGGCCCTTGGAGTGCATCGTCAAGGTCAAGCAGCGTCAAACGTTCGTTGCACAATAAATTGCCTGCGTGACAATCGCCGTGGCAACGGATGGAGCTGCCTGACATGGCAGGCACTTGGCTTTGAGCTGCTTTCAACACCTGTTGCAATGGCTGTGCTAGATGTGCCGGTAACCAACGAGATTGCAGTAGCTGTTGACTAGCACGTGCAATATCTTGGCGTAAATCGATCTGTGGCCGTGCCTGAAATGGACGTTGCGAGCCGACTTGGTGCAACATTCCAAGATAACGACCTAGTTGCTCGAACTGATCTAAGTTATCCATTTCAAAAGGTCGTCCACCACAACTCGGGAAAAGCGCAAAGCGGTAACCGCTAAAATGATGCAAAGTCACGCCATCTCGAGCTATCGGTGCAACCACCGGCACCTCTGCGGTCACTAGATCGAGCGCAAATTGATGTTCTTCAAGTATTTGCGCATCGCTCCAGCGCTCGGGACGATAGAATTTAGCCACGTATCGTTTGCCGTCATCCGCGCGGAACTGGTACACCCGGTTTTCATAGCTATTAAGCGCCAGCAAACCAGAATCAGCATAAAAACCAATACTTTGCAGTGCGTCCAGTTGCAGATCTGGCGTCAAATCTGCAAAGTTAAATGCGTGCGACATGTCGAAGCTCCGATATAAAAAACGCCCGGCGAGCCGGGCGTTTTTAAGCTGAGTGGCAAATGTTAACGGCTGCCGAAGAATTTGCTGTTTTGTTCTAGGGTGATATCAGCATCATCTTTGTTAACGATAGTGAATTCAATTTCGGTACTCGGTTTGCTTAACTCTACCGGGTCTATCGCTAAGCTAATCGGTACGTTAGCGGTTTCCCCAGCAGGGATTGTCACACTTTGATCACCGATCCACTGCAGGTTGTCCAGTCCCGACACTTTTAATTCAAAAGTTTGTGGTTTTTGCGATTTATTGATGATTTTCAGCGTGTAGGTGTTTTCAACCAACCCTTGATCGTTTTCACGTGACAAAGCGCCTCGATCACGCACGATATCTAATTCTACCGGTTTGCGGTGGTATAGATTCACCACAAAAGCACCTGTGACTATGACCATGACCATGAAATAGCCAACAAGCTTGGGTCGTAAGACTTTGGTTTGTTTTCCGGCGAGGCTATGTTCTGACGTGTAGGAAATAAGGCCTTTGGCATAGCCCATTTTTTCCATTGTGTCGTCACAGGCATCAATACATGCACCGCAGTTGATGCATTCATATTGCAAGCCATTGCGAATATCTATCCCTGTTGGACACACTTGGACGCACAGATTACAGTCGATGCAGTCGCCTAAGCCTTTTTCTTTATATTCAGTATCTTTGCGTGAACGCGGACCACGACTTTCACCGCGTTTGGCGTCGTACGTGACGGTAAAGGTGTCTTTATCAAACATGGCTGATTGGAAGCGAGCGTACGGGCAGATATGTGTACACATGATGTCGCGCATCCAGCCGGCGTTGCCGTAGGTACAGAACATAAAAATCAGGATAAATACATAGGACCAAAAAGTAGCGCTGAAGGTAAACACATCACGCAACAAATCGAGCATCGGCGTGAAATAACCAACAAACACTAATGCCGTCCATAACGAGAACGCGAGCCAAGCAAGATGAGTTAAGCCCTTTTTGACAATTTTGTCTTTTGTCCAAGGCGATTGGTCGAGTTTGATGCGTTGGTTGCGGTTGCCTTGGATTTTTTCTTCAAACCAAATAAAGATAAAAGTCCAAATGGTTTGCGGACACATGTAACCGCACCAGACCCGGCCGTAAAAAGTAGTAACAAAGAACAACGCATAAGCGCCGATGATAAAGATCCACATGATGATTGTGAAATCTTGCGGCCATAAGGTCCAACCGAAGATATTGAATTTCTGCGAGCCGATATCCAGTAACACAGCCTGGTGGCCTTCATACTGGATGAATGGGATCAGCATAAACATTGCCATAAAAATGAAGCCCATGTTACGTCGCAGTCGCTGATGGAGCCCTTTCATCGCCCGCACATAAATAGTGCCCTTTTCGGCGATTGTTGCTAACTCATCGGGATTCGGATAATGCATGTCCACTTTGACGGGGATGCGTTCATCATGATTAGCCACGGGATACCTCTTTTTATTGTGCTGTAAGGAGTTACAGTCGCGCAGAATCGCCAGTATAGCAGCAATCATCAGATAATCGGCGATTGCAAGCGAGCAAAAACTGCCAGAAGCTTGACCTGCTTCAAATGAATTGAGTGGGATGACACTTGAATATAAGAAAGATCTAATACATGGGGTCGCAAGCAACGGTGCCTTTGTGTATTGCCACGGCAATGCGTAGACGGCGAATCGAAGTCAAGGTACATTGATGCACATGTACACCGGAGTCTGTGGTGGTGGAGGTAGGTATTTATGAAAAAAGCACTGTGGTTTATCGTGATTATTTTGATGATTGCGACATTTTCTGACCATCCCAAAATATTGCCGTACAAAGAAGCGTTGTTTGATCAGCTGTCTTCTGAAGCTCAAAACGCCACTAAATCAACGGGTAGTCAAAGCCTACGTCAAGTCAAACGTGATCTAATGTCGCTGTCTCGCGATATGGGTACGGGACAGCAGCAGGAGCTTGAACGTATTACTGCAGATATGGAAACGCTGCGCGACTTCTACAAAACGTATTGCCTTGACCAGCAATTTAACCCACTTTTTTATGGCGACGGCATTAAAAAAGTCTGTATGACGATCTCGCGTCAACGTATTGCTTTAAACTTCTAAGTAAGATGGCTTAGATAACAAAAAACGGCGGAATTTCCGCCGTTTTTTATTGCCGTGGTTTTGTTTTTATTCAACTTTCTTAATGACAACAGCCGGTGTCGCTGGACTATCGGCATTTTCGTTAAAACTAAAAATTAACTGTCGAATTAACTTCGATTTTGACATGCCAGTTTCCTGACTCAGTTGATTTAGCAGTTCTATTGCTTCGTGGCTCAGTGTGAAGGTTGCATGCCGCATCGGACCCGCATTGAGTTGTGCCGCGGCTGTCGGCGAGGACTCTGGGACTATTTTGGTAATAGTCGGCACCATAGTCGGAGCCCCCATCGCATAATGTTCGGCATCCGCTATGAATTCATCAACACTGAGTGTTCGATTAGTCGATCGTGTTGAATTTTTTTTCAGATCGGTCAATGCCATCTTCTTGGATCGCCTTCATAGCTAACAACTCAGTAATGATGTCTTTGATTTCCGTCGCCGCTTTACCATCGGGTTCGGTATCCATCACAGACATGCCTTTTTCTTCACTGTCGTCATAAATGTTGCGACTGAAAGTCACAGAATTTAAAACGCGCAAATTAAATGAGCGTACGACATCTTTAGCTTCGAGAATTCGGTTCGATTGGTTTGGTAGCGACGGACACTGAGTCAAGACACACGCCACGATCATGTCTGGATTCACCACGTTACAGTTGCTGACTAGATCTTCTAAATGTTCCAGCGTTTTTAAATCGCGACGTTTTGGGCGAAGTGGCAGCAACACATGAGACGCGACGGACATGGCAGAGCGCAATGCGACACTGTCTTGGCCACCACAGTCGACGATCACGTAGTCGTAGTGGTGTTCTAAACTTTTTAATTCATAACGGATTTTACCGTACATCTGCACGCAGTTAATCCATTGCACATTGGGTGACAGATGGCGTTCTTGCACCCAATCCGACGTTGTACGTTGCGGGTCACAATCGACCAGTATCACATTGGCGTTCTTCAGGCTGGAAAAGTACACGGCGATATTTTGCGCCAGACAACTTTTGCCACTGCCGCCTTTTTCACCACCAACTAACAGAATCATGGAGAGTCCCTCTTAATCGCGACCAAAACAATTCAGCACTGCTGTTGCAGAACTGCAGGTTGATGGCTGTCGAAATTACAGCCATTTTCCAGTGTAGGCTAGAACTTATAGTTCAGCCAGCGCTAATAGTTAGTCTAAATGTACCTTGATTTGTGCAATCACGTCTTTGGCTTTCGCAACAGCGGCGTCAGTTGAATCGGCCAATGCCAACGCCACACCAAGGCGACGTTCACCTTGTACTTCCGGTTTGCCAAACAAGCGAATTTCAGTGTCTGGTTGTAACAAGGCTTGTGTCAGGTTGCCATATGCGATGCTCTGAGAGTGGCCTTGCACTAACAACACGGCAGAGGCTGCGGGTCCATATTGTTTAATTTGGGGTATCGGCAACCCCAGAATAGCACGCGCGTGCAACGCAAATTCTGACAACTGTTGCGATATTAGTGTCACCATCCCCGTATCGTGGGGGCGCGGTGACACTTCGCTAAACCAGACATCATCGCCTTTGACAAACAGCTCTACGCCAAATAAACCGCGTCCACCAAGCGCATCGGTGATTTTTTTTGCATACGCTTGAGCTCGTTGAAGCGCCAATTCTGACATGGTTTGTGGTTGCCACGACTCGCGATAATCACCTCGTTCTTGCCGATGTCCGATCGGTTGGCAAAACAAAGTATCTTGGCCTGTTCTTACTGTTAACAAGGTGATTTCGTAGTCAAAATCGACGAATCCTTCGACAATTACACGACCTTTACCAGCGCGGCCGCCTTCTTGCGCGTATTGCCATGCAGGTTCTAAATCATTTTCTGATTTTAGAACTGATTGCCCCTTGCCACTAGAGGACATAATGGGCTTAACCACGCAAGGATAACCAATTGCGGCAACCGCAGCGACGTATGACGCGTGGTCATCGGCAAACTGGTAACGAGATGTCGGTAGTGCCAAGTCTTCGGCTGCCAATCGACGAATGCCTTCACGATTCATTGTTAGTTGTGCAGCCCGCGCTGTCGGAATGACGGTGAATCCTTCTTTTTCAAGCTCGACCAAGGTTGCCGTCGCGATAGCTTCAATTTCTGGGACTATATAAGTAGGTTTCTCTTTAATCACTAGTTGGCGCAGTGCAGCGTCATTGAGCATAGAAATTACATAATGCCGATCAGCAACTTGCATTGCAGGAGCATTAGGATAGCGATCGACGGCTATCACTTCACAGCCGTATCGCTTTAACTCGAGACAGACCTCTTTACCGAGTTCACCAGAACCCAGTAGTAACACCTTCGTCGCAGTCGTGCTGCCAGGCGTTCCTATCACCGTTTGCATGATTTTTCCTATTTATCAACGAAATCAACTGGCTTTAGATTACAGTGCTAACCAACAAATTCAATACGACTTCTGGCTCAAGAGGTGCGACACCAGCCCAGTTGCTTGGTAAAAGATCAGATCCGGATCGTCGCAGAGCTTGTTTTAGCACGCCGAGCCAGTATAATGAGCGGCTATTTTTAGTGCTCACCGCGCTAAAACCCCAGGGGCATAGTTCCAATTGGTAGAACAGCGGTCTCCAAAACCGATGGTTGGGGGTTCGAATCCCTCTGCCCCTGCCAATTCTGACAACGGACCAAGCAGGGTCCGGGTCCATAAACAGCCTTTAATTAACGGCATGTAGAGTGAGTTTAAGCATGAATGCAGTAACAGAAACGCCAAAAAGTGGCTTGGATTTGGTGAAATGGTTGGTTGTAATTGCCATTCTCGGTGCGTTGATTGGTGTGAATTACGCTTTTGAATTATCAGCGTTGCCGCGCGCTGGTGCGCTAGTCGTAGCAATTTCACTAGCTGGTTTTATTGCAGCTCAAACAGCAAAAGGCCGTTTGTTTTTGGTGTTTGCGAAGGAAGCCAAATTAGAAGTTCGCAAAGTTGTATGGCCAACACGTCAAGAAACTAACGTAACTACCTTGGTGATCGGCATCGTGACGCTGATCATGGGTGTGTTGTTGTGGATTCTAGATGCAGCTTTGTTGAAAATCGTTTCGTTCTTAACCGGATTAGGGGTCTAAACCATGTCAGGAAAAATGCGTTGGTATGTCGTGCAGGCATTCGCCGGGTTTGAGCAACGTGTTGCTACGTCGCTGCGCGAACACATCAAGATCCATAGCATGGAAGAGAAGTTCGGCGAAGTATTAGTACCAACAGAAGAAGTGGTTGAAATGCGCGGTGGTCAAAAGCGCAAATCAGAGCGTAAATTCTTCCCAGGTTACGTATTAGTTCAGATGGAAATGTGCGAAGAAGCATGGCACTTAGTGAAAAGTGTGCCGCGCGTATTAGGTTTCATTGGTGGTACGTCAGATCGTCCTGCACCAATCACTGAAAAAGAGGCCAATACCATTCTGAATCGTCTGCAAGACAATGCTGACAAGCCAAAACCAAAAACATTGTTCGAAGCAGGCGAAGTGGTCCGTGTTACCGAAGGTCCATTTGCCGACTTCAACGGCGTGGTCGAAGAAGTCGACTACGAAAAGAGCCGTGTCAAGGTATCAGTTCTTATTTTCGGCCGTTCAACTCCAGTCGAACTGGAATTTGGTCAAGTCGAAAAAGCTTAACGGTGAAATATCCGTTGTCACGGGCCGCTGATTAAAATATAATCGCGGCCTTTTTTAACGTCAGGGGAGCCGTTTGAGTAAGTGTCCTCGCACTTACGAGGCTGAGACCCTATAAAGAGGTGTAACATGGCTAAGAAAGTCACGGCGCTTGTAAAATTACAAGTTAAAGCTGGTATGGCAAACCCATCACCACCAGTTGGTCCAGCACTGGGTCAACACGGTGTGAACATCATGGAATTCTGTAAAGGCTTCAACGCTCGTACAGAATCTCTGGAAAAAGGCATGCCAATCCCAGTAGTGATCACTGTATACAGTGACCGCTCATTCACATTTGAAACCCGCACACCACCAGCATCATTCCTGTTGTTAAAAGCAGCTGGTTTGAAAGGTGGCTCAGGCCGTCCAAATACACAGAAAGTCGGTAAAGTGACTCGTGCTCAGCTGGAAGAGATCGTTAAGATCAAACGTGCTGACTTGACCGCTGCTGACGACGAAGCTGCTGTCCGCACCATCGCGGGTACTGCTCGTTCTATGGGCTTAGTGGTAGAGGGTTAATCAATGGCTAAATTATCAAAACGCGCTAAGTTAATCCGCTCTAAAGTAGATTCTACTCGTGAGTACGCGATCAATGACGCAGTAGCTCTGTTAAAAGAGCTGGCAACCAGCAAATTCGTTGAGTCTGTTGACGTTGCAGTAAACCTGGGCATCGATGCTCGTAAATCTGACCAAAACGTTCGCGGTGCAACTGTACTGCCACACGGTACTGGTCGTACTGTTCGCGTAGCTGTGTTCACTCAGGGTGCAAACGCTGAAGCTGCTAAAGCTGCTGGTGCTGACATCGTTGGTATGGAAGACCTGGCTGAGCAAGTGAAGAAAGGCGAAATGAACTTTGACGTTGTTATCGCTTCTCCAGACGCAATGCGCGTTGTCGGTATGTTGGGTCAAATCCTCGGTCCTCGCGGCCTGATGCCAAACCCAAAAACTGGCACAGTAACTCCAAACGTTGCTGAAGCAGTGAAAAACGCGAAAGCAGGTCAAGTCCGTTACCGTAACGACAAGAATGGTATCATCCATTCTACCGTTGGTAAGATCGACTTCGACGCTGACAAGATCAAAGAGAACTTAGAAGCTCTGTTGGTTGCTCTGAAACGTGCTAAACCATCAGTTGCTAAAGGTACTTACGTTAAGAAAGTTACTCTGTCGACCACTATGGGCGCAGGTATCGTTCTGGACCAAGCTTCTTTAGACGCTAAGATCTAATTAAAGTCGCTTAATTAAGCAGCTTTACATGGGCGCGAGGTTAAATTATAATCTCGCGCTCAAATTTTCGGGTAGAAGCTGGCTTTGACATACAATTGTGTGAAAAAGCAACAGCTTCCGTCCAAGACCGTAGGTGCTGAGACTCTTCGTCGAGAAGATGACAGCTTAAAAGACCAACCTACGCAGACGGTGTTAGCCCCAGAAAGATTCCTATCAATCTGGCTCTCACCGTAAATCGCGCGGTCTGTTGCAAAATAGACCGATGTGTAGGCAACCGGACAATTCCGTCCGGATGAACCAGGAGTTAAGAGCCAATGGCTATTAAGCTTGACGACAAAAAAGCAATCGTTGCTGAAGTCCAGGAAGCTGCCAAAGGTGCTTTATCTGCGGTAGTTGCCGACGCTCGTGGTGTTACTGTAGGCAAAATCACAGCTCTGCGTAAGCAAGCTCGTGAAGCTGGCGTATGGATGAAAGTCGTCCGTAACACGCTGGTACGCCGCGCAGTAGCTGGCACCGAATTCGAGTGTTTAGGTAACGCGTTCGTAGGCCCAACTCTGATTGCATTCTCTAAAGAGCACCCAGGTGCTGCTGCGCGTATCTTCAAAGATTTCGCGAAAGAGAACCAGAAGTTTGAGCTGAAAGGCGCAGCCTTCAATGGCGCCACAGTCAGTGTAGATGTATTAGCCTCTCTGCCAACGCGCGACGAAGCTATTGCACGCCTGATGAGCACTATGAAAGAAGCAGCAGCCGGCAAACTTGTACGCACAATTGCCGCCGTTCGCGACCAAAAACAGGAACAAGCAGCCTAATTTCAGGCGCCGCTTGGTTTTAAAGTTTAATAGGGCACATGCCCAAGAGTTAGGAATCTGAGAAATGTCAGTGACTAAAGAGCAAATCCTTGACGCTATCGCAGCAATGTCTGTAATGGAAGTTGTTGAACTGGTTAGCGCTATGGAAGAAAAATTCGGCGTTTCAGCTGCTGCTGCAGTAGCTGTTGCTGCTGGTCCAGCTGCTGTTGTTGAAGAACAAACAGAGTTCAACGTAATCCTGGCCGCTGTTGGCGCTAACAAAGTAGCTGTTATCAAAGCAGTTCGTGGCGCAACTGGTCTGGGCCTGAAAGAAGCTAAAGATTTGGTTGAATCTGCTCCAGCAGCAATCAAAGAAGCAGTTTCTAAAGCCGAAGCTGACGCTCTGAAGAAAGAGCTGGAAGAAGCTGGTGCTACTGTTGAAGTTAAATAATCTAGTTCCGACTAGATTAGTCGCCTGATTTCAGGCTAGGCTGGTGGTGAATTAACCACCGGCCTTTTTGCGCTGTGGGACAATGATTTTCCCCGCCCCTTATGACGCCATGGTGGAGTCATAAATAACTGCCCCGCGAGGGTAGGTAGGGTAAAAAATCAGCAAGCTGAGGAACCCCATGACTTACTCTTATTCTGAAAAGAAACGTATCCGTAAGGACTTCGGTAAACGTCCTTTAGTTTTGGACGTACCATATCTGTTGTCGATTCAGATCGAATCGTTCGACAAGTTTATTCAGCCAGATCCAGATGGTGAATACGGTTTAGAAGCTGCATTCCGTTCTGTATTCCCGATCAAGAGCTACTCAGGCAGTGCTGAACTGCAATATGTAAGCTACCGTATCGGCGAACCGGTGTTTGATGTCAAAGAGTGTCAAATCCGTGGTGTAACCTACTCAGCCCCTTTACGCGTTAAGCTGCGTTTGGTGATGTTCGATCGCGAAGCACCAGGCACAATTAAAGATATCCGCGAACAAGAAGTTTATATGGGTGAAATCCCATTGATGACTGAAAACGGTACCTTCGTTATCAACGGTACTGAGCGTGTTATCGTTTCTCAGCTGCACCGTAGTCCGGGCGTGTTCTTTGATCACGACCGTGGCAAAACTCACTCATCAGGCAAAGTACTTTATAATGCTCGCGTCATTCCTTACCGCGGCTCTTGGCTTGATTTTGAATTTGATGCCAAAGATGCTCTGTTCGTACGTATCGACCGTCGCCGTAAATTACCAGCGACAATCCTGTTGCGTGCATTAGATCTGAGCACAGAAAACATCCTCAGCACTTTCTTTGAAAACACTAAGTTTGAAATCAAAGACGGTAAGTTGATGATGGAAGTAGTAGCAAGCCGCCTGCGCGGTGAAACTGCTGCATTCGATATTAAAGATAACAATGGCGAAGTCATTGTTGAAGCTGGCCGCCGTATCACGGCGAAACACGTTCGCCAGCTCGAAAAAACCGGCATGACCCTGATGGAAGTACCACACGAGTACGTGGTTGGCCGTGTTCTTGCTAAAAATTATGCTGACCGTTCGACCGGAGAGATTATTGCCGAAGCGAACGCCGAGCTCACACTGGAGCTGTTAGCAAAACTTGCCAAAGCTGATTACGATAGCTTTGAGACTCTGTATATCAACGATCTGGACCAAGGTGCATACATTTCTGACACCTTACGTATCGATCCGAGTGCAAACCGGATGGAAGCATTGGTCGAGATCTACCGCATGATGCGCCCAGGCGAGCCGCCAACACGCGAAGCTGCTGAGACATTATTCGAAAACCTGTTCTTCGCAGAAGAACGTTATGACCTGTCGACTGTAGGTCGTATGAAGTTTAACCGTCGCGTCGGTTTCGACGAGGGTGTTGGTGCAGGCGTACTGAGCAAAGAAGACATCCTGGCGGTGATGAAAGTTTTAATCAACATTCGTAACGGTAACGGCGAAGTTGATGACATCGACCACTTAGGTAACCGCCGTATTCGTTCTGTCGGTGAGATGGCTGAAAACCAATTCCGCGTAGGTCTGGTTCGTGTGGAGCGCGCAGTAAAAGAACGCCTGTCTTTAGGTGACTTAGACGCTGTGATGCCACAGGACTTGATTAACGCTAAGCCAATCTCTGCTGCCGTGAAAGAGTTCTTCGGTTCAAGCCAATTGTCACAATTCATGGATCAAAACAACCCGCTGTCAGAAGTCACGCACAAACGTCGTATTTCTGCGCTTGGCCCAGGTGGTTTGACTCGTGAGCGTGCAGGCTTCGAAGTCCGCGACGTTCACCCAACTCACTACGGTCGTGTTTGTCCAATCGAAACGCCTGAAGGTCCAAACATCGGTTTGATCAACTCACTGTCAATGTTCGCACAAACGAACGAATATGGTTTCTTAGAAACTCCGTATCGTCGTATTGAAGACGGCATCGTGACAGACGAAGTTGATTTCCTGTCTGCTATTGAGGAAGGTAACTTCGTCATCGCACAGGCAAACGCGCAAACTGACGCTGAAGGTCGTCTGGTCGAAGACTTAGTGCCATGCCGTTTCAAAAACGAATTTACGCTGATGCCAGCGGACAAAGTCCAGTACATGGACGTTGCACCGCAACAAATCGTATCTGTGGCAGCTGCTTTGATCCCGTTCCTGGAACACGATGACGCCAACCGCGCATTGATGGGTTCGAACATGCAACGTCAGGCAGTTCCAACACTGCGCTCTGACAAGCCATTAGTAGGTACAGGTGTTGAACGCGTAGTGGCGAAAGACTCAGGTGTAACTGTTGTTGCGAAACGCGGGGGTACGATCGATTACGTCGATGCTAGCCGTATCGTGATCAAGGTTAATGAAGATGAAATGGTCCCAGGCGAAGCCGGTATCGATATCTACAACCTGACCAAATACACCCGTTCAAACCAAAATACTTGTATCAACCAACGTCCTTGTGTGAACCAAGGTGAGCCAATCGAGCGCGGCGACGTGCTGGCTGACGGTCCATCAACAGACTTAGGTGAACTGGCATTAGGTCAAAACTTACGCGTAGCGTTCATGCCGTGGAACGGTTACAACTTCGAAGACTCGATTTTGTTATCTGAGCGTTTAGTTCAAGAAGATCGTTTAACCACGATCCACATTCAAGAGCTGAGCTGTATCGCGCGTGATACCAAGTTAGGGCCTGAAGAAATCACTGCAGATATTCCAAACGTTGGTGAATCTGCCCTGTCGAAGCTGGACGAAGCCGGTATCGTTTACATTGGTGCTGAAGTCAAAGGCGGCGACATTCTGGTTGGTAAAGTCACTCCAAAAGGTGAAAGCCAGTTAACGCCAGAAGAAAAACTATTACGTGCAATCTTCGGTGAAAAAGCGTCGGACGTAAAAGATACGTCTTTGCGCGTACCAAACTCAGTGACAGGTACTGTTATTGACGTGCAAGTATTCACCCGTGATGGCGTAGAGAAAGACAAACGTGCTCGCGAAATCGAAGACATGGAAATCAAACAGGCGAAAAAAGACCTGAATGAAGAATTCCGTATCCTCGAAGAAGGTATCTACAGCCGTGCACGTAACCTGCTGGAAAGCGTGGGTTACGACCGTGCCAAAGTAGATGCGATGCGTGGCGACGTGTTGTTATCTCAAAGCCTGAGCAATGAAGACAAGCAAAACGATCTGGAACAATTAGCTGCGCAATACGAAGAACTGCGTGTCGAATACGACAAGAAGTTCGAAGCCAAGCGCCGTAAGATCGTGCAAGGTGATGATTTAGCTCCAGGCGTACTGAAAATCGTTAAAGTCTACTTAGCTGTGAAACGTCGTATCCAGCCTGGTGACAAGATGGCGGGTCGTCACGGTAACAAGGGTGTGATCTCTTCTATCGTGCCTGTTGAAGACATGCCATATGACGAAAAAGGTCAGCCAGTTGATATCGTTCTGAACCCGCTGGGCGTTCCTTCACGGATGAACATCGGTCAGATCCTAGAAACACACTTAGGCCTCGCGGCTCGTGGTATCGGCGACAAGATCGACGCCATGATCAAAGAGCAAAAAGAGATCGCGGAAATCCGTGGTTTCCTGAAACGTGTGTACGAATTGGGTCAATCGCGTCAAGAAGTCGATATCGACAGCTTCACCGATGACGAAGTTCAACGTTTGGCGCAAAACCTGCGTAAAGGTCTGCCAGTAGCTACACCGGTGTTCGATGGCGCGAAAGAAAGCGAAATCAAACAGTTACTCGAATTAGGTGACTTACCGTCTAGCGGTCAAATCACATTATTCGATGGTCGTACTGGTAACACCTTCGAGCGTAAAGTTACCGTCGGTTACATGTACATGCTGAAACTGAACCACTTGGTTGACGACAAGATGCACGCCCGTTCGACCGGTTCGTACAGCTTGGTTACGCAACAACCGTTGGGTGGTAAAGCACAGTTTGGTGGTCAGCGCTTCGGTGAGATGGAAGTCTGGGCATTGGAAGCATACGGTGCTGCGTACACGCTGCAGGAAATGTTGACAGTCAAGTCTGACGACGTGAATGGTCGTACCAAGATGTATAAGAACATCGTGGACGGCGACCACCGCATGGAGCCAGGCATGCCGGAATCTTTCAACGTATTGATGAAAGAAATCCGCTCGCTCGGTATCAACATCGAATTGGAAGAGGAATAAGCCGCAGGCTGTGGCGTTGGCCACAGCTTGATGCAAGGCGGGGCGCTTGCGCCCCAAAGCACCGGTTAAATCCTCTGACAGGAGAGTAAAGTGAAAGACTTATTAAAGTTTCTGAAACAACAAACAAAAACTGAAGAGTTCGATGTGATCCGTATCGGCCTGGCGTCGCCAGATATGATCCGGTCTTGGTCTTTTGGTGAAGTGAAAAAGCCAGAAACCATCAACTACCGTACGTTCAAACCTGAGCGTGATGGTCTGTTCTGTGCGCGTATCTTCGGCCCAGTAAAAGATTACGAGTGTCTGTGCGGTAAGTACAAACGCTTGAAACACCGTGGTGTGATCTGTGAGAAGTGTGGCGTTGAAGTCACGCTGACTAAAGTACGTCGTGAGCGTATGGGTCATATCGAGTTGGCAAGCCCAACTGCGCACATTTGGTTCCTGAAGTCACTGCCGTCTCGTATCGGTTTATTACTGGATATGACACTGCGTGATATCGAGCGCGTATTGTATTTCGAAAGCTATGTAGTCACTGAACCAGGTATGACATCTTTAGAGCGTCGTCAGATGCTGACTGAAGAAGAATACTTGGACGTGCTGGAAGAGCACGGTGATGAATTCGAAGCCAAAATGGGCGCAGAAGCGATTCTGGACCTGTTACGCGGTATCGATTTAGGCACAGAAATCAAACAAATGCGTGAAGAGTTGCCAACCATCAACTCTGAAACAAAACGTAAAAAAGTCAGCAAGCGCTTAAAGCTGATGGAAGCATTCCATACCTCTGGCAACAAACCAGAGTGGATGATCATGACAGTACTGCCAGTACTTCCACCAGATCTGCGTCCATTAGTACCGTTGGATGGCGGTCGTTTTGCAACGTCAGATCTGAACGATCTGTACCGTCGCGTGATCAACCGTAACAACCGTTTGAAGCGCCTGTTAGATCTTTCTGCACCTGACATCATCGTTCGTAACGAAAAACGGATGTTACAAGAAGCGGTTGATGCGCTGTTAGATAACGGCCGTCGTGGTCGTGCTATCACTGGCTCGAACAAACGTCCGCTGAAGTCGTTAGCAGACATGATCAAAGGTAAACAAGGTCGTTTCCGTCAGAACTTGTTGGGTAAACGCGTTGACTATTCAGGCCGTTCGGTTATCACCGTAGGTCCAACTCTGCGTCTGCACCAATGTGGTCTGCCGAAGAAAATGGCGTTGGAACTGTTTAAACCATTTATCTACGGCAAGCTGGAAGCGCGCGGTTTAGCGACGACTATCAAAGCGGCTAAGAAAATGGTTGAGCGCGAAGAAGGCGCCGTATGGGACGTTCTGGATGAAGTGATCCGTGAACATCCAGTACTGCTGAACCGTGCACCAACACTGCACCGTTTGGGTATCCAAGCATTCGAACCAGTGTTGATCGAAGGTAAAGCGATCCAGTTACACCCATTGGTGTGTGCTGCGTATAACGCCGACTTCGACGGTGACCAAATGGCGGTTCACGTACCATTGACGCTGGAAGCTCAGTTAGAAGCTCGCGCGTTGATGATGTCAACCAACAACGTACTGTCACCAGCCAACGGTGAACCAATCATCGTTCCTTCTCAGGACGTTGTATTGGGTCTGTACTACATGACACGTGAAGCGATCAACGCCAAAGGCGAAGGCATGATGTTCAAGAGCCCGAAAGAGGCCGAGAAAGCATTCCGCGCTGGTGTTGCAAGCCTGCATGCACGCGTAAAAGTTCGTTTGACCGAAGTAACCAACCACGAAGATGGTACTAAGACCAGCAAGACGTCTGTGCGTGATACCACAGTCGGTCGTGCGATCTTGTTCTCTATCCTGCCAGAAGGCCTTGCGTTTGATAGCATCAACCAAGCCATGGGTAAGAAGCAGATCTCTCGCTTGTTGAACGGTTCTTACCGTCGTATCGGTTTGAAAAACACCGTTATTTTAGCGGACCAAATCATGTACACCGGTTTCCACTACGCGATGCTCGCGGGTGTATCGGTTGGTATCGATGATATGGTTATTCCAGCGGCTAAAGTCGATATCATCGGCGCTGCGGAAGCTGAAGTTGCTGAGATCCAAGACCAATTCCAACAAGGTCTGGTCACAGCCGGTGAAAAATACAACAAAGTAATCGACATTTGGTCAACCGCCAACGAAGCCTTGTCAA
>DMYW01000001.1:54061-64723 GCA_003482455.1 Rheinheimera sp. | reverse complement strand
ATGGTGGAGTCGTTCCCGAACTGGCAAGTCGCGATCATATCAGAAAAACACTGCCGTTGATCAAAGAAACTTTGGCGCAGGGCAATATTGAGGTTGATAGCATCGATGGGGTGGCCTATACGGCGGGGCCAGGGTTAGCCGGTGCGCTGATGGTGGGCGCGGCCATTGGTCGTAGTTTAGCCTTTGCCTGGAACAAACCTGCACTTGCGGTGCATCACATGGAAGGACACTTGCTGGCACCTATGCTGGAAGCCACACCGCCTGAATTCCCGTTCGTCGCCTTATTGGTATCGGGTGGCCATACACAATTAGTTCGGGTTGATGGGATTGGCCGTTACGAATTGCTGGGGGAGTCGATTGACGATGCAGCCGGCGAAGCCTTTGATAAAACCGCTAAACTGATGGGACTGGATTATCCAGGCGGTCCGTTGCTTGCCAAACTTGCCACCCAAGGCAATCCCACAGCCTATAAATTCCCGCGGCCCATGACTGACCGCCCAGGTCTTGATTTTAGCTTTTCAGGCTTAAAAACTGCCGCTGCTAATATGTTGGCGCAAGAAGGCAAATCGCCCGAAGTGCTGGCCAATATCGCGGCGTCTTTTCAGCAAGCAGTGGTCGATACCTTAGTGATCAAATGCGAACGCGCACTCAAGCAAACCGGCATGAAACGCTTGGTAGTTGCAGGGGGGGTTAGTGCCAATCAATCATTGCGCGAACAGCTTGAGCTGTTGTTGAAAAAACTGAAAGGCCAAGTATTTTATCCAGGCAAAGAGTTCTGTACCGACAACGGCGCCATGATTGCTTATGCTGGCTGGCAACGCTTAAAAGCGGGGCAACAACAAGATTTATCGATCGGCGTCACGCCTCGTTGGCCAATGGCGCAGTTAACGCCGTTAGAAAGCTAAAAGTCAGCTCGTGCTTGCATGGCTTTAGAAACAAAAAACGCCCGCAGGGGCGTTTTTTTAACTCTAGCGGCGACAGCACAGTGCCAAATTATTCTTTCAAGCGCTTGGTTTTATCCCACACTTTGGATTCAGTGCCTTCCCACAGGCGAACGATATTTTCGCGGTGACGTACCACGATTAAGATGCTGAGCATCAGCACAGGGACTGTGTATAGCGGTTTGATAAACCAAGTGAAAATTGGCGCAAGGCTAACTGTTACAATAGCCGCAAACGACGAATAGCCGGTAGCGCCGACTAAAATCATCCACCCTGCGATCAACAAACCCGCTAAGTCCAAACCGATTGGCAGCATGGTGCCAAACGCGGTGGCGACAGCTTTACCACCTTTAAAACCGAAAAAAATCGGGTAGATATGTCCTAAACAAGCGCAGATGGCGATGATGCCAAGATAGAAAGGTTCAATTTTCAAGAAATAAGAACCCCAAACCGGGATAGTGCCTTTTAACACATCGGCGACTAACACCAAAATGGCTGGCACCGTGCCACCTAAACGCAACACATTGGTCGCGCCGGGGTTACCAGAACCGTGCAGACGAGGATCTGGCAATCGAAATAGTTTGCTGACGATAACGGCAGACGACACTGAGCCACATAAATAGGCAATCAGCATCATGCTACCAATTAACGGGGTCATGGAAATTTCCTCAGGAGCGATTTTGCGTTACTATCGCCAGACATTGAAAGGCGGTCAGGTTAGCAATTTTTTGACCAGTTTGCCTATCCGACCAGCCTTTTTGAATCAAAATAATTGCTTGCGAGTGACAGATGGATATCGTTTTTGTTAACCAGTTGCAGATAGACACAGTTATTGGTGTGTATGAGTGGGAAAAGTCAATCAAACAAACCTTGGTTATCGATCTGCAACTGGCAACTGATATCCGCACTGCTGCCGCCGGCGATGATCTGGCTCATACCATTGATTACGCAGTAGTCTGCGAAAAAGTTCAGCAATTAGTGCAAGCAAAACCGCTGGAATTAATCGAAACAGTCGCTGAGAACATTGCAAACCTGTTATTGACTGAGTTTCCGGCCAAGGCTGTGATGGTGCGCGTAGGTAAACCTTCTGCGGTGAAAGCTGCCGCGACCGTGGGTGTCGAAATTCGTCGAGGCCAGTGGTAATGGCGCAGATTTTCATTAGTCTTGGCAGTAACGCCGACCGCGAATTCCACATCCGCCAAGCCCTGCACGAGCTTACGGCCGTGTTTGGTACATTGCAGCTGTCTCGCTTGTATGAAAGCGAAGCGGTCGGGTTTTGTGGAGATGCATTTTATAACATGGTGGTGGGGGCTTATACGCAGTTGTCCATCGCCGAATGTGTGCAAGTGTTTAAAGCCATTGAAGATCGGTATGGCCGAGTTCGGGATGCCAGTCGTTATTCAGGTCGCACCCTCGATTTAGATTTGTTGATTTACGACGCGGTGATTTGCGATAGCCCGGCGCAGTTACCCCGCGATGAAATTCTAGAAAACGCGTATGTATTGCTGCCACTTGCCGAAATAGCCCCCAATTTGTTGCATCCGACAGAGCAGATCAGCTACCAAACTTTGTGGCAACAGTACAAAAAATCACAAAAGTTGTGGCCCATTCCATTCCATTTTTCCGCCGAATAAGCTAATTTGTACCACTTGGTATAGATTAGCTTGTTGTCAAATTCGTCACAACTAATTACAACTTGTTGTCGAATTGCTATTCAGCCTAGCTCGTTGAGTTCGAAAAACCGTGTTATTTTATACAGGTGTTTCTCGTTGCTTCTTATGGATTTGTTCTGAAGCGGCACACACCTACCCCCCGATAAAGCAAGATTGGCGCTTATTATGAAAATCTTTAAACCGCTTATGATCTCTCTCGCTGTCACCATTGCTGTGATTGGTGGCGTTGTTTTTGTCAAAGGCCATCAAATTATGGTGATGACCTCTGGTGGCCCGCAACAAATGCCGCCAGAAACAGTGTCGGTCATTGAGGCGCAAACCCAGCAATGGCCAAACACTTATACCGCAATCGGCACCGTAGAAGCAGATGAAGGCATCATGATTTCGGCGCAGGTGCCGGGCAAAGTGAAGCGAATT
This sequence comes from Rheinheimera sp., assembly GCA_003482455.1. GTDB lineage: Bacteria > Pseudomonadota > Gammaproteobacteria > Enterobacterales > Alteromonadaceae > Pararheinheimera. The sequence goes on along the minus strand of DMYW01000001.1, from coordinate 61,692 downwards.
ACGTTCCAATCGGGTGCGGAAGTCAAAGCCGGTGACGTGCTGATTGAACAAGAAGCCATTAACGAAACAGCCCAACTAAGCGCGGCGCAAGCGCGTTTGAAACTGGCTAAAACCAGTTATCAACGGGTGGTTGAGTTAAAACGCAACAAACTGGCCAGCCAAAGCGAATTAGATACAGCGCAACAACAAGTCGATTCAGCACAAGGTGAAGTGGACGATTTGAGCGCCACGCTGCAGAAAAAATTAATCCGCGCACCATTTGATGGTCGAGTTGGTATTCGCCAAGTCGACTTAGGTACAGATTTGCAAGTGGGCACGGCGATTGTGTCGTTGCAAGCCACTAACCGTGTGCGGGTGAACTTCCCAGTCCCACAAGATTGGTTAGCGCAAATGAACACTGGACTAAAAGTGGATGTCGCCACGGGCGGCAAAGTTAACCAAGTGGTCAGCGGTGTAATTACCGCGATTGGCGCGGAAATTCATCAAGAAACGCGCAATGTGATTGTGCAGTCGTCACTCGATAACGCCAGCAAAGTGCTGGTGCCTGGGATGGCCGTGACCACTACAGTGACCTTAAGTGAACCGAATCAAGTACTAGCTGTGCCTGCCGCCGCCATTATTTACGCCCCGTACGGCGACACTTTGTTTGTGGTCGAAGAAAAAGATGGCGCTTTAACGGCGCGTCAGCAGTTCATTCAAACTGGCCGCACCTTGGGTGATTTTGTCGAAGTGACCAAAGGCCTTAAAGCCGGTGAAAAAGTAGTGAGTGCCGGTGCATTCAAGTTGTTCAATAACCAGCCGGTGGTGATTGGTACTAAACCAACACCTGAATTCTCGACTACCCCAACGCCGTCTGATAGTTAAGACGAGCGAGGCAGGTTAAGTTATGAAATATACAGATATTTTTATTAAAAAGCCGGTACTGGCCATCGTCGTCAGCCTGCTGATTTTGCTGGCAGGGATCCAGTCCCTGAGTAGCTTGTCGGTGCGGCAATATCCACGTAGCGATATAGCGGTGATTAAAATTCAAACCGTCTATATCGGTGCTAATGCCGATGTGGTGCGTGGTTTTATTACATCGCCAATTGAACGCGCTATTGCCTCCGCCGGTGGTATTGATTACGTCGAATCGCAAAGTTCGATGGGCGTGTCGACAGTCACGGCGCATTTGTTGCTGAACTACGACCCGCTCAAAGCAATGACCGAGATCAGCGCTAAAGTGAACCAAGTGCGCGGGGAGTTGCCACCCGAAGCGGAAGTGCCATCGATTGCCATTGAAGCTGCTGACAGCCAATTTGCTCAAGCTTACTTAAGTTTCAGTTCGGACATTTTGGAACAAAACCAAATCACCGAATTCTTAACACGTTCTGTGCAACCGCGATTAATCGCGGTTAATGGTGTGCAAAAAGCGGAAATTCTCGGTGGTCGTACGTTTGCGATGCGCATTTGGTTAAAAACCGAAAAAATGGCGTCGTATGGCATTACGCCGGCGGAAGTGCGTAACGCATTAACGCAAAACAACGTGCAAGCGGCGATTGGTCAAACCAAAGGTTCGTACACGCAAGTGAACCTAAATGCCAATGCTGGCTTGACTAATGTGGATGATTTCCGCCGCATTGTCATTCGCCAAACGGACGACGGCGTGGTGCGTCTTGCCGATATCGCTGATGTAGTGCTAGGCGCTGATGATTACAGTGTGGAAGTTAATTACTCCGGTAAAACCGCGGTATTTATGGGTGTGTTTGTGGCACCTAATGCCAACTCGCTGGAAGTTATTCGCAATGTCACGGCTGAGATGGACAAAATCAAAGCCGATTTGCCGGCAGGTTTAGCCGGCGAAGTGTCGTACGACGCTACAAAATACATTGATGCGGCGATTCAAGACGTGATTAAAACCCTATCGGAAACCTTGATCATCATCATCGTCGTGATCTTCTTGTTCTTGGGCTTTAGTCGCTCGGTGCTCATTCCGATCATCGCGATTCCGCTGTCGCTGATCGGCGCTGTGTTTATCATGAAGCTGTGCGGTTTCTCGTTGAATTTGCTGACTTTATTGTCAATCGTCTTGTCAGTCGGTTTGGTAGTCGACGATGCCATTGTGATGGTAGAAAACATTGAGCGGCATATCCAAGAAGGCTTAAAGCCGTTTAATGCAGCGATTGTGGCGGCGCGCGAACTGGCTGGGCCAATTATCGCGATGACAGTCACGCTGATCTCCGTCTATGTGCCAATTGGTTTGCAAGGCGGTTTAACCGGAACTTTGTTCCGCGAATTTGCGATTACTCTGGCTGGTGCCGTGACTATCTCCGCTGTTGTGGCGGTGACCTTATCGCCGATGATGGCTTCTCGGATGCTGACGCCGCACAGTGAACTCAAAGCGCCACTGTCGAAGCTGTTTGACCGTTTTGCGGTGTTCTACAACCGCAAGTTACGGCAGTCAATTGACAATCGCGCCGGTGTATATTTGTTCTGGGCTTTTATTACTGCGTCAGTGCCATTGTTGTACAACATGTCCAGCAAAGAACTGGCGCCGCTGGAAGACCAAGGGGTTATTTTCGGCATCGTTGATGCACAAGCCAACGCCACCATTGACCAGTCGTCGTTCTACGGCAAACAAGTCAATGAAGTGTTTATGAATGTGCCAGAGACTGACTTTACCTTCCAGATCACCTTTCCAACCGGTGGTTTTGGCGGCATGGTGACAAAACCTTGGGCGGAGCGCGACCGCACCACGCAAGAAATTCTGCCTGAAGTGCAGCAAAAACTTGGTGAAGTCGCCGGTATTCGAATTCTGCCTATCACGCCGCCATCGTTACCTGGGGGCGGTCAGTTCCCGATTGAGTTTGTGATTGCGTCCACTGCCGATAGTAGAGAAATTTACGACTACGCGCTGAAGTTGCAGCAAGTGTTTACGCAAAGCGGTAAGTTTTTCTTCCCACCGATGCTGGATATGAAAATTGACCAGCCGGAGTACCAGCTAAATATCGACCGAGAAAAAGTCGCTGATTTAGGCCTAGATATGCGAACTGTCACCCAAGATTTGGGCATTTTGCTCGGTGGTGGTTGGGTCAATCGCTTTAACAAAGATGGTCTGAGCTACAAAGTGATTCCGCAAGTCAAACGTCAAGAGCGTTTAACGCCGGATGACTTAACCAAGCTCTACATCACGGGGCCGAACAACAGCATGATCCGCTTGGATCAAATAGCCACGCTGACGCATTCGACCGTGCCGCGCTCGATTAACCGTATGCAGCAGCTCAATGCGGTGAAGATCTCAGGTATGGGCCAAGGCACCTTGGGCGAATTGTTGACCTATATGGAAGTTGAAGCGAAGAAGATTCTGCCACCAACTTACACCATTGATTACACAGGCGAATCTCGTCAATTTAAACGTGAGGGGAATACCTTTTTACCGGCGTTCTTAACCGCATTGACGATGATTTTCTTGGTATTGGCGGCGCAGTACAACAGCTTCCGTGACCCAGTGGTCATTTTGGCGGGTTCTGTACCGCTAGCGATGTTTGGGGCCTTGGTATTCACCTTCTGGAAGATGTGGGCGCCAATTCCATATTGGACTGATCCCATCACCAGTACACTCAATATCTACTCACAAGTTGGCTTGGTCACCTTGGTAGGCTTGATTGCGCGTAACGGTATCTTGGTGGTGGAATTTGCCAACAAGCTGCAAGAAGAAGGCATGGCGAAAATTGATGCGATTTGCCAAGCATCTGTGCTGCGTCTACGCCCAGTGCTGATGACCAGTATCGCGACGATTGCCGGTCACACGCCGCTGATTTTTGCCGAAGGTGCAGGTGCTGCGGCGCGGAACTCGATTGGTATCGTGTTGGTATTTGGTATGACCATCGGGACCATATTCACCTTGTTTGTGTTGCCATCTGTGTACATCTTGTTGGCCAAAGATCATCAGCATGACCGTGAGCAGCAAGCAGCCTTAGAAGGCGCATAAATTGATTTAACGCGACAACAAGGCAGCTTCGGCTGCCTTTTTCTTTTTAAACAACGACTTGGTTAAAATTTGTTAACTTGGCTGTAAGCGGCATGTCGCACAGATGTCGGAATTGTGTCGCACAGCACGCGACAAGCATCTCGTAGCCTGTTAGGCTCTTGGCTTGTTATGCACCATCAACGGAGCCAGGATGAATTCCGTGATCATTCACTGCTTGCCGCCACAGGCGTTGGCGGCGTGGCAACAAGGGCTATATCAGCCTGAAAGTTTACAGCAACAGGGGTTTATCCATTGCTGTACGTTAAGCCAACTGAATTGGGTACTTGAGCAGTTTTATGCCGCACAGCCCGATTTGCATTTGTTGTTACTTGAGGCCTCGCTGCTTGGGCCGCAATTAAAGTTCGAACCCGCCGTGGGTAGTGATGTCGACGGCCTATTTCCGCATTTGTATGGACCTATTCCGCCGATGGCAGTGTTGGATTGCCTGCCGCTAACGATGTTTCGTCGCAGTCATATGCGATCGATTAGTCGCCGGCAGCGCCAGCTATGCTTGCGTTATCACTTTGAACGCTTGCCGGTTGAGGGCACCCTGTATACCAGTACTTGGCGTTCTCAAGCTGAACTTGCCGATGGTGGACCTGTTGGCACGGCTATGCTCGGTATGTATACCGACTTCCCGCTGAGTGTGTCTTGCTTCCATCGGTTGAAGTTTGACGAAGTCTGGCACTTCTATGAGGGCACACCACTGGATTTGTTTTTGCTGTATCCAGATGGACGAACCGAGCAAGTGCGTTTAGGTCCTGATGATTTGCGGCAATTTGTGGTGCCAGCGGGGGTGTGGCAGGCCGGACGTTTAGCTCCAGCACCTGAAGAAGCTGGGCTCACGTCGTGGCCTACTTCAACGCATTTAGGGGAAAGCCGGTATGCCTTATTTGGCTGCACTATGGCGCCAGGTTTTACCGGCCGATGTTTTGAAGCAGCGCAACCTGACTTGCTGCAGCACTTATACCCTAGTATGCGAGAGGTGATTGCCGAGTTGTCGGTCAATGAGCAGCAAACTCGGATGCCCGAGGGCTTTGCCCAGTAGTCTAAGCCGCCACTTAGGCGGCTAGTTACGCCACAGTTAACGCCGTCAAATGTTGTTCAATATGCAATTGATGCGCAGCTAAGCTGTCTTGAATCGACAAGTCGCCATACGCAAAGTGTGGCTGGGCTTGCGTCAACTGCTGTAATTCCTGCAAAGCGGCGAGCAGACGATCCAGTGCGGCATCGCTTGGCACTTGCGCATCCAATTCGCCAGCGCCAGGGATCGGCTCTGTCAGTGGGTGAGACATAGCACCGCGCGCTTTAAATACCGCCAGCGCAATAGGACCGACACTCGCCCGAAACCAGACGGGTTTGAGCTCAGCAAAGCCATGAATAGACCCTTCGACACTTTGGGCTAAATGTTGTAGAACTTGGCTGGCATTCCATGCGGTAGTCGATTGGATCGTCGCACCACGCAGCTGCTCTAAACGCGTCAGCAACGCAGGTAGTTGTGGCTGATAGCCGTTCGACTTGATTGCTAATGCCGCACTACCTGCAGCAACTAGACTGACCCCACCTAGGATAAAATTGCGCCGATTCATGCGTCGTCTCCGTCAGTCTCTGCCAGTTGATAATGTTGTTTAGTTTGTTTTAACGCGCTAAGTCGCGCTCGTTGCACTTGCTCGCGGATTTGCTCGCCTTTGTAGCCTTGTGCCACGATGGCTTTGATATCCACAGCCCGCGCAGCGCTTGCCATAGCCCGCAAATACTCCGCTTGCGGATAGTCGGCTTGTTCAAAACCGGTGCGACCGCGTAAATCGGCAATGGCGACTAACAAGAGTGCGTCTAACCGCTCTGGTTTGCGCCACAGGTCGATGCCATCAAAGAGTTTTAACACAGTACTGGCTTTCAGTTGCAGGGCGCGGTGCAGCAGCTGATGAAATTCACAGGCCAGCAGCGCTAACTCTTTGCAATCGTTTGGCACCCGTAGCCGCTGACAAAACAGCTGAATTGGCACCAAGCCCGTGTGTTCATGCCCGTGATGCGACGGCCATGCACTGGCTGGTGTGAGGCCTTTGCCAAGGTCATGCAGCAAGGCGGCAAATCGAATATCCAAGCGTGTGCTGGCGAGTGCCGCTTGTTCGAGGACCAGCATGGTATGTACGCCGGTGTCGATTTCTGGATGCCATTTCGGCGGGTTTGGCACGCCCCATAAACAATCCAGCTCCGGCATCAGCACCTTGAGGGCACCGACGTCGCGCAATAACTCGAAATAAGCGGCAGGCGTTTGCTCAGTTAAGGCTCGAGCTGTTTCTTGCCAGACGCGTTCAGCAGTTAAATGTGCCAGTTCGCCGCTTTGACTTAACTCACGCAACAAGGCTTTGGTGTCGTCGGCGACTTGAAAGCCTAAATAGGCAAACCGAGCCAGAAAGCGCGCCACCCGTAGCACGCGAAGTGGGTCTTCGACAAAGGCGTCTGATACATGTCGCAGCAGCTTGGCGTTTAAATCCTGTTGGCCACCGTAGGGGTCAATCAGCTCACCAGTTTGTTCATCGAGCGCCATAGCATTGATGGTCAAATCGCGGCGCAGCAGGTCTTGCTCGAGCGTGACATCGGCAGCGAAATAGCAGGCAAAGCCGGTGTAACCTTGGCCTTGCTTGCGTTCGGTGCGAGCCAGTGCGTATTCTTGTTTAGTTTGGGGGTGCAAAAATACCGGGAAGTCTTTGCCAACGGCCACATACCCTTGCGCCAGCAATTGTTCTGGCGTGGCCCCAACGACCACGTAGTCGCGGTCTTGCACAGGTCTTTGTAATAAGTGGTCGCGGACGGCGCCGCCGACAAGATAAGTTCTCAATGGCTTTCCTGAGAGTGGTTTTTTTGCCATTATAACCGCCTCGTTACATTTGCGGTGAATTCGTGCAGATGTTCACCGGCTACCCAATACGCTCGCCGCGGCTTTTCGTCCGAGCACAGGCACACAGGTTGTTATGTATACCGCATTTTATGGCTTAACCAGTCAACCGTTTTCGATTGCGCCAAACCCAGACTTTATGTTTCTGGGCGCTCGGCATACGGAAGCGTTGGCGCATTTGCGGTACGGCCTTGGCGATGCGGGTGGCTTTGTGCTGCTAACCGGTGAAGTTGGCACCGGTAAAACCACAGTGTCACGCTGTTTGTTAGCGGAACTGCCTGAGCACACGCAAGTGGCGTTTATTCTCAACCCGACCTTGTCCGAATTAGAGCTGCTGGCCGCTATTTGTGATGAGCTGAAAATTCGCTATAAAAAGACCGATGCCAGTTTAAAACTGCTGACCGATAAAATTACCCAAAAGCTCTTAAAAAACCATCAAGCCGGTATCAATACCATTTTGATTATTGATGAAGCGCAGCATTTGCAGCCCGCGGTGCTGGAGCAGTTGCGTCTGCTGACGAACCTAGAGACCAACACCAAAAAGCTGCTGCAGGTGATTTTGATTGGCCAACCTGAACTGCAACAACTGCTGCAACGCCAAGATTTGCGGCAGCTGGCACAGCGTATCACAGCGCGTTATCACTTGATGCCGCTAACACTGGCCGAAGTGCGCTTGTATGTGCAGCATCGATTGTTAGTGGCGGGTTGCAGCCGGCCTGTGTTTAT
>DMYW01000001.1:46474-53920 GCA_003482455.1 Rheinheimera sp. | reverse complement strand
GCCTGTGTTTAATGATGCTGCCTTGAAGAAGTTGTTTGAACTTTCGGGTGGTATTCCGCGTCTGTTAAATTTGCTCTGTGATCGCGCTATGCTCGGTGGTTACAGTCAGCAAAAAGCCTTGATCGATGCCAATTTGGTTGCCGCCGCCGCGCAAGAAATTTTAGCTTTACCCACCAAGCCCGCAGTGGCTGCGCCGGCGTTGCCGCGTTGGGTGTGGCCCGTTTTTAGTCTGCTTTGTTTAACCATTGGCGTGTTAGGCGCCTTGTGGTGGCAAAGCCGTGGAGTGTAGTACATGTCGTTATTGATGGATGCGCTGAAGCAACAAGCTGGGGCTCAAACCGATGCCCCCGCAGGTGCGACCGTCAGCGTAGTCTCGTATGTGGAAGTTCCGGTTAGTCCTGCGCCAAGCGCCATGCCGCGTTGGTTGACGTTTTTGCTGGCAGGCAGTGCCATTTTAGCCATTGGGGTGTCGTGTGGCGTGTTGTTGCATCAACTGTTTCAACCCAAACCGGTCGCAGAGCCTGCGGCTGTCACGACGTCTGCGCTGCCGGCGGCATCGCCGGGGCTGATTTTAAGTGACTTGTTGACCCAACCAACCAGCGAAGAGTTAGCGGCAGAACAGCAAGCACAAGCAGAGCAAGAGCAATTAGTGGTGTCGGCGGAAATTCCAGCTAACAATTCCGCGGGACAAAACTTGGATGAGCAAGTGGATACCCTGGTGGGCGAGCAACAATTGGCCGACGAGTTTCCTGCCGGTAAAGTGCTCGGCGCGGCTCGGCAAATGCGCGAAGCAGATCCAAGTATCGCTGTGGATGCTTATAACGGCCAAGATGCAAATGGTGGCAAAGATTATGGCAGCATGCCAGAGCGCGAGTTATCCAGCGACCAAGTGCCGCAAGAGCTCAAAGACAAGTTTCAATTTGCCGTTGACTCTGTTAGCAGTGAGCCGAAAAAAACCAAGGTGAATGAATACGCCGCGCCGGCGCGCGATATCAGTTCACTGGATGATGTGATCCAACGGCAAATTCCGCCAATCCGTTTTCAAGCGCATGTCTATGCGACCGATCCGAAACAGCGGTGGGTCAAAGTCAACGGCAAGGACCTGCAAGAAGGGCAGTGGATCACGTCTGATATCCAGCTGAAAGAAATTACCCCGCAATACGTTCTGCTGCAAACTGGCCGTCAGCTGTTTAGTATGCAAGCACTCAGCGAATGGTCGTATCGGTTAAAGGCCAAACCGTAACTGAGCCAGCTTGGCATGCCCCGTCGTTGGTTAGGCCAACAGATTTTGCCGGAAGAACTTGGGTACATCGATACCCAATTCTTCGGCCCGCACAATTGCATCAATGCCAGCATCGGCGTGTTTGCTTTTGCTTAAATCCAACTCTTCGACTTCGGTATAGCGCTTAAACCGCGCATGATAGAAGGTTTTGACGATCGGTTTGGTTGCCTCAACGCCGGTTTCTAATACGATGCCAACCTTGTGGTTTTTTAAACGTACCAAAGAGCCGGGCGGGTAGATGCCCACCGCTTGGATAAACTGATTCACCAATGCCAAATCAAAATGACTGCCACTGTCTTTGCGCAGGATTTTCAGCGCAGTCAGGCTGGTTTGCCCTTCTTTGTATACGCGTTGTGCAGTGATCGCATCATAGGTGTCGACAATGGCAATCATCCGCGCCGCCATCGAAATTTGCTCGCCGGTTAGCCGGTTTGGATAACCACGCCCGTCCAAACGTTCATGGTGATGCGCTGCAACATCTAAACTAATCGGCGAAATTCCAGGCACGTTTTCTAGCAATTCGCGGCTGTACACCACATGTTCACGCATCAGCACAAATTCATCGTCGGTCAGTTTGCCCGGCTTGTGCAACACGCTATCGGGCACTTTGATTTTGCCGATGTCATGCAACAAGGCGCCAGTTGCTAGTTGCTGGATCTGTTCGTCGGGGAGTTGCAAATACTTGGCGAAAATTGTCATCAAAATCGACACGTTCACCGAATGTTCCAGCAAATAAGCATCTTTTTCACGGATTTGGCTAATGCACAACAGCGCATCTTGGTTGCGGAAAATCGAGTCGATAAAGCCGTCGGCACATTGCTGAAACGGCGCTAACTGGATTGGTTTGCCGGCTAGCACATCGCTAAAGGCTTTTTGCTGTAGTTGCTTGGCTTGTAGGTACAAATCGGCGGCTTTGGGTAATTCTTGCGACAGGGGTGTTTTGGTCGGTTTCGGCGCGGCGGTTTTGACCACCTCGTCACCGGGGAGCTCGACCGTGCTGCGACTGGGATCGACAATCACTTCGAGCACGCCCTTATCGCGCAGCGCTTGCAGCAAGGATGCTGATTTTAAATAACCTTCACTGGTGATTTTGACCTGGCCACGTTGGCGGGTCACCTCCACGACATACATCCCGGTCGTGAGTTGATCGATAGTGATTTTTTGAAGCATCGAAGCACTGCAATTAAAAAGAGGATGGACAATCAATAACTTATTTCAAACTAACAAATTATTGTCGCAACGAATAGCAGCTTTTGCTGATATACAGCTGATTTAACGGTGCGGTGACGTCCTTGCAACAGCATTGTGATGTGACGTCTTGAATTGGCGACCAGTTGCGGCATCGTGCACATGCCGATTGGCTTTAGAGCATGATGTGACGGGCATAAAAAAACCAGCCGCAGCAAGCTGGGGCTGGTGACAAAAGTGGGCTTACCGAAGTAAGCCCAGACAGGAGAGGGTTAGATGGCGGTGTCTTTCATCGTCATCAACGAGGCATTGCCACCAGCCGCCGTGGTGTTGATGGTGATGGTTTTTTCCGTCACTAAACGGTGCAACAAGCGCTCATCGGCTGGCGTGGTGATCAGTGGCGAAATCGCGCCATCACGACCTGCAATCAGCTCGCCAGTTAAGGCTTTGACTGCGCTACCCGCTTCGACCACGGCGGCGGCCACCAGCGGGGTGCCGATTAAGGCTTTCAGTTGGGTCAGCTTCACCACGCTAAACAGCGCTGGGTGTAGGTTCGACGCCAGCAGTACCTTGCGAATGGCATCGGCTTCGGCCGCGTCTTTGTCTTCCACCACAGCAACCACGGCGTTACCGGAAGCCAGTGCCGTCATGATTGACAACACCCAGTACTTAAAGCAGGCCGATTCGTCGCGCACGCAAGCCACCACACCACGTGCTTCTAAGTGCAGTTGGTTGGATTCACCGGTAGGTCCTGGCAGTTGAATAGGTGCTGCCAGTTCTTTTTCGATAAAAGCCAATAAACCACGGGCAGAGGCCAGCACTTGCTGCAAGTCGGCTTCTTGCTTGACCACTACGGCGTTAGACGCCAATTGCGCCAGGAACTGACGCACCACGGATGAGCGGGCGACGATGTCGCTGCGTTGCCATTGCACTTGCGCTTTGGCGGCTTGCGACAGCAGATTGTTGACGCTGTTGTCCGTGCCATTGGCGGCTAAAATCGCTTGTTTTTTGTCATCGGCCAGTGGCGCTTCAACCACGTGGTGATTGTCTTTGACCAAACGCGTTAAGTAGAACGGACCACCGGCTTTAGGGCCAGTGCCTGACAAACCGCGACCACCAAATGGTTGCACGCCAACCACGGCACCGATCATGTTACGGTTGACATAGATGTTGCCGGCTTTGATATCGCGCGTCACTTGATGCGTGATATGGGCGATACGGCTGTGGATGCCCATGGTCAAGCCATAACCGGTGGCGTTGATTTGCTCGACCACTTGGTCCAGCTGGTCGGCGCTAAAGCGAATGACGTGCACGCACGGGCCAAACACTTCGCGTTGCAGCAGGTTTAAGTTGCTGATTTCATACAAACGCGGCGCAAAGAAGAAATGATTGTCGCCGGCTGGAATTGGGCATTCGTAATGCAGTGTCGCTTTGCCTTCCAAGTACTTGACGTGGTTGGTTAAACCGGTCAGTGCTTTTTGGTCAATCACTGGGCCTACGTCAGTGGCCAGCAGCGATGGGTCACCGACATGCAATTCTTGCATCGCGCCTTTGATCATATGAATGATCTTGTCGGCGACGTCTTCTTGCAGGAACAACACGCGAAGGGCAGAACAACGTTGGCCAGCGCTTTGGAAACCGCTCGACACCACATCGTCAACCACTTGCTCTGGCAGCGCGGTTGAGTCGACGATCATACAGTTTTGACCGCCTGTTTCGGCAATTAATGGCACCGGCTCACCGCCACGTTCGGCCAGTTTACGGGCGATCCAGCTACCTGTCTCGGTTGAACCGGTGAACATCACGGCTTGAATCCGCGGATCTGGCACTACGTGCTCACCAATCTGACGGCCCGGCGCGATCGCCAGTTCCACCACAGACGCTGGCAAGCCGGCTTCACGCCACAATTCAATGGCGCGAATAGCAACCAACGATGTTTGTTCGGCTGGTTTGGCAACGACTGTGTTACCGGCTGCCACCGCGGCAGTGACTTGGCCTAAGAAAATGGCCAATGGGAAGTTCCACGGGCTGATACACAGCACCACACCGCGGCTTTGGATTGGGCTGCCAGCGAACATTTTTTCCGCTTGCAGCGCGTAATAGCGGCAGAAATCTACGGCTTCACGAATTTCCGCCACGCTGTCTGGCACTGTTTTACCGGCTTCTTTGACGCAAATGGCCATCAGCTCGTCACGGTGGGCTTCTAAGGCATCACCCAGCGCATTTAATAAACGCGCGCGCTCGGTGACTGGCGTCGCCGTCCAGCTGCTAAAGGCGGCTTCGGCGCGATCTACCGCCGCTTTCATTTCCTCAGGCGTGGCGTGCTTCACATAACCAATCACTTGCGCGTGATTGGCTGGGTTACGCACCGCTTTAGCACCGTCGACCGGCGCCAGCGCTGAGGCCTGTTCAACCCAAGCTTGCATGTTGGCGCGCAGCGGGTTGATGGCGTCGACTTCGGTTAAGTCGATGCCTTTGGAGTTGACGCGCTCACTGCCATATAAGTCTTTTGACAGTGGGATCATGGTGTTGCGTTTGTTTTTCCAGCTGCGGACGATTTCCACTGGGTCTTTCAGCAGGCTTTCCACCGGAATACTTTCATCGACGATGTTGTTTACAAACGAGCTGTTAGCGCCGTTTTCCAACAAGCGGCGCACTAAATACGCCAGCAAATCTGAGTGTTCACCGACTGGCGCGTAAATACGGCACGGCACTTTGTCGTCAGCAACCACTTGGTCGTACAAGGCGTCGCCCATGCCGTGCAAGCGTTGGAATTCATAACCTTGGCGGTCTGGGGCCATTTCTAAAATGGTGGCGACTGTGTAGGCGTTGTGCGTGGCGAACATTGGGTAAATCGAATCGCGGTACTCGAGCAGTTTGCGCGCGCACGCTTGGTACGACACGTCAGTCGACGGTTTGCGGCTAAACACTGGGAAATCGACATGACCTTCGATTTGGCTGACTTTGACTTCGCTGTCCCAGTAGGCGCCTTTCACCAAACGCACCATCAGTTTGCGGCCAACCCGCACTGTTAAGTCGCGCAGCCATTCAATTAGCGGTAAACAACGTTTGGAGTAGGCTTGAATGGCTAAACCAAATCCTTCCCAACCGGCTAAATCTTGGTCGGCAAAGACCGCTTCGATCACGTCCATCGACAGTTCTAAGCGGTTGGCTTCTTCGGCATCGACCGTAAAGCTGATGTCATAGCCTTTGGCGGCTAGCGCTAAGGTTTTTAAGCGTGGTACTAACTCGTTCATCACGCGGTCGCGGTGGGCGAAGCTGTAACGTGGGTGAATGGCGGACAATTTCACTGAAATGCCTGGGCTTTTTTGCGGGCCGCGTTTTTTCGCCGCTTGGCCGATGACGTTAATCGCCATCATATAGCTTTGGAAGTAGCGGTCGGCGTCTTCCATGGTGCGAGCGCCTTCGCCCAGCATGTCATACGAATAGGTAAAGCCTTTGGCTTCCAATTCGGTAGCGCGATCGACTGCTTTGTCGATGGTGGTGCCCATGACAAACTGAGTGCCCATGATTTGCATGGCGTAACGCACCGCTTGACGAATTACCGGCTCGCCCAAACGGCCGCAGGTGCGTTTCAGCAGACCAAATTGGTTTTTCTTTTCGTCATCGCTGTAGTTGACCAGTTTGCCAGTTAACAACAAACCCCAGGCCGAGACGTTTACAAACAGCGATTCGGAGTTGCCTAAATGCGAGCTCCAATCACCGTTGGATAATTTGTCGCGAATTAAGCGGTCGGCGGTTAATTTGTCGGGTACGCGCAGCAGCGCTTCGGCCAAACACATCAACACTAAGCCTTCTTCAGTAGACAGCGAAAATTCGTTCAGCAGCGCGTCCACGCCACCTTTACCGATTTGCGCTTGACGGATATTCACAACGAGCTGACGCGCACGTTCCCAAGCGCGTGAGCGGGCTTGGTCGCCGATATCGGCCAGTGGCAGCAGAGTTTCTAAGACTTGGACTTCATCTGCGCGGTACAGGTTGCGCAGGTTTTGCCGCAGGTCGGTCGGAGCAGTCAGTTCGCCGTGAAAGAGCATAGTTATATCCTGTGTAGGGGGTAAAAAAATAATGCTGCATTTTAGTGAAAGCACTACCGTATTTGGTGGTTATTTTTGCATTTAAACCTTATATAATTTGGTTTTAACTGCGTTTAACCATAAAAAATACGGAATTGGCAATGAACTCAAAAGGCAGACCGTTAGATCGAATCGATCGAACAATATTAGCCACGCTGCAGCAAGATGGCCGAATTTCCAATGTCGAATTGGCCAAGCGGGTGAATTTAAGCCCAAGCCCCTGCATCGACCGCGTGCGTAAATTGGAACAAGAAGGCTTCATTGAAGGCTATGGCGCTAAGTTATCCGCCTCACGTTTAGGCCTTGGCACCGCGGCGTTTATCCAAGTGACACTGGATAGAACCACCGGCGCGATTTTCGATCAGTTCCGCGATGCCGTGGTGCAAATCACCGAAGTAGCCGAATGCCATATGGTGGCCGGTGGCTTTGATTATCTGCTGAAACTGCGGCTATCCAGTATGGAAGCCTACCGCGCGGTGCTTGGGCGCATTGTGGATTTGCCAGGTGTTTTGCAAACCCATACTTATGTGGTGATAGAGCAGGTCAAACAAGACGCGGGGCCACCAGCGGAGTGATGTGTTGGTTTCGCACGCTGGGTTGGTGTTCTATAAAACTTATTTCGCCTGCGCGGCGAGCGTTCATTCCTATGTAAGGCTTGGTTTCGCACGCTGGGTTTGAGGTCGGTTTTTAAATGATTTTCGCCTTGGCGGCGAGCGGCTGTGCCTGTGGCAAGCGTGGTTTCGCATGCTGGTTTTGTTTTTTTTCTAAATGATTTTCGCCTGTGCGGCGAGCGGGTATGCCTGCCGCAGGCTTCGGTTTCGCATGCTGGTTATGCATTTTATCTAAATGATTTTTGCCTAGGCGGCGCGCCGTTTTAAAAGC
>DMYW01000001.1:45901-46118 GCA_003482455.1 Rheinheimera sp. | reverse complement strand
AGCAACCGCGAAGAGCAAAAACAACTGATTTGAAGTTATCGTGCCGCTGGCGCCGGCCATCTCGGATATACGATCCGGTCGTCATGTGTTTAAAACCTTGGCAACCTATTTTTTAATGGCTCACTTTACGGAGCGACAAAAGCATCTGCTAAAAGCGCAAGCGCAGAATTTCCGTAGCGTCGGCATACATTTGAAAACGCTTTTCGCTTTTAATCCC
>DMYW01000001.1:22856-45576 GCA_003482455.1 Rheinheimera sp. | reverse complement strand
AAGAAAGACACGCCTGCGGCAGCATGCACGCTCGCCTCACAGGCGAAAATCATTTAGAAAAAAACACAACCAGCGTGCGAGCTGAAAACAAACGCGCTCGCCGAGTAGGCGAAAAAGTTTTTTAGAACAGCAGAACCAGCGTACGAAACCTCGCCTGCGGCAGGCAAACGCGCTCGCCGCGCAGGCGAAAATCATTTAAACGCTAAAATCCAATCGGCGTGCCCGCAAAGAAAGTACCTTGGCAACGCCGAAAGCTTTTAAAACGCTCGCCGCACAGGCGAAAATCATTTAGAAAAAACACAACCAGCGTGCGAAACTAAGCCTGCGGCAGGCAAACAAGCTCGCCGCGAAGGCGAAATAAGTTTTATAGAACAGCACAACCAGCCTGCGATACAAAAAAAACCAATGACAAATGTCACCCCCATCAGTGACAAACCTCACTGCCGCGGCAAGCGGGTAGCCGCCATACTGGCTCTATCAACACAAAGGAGCTGGACCATGAAAACACTTGACCAACAATTACAAGAATTCCGCGCCCAACGTGGCTTAGCCATGCCGCTGTCGGGCATGCTGGTGTGGACCCTGATTGGCTTATTGTCATTCGTGCTGACGCCGTATCAACAAGTGATGGCGGTGTTTATTGGCACTGGGTCGATTGTTTATTTGGCGATGGCAGTTTCTCGCCTGACTGGCGAAAACATCAGCTTTAAAAAGAAAGCCGAACGCAATTTCTTTGAAACGCTGTTTTTATCGGGCGTCGGCATGGCGTTTTTGGTGTATGCCGTGACCATTCCGTTTTTCTTAGAAAACTATCTGGCCTTGCCATTTGCGGTGGCAGTGCAAACGGGCTTGATGTGGTTGGTGTATGGTGCCATCGTCGGCGCGCCAGTGGCGATTGTGCATGCGATTGTACGTACAGCGGCCTGTACTGCAGCGTATGTATTGGCACCGCAAGAAAGTTTTTGGTTACAACCGCTGATTGTGGTGGTGTGTTACGCCTTTAGCATCCCACTGCTGGAGCGCCGCTGGCGCCTTGAAGTGGCAAAACAAGCCACTACGCCAACAACGCCGAAACCAGTATTCCAGGCGGCGTAAGGTCAAACCGAAGCGTCGAATTGTGGAGAAAAAACAAAGGGAGCCAAGGCTCCCTTTGTGTATTGTCGGTTGTCGTACACAGTTGACTGCGGTCACTCCGGCGACAACAAGCTGTGATTTACATCCAACGGTCGTTGCGACGACGACGCGGCATAATGGCCGGTAAAATCAGGCCTAGCAACAAACCCGCGCCTAAAATGCCGCCGCCAATCACCATTTTGTTGTTCAGTAATTCTGGGTTTTCTTCAGCTAAACGAGCCGTCAGTTGCTCTGCGGTTTTTTTCGCCAGTTCTGCGTTTTTGATGGCTTCGTCCCGCTCAGTTTCTGCTTTCGTCACTGCCGCTTGTAGTTGTTGCCGTTCTTGGTCGAACTGCGCCACCATCATTTCTTGTTGGCTCAGCTGTTGTTTTAATGCTTCTAAATTGGCTTTCGGGCTGGCGGTAAAGGTGACGTAGTCGCCGGCTAACCAACCTTCGTTGCCTTGAATATCGCGAATTTTCAAAAAGCCGTTTGCTGGGTTGTCGCCAATCACAGTGACGGCTTCACCTGAACGAATACTAGAAATGGTGCGGTACTCGTTGCCAGGGCCTGAGCGCAGTGCTGTCGACAATGAATCGACGATAAAACCGGCTTTTTCCAAGCTAGGTTTGTCGGTTGTTGGCGTTGCCGTGGTGGTTTGTGGTGCGCTGGCCGCGTTGGTTGTTTGTGTTTGCGGCGCTTCTTGAGCGAAGACCTGTGAAGCGAAAAGAAGGCCAGACAAAGCGACCAAACGACAAACCTGCGACATAACTCACCTACAACTCGGTTAAATGGCAAAAGATTGCCCAGATCATAGGGAGTGAACCGGGGTTTGACAAGCAAAAACACTTGCCGCTCAAGGGCGTATCTTCTAAGGTTCGGCAATATCCTCCTGCTTTTTAATAAATGTCGCAGGCAACACGGCGTGTATTGCCTAGTTTGCGCTGCGACCGGTGACATGAGAACTGCGTAACATGGCTTTGGAAATTGAATTAAAACTGGTTGTGGCCAGCAACGATGTGACGGCGGTAACCGCTTTGCTTGAGCAATTTTTGGCACAGCAACAGGCGAGTTTGTCAGGGCCGGTTGCCTTGCTAAATGCTTATTTTGAAACCCCGGATCTGTGGTTTCGTCGCCATGATGCTGGCCTGCGTACCCGCTGCAAACAAGGCAAATTTGAACAAACCATTAAACTCTCGGGTCAACAACAAGGCGCTGTGCATGTGCGGCCTGAATACAACCTGCCGTGCGATGGCGTAACACCTAAACTCGCGGCATTTCCAAGCGAAATCTGGCCCGAGCATACGGATGTCGCTTTGTTGCAGCAAGCGCTGCAAGAAGTGTTTCGCACTGATTTTCAGCGCCGCAAAGCCGTCATAGTGCGCGATGGCACTCGCGTAGAACTGGTGCTGGATGTCGGTATGGTGCTGGCGCAAGGCCGACAAGAGCCCATTGCGGAACTTGAATTGGAATTACTCGAAGGCGATGCGCAGCAACTGTTTGTGCTGGCTGGCGAGTTAGTGCGGCAATTACCGCTGCTGGCTGGGTTTCAGTCCAAAGCTGAACGCGGTTATCGACTGGCGCAACAACAACCGCTGACGTGGCGTGATGTGAGCCCGGAGCAACCCTTGAGCGAGTTGGTCAACGCCGTGCTTACCAACCAGTTGTTGGCGTATCAACAGGAACTCTCAGCGGATCAAGGCTGGGATTTGCTGGCTCATCGTGCCCAGATGGATGACACCTTGCCGGCGGCGCTGCGTCACACGGCGGAATTGGCCACCAATCCAACGGCGCGGCAATTATGGCTGCTTGAATACACACGCGCTCAACTAAGTTTGTAGGACCTGCTATGTCTGATCTTTTATTGTCGCGGCTGCAGCCGTTATTTGATGCCGCCAGCGCGGATGAGTTCAGCCGTGAACTGACGTTGCTCAAAGATGCATTGTCTTTGGATGATCAAACGGTGGCGGCGCTGGCGCCTTTGGCGATCGCCAGTCCGTTTGCGATGCGCACGCTCAAGCAACAACCCGAATTGTTGCCAGCGTTTTTACACGGCAACCAGACCAACCGGCCGACGTTGCTGCTGGATGGTCTGCCAGAGGCGCAAGCGATGCGGTCGCTGAGGCGTTACCGCAATGCGGTGCTGTGCCAAATCCTTGCCGACGACGTGCTGCGCCAACAACCGATTGAAACCTCGCTGGCACAAGTGTCGGCGTTAGCGGACGAGACCATCAACGCGGCCTATCAATGGGCATGGCAAGAATTGACTGCGCAGTGGGGCGCTCCGCTGGATAGCGATGGCACGCCAATGCCACTGCTGGTGCTGGGCATGGGCAAACTTGGCGGTGGCGAGTTGAATTTTTCCTCGGACATCGACCTGATTTTTATCTATCCAAAAAACGGCGATACATCGGGCGGGCGGCGCAGCACTGAAAACTCGCAGTTTTACACCAAGCTTGGCCAAAAGCTGATCCAACTGCTGAACCAAAATACCGCCGACGGTTTTGTCTATCGTGTCGATATGCGGCTGCGACCTTTTGGCGATAGCGGCCCCTTGGTGATCAGCTTTGCCGCGTTTGAGGAGTATTACCAAGAACAAGGCCGCGACTGGGAACGGTATGCCATGCTCAAGGCCCGCGTGCTTAACCCTGACGGTCATTACAGTGCTGAACTCAACAGCATGTTGCGACCGTTTGTTTACCGGCGTTACATCGACTTCTCGGCGATTGAATCGCTGCGCCGCATGAAACAACTGATTGAACAAGAAAACCGCCGGCGCAATCGGGTCGATAACATCAAACTGGGCGCCGGTGGTATTCGTGAAGTCGAATTTGTTATTCAAACCTTGCAACTGATCCGCGGCGGCCGCATCCCTGCGCTACAAAAGCCATCAATTTTTGCGGCATTTGCAGCGCTAGTGACAGAGCAGTTGCTCGAAGCCGATGTTGGCGCGGCACTTAAACAAGATTATCTGTGGCTGCGCAAAGTAGAACATCAGCTGCAGGGTATTGATGATCAACAGACCCAAACCTTGCCCAGTGACACCTTGACGCGGCAACGTTTGGCGCTGGCGTGTGGCGAGGCGTCCTGGCCCGCGTTACTCCAGCGCATTGATGCCGCTATGGCGCGGATCCACCAGCAATTTCGTTTAGTCATCGCTGCTGAAGAGCAAAGTGACCAGAAAGAGTTAGCGCTGGGGCGTTTGTTATGGGACAGCGAGCAACAAGCGGCCGAATTGGCCGACCATCTAGAGTGGTTATCAGCTGATGATGCACTGTTGTTGGTCACGCAGTTACAGCAATTCCGCCAAGATTGCCAAAAACGCAGCATGGGGCCGCGCGGTCGCGAGCTGCTGGCCAAGTTAGTGCCAGTCTTGTTGTGTTTTATTGAGCGCGAGCGGGTGGGCAGTGAAGTGACCAAGCGCGTGCTGACGGTGTTTCGGCAAATCGTTAGCCGCACGGCGTATTTGGAGCTGCTATTTGAAAACCCACCAGCGCTGCAGCAGTTGGTCAAACTCTGTGGTCGCAGCGGCTGGCTCAGCGAGCATTTAGCGCGGTATCCGATGCTACTTGATGAGCTGATTGACCCCGAGCAGCTGTACCGCGTGGCGACTGTGGCGGATTATCAAGACCGGCTGCGCGTGCAAATGTTGCGAGTGCCAGAAGATGATTTAGAACTGGTGATGGAAAGCCTGCGCCAATATAAGCAAGCGCAACAACTGCGGATTGCCGCCGCCGATATCACTGGCATTTTACCGCTGATGAAAGTCTCTGATCACTTAACCTGGTTAGCCGAAGCGCTGGTGGCCAAGGTCGTGGAGATCTCCTGGCAACAGATGGTCGATAAATACGGCTATCCGCAAGGCACAGGCCCAGGGTCGGATAAAAAGTTTGGTGTGATCGCCTACGGTAAACTCGGTGGTTTGGAGCTCGGGTATGGTTCAGATCTCGACTTGGTGTTTATCCATCAGTGTGATTCGTTGGCACCGACAACTGGCGAGCGTAGCATCGACTCGCGACAGTTTTATTTAAAGCTGGTGCAGCGGATTTTGCACATTTTCACCACACGCACCGCCAGTGGCGTGTTGTATGACGTCGATACGCGTTTGCGCCCCTCTGGCAGCGCCGGTTTGTTAACTGTCCACGTCAATACGTACGGCGATTACTTGCGTAACGAAGCTTGGACTTGGGAACATCAAGCCTTGGTGCGGACGCGATTGATTTATGGTGAAGCGTCGATTCAGCAAGATTTCGCAGCGATCCGCAGTGAAATTTTAGGTAAAACACGAGATCTCGCAGCATTAAAACTTGAAGTTACCAACATGCGACAAAAGCTCCGTGACCATCATGGCGTGCAAAACACCGAAGTGAAGCATCGCAGCGGTGGCGTGGTTGATCTGGAATTTATCAGTCAGTACTTAGTGCTGGGGTACAGTGCGACTTATCCTGCGTTGTACGAATATCCGGACAATATTCGGATTTTGGACGCGGCGGCGGCCAGTGGCTTGATGGGCTTAGACGAAGCGCAACAGCTGCAGCAGGCATATCAGCAACTACGTGGCATTAGTCACAGAAGCACATTGCAGCCCGCCGATTTGTCGGCAGATGTGGATGTGACGGAGGCTGTGCAAGCGGTCGAGCAATGCTGGGCTAAGGTGTTTAGCGAGTAGTTGCGGTTCGCCAACTAAAGGACACTGCGGCGTCCTTTAGTTTTTCTTCTTCTTCGTCAAGTCGACGTCAGCATTCAGTTGTCGACAGTTGTGGAGCAGATGTTCGTTCAATTTGTCGGTGACCACGGCCGCACGTTCTTTTGGACAAAAATACACACCGACCGGATTTTCAAAATCACTGGAAATGGCGCCAACCACGTCGCGCAAGGTATTCAGATAATCTTCGTTGCTTTCGAAATAGTGTTTGACGATATAGTCGCGCGGCAAAGTCCAATACAAATCAATGCCTTCAGACTTAGCGTATGCCATCATTTGCTCACGCACTTTGCTGCCTTCGCTGAATTTGCGTGTGGTCGGCTCGGTTTTCCAATTCTCTGGCAAGGCATTGACAGAGCTCGAGCGTTGGGTCAGTTGTTGTTGTAAGTCGCCACTAGTGTCAGGCAATTCGACGATAAATTCTTTGGAGCGCTCGCCGGCACTGTCGAGTGAATAACGAAGCTGCTCATAAAAAGTCGTGAACTTCTGCGCCGCAGAAGAGCGGGGGATGGATGACTGAGTTGCTGCAGGCGTACCGTTACTGCTTGACGTGACTAAGCCAATCCACTCGGGATGGACCAAGATCACAAACGCCAGAATGATTAGCGCGACTGCTGCGACTATATGTTTAATCCAAAATCCCATCGAAGTCCCCGTGGTTCGTGTCGTTTTCTTTGCATACTAACCACGGGATCAATGATTTGCAAACTTGCGCTGTTAATACAAGGATGGCGCTTCCGGGTCTGGGCGCGTCTTAAAGCGGCGATGTAACCACATGTATTGCTCTGGATGTTTTAACACCGCTTGTTCAACCCATTGGTTAACACGCGTCACGTCGGCTTTGTTATCGCCGGTTGGGAAATCATACCAGCCAGGCAAGGCTTCAATTTGATAGCCCTGATTATTGGGCAAACGGCTGCTGTAAATCGGGATCACGACACAATTTGCCGCGTTGGCAAACAACAAAGTTCCAGTGGTCGTGGCGGTTTCTTGCACGGCAAAAAACGGCACAAATTCGGCGCGGTTGCGGCCATAGTCTTGATCTGGCAGGTAAAAACACACTTCGCCTTCATTGAGGGCTTGGATCAATCCTTTGACGTCGCGTTTGCCGATCATGTATTTGTTGCTGCGGCTGCGGCCGTGGTACATGAAATATTCCATCACTGGATTGTTGTGCGGCCGGTAAAAACCGACACTTGGATGGGTGAATCCAAAGGTGCGGCCAGCCGTTTCTAAATGCAACATATGAGAGGCGAGCAGCAGCACGCCTTTGCCTTGTGCGCGCGCCGCTTCGATGTGTTCGTAGCCAATGAATTTGGCGTAAGGGCGATAGCGCCAATCCGGCCACCACCAAGCAATAATGGTTTCAATGGCGGCGCAGCCTGTCTCTTCGGCGTTTTTCCACAGCAGCTGCTCGCGCTCTGTTTCTGACATCTCAGGAAAACAAAGTTCGAGGTTACGCTTGGCTACTTTTTTGCGAGATTTCAAAAGCTTAAAGGTTAGGCGACCCAAGCCGCGCCCCAGCGCCATCAAGGCCGGATAGGGCAGCCAACTGAGCAGATACGCGATTCCAAGACCTAACCACAATAACCAATAACGCGGGTGCAAAAAACGCAGTTCAAAGGTAGGCGCTTTAATCAATTCACAGTCCTCAACACATCAAAGCCGGCTATTGTAACCAAAACACGCCAATTGGACAGGCTTAACTTTGCCATCAGGCACTGGTCTGATGCTTGGCATGATAGAAAAAACAAAGGGCCCGTAGGCCCTTGTTGCATCGATGCTGGTGGTCTTAGTTGCCAAGCGCTGAGTTGACGATGCTTAAGTCTTCTTCCGTCAGTGTACCAGCCGCTTGTTTCAGCGACAGCACAGCCAGAATGTAGTTGTAACGCGCGGTCGACAAGTTGCGACGAGCTTCGAACAGGTTACGGGTGCTGTTCAGTACTTCGACGATGTTGCGAGTACCTACTTCGAACCCAGCTTCAGTCGCTTTTAAGGCGCTCTCAGCCGACACGACCGCTTGTTCTAACGCTTTGATCGATGCAATCGATGCACCGATGTTGTTGAAACTAACCCGGATTTGCTTGAGCACAGCGCGATGCGTTAACTCTAAGTCTTCACCGGCTGACACATAGTTCGCCCGTTGTACGTCGGCATTGGCTTCCGTGGCGCCACCAGCGTAAATCGGCACGCTTAAGGTCAAACCTACAGAATCTTGGTTAAATTGGCGAGTGCTTGAGGTGTCGCTCAGGGTTTTGGTCGCACCTAAACTTAATGTCGGGTAGTGGCCTGACGTGGCGATATCAATGTTGTTGTCCGCGATTTCTAACGCTAACTGACGAACTTTGATATCTAAGTTGTTGCTTTCTGCAATGCCAACCCAATCTACAGCTTTTGCCGGTTGTGGTTCGGTGGCTTTAAATTTGCTGGTATTGAGCGGGCTTAAGTTCGAGTAGTACTCGCCGGTGATTTGTTGCAGCGACTCGCGGGCGTTTTCCAGCGCATTGGTCGCGGAGATTTCGCGAGCGACTACGCTATCAAACTGCGCTTGTGCTTCATGCACGTCGGTAATGGCTGTCAAACCAACCGCAAAACGTTGTTTAGTTTGCTCTAATTGACGTTCTACGGCGCGTTTTTCTGCAACGACGAAGGTTAAATCGTCGGATGCTTTCAGCACGTCAAAATAAGCTTGAGACACACGGACAATCAGATATTGCAGTTCGGCGTTGTAGTTGGTTTGGCCCTGCAGCGCTTGTTTTTCGGCGTTCGACAGGTTTTCCCAATCTGCCCAATCAAAAATCGATTGGCTCACGCTAACCGTATTGGTATAGCCAGTGCCCCACGATGACATATTGTCAGTAAATCCTTCACGGCTTTTACCGATTTTTGACTGAAACGCGATGCTTGGTAAAAACGCTGCTTTGCGAATATCAATAGCAGCATTTGCTGCGTCGCGTTGAGCAGCGGCTTTTAATACTTGCGGATCTTTTTTCAGCGCAGTTTGGTAAACGTTTTGCAGAGTTTCGGCAGATGCGCCGCTACTAAATACGACAAAAGCAGCGCAGACGAATGAACTAATTAGAGTTTTTTTCATGACCAGGTTCCATGGAAAAACAAAAGATGATCGGATAATACAAGCTTCAGGTACACTTAGTCGAACCAATCGCGTAAAAGTTATGCCGCGAAGTGTAACAGAATGTGAGTCCTGTCATGGCCGAAATCAAGCCTAATTATTATCCAACGTACACAAAGCAAGATGTTGAAATTCTCGATAAAACCACGTCTTTCCGCGGTTTTTTCACCATCAACACCTATAAAATTAGACATCGCTTATATAATGGCCAGTGGAGCTGTGCTGTTACAAGAGAAATGTTCGAACGTGGTCATGCCGCTGTGGTGTTGCCGTACAAGGTCGACACCGACGAACTGGTGTTGGTCGAACAATTTCGACTCGGCGCTCTTTCCACCAAATCCTCGCCCTGGCTGCTGGAAGCCGTCGCAGGCATGTTTGGCCCAGATGAATCGGCTGAAGAAGTGGCGCGGCGCGAAGCCGATGAAGAAGCCGGTTTAACGCTTGGTCGTGTCGAGCCGATGCTGAGTTATTTGAGTAGTCCAGGTGGCACCACAGAGCGTATTCATTTGTTTGTCGGCGAAGTGGTGGGGGATGTGGTGCCTGGCATTTATGGGTTGGCTGAAGAAAACGAGGATATCCGCGTACACTTATTGCCGCGCGCAGAGGTGATGCAGTTGCTCAGCGACGGAGTGATCGACAACGCAGCGACTGTGATTGCACTACAATGGTTAGCTTTACATGGTGATGCGCTGCGCCAGCGCTGGCTTGATGCGGAAAACGGAGTTGCTTGATGCCTAACTTGGCTCGAAAACGTAGTTATCAGCCGTACGTGCCTGATTTTTTGGGCTTGTGCGAGCGCAACTACGCCCAGTTGTTGCCGTTGCTGCCGGCGAGCCGCGAAATAGGTGAGCAGGTTATAATCGCCGTCACACCGTTTGAAACTTACCAGATCCGCATTTTAGAGCTGGGCAAATTCACCACCACAGTGCGTATTGAACACCAGTCAGAACAAACCGTGCGTTGGTTGCGGCCGGAGTTTGAAGTGCGCATCTATCATGATGCGCAGCTGTGTGAAGTCACCGCCTGCCAGCAAGTGCGTCGCTTTAAAGCCGTGTACGATTACCCGAATACCGAAATGCTGCAACCTGATGAAAAGCGCCAAATTAATTTATTGCTGCGCGATTGGCTGAAGTTATGTCATCGTCGTGGTTTGCGCAGCGATTTCCAGTTTCGGCCGACGGATTAGCAGCTCAACTAACTTATGTGTGAGATTAGCGGCCGACGGATCCTGCAGAGAACCAATCACAACTAAAGTAATAATCTCGGAACTGTTATGTTAAGTCATGCTGTTACCTGGCAATGGCCAACGCGCCAGCTGTTGCAAATCACCGATTGCCATGTGTTGGCCGAGCCTGATGCCGTCTACCGCGACGTCAAACCCTACCGTCATTTAGAGCGGCTGCTGGCGCAGATGCGGCCAACAGCGTTGCCGTTAATGCTGACGGGCGACTTGTCTGAAGATCACAGCGTGGCGTCGTACCAACACTTGCGCGAATTACTGGCGGACTGGCCAGCGCCCGTGTACTTGCTCCCTGGCAATCATGACGATTTAGCGTTGATGCAACAGGTGCTGGTTGGTGCGCCGTTTGTCTTTGCAGGCGAAATCGATGCCGGCAGTTGGCGCTTCTTGTTACTTGATACTCGCAGCGACACGCCGGCCGGTGCTTTTGATGCACCTAGACAACAGTTGCTGACACAGCAGCTGGCGAGGGCGCATCAAGCGCAGCAGCAAGTATGGCTGTTTTGCCATCATCATCCGAAACCTGTTGGCGGCATTATCGATCAGTTTATGCAATTAGACAGCGAGGCGTTTTGCGCACTCCTGGACGCAGCACCGCAGGTCAAAGGGTTGTCACATGGTCATTGCCATCACGGGTATGTGCGCCAGCAAGCGCATTGGCAGTTGGTAGGTTGCCCTGCCAGCTCCATTCAATACTTACCGCGCGACGAATGGCTGTCGGTGGATGTGGGCCCGCAGGCCTGCTGGTATCAGTTTGCCGACAGCGGCGCTGTGACGCTGCGCTTTATTACGGCGCTGGCGGCTACCCCAGCCTAGCCGCCGACCGCCCAGAACTTTTAGGATAGATCTTTGAAACCAAACGTTATTTATTTACATGGCTTTGCCAGCTCGTCACAAAGCGACAAAGCCGTATTAGTGCGCAATTTTTTTGAAACTGAATTGCCGCACCTGCAATTGCACGTGCCGGACATTCCGTATACGCCAGTGGAAGCGTGGGCAGAGCTAAACGCCCTATGTGAGGAGCACCGACCGACCGCCTTGATTGGCAGTTCGTTGGGCGGTTTTTTAGCCACCTGTTTAGCCGAACGTTATCAGGTCAAGGCTGCGTTGATTAACCCTGCCGTCAACCCGCATTTATTGCTGGCCAAGCACTTAGGGCGTTATTTCCACCCGGTGCGTCAACAGCATTATGACGTCAGCGCCGAGCAGATGCCGTTTTTAGCGGATTTAGTGCCAGCCAAACTTGCAGAGCCATCTCAGTACCTAGTACTACTGCAAACCGGCGATGAAGTTTTGGATTATCGCCATGCCGTCGAATTTTACGCGGGTAGCCAGTTGGATGTGCAAGAAGGCGGCGATCACGCCTATCAGAACTTGCAAAGCCGACTGCGAGATATTGTCAATTTTTGCCAATTAGCGTAAAACACTGGTTTTTGATACAGCATTTTTTGCCAGCGCACCTTTTTGCGCTGGTTTGCCACCGCCACTACGGAATACGCAATGACAGAACAAAGCTATAACGCCGATTCCATTGAGGTGCTGACCGGGCTTGAACCGGTACAGCGCCGCCCTGGCATGTACACAGACACCACACGGCCGAACCATTTAAGCCAAGAAGTCATCGACAACAGCGTCGATGAAGCGTTGGCTGGCCACGCTGATACTGTGCATGTAATTTTACATGCCGACCAATCGATTGAAGTCATTGATAACGGCCGCGGTATGCCGGTGGATATTCACCCAGAAGAGGGCGTCAGTGGGGTCGAGCTGATTTTATGTCGCTTGCACGCCGGTGGTAAGTTTTCTAACAAAAACTACCAGTTCTCTGGTGGTTTGCATGGCGTCGGTATTTCGGTAGTGAACGCCTTATCGACGCGGGTCGAAGTGGCGGTGCGCCGCGACGGCAACGTCTATGAAATGGCATTTGAACACGGCAATAAAGTGTCGGAATTAGCCATCACGGGTACTGTTGGAAAACGCAATACCGGTACCCGCGTGCGGTTTTGGCCAGATGCCAAGTACTTTGATTCTCCTAAGTTTTCTGTCAGTCGTTTGTTGCATGTGCTCAAAGCCAAAGCGGTGCTGTGCCCTGGCCTGACCATCAAATTTGACGACAAAGTCAACGAACAAAGTTACCAATGGTGTTATGAAGCCGGCATTCGCGATTATCTGGCCGAGTCGGTCAGCGGCTTAGTTGCGTTACCTGAGCAGCCGTTTGTCGGCACCTTTGCCGCCGCCACCGAGGCCGTCGATTGGGCCGTGTTGTGGTTGCCGGAAGGCGGTGAGCTGATCACCGAAAGTTACGTCAACTTGATCCCAACTGCGCAAGGCGGCACGCACGTCAACGGTCTGCGTCAAGGCTTGCTTGAGGCGCTGCGCGATTTTTGTGAATTCCGCAACTTATTGCCGCGTGGCATTAAAATCACGCCAGAAGATGTGTGGGACCGCTGCGCTTATATTCTGTCGCTGAAGATGCAAGAGCCGCAGTTTGCTGGCCAAACCAAAGAACGCTTATCCAGCCGCCAAGCCTCTAGTTTTGTCACTGGCGTGGTCAAAGACAGTTTTAGCTTGTGGTTAAACGAACATACCGACATCGCCCAAGCGCTGGCCGAGTTCTGTATTGCGAACGCGCAAAAACGCTTGCGGGCGGAAAAGAAAATCGTCCGCAAAAAAGTCACCGCCGGCCCAGCGCTGCCCGGCAAATTAGCGGATTGTTCTGGCTCGGATGTCGGTCGCTCAGAGTTGTTTTTGGTCGAAGGTGACTCGGCAGGTGGTTCTGCCAAACAAGCGCGTGACCGTGAATTCCAAGCCGTAATGCCACTGCGCGGTAAAATTCTGAATACGTGGGAAGTGGAATCGGAGCAAATTCTCGCGTCGCAAGAAGTACATGATATTTCGGTGGCGATAGGTTTGGACCCAAATTCTGCTGACTTGTCGCAACTACGTTATGGCAAAATCTGTATTTTGGCCGACGCCGACTCGGATGGTCTGCACATTGCCACCTTGTTATGTGCGCTGTTTATGCAGCATTTTCGACCGCTGGTGGCCGCAGGTCATGTGTATGTCGCCATGCCGCCGCTGTATCGTATCGACATCGGTAAAGACGTGTATTACGCGTTAGATGAAGATGAGAAAAACGGTATTTTGGACCGGCTTGAAGCTGAGAAAAAACGCGGCAAAGTCAACGTACAGCGCTTCAAAGGTTTGGGTGAAATGAACCCATTGCAGTTGCGGGAAACCACCATGGACCCGAACACGCGCCGATTAGTGCAACTGACAATCGACGATGTACAACAAACCTTGGAAACCATGGATATGTTATTGGCGAAAAAGCGTGCCAACGATCGCAAAGAATGGTTGGAAACCAAAGGTGACAGGGCCATGCTGGCCTGATTTGCAGTGCGCGCCGAAACTGATTAGGCTAGGCGTGCTAATTTATGCGCAACGGATGAATATTTATAACGATGAAACACTATGCGCCCTTGATGTTGTCACTGAGTTTGTTTACGGCTCCGTGGCAGCTGCTTGCTGACCAAGCAGCACCGACCGTAGTTAGCCAATCTGCAGCCTTTCCTGATTGGCTATTGCAAATCGAAAAACTCAAGAACATCAAAACCAATGCCATGTTGCAGTTAGCGCTGCAGCATGAAGCGGAATTTGGCCGTTGGCCTGTTGACGTTCAGGCGAAGTATTTAAGCGAACTTTCAATGATTTATGAGTCATTGAGTCGACATAAAGAACAGCTATCTGCTGCTGAGCGCGGCCTTGCCTTAACTCAAGATGCTAAAACGCCGACTCGTGTTGAATTGTTATTCAGCATGGGCTTTGCGCTGGAAACCCAACAAGAGTTTGCGCAGGCGGACGAGTACTACAAAAAAGGCATGGCGCTAGCGCAAGAGATCAACGACGAAAAATTGATGATCCAAGGATTATTGAATTTGTCGGCGATGCGCAGCGAAGCGGTTGAAGACCAAGAAGCGTTAAAGCTGCTGAAAGAAGCTTACGATCGCGCTAACAAACTGGGTGATAAAGAGATTTTGGCGCAGGTCAATGCGCAACTTGGTTTGTTGTATACCAGCTTAAGTGACGATGGCGAGGGGCAAAAAATGCTGGAAACCTCGTACAAAATGTTCGATGAATTAGGTTGGGCTAAATACAAAATTGCTACTTGGTACAATCTGGCGTTGACCTATAGCTACCAAGGCAAACCAGAACAAGCGCTTGAATTGTTTGATAAAATGCTCAAAGCAGCCATGCTGGAAGAAGACCCTGTCGATATGTATTTTGCCTACGTTGGTTTGGCAACAAGTAGTCGCAAGTTAAAGCGCCTCGACGCCGCGGTTAGCTACATGGAGCAAGCGGAAGCCTACCTGCCGCATGTTGAAATGAACTATTACAAAGCCGACCATCATTTTGAAAAAGCTTTAACATACAAAGCGTTAGATCAAACCAATTTGGCGATGCAAGAAGTCAATTTAGCGGAAGAGATCCTCGGCAATCAGAAGAACATGTCGGAGAAATTCTATTCATTAAACCTGCAGCGGTTAAAAGCCCAGCTATACGCTGAAGCCGGCGACTATGAAAAAGCCTACAAAACGTTTGACCAATTCTTTAGCAACTTCGCCCAATTGCAAGATGATAAACGCGATATGCAGGTGCAAAAAATGCGCTTAGGTTTTGATGCTGAGCGACAAGAAGCACAAAATGAATTGCTGAAAAAAGATTTAGAACTCAAGGCTTTACGCTTGCAAGATGCCGAGCGGAATAAACGTATGCAGTGGGTGTGGACTGGGCTTTTTGCCACGACTACGCTGGTGCTGTTTGGCTTGTTATTGCGCCGGCGCAACAAAGCGCAACAGGCAGTTTAAAACGGGATTTGTATGACGGATATTATCATCAGTGCCGATGGCGTCGAACAACGACCGCTGCGGGCCTTCACTGAAGAAGCCTACCTCAATTATTCAATGTACGTCATCATGGACCGGGCTTTGCCCCATATCGGTGACGGCCTCAAACCTGTGCAACGCCGTATCGTGTATGCGATGTCGGAACTTGGTTTGTCGAACCAAGCGAAATATAAAAAGTCGGCACGGACCGTCGGTGACGTGTTAGGTAAGTTCCATCCGCACGGCGATAGTGCTTGTTATGAAGCCATGGTGTTGATGGCGCAGCCGTTTAGCTATCGTTATCCGCTGGTCGACGGTCAAGGCAACTGGGGTGCGCCGGATGATCCAAAATCCTTCGCCGCCATGCGTTACACCGAAGCCAAGTTGTCCAAATTTGCCGAAGTGCTGCTGCAAGAGTTAGGGCAAGGCACAGTCGATTGGATGCCAAACTTCGACGGTACGTTAGACGAGCCACAAGTATTGCCGGCGCGCTTGCCGCATATTTTGCTCAACGGCACCACGGGGATTGCGGTTGGGATGGCGACGGATATTCCGCCGCATAACGTCCGCGAAATCACCGATGCCGCATGTTTGCTGCTGGATAACCCAGCCGCGCCGGTCGCTGACTTATTGCAATATGTCAAAGGCCCAGATTTCCCAACCGAAGCGGAAATCATCACGCCAGCGCATGAAATTCAAGCCATCTATGAAACTGGTCGCGGCAGTATTCGGATGCGGGCCATTTATAGTGTCGAAGACGGCGATGTGGTGATCACAGCGCTGCCGCATCAAGCATCGGGCTCAAAAATTCTTGAGCAAATTGCCGCGCAAATGAACGCGAAAAAGCTGCCGATGGTGTCGGATTTGCGCGATGAATCGGACCACGAAAACCCAACCCGCATTGTGATTGTGCCGCGCTCTAACCGCATTGATGTTGAGCAACTGATGCAGCACCTGTTCGCCACCACCGACTTGGAGAAATCCTATCGGGTGAACATGAATATCCTGGGGCTGGACCAACGGCCGCGGGTGAAAAACTTACGGGAGATTTTAACCGAGTGGTTGGAGTTCCGCCGCACGACGGTACGTCGTCGCCTGCAACACCGCTTAGACAAAGTCTTGGATCGCTTGCATGTGTTGGAAGGTTTGTTGATTGCCTTCTTAAACATCGACGAAGTGATCCGGATCATCCGTGAAAATGACGAACCTAAACCTGTGCTGATGGCGCGGTTTGGCATTTCTGACCGCCAAGCGGAAGCGATCCTCGAGTTAAAACTGCGCCACTTGGCCAAACTCGAAGAGATGAAAATTCGCGGCGAGCAAGATGAGCTGAACAAAGAGCGCGAATACCTGCAAGGCGTGCTTGGCAGTGCTGCCAAAATGACCAAGCTAATCCGTGACGAGCTGCAAGCGGACGCCAAGAAATACGGTGATGCCCGCCGCAGCCCGATCGTGCAACGCGGTGAAGCGAAAGCATTAAGTGAAAAAGAGTTATTGCCAAGCGAACCAGTGACGGTGGTGCTGTCCGAAAAAGGCTGGGTACGCTGTGCTAAGGGCCACGACGTGGACGGCAACAGCCTGCAATACAAAGCCGGCGATGGCTATAAAGGCAGTGCGATTGGTCGCAGCAATCAATATGCGGCTTTTATTGATTCCAGCGGCCGCAGTTACGCTGCCGAAGCGCACGATTTGCCGTCGGCACGCGGTCAAGGTGAACCACTGACCGGTCGCTTTACCATTGTCGGTGGTGAAACCTTTGAACATGTGTTGATGGCCGAAAACGACACCCAATTGTTGCTCGCGAGCGACGCCGGTTATGGTTTTGTCGCTAGTTTTGAAGATTTAATCAGCCGCAACAAAGCTGGTAAAGCGCTGCTGAGCTTGCCAACCGGGGCGAAAGTGTTAACGCCGCAAGTAATCAAAGCGCCTGAAACCGACCAAGTGGTGGCTATTTCCAACGAAGGCCGCATGTTGGTATTCCCAATCTCGGAATTGCCGAAATTGGCCAAAGGCAAAGGCAACAAGATTTTGAGTATTCCGTCAGCACGTGCACAAAGCCGCGAGGAATACGTGAAAATTTTGGCGGTAGTGCCGCAAGACACAGGCGTCACCTTAGTGGCAGGCAAACGCAAAATGACGATTAAAGCGTCGGACTTAGCGCATTATGTTGGTGAACGTGGTCGTCGTGGTAACAAGCTGCCACGTGGCTTGCAGCGCATCGACGAGCTGTTAGTCGGTGAGGATGCTTAATAGTTAACACCTTAAAAACAGCCACCTGCGGGTGGCTTTTTTTATGTCAAATGGCTAGCCGCCACCAGCCTTTGACGCCAGTTTTGCCAGCAAGGAACTTCGCACGTTAGCGGGCGAACGCCGAATTTCAGCGGTTTTTTGCCAAAATTACTCAGATTTGCCACAGATCAAACCAGCGTACAGCTGTAAACCGAGTATACTGGGGCGTCCTTTTTGCTCGGGGTTTATCGTGCTCGCTATTGTCCGCTTATTGATCCTTGCTGTGTTTGTGGTGTTTTCCGCTGTATTTGGCTTGGTGTATTGTTTATTCCGACCGTTTCACCGTAACAACGTGGGTTTATTTTCGTCGTGGTACGGCAGCATGGCCAAAGTGCTGGGCTTGGATGTCGAGATCCGGCGTGACCAATCGGCTTATGACGCCATGCCGTGTGTGTTTGTCGCCAATCACCAAAACAATTTTGACGTGTTCACCATCAGCGGTTCATTGATCCCTGGTACTGTTACCGTTGGCAAAAAGAGCCTGAAATTTATTCCGTTTTTCGGCCAGTTGTACTGGCTTGCCGGTAATATCTTGATTGACCGCAATAACAAATCCCGCGCGGTTGGCACTATGCAAGGTGCAGTTGAGAAAATCACCAAAGACAAATTGTCGATTTGGGTCTTTGCCGAAGGCACGCGCAGCTATGGCCGTGGCTTGCTGCCGTTTAAAACCGGTGCCTTTCATATTGCGCAACAAGCCGGTGTGCCGATTGTGCCTATCTGTATGAACACCACCTGCGGCAAAATCAAATTAAACCGCTGGAACAATGGCAAAATCATCATTGAATTTTTACCGCCGGTGCAGCCGCAAGAATTAGGTGTACCTGTGCGTCAATTGGCCGAGCATGTACACGCGCAGATGAAAGCGAAAATCGCCCAGCTTGACGAAGAAGTGGCAACCGCCAACCTAGCACCTGCAGGTTCAAGCGCTGCCTAAACCCAGCGCAGCAGCGAATGAACGCAGCCAAGAATGTGCGCCGCGCATGAAAAGCGCTGGCGCATGTGACCAAGCCGGTTCGAACCGGCTTTTTTGTACCTAAAATTTTCAATTGCGCTGGAGCATCGGTCTGATTTTCGTGGTGCTTTTGCGACAACTGTATGAATTCGCATCAAAAAGCCGTGAGAGTTTTCCCTTCGCCGCCGAACAAGGCTACAATGGCGACAGACTGTTTCGCACGGCTGTGCGAACCCCACCTTCAGAATCACGCAGCTGCGACTGCAACGAGGACCTGCCATGAGCGAGAATTGGAAAGAATTTACCGACGAAACCATCGACGCGTTAATGGAAGACGGTAGCGATCCAGATGCGGAATACACCATCGAGCACCATTTTTACCATCAAGATTTTGCCCAGTTAGAAAAACTGGCGGTCGAAGTATTCAAATTGGGTTTTGAAGTGACCGACGCCGAAGAAGTCGAGTTTGAAGATGGCGGCAGCGCTTGGGTGTTTGACGCCATTCGCGAACAAAGCTTAGACGGTGACACTATCACCGCAGACGCCATCAAATTAGAAGCCTTGGCGAAAAAATTCGGTGTGGAATACGACGGCTGGGGCACCTATTTCGAAGGTGATGACGAAGACGACGACTTCGAAGAAGACGAAAAACACTAAGCTGCATGCGCGGTACGCCGCGAGTTGCACCTAAATCAGAAGCCCGCCATGTTGCGGGCTTTTTGTTGTCATTGCGGTGCGGTTCATAGTGAGACAGAGAGAACTGGGGCAAAGAGAACTGGGACAAAGAGAACTGGGACAAAAGCGCTGCGCTACTGGGTCAAGCGCATCGGTGAAATCTGGCCAATCGTGAGCTGACAGGCCGAGTTCGCTCCCATCATCGCCACGTGCATCAGATCCGCAGCGTCGGGCCATCTAGCGTGAGCTGTAAGTCGCACCAAAAACAAAGGCGCCCGCAGGCGCCTTTTGTGGTTTGTAGAGTGAGCCGCAGCAACTTACAGTGCTGCGATCTCCGCTTGTTGTGCGGTCAACTTGGCGATCGCCGCTTCCGCATCGGCTAAACGCTCGCGTTCTTTCACCAGCACAGCTTCTGGAGCTTTAGCAACAAAGCCTTCGTTCGACAGTTTGGCGGCGACACGTTCACGCTCTTGCAGCTGTTTCTCCAGCGCTTTGGCGATACGAGCAAGCTCCGCTTCTTTGTCGATTAAACCGGCCATCGGGATCAGCAGATCCATACCGCCGAGCAATTGCGTTGCGCTGGCTGGCGCCACTGCGTCGGCGTTAAGCACAGTGATGCTTTCCAGCTTGGCCAGGTTTTGCAACAAGGCTTGGTTGGCTGCTAAACGGCGTTGGTCGTCGCTGGATAAATTACGCAGCAGCACTGGCAATGGTTTGGTCGGCGGAATATCCATCTCGCCGCGCACCACGCGAATGGCCAGAATGAAGTTTTTCACCCAGTCAATTTCTTGTTCAACGGCTGCGTTGTGCAGGCTGTCGTCGACGCTTGGGAAGGCTTGGTTCATGATGCTTTGCGACGCGTCGTAGTCGGTGCGCGCCAGTGGTGCCACTTTGTGCCAAATCTCTTCGGTGATAAATGGCATCAGTGGGTGCATCAAGCGCAGCAGGCTTTCCAGCACGCGAACCAGGGTCTGACGAGTACCGCGTTGCGAGGCTTCATCGCCTTTGAACAGCACAGGTTTAGTCAGCTCCAAGTACCAGTCACAGAATTGGTTCCAAGTGAACTCGTACAAGGTGTTGGCCGCCAGGTCAAAGCGGTAGTTGTCCAAGTGCTGACGGTAGGTTTTGACGCAATCGTTGTACGCCGACAAAATCCATTGGTCT
This sequence comes from Rheinheimera sp., assembly GCA_003482455.1. Taxonomy (GTDB): domain Bacteria; phylum Pseudomonadota; class Gammaproteobacteria; order Enterobacterales; family Alteromonadaceae; genus Pararheinheimera. The sequence continues at coordinate 25,416 of DMYW01000001.1, read as the reverse complement.
GCCAGTGACAGCTTCAGCTCGCCACCGCTCAGGCCACAGTCTTTTTCTTCGGTCATCATCATGACGTAGCGGCTTGCGTTCCACAGCTTGTTGACGAAGTTGCGGTAACCCTCTAAACGCTTCATGTCCCAGTTGATGTCACGGCCGGTTGACGCCAGCGCCGCTAAAGTAAAGCGCAGCGCGTCGGTGCCGGAGGCTTCAATACCTGCAGGGAATTGCTTTTTGGTGCGATCGGCAATTTTTTGCGCCAATTGTGGCTGCATCATGTTGCTGGTGCGTTTTTCCAATAAGTCTTCCAAGCTGATGCCGTCGATCATATCCAGCGGATCGATGACGTTGCCCTTGGATTTCGACATCTTGTCGCCGTTTTCGTCGCGGATAAGACCTGTGACGTAGACGGTTTTAAATGGCACTTGCGGCTTGCCGTCTTCGTCTTTGATAAAGTGCATCGTCATCATGATCATCCGGGCGACCCAGAAGAAAATGATGTCAAAGCCGGTCACCAACACGTCGGTTGGGTGGAAGGTTTTTAAATCGACGGTTTGTTCTGGCCAGCCGAGCGTCGAGAAGGTCCACAGCGCTGACGAGAACCAAGTATCTAACACGTCATTGTCTTGGCGCAGCGCAACCGTGTCGGCCAGGCCGTGTTTGGCGCGTACTTCGGCTTCGTTACGGCCGACATACACTTTGCCATCATCGCCATACCAAGCCGGAATGCGGTGACCCCACCACAATTGACGCGAAATACACCAGTCTTGGATATCACGCATCCAGCTGTAGTACATGTTTTCGTATTGTTTTGGCACGAACTGAATGTCGCCGTTTTCCACCGCTTCAATCGCGGTTTTGGCCAATGGCGCGACGCGCACATACCATTGGTCGGTCAGCATTGGTTCAATCACCACGCCTGAACGGTCACCGTAGGGCAGGGTGTTGGTCAGTTCTTCGATTTTTTCCAATAAGCCTTGCGCTTCAAAGGCTGCCACAATGGCTTTACGCGCGGCGTAGCGGTCAAGGCCGGCTAACTCGGCTGGAATTGGCGCCGACATGGCCGCGTTTTCTTCACCGTTGGTAAAGAAACATTCGCCTTGCGCGCGAATAGTCGCATCAGGCGTCATCACGTTAATCAGCGGCAGGCTGTGGCGTTTACCGACTTCGTAGTCGTTAAAGTCATGCGCTGGGGTGATTTTGACGCAGCCTGAGCCTTTTTCTTTGTCGGCGTGGTCATCGGCCACAATCGGAATGCGGCGGTTGACCAGCGGCAGCAGAATTTCTTTGCCGATCAGAGCTTGGTAGCGTTCATCGTCTGGGTTGACGGCAACAGCGGTGTCGCCGAGCATGGTTTCAGGGCGAGTAGTCGCCACCACAATGTAGTTTTTGCCGTCTGGCGTGGTGATACCGTCAGCCAGCGGGTAACGCAGGTGCCAGAAATGACCTTTTTGTTCTTTGTTTTCAACTTCTAAGTCAGAAATGGCGGTGTGCAGTTTCGGGTCCCAGTTAACCAAGCGTTTACCGCGGTAGATCAGGTCGTCTTCGTACAAACGCACAAACACTTCTTGCACGGCGTTGGATAAGCCGTCGTCCATGGTGAAACGTTCTTTATCCCAATCCACCGAGTTGCCTAAACGGCGCATTTGCGAGGTGATAGTGCCACCAGATTCGGCTTTCCACTCCCAGACTTTTTCGATAAAGGCGTCGCGGCCCATCGCGTGACGATCCGGTAAACCGGCAGCGGCCAGTTTACGTTCTACCACCATTTGCGTGGCGATACCGGCGTGGTCAGTACCGACTTGCCATAAGGTATTTTTACCCAGCATACGTTGGTAGCGCGTCAGCGCGTCCATGATGGTTTGCTGGAAGGCGTGGCCCATGTGCAAGCTACCGGTGACATTCGGTGGCGGGATCATGATGCAATAGGCGCCGTTGCTGTTGTCGTACGAAGGTTTGAAATAACCTTTGCTTTCCCAAGCCTGATACATGGCTTGTTCAATGTTACTGGGGTTAAACGTCTTTTCCATGGTGTAAAGTCTCTGACTGTTAGCTCGCCGGCACGGTTTCGGGTGTCACCCCGAGCTGGCGGTAAAATTTAAATTTCTGCCGGGCGGCGATTTTTCCTGCTTCATCGGCCGGGACAAATTCGATTACTTTGCTGTAGCGGTTGGCAAACGGCGGGACCTCCGAGGTCCAGTTGACGAGCACATTGCGGCTGGTCTTGGGCATTTGCCAGCTAATTTCAATCGGCGCGCCGCGTGGCGGGCCTTCGCCGGCTAAGTTGTGCGGCACAAAGCTATCCGGATCAAACTGCCATAATACCTCATCTAGGCGTTCGGCGTCTTGCTGATTTGGGCAATAGACAAACACCCGTTGATTGGCGCGATACAATTCAGCGCACAAGCGGCAGGTTTGAAGCAACAAAGCCGGCAGTTGTGCCGGCTCGTCGGGATTTAATAAATAAAACTGCACTTGCATAGTAGATCCAGTGCGGTAAACCCTTGCTAAAAGCGCTGGCGTGCGGCCAGCGCTGGGTCAAAAAACGTCAGCGCTCTTCGCAGTTAGTCTT
>DMYW01000001.1:21436-22739 GCA_003482455.1 Rheinheimera sp. | reverse complement strand
GTATAAAACGCGAGCTCTAGTGCTTCGCGTTGTTAGTCTTGTGGATGATGACCGGCGCGGTTGATTAAAAACTGCGTCAGCATCGCCACTGGACGGCCGGTGGCGCCTTTGTCTTTACCGCCACTGCGCCATGCAGTGCCTGCGATATCCAAATGCGCCCAGTTGTATTTGCGAGTAAAGCGCGACAAGAAGCAGGCCGCTGTGATGGTACCCGCGGCGCGACCGCCCAAGTTGCTGAAATCGGCAAAGGCGCTTTCCAGTTGGTCTTGGTAGTCATCCCACAGTGGCAAACGCCAAGCGCGGTCACCGGATTGATCCGAGGCGTTGATCAGCTCATGCGCCAGCGGGTTGTGGTTCGACAACAAACCAGAGGCGTGTTTACCCAGTGCCACGACGCAAGCGCCAGTTAAGGTCGCCACGTCGACGACCACGTCTGGGTCAAAACGCTCGACATAAGTTAACGCGTCACACAGCACCAAGCGGCCTTCAGCATCGGTGTTGAGCACTTCAACGGTCTGGCCAGACATTGTGGTTAAAATATCGCCTGGGCGATACGCGCTGCCATCAGGCATGTTTTCAGCGGCAGCTAACACACCGATGATGTTCAGCGGCAAATTCAGAGACGCGGCGGCGTGCATGGTGCCAAGCACAGAAGCGGCGCCACACATGTCGTATTTCATTTCATCCATCGCATCCGATGGCTTGATGCTGATACCGCCTGTGTCAAAGGTTAAGCCTTTGCCCACCAGTACAATCGGCGCGCTGTTATCGCCTGCACCTTGATAGTGCACGACGGCCATGGCCGGCGGGTTTTCCGAACCGCGACCTACCGCTAAGTAGGAATTCATGCCCAGCTCCGTCATCTCCGGCACGCCTAAAATTTCGATGCGGATTTTCTCTGACAAGTCGCTGAGTTTGTGAGTCTGGTCAGCCAACCATTGCGGCGTACAGATGTTTGGCGGCATGTTGCCAACGTCTTTGGCTTGTTTGATGCCTGCGGCGACCGCTAAGCCGTGTTCGACGGCTTTTTCGCCGATGGTTAAATCGCGACGTGTCGGCACGTTAAAGACGATTTTGCGCAGCGGGCGGCGCGTTTCATCTTTTTTGCTTTTTAATTTGTCGAAAACGTACAAACAATCTTGCGTGGTTTCGACCGCATGGCGTACTTTCCAATAGGTGTCGCGACCTTTGACATGCAACTCCGACAAGAAGCACACGGCTTCCATTGAGCCGGTTTCATTGAGGGTGCTGATGGTCTTGGCAATAATTTGGCGATATTGGCGCTCATCGAGTTCACGCTCTT
>DMYW01000001.1:14605-21361 GCA_003482455.1 Rheinheimera sp. | reverse complement strand
GAGCCGGTTTCATTGAGGGTGCTGATGGTCTTGGCAATAATTTGGCGATATTGGCGCTCATCGAGTTCACGCTCTTTGCCACAGCCGACGAGTAACACGCGCTCGCTGAGCACATTCGGAACATGGTGTAACAACAGCATTTGGCCGGGTTTGCCTTCCAGGTCGCCGCGGCGTAACAAGTTGCTGATATAACCTTCGCTGATTTTGTCGAGCTGTTCGGCAACGGCCGAGAGGCGGCGAGGTTCGTAAACACCCACCACAATGCAGGCACTGCGTTGTTTTTCCGGACTTCCGCTCTTAACGCTGAACTCCATGTGAACTCCTGTTTCTAATAGACTGGACGGACAGGGGCAGCGGCGGGGTCACAAAGTGTGACGGCAGGGTTAGAAAAAACTCGGAATCCGCTGCGCTTTCGTCGATAATAATTGCTATAAATACCCAGTTTACTTAAAAATTGCCAGTGCGCCAGCAAAAAGACTGGTTTTTAGGGGGCTTTTTTGATTGTTTTTCGCTACTTGATTGGTGAGGTTTTCAAATCGCAACTGGCGGTTTTTCTCATTTTAATCACCATTATCATCAGCCAACGCTTTGTCCGCGTGCTTGCCGACGCCTCCGACGGTGAATTGCCAGGTCAACTGGTGCTAACGCTGATCTCTCTAAAGCTGCCACAACTGGCGGTGCTTATTTTGCCTCTGGCTGCTTTTTTGGGCGTGCTGATTGCTTACAGCCGCATCTACGCAGAAAGCGAAATGACGATTTTGCACGCCACCGGCATTTCAGAGTGGTATGTCACGCGTATCACTTTGGCGCTGAGCTTGGCACTGGGCCTCACCGCCGCTGGCTTGATGATGTACCTAAGCCCATGGGCCAGCCAACAAGAAATGGAGCTATTGGCCAAAGCTGACGCGGATTCTGGTTTGTCGACGCTAGTGCCAGGGCGCTTTCAAGAAACCGCCAACGGCAAAGCCGTGGTGTTTGTGCAAGACATGAATCGCGACGGCAGCCAGTTGTCGAAGGTGTTTTTGGCGCAAGCAGCCACAGAACAAGACGCGATGACGTCGGTAGTGTACGCACAAACAGGTAAAGTGGCGGAAGACGACAAAGGCGCGCAGCGCTTAGAACTAAGCCAAGGCCGTCGTTACGGCGGGCCGGTGGACGAGCCGAGCTACACTGTCGTCGAATTCGAACGTTACGCCATTCAAATCAAAGAACAAGCGCCAGAACAAGTGCGGCAAAAACTCAGCTCACTGCCAACCGATGAGTTAGTCAAACTACAAACCAGCGAAGCCGCGGCCGAATGGCATTGGCGCTTGGCGATCCCGGTGTCGATCCCGATTTTGATGTTGCTGGCGGTACCGCTGAGTCGAGTTAATCCGCGACAAGGTAAATTCGGTAAGTTATTGCCAGGGCTTGGGTTATTCCTGCTTTATTACGTGCTTTTGATCATTTGTCGCAACTTGGTTGAAGGTGGCAAGATGCCGGCGTGGTTGGGTATGTGGTGGATCCACGGCTTGGCGCTTGGTGTTGGTTTGTTGATGTTGCTGCAAAACCGCGCCAGTTATAACAAGTTTCGCGCTCGGTTAGCTGGTCGTAAGGAGGCCGTATGATCCGCATCCTCGACCTGTACATAGGCCGGATTATTTTATCGACCACCGCCTTGTCGTTAACCGTGTTGTTGGTGCTGTCAGGCATGTTCCGCTTTATTGACCAGCTGCGGTTGGTTGGCCGTGGCGACTACACCACGCTCGTGGCGGGCATGTACAGTTTGTGTAGTATTCCTGGCGACTTAGTGATGTTTTTCCCGATGGCGGCGCTGATCGGCGGTTTAGTCGGGCTTGGCATGCTGGCGTCCAACAGCGAGTTGGTGGTGATGCAAGCCGCCGGTATGTCGAAATTCAACATCATCAGCAGCGTCTTAAAAACCTCAGCGCTGATGATAGTGCTGGTGATGGCAATTGGTGAATGGGGCGCGCCGGCTAGTGAAAAGTTTGCCCGGGAACTCAAAACCAAAGCGATTTCGGGCGGCGATTTGTTTGCGGCGCAACAAGGGGTTTGGGCCAAAGACGGCGAAGACTTCGTTAACATCCGCCAAGTCACTGACGACGGTGTGTTAAAAAACGTCACCATCTATGAATTTGCGCCCGATTTGTCGCTGCAAGCCATTGTTTATGCGCATTCTGCGGTGTTTAACCAAGGCGTCTGGCAGCTGCAACAAGTGTCGCGTTTGGGTTTTAAAGACGAACAAGTTGAAAAACATCAATGGCATGAACAGCGTTGGCGCTCAAGCTTAACACCAGAAAAACTGGGCGTTGTATCAGTCAAACCTGAGCTACTTAGCTTAAAAGGTTTGGGTGAGTATCTGGATTATCTCAATTCAAACCAACAAGATAGCCGCCGTTATCAGCTGGCGTTTTGGCGCAAAGCGGCATCGCCGTTGACGGTGATTGCCATGTTATTGCTGGCGCTGTCGTTTATTTTCGGCCCGCTGCGCAGTGTCACTATGGCGGCACGCGTGCTGATGGGGATTCTGACCGGCTTTGGTTTTTACATGGCGAACGAAGTGTTTGGGCCTATGGCGTTGGTGTACAACTTGCCACCGGCTCTTGGCGCTGTGCTGCCGAGCTTGTTGTTTGCCGGTATCGCCGTATATCTGATGCAACGCAAGGTATGATGAGGTGTTTGCCTGCCACGTCAGGCGGACAAGCCGCAGCTGATTGAAGTATTCGCAGAGCCATGTCTTGGCAATAAAAAACCGCGCAATAGCGCGGTTTTTTTATCAAGGCGCAGATTACCGCGCCTGTTTATGCAAGTTAAATTCTTTGCTTTGCTCTTTGGTCAGCACCACCACATAGGTGCCGCTGAGTTTGTCCTGCAGCGCTTGGCCGTCTTTGCGCTTTATCCACAACCAAAAGTTGCCCAGCCCAAACAACGAGGTCAGCAAGCGAATAGCCGCTTGTTTGACGGTCAGTGGTTTGCCGTCCGCGCTAATAAGGAGCATACGCCAAGCGCGCATGCCCAAGGTTTGGCCCGCTTTTGTCCAAAAGTAGACGAAGAACCAGCCAAACACCACCAGGCTGTAAAGCTGAAACCACAACGCATGTTTTTGCACATACTCGGCGGCGTCGACATAGCCGACCAGCGAAATCACCCCAACTCTTTCCAGCAGCACCACTGCCAATAAACCCAGTGCCATCGCCGCCATCCACAAGGCACACAACACCAAACTGTCGTACATGATGGCGGAAAGTCGGCGCAGCACGCCCGCCCGCGGATTGTCTAAATACATCGGCAAGTCCCCAAAATTAGTTGCGGCGAGTCTATCAGAAGCCGCCAAGAGCGCAAAGCCAAGCCCGCCGCTGCTAGTCGTCGATGTTAGCGATGTTGACGAGTAGGGTTCAAACGGCACCGTGGTTTTTTGTTACATAACGTGCTGTTTCAATTACATTGACAACGTTGTCAATATTGTTTTGTCACGGTAGGGTAAGGCAATGGACAGCACAGGTGGAGTGGAAGATGACGGTAGGTTCGGGGATCACGAGAGGTCTGTATTTTGGCGTTGGCGCTTTGGTGTTGGGCTGTTTGAGCGCACACGCGGCGACAAGCTCACAGGCGCAGACGTTTGGGCAAGCGCAGGCTAGCCAGCAAATACAGGCCAGCGCGCAACAAGCCTGCTCACTTGAGCAACTGCAAGGGACTTGGGAATTAGCCAGTGCGCGTTATTTCGATAAAACAGGCGCGCTAGTGGGCAGCATCACAGACGGCAGCACTTTAAGCCGTAAAGTCATTGCGGGCCAGCATATGGCGTTTATCACCTGGCAAGCCCAAGGCGCCTTTGATGTCGCCGCATCTGGCCGCGTGCAAGTAGAGCAGGGTTTTTATGTCGAGCGCATCGACACTGCATCTAAACCACGCCTACTGGGCAAAACCTATCGCTTTGCTTGCAAGCTCGAAGGTGGCAATTGGCTACACAGCGGCGATGAAGATGGCATTCATATCGAAGAGCAGTGGCGCCGAGTCCCGTGATGCTTTTTAATGCGCTGGCGCGGTCATTTTGGGGCTGGTTGCTGCAAAATTACGCAGTCAGTTGGTTTTGCTAAAATTTTTGCTTGCACACCGAACCGAGCTTTGTATAATGCAAGCACTACCACGCAAGACCCCCTATGCCTAGGTGGCGAAATCGGTAGACGCAGCGGATTCAAAATCCGCCGGTGGTGACACCGTGTCGGTTCGAGTCCGACCCTAGGCACCAATGACTTAAGTCGTTGAACACAATCAAGTTAGCTAAATAAACTCAATCGACATCAGTCGATTTTTTTGTTTTTGCGCCGGCAAAAATTTACGACGCCCGTCGTACTATCCCTGTGATGTTGCATTTATTTGAATCTAGGTTAAATATAAGTTTCTTAAACTTCATTTAAGGGATTGAAATGAAACGAGTGAACCTAGGTTTTTTTGCGTCGATTTTCTGCTTATTATCATTTTCTACAGTAGTGTCGGCATCGACTGCCTGTGAAACATGGACTCCAGATTCTCGGTACAAGATATTGTCAAACGGTGCTGAAGTCCTTGATTTGCAGACTCATTTAGTGTGGAAGCGCTGTCCTGAAGGCATTTACTTTAACGGGCAGTTTTGTGAAAACAAAATCAAATATTTTAATTTCGAACAGGCAACAGCACATGCAAGTAATGAGTTCGGCTGGCGATTGCCAACACTGCTGGAATTAACAAGTATTTTAAGTGGGGAAATGTATGTCGAAAATGGCAAGGTTCTGAGCAGGGGCTGTATTAAACCTGCAATCAACCTTTCTGCTTTCCCGCACGATGAATCATTCACATTCTCAGGCTTTTTTTGGACGTCAACCCCGAGAAGAGCAAATTACATGTACGTCTTAGATCTCTATCGAGGTCTAGAAAGGGAAATGTGTAATTCCAGAAACTGTAATGCCAGACTAAGATTGGTCAGAGACTTCAACCCTGCCACTGATGAATAAAACTCCTTGACTAAAATCCCGGTCCGCCGGGATTTTTTCTGCCTCACTTTGTTGTAAAAAGAACATCTGGGCAATTGTTTCAGGCCGTAAACCTACTTTCCTTGCGGTTTACCCAAGCAAAAGTGGCGTTTGCAGCCATGCCGCAATCGAGCCACGAGCAGGTCCGTGGCCAAAATTGCCGTTACGGTTGTTGCGGCGCGCTTTGCTGAGTGCTGCGGTTAAAAAACTGCCATATCAGTTCCGGGCCGTTGGGCGACATCGGCGATGGCCCTAACAACCGTGGGCGTTGCCAATCCGGTTGTGGCATACCGTGGCCGCCGCTTGGGATGGTGATTAGCTCGACTTGAACCCCGCTATCACCTTGCCAGACGCGGCGTTCAAAGGTGGTGGTTGCTGCACGTTCAGTGGCTTGCTCAGCTGTGTTCGGGGTTTGCTGCTGAAGCTGATTAAGCCTGGCGAAAAACTCGGCGGACGCCTGTGCCGATAACACTTCGCCGCTGTCGAAGAACATGCCCCACAGCGCTGCTTGGCCGCCTTGATACGGCACCAACGGATCGGCGGTGCCGTTTATGAATAACACAGAACTGGTGGCGTGTTTTGTGCGCGCCGCGCTGTCTAAGCCTGCTGATCCATCGGGGGGCGCTGCGTTTCCCAAGTTCGCCGTGTTGTTTGTGTCTGCAGTGCCACTTGAACTGCTGGCGCCTGCCACACTCGCCGCTTCGTTCGAACTGTTCGCGCTGACCTCACCACGAGGCAGTTTGCACTTAAAGTTGCCGGCCGCTGGCACATTGGCCGACACCGCCGCGACCGCGCGAAACCGGCTGGCGGATTCCAGAGCCAAGCGCAGCGACATAAAACCGCCGGACGACACGCCCGTGACAAACACGCGGTTGCGGTCGAATTGATGCGTGGCGACTAGGCGGTCGACCAATGTATTGAGGTAGCTCTGATGGTCCAGTTCGCGGCCATCCACTTGAAAGTCGCCGGTGTTGCTGCAGTCGTTCCAATCAAAGGATTTGCTACTGGGGTAGAGCACGGCAAACTGCTTGGCATCGGCGAGGCGGTCAAAGCCAAAGCCGGTTTCCATGCGAATTTGCGCACCATTTTGGCCCGAGCCATGAAGCACGAGCACCAGCGGCGCATGCTCAGGCAGATTGTTCGGCAGGTAAAGACGGTAGGTGTAGGTCACGCCGCCCACGTCGATGGTGGCTGTCTGCAATGTGCCGCTTAGCTTCGGCTCGATTGCATCTGGCGTATACAGGAAATAACCAAATAACCCTGCGCCGAGGCTGACCACCAGCACTAGGCTGAGCAGCAGCCGCTGCAGGAATTTTTTAAGCGTACGCTTGGTGTGCATGATGGCTCCGGTTGTGCTAAGTCGTTGGTGTTTTCAAAAGCTACTATTGCGCTGCTGTCTTTTATTCGCAAGTTTCCAACCATACCAACAAACCGGAAGCATCATTGCCGCGCCAACGGCAGTACCAAACTCGGCTGCAATTAAGAAAATAACCACGTTGGCACATGAGGTGACCCCAAAAAGCGCGCACCAAAATTTCAGTGCCAAAGGCGATAATAAACCGCCGCTAGGTCTGGGTTTGTTCAGCACTAGCCGATAAGCCAGTTGGGCGAACCAGCCGCCAATTGCCGCTAACAGGATGGCACCGCCAACAGCCGCAAGTGACAGCGATGCTTTGGTCACAATCATCACCACCAGCGCAAAAAACACCAATGAAATGAATAGCACGACAAGCCCGAGCATCACTTC
>DMYW01000001.1:13861-14447 GCA_003482455.1 Rheinheimera sp. | reverse complement strand
CGTCCGGTAGAGTCTTGATAATGCATGGTTTTCCTCGGTTCTCGACAATTGGCGAGCTGTCGAAAGTGTTGCTGTTGAGTCGTTCCAGCTGGGTTTTGTTGGGGTAGCACCAGTGGTGTGTACCAGTAGATGTCCAAGGTGTTCTTAAATTACAGAGTGGGTGTCCAGCTAGCTCATATTACGGGTGAAGATTGTTTGACAGCATGGGAGCGTCAATATATGTCCTAGGTGTTACTACCTATGTCTTGAAGTTTTTGATCTAGTTCCCTCAAATATCCTATTCCGTAGACTGGCTCATCTAGCCGCTCAACAAGTTGAGGTGCTCGTGATTTATCATATTCCCTAAAGCAAGTTGCTAAGCCGACAGCGATTGATGCAACACTGTCTGTATCTCCTCCGAAATTGATACATTGAAACAATAACTCGTCAAGACTGCCGCTTAGTGGTTGGACAATCACTGTAATTTTGTGTGAACCGGAATTACATTGAATTACAGTGGATGGCTTAGGTGGTTGTTCACAATCATCACCACCAGCGCTAAGAACACCAATGAAATTAATAGCTCGACAAGCCCGAGCATCACTTC
>DMYW01000001.1:11561-13700 GCA_003482455.1 Rheinheimera sp. | reverse complement strand
CGTCCGGTAGAGTCTTGATAATTCATGGTTTTGCTCGATTCTCGACGATTAAAACAAAAAAGCCCGTAGATTCATGTTCTACGGGCTTTCAAAATCGGATTGGTCGTGAAATCAATGTTGAATATGCTTACTTTGATTGAAAGAGCAGTTCATGTCCATTTTTAAATACCTTAGCATACCCGTTGTTCACCACAATATTGAGATGAACATCAGACGCCCTGAAGTCATAGATTTCAGGAACTATTACGTATCCTTTATAATTTTTTTCCATTAAGGAATTGAAGAAATGCCCGTTGGCTGCTTCAAAAGTGACAACCCAATATTCTGAACCCTTAATTTTGGCTGAGCTAGCAAGTTTGAGCATTCCTCCATAGACGCAGTACTTGGCTAAGTTGGGATCTGCTTCAACGAAATTCCTCCGCCTATTATCAGAGAAGAACTCCTTCTTCAGCTCACTCTTTTCCTTTGCCTCGAATTTGAAATATTCAACACATGCATCCTTTTCAAAAAGCAAATACTCAACATTGCCATCTACAAAACTCCGTTTGTGAGTAAATCCCCCGTGCCATGCCAAATTCGGGTACGATTGCTGCATCGCCTCTTTAATCTTTAATCCAACGTAGTCCCTGACTTGCTTATGATCAGGGTTCATACCGATTTCATTTTTGGGGATCAAAGTGACAAGAGTCGGCTTCCAATCAAGCTGTCTGTTAACACCGGCATTTAAAGATTCCATAGACAGGACTCCAAAACCACCCATGGAAATCAGGCCTAATCCCGCATCTAGCAATCTGGTACTATCACTAATTTTGCCGGTATTTGCTTTCTTGCCATCTGAAAAGTCCTTCATCCCTACACCAGGGCCAGCTGGCTGGGCCATTCGAGCGACATTGAGAGCCTCAGAGATGTTTTCATCCCACACATATGTTTGATTAGAGAGCAGTTTGAGCTCTGGGTAGGTTGCTGGTGAATCGTTGGAGGTGCTTGCGCAGCCGGCTAAGACGACGCTAACGACCGATGCGCTAATAATCTTTTTCAATGAGTGCATCTCTAATTCCTCATGTAAGTTAATGGTTCCATGCCGGAATAGAGTAATTTTTTAACATAAAATCTGCAAAAATATTTAGACAGCCCCTATATTTTCACCCACCCTCTAATCTCAGATTCGAGTTTTTGAACTGATAGAATCTGCAAAATTTTGCAATTGATAAGTTGATTGATGTCACTTACACACAAACAAGCTGCCGTTGTCGCACTTGCTGGACACCTACCAAATTCTTGGCATTAACACTTCAGCAACCATAGTAAAAGTTCCCCTCTACACGGTCCGTCAAGGAATTCACTATGCCACAACCCCGCAAAGCCTTAGCAGCTCGTAGCTCCTTGGACCCCCCCCCCAAAGCCTGGCGGCTCTATTTTACGGGTATAACACGCCATCAGAGCCGGTTACATCAACAGAGCAAAATACCGCTCCGATACGGTTTTCAATAACAAAATTCGATCCGTGCCAAACTCCTTTCCACAAATCAAACCATACACCTTCCCAAAATCTATCCTCGATAATTTTGTACTGGGCAACTATGTTTTCTTTTGCATCCAGAATGAATAGATGTGCGTCGATGCCACCAGTTTTGTGATGTAATTCGGTAACAGCTTTGAGGCTCCGGTTTTTATTCCACTTTGTTGTTTTTTTATAAACTTTGCGGATTTCAAAGCTACTTTCACGGACGGCAGCAGCTGCGGCAGCTAGATCAATGATGGTTTGCTCGGGCGTGTTTAGTATGCGACAAATTTGTCGAAGTGAATCTTCGATATAAAACAAAGAAACATTTTGTTTTTCATGATCTGGCAGTGCGCAAAAATCGTCAAAATTAAAGTCGGAGCGTCTGAATGTCGCAATTCCATTCGACGAAGGACTTTCATACGCCGAACCTTCAAAGTCGCCAAGATAAATATTAACCTTCGAAATACCACCCAAATCTAATTTAGCAGGTAGATTTATGCAGAATATATTTCTTAAGTTCTCCCAAATTCGCATTAAAAAGCGATTTTGCTCTAACCTGAGCTCAGCCGATTTTCCGTAGTATATAGGCTGCACATCTTTGAAAATCATACACATTCCTATTGTCCGGATGACCT
>DMYW01000001.1:0-11428 GCA_003482455.1 Rheinheimera sp. | reverse complement strand
ATTCCTATTGTCCGGATGACCTGTTGTGTACTAGATGGACATCTATCAGGATTACACATTGTCTTGAAATTAACATTTCAGGAACCATAGTCAAAGCATTCCGACACAACGCTGAATGACCATTGATACCAAGGCTTGCAACCTGCAATCACGTGTACTAGAAATCCAAGTCCTGCTTCCGTGGACACCCTTCCAGATTCTTCTCAAAATACCAAAAAATATTCAAATGGATGTTCAAAATCTTTTTGAAACTTAACCAGCTCAGCAAGAATTTCATCAAAGTCTACCGGTTCATTGACTGAAAGACCGTCAAACGTGACAAAATATGAGTGCCCAACGTCCAAAAGAATCTTGCACGCAGTACTTTTTGGAGGGAGTATCCTACAGGCCATACGGATAGGATATTCACTGTTAGCGATCTGAAAATACATTTCAGACGTTTCCCTACGAACAAGAACCGTAGGATGCGAGAGTACAGCCGATAGTTTTGGCCAAGTTAAACTTGACATAGAGTATCCGTCGCTGCCTAATGGTGAGAACATCCTATTATCCCATACCACTGAATATCCATAAAACATCAGCTTTTTATTTTTAAAAGGCACATACATGCGAGTACTTCCCAGCATGTAATCATCATGATGTTCTTTATTTAATACAACACACACACCATAGGTGGATTCACGAATTTCCGAACACTCAATACTCCTTCCATTAAATACAGTGAAATATATAAGTAATGACACGACACTCAATGCAATGAAAATATTTTTCTTGTTTAACAAAAATACTCTCCAGTATATGCTTTTAAAATATCATTAAGTCTCACAGGCACATGTTTCAGAGCAGAATTTTTAATTCCAACCTGCTCAGGCCTTACTAGCGTCGGGACAGTCACTGTAATTTTTGGAGACCAGAATTACGTTAAATTACAGTGGGTGGCATAGGTGTTTCGGGGTGTACCGGTGGGTGTCCAGCTAGCTCATGGGATATATATCAAATATGATTTCTAAAGCGTTGATATCGTATAAGCTATAATTTTTAGTTTTATCCCTTAGTCTATTTTTTCTATATTCATCGATCTGGCTTGCCTTTTATCAGGCTAACCAAATCAGAGAGTATGCTGATCGTATCATGTTTGCTACTGTCTTCTGTGTTTTGTGAGTGGCCTACTATAAAGCTTGAATACTTAATATGTTCATCTATGTTTTTTGAAGACTTTTCTACATATATGTGGTTTAGGAGCATTTTTGAGCAATCATTTATGAATTTTACTTCTATTGTGATTAGTCGCATTAAAATTGCAATTACTGTTATGAAAAGGAATGCAACGGAAGTTCTTTTTGCCATGTCAAAGTAGTAGATGTTCCCGTTGGTGGCTAGGCTCACAAGGGTATGCTCTAGTTCTAAGTTTATCTGGTCTTTTCTTTTCGATATGTCTACATTGGAATTTTTTAGTGCTTCCAAGAAGGGAGGATTAATTTTCTCTATAATTTTTGTTATTATTTTTTCGGAATAATCTGTGTTTTCAATTAATTTAAAAAAAATCTCTTGATTTATTCCGTTACCATCTTTTTTTATGAAATCTGTTATGCTACTTGATTTTTTCAGCGATGATGCTGGAATTTCTAAACTTGAAAAGATGCTTTCACCGTTGAATTGTATCTGTTGCGTATTTTCATTGAAAGTAGGTGTACTGATGCTGATAAATGCAATTATAAAATCTCCTGCTGTGTTTTTATTATAGTTGGCGGATACAGATATTATATTCTGACCGCCGGTTGAACCATTTGATTTGTAGTTAAAGACTACTTTGTTGCCGGTTAATATATCTGCTGCGTCACGATCTTTGTCTTTTTTCCTTAATTCTTTTTGTATGTAATCAGCAGTTTTCATGTACTCTCTAATAGTATATTCAGCATCTTCAAGCTTCATTTTTGTCTTGATGTTGCTTATTATAAATTCTTTTTTTGTCGGAAAGAATTCATCGATTGGCGCTACATCAAGTTTCTGGCTGAATACGAGATCGTAGAAAAAATAAATACATATAAAGGTTAAAGTTATTAGCGTAGATATTTTGTATAGCGATTCTTTTTTAACTTTTGAAAGCTCCATATCGTATTGCATTATTTTAGGTCCTTTTTTATGCTGATATGTTGAAAGTGTTTATTTTATTTGAATGTGGATATAATTCAAATTAAATCGTAAATATGAATAAATGAATTAATTTTTTGCGCTTGCTTCCAGTAAGTTCAATACATACGTATGATCTTTAGGATTCTAAGATGTGCATAATCCGTGTTCTAACTGATTTTTCAGATAAAAAAGATAACCTTTTCAGAACGAACGAATAAAGCAGCAACAAGATACCCGATTCTTGAACACTTTTGAACGAATTTTTCACCAATTGAGCTTGACACACTTGGGATACAAACCGGATTGATAAAACGATGTCGCTAGGTCAAGTGACACAAATTTCGTCATCAAAACCCGGGAATATATGGCTCCCCCTTGTAAATTACCTGAAGGATCCCCACAAATCATCAAACCATATCAATAACATATAGTGCTAACCGATTTCCAATCCCATGATTTTGACCAAGCAAGAATTTGCTTGATCGCCGCTTCTATATGCTCGGTTGTGATTGAAAATCTTGCCAATCGACACAATCGCATCCCGAGATAGTTGAACGACAGCACTCGCCGATGGGTAATGCTGTTGGCTTGTAACGTGCGATGTTGACCACTTATTTCGATGGCTAATCCGAGCATATAGTGCACCCAATTCGCTAACGCAGCTAGCAAGATCAGCACTTTAAGTCGTTCTATTTTATAGGTTTTATAGTCTTCGCTGTTGATGCTGGATACCCACCCAAACCTTGACATTAACATTTCAGCAACCATAGTATAAGCTCCCCTCGACACGGACCGTCAAGGAATGCTCCATGCCACAACCCCGCAAAGCCCTGGTATCCGTTGACACCACACCCAGTTACCACGTGGTCAGCCGCTGCGTGCGTCGCACGTTTTTGTTTGGCGTCGTTGATAACAAAGACTTTAGCCACCGCCGCGACGCGATTGTCGAGCGTTTAAGTGAACTTGCTAAGCTGTTTTGCATCGACATTGCCGCCTACGCCATCATGTCGAACCATTACCACTTGGTGGTGCGAATTCAAAAACAACGGGCGTTAGATTTACCCGTCACAGACGTTATCAAGCGCTGGAGTGGCTTGTATTCATTGCCATTTTTAGCCAAGCGTTACGCCAATTGCGAGGTGCTAACCGATGCTGAACTGGTCGAAGCCGAGCTGCAAATTGAAGAGCGCAGAGCACGGCTTTACGACTTAAGCTGGTTTATGCGTTGTTTAAATGAACCCATTGCCCGCGAAGCTAACTTAGAAGACGGCTGCACCGGCCGTTTTTGGGAAGGCCGCTTTAAATCCCAAGCATTACTAGACGAACGGGCCGAGCTGCAAGCCATGGCCTACGTGGATTTGAACCCTATTCGCGCCAAGATGGCGGATACACTGGAAGACAGTGACTTCACGTCCATTCAAACCCGAGCAAACTTTAAAGACTCACCAATGGGGCCGCTGCTACTGCCCTTTGCCGGTGACTCGCATCAAAGCAACAACCCTGAGCATATTCCGTACAATTTAATCGAATATATTCAATTAGTTGAATGGACAGGCCGGCAACTGAAAGCCGGTAAACGTGGCCATATTTCAAATGAAATTCCGCCGATATTTGAACGGCTGAAAATCAACACAGCAGCCTGGCTACACAACTGCGAAGGGCTGGAACAAACCTACTACCGCGTGATTGGCAGCGCTGCTCGGCTGCAAGAGTTTTGCGAAAAGCTCAAGCAACAACGCGTGCTGGGTATTACTGCTGCTCGACAGGCGTTTGGCTGACCTATTAATTAATTCCTAGAGCAAATCTGCCCGTTAATTTGAATTGATGGTGCTCCCGCTCGTGTTGATTTCTGCGTTTTTGTTGAAACTCGACCCAATTGCTTAGTTGAATCGTCTTTTACTAAACAAAACGCACTCAGATGAGTGCACTATTCACTATTCCGGTACAAAGATGCTGTAACCTTTGTACCGATGGGTGTCCTCGCTATTGCCTGCACGGTTGGGTGTCCTAGGTATTCAGTGAAATTACTCTCAGGGCGAAATCCTAACAACTGCTCAACTGCTCCAAACGCAAATGAGTTAGTGGACTTGCAACACCTGAGCCACCCACTGTAATTTAATGTAATTCGGGTTCACAAAAAATTACAGTGGTTGTCCAATCACAGTCTTATACACAATTCCTATTGTCCGGATGACCTGTTGTGTACTAGATGGACATCTATCAGGATTACACATTGTCTTGAAATTAACATTTCAGGAACCATAGTCAAAGCATTCCGACACAGCGCCCAATGGAGCACTTGCTGGACACGAGTGGAGCACTTGCTAGACACCCACCAAACTCTTTAAGGCTAAAGCAATAAAACCAGCTAAAGATTTACTCAAGTAGATAATGACAAAATGTACTTAATCCTTTCGTCATAGGTCGCCTGGGAAATCTTTGGCACTCTTAGATTTCTTCTTGCAAAACGTTCAGCGACTTTATCACTAACAGGATAACCTTGATCGACCCAATCATATGCACTGTCCACTGCATCCGCCGCACCTTGAATACCTGCACACATCAATGCATCAAAAGGAAATGACAGCAAAATATCTGTAGGTACTTTTTTCTCTAACACAGCCTTTTTTAACCGCTCAACGAAAAAAACTAGGCGCTCCTTAAGAATTGGAGTTAGTAGACAACCACTTCTAGTGTCAGCGACTTCATGCAAAAAATTACCTTTGCCGCAAACCCACATAGCAGAATCATTAATGCCTAAAAGATTATTCGTGCTCGTATCAATAGTTATTAAAGGTAACCAATTAAATTCAGATTTACCTTTATAAGGGAGCATCTGCTCCCTTATCTCTATTTCGTTAAATATTACAGTCCTGTCCATACTTCATGCTCGACTTTTAAACCGCTATTTTCCAAACAACACCTGAGCAACAACACCTGAGCCACCCACTGTAATTTAATGTAATTCGGGTTCACAAAAAATTACAGTGGTTGTCCAATCACAGTCCTTTTTCTAGCGGGGGCCGATTCCATTTTGGCTTTCATGTCGACAACACTCGCTGATTTGGTTGAAATCTCCAAACCATATGCGGCGGAACGGATATACGAATAATCTTGGCAGAGATCATGAACAATTCGGCCAATTTCCTTTACCCTCTCCCTATCATCAACATTAAGCGCTTGGTCAGTAAACAAAGAGTTACCTTTTAACAAATCGCTATCTCCAGCCTTGGTCAAGGCCAAGGCAAGATGTAAAACTTTCCTTTTCGTGAGCATCAACGGAAGCCCTCATAATATATCCAGCGCACATCATTGGTGTTCGCAAATGACTTAAAGTCATTAAACTGCGGCCCAGAGAGCGGCGTGCCGGCTGGTTTGATATCCAAAATTGCATTGTCAAAACAACACCTGAGCCACCCACTGTAATTTAATGTAATTCGGGTTCACAAAAAATTACAGTGGTTGTCCAATCACAGTCCTGGGCATCTGAGGCCCGACCAATTCGGGGGCTAATCCAACCCTGTTTGGAACGACAAGTGAAAATATCCCTTGTCGTCCAAATAACTACTGGCTTAGCAGCTTTTCATGCAGCTTATTCAGCCCATCCTGAAGTGATTCACCTGCTGGTCGGCTAAAAGCAAACTGATTCGCAGCAAGCGGCTTGTTTACAGTTTTGCAATTTTCAGAACTGTAGTCACTAGTACCCTCCAAAGGAAACAATGCCTTCCAGAGTTCGCAGAGAAACAAATTATGTGCATCAGGGTGTACACCGCACAATGAAAGCTTCTCCTCGATTAGTTCGGGCAGGCATTCAGGATTTTCAACCAAATAGCCCAACGACTTCTTAACTTCCTGCTTGGTCGACTCACCTAGTCGATCGAAGCCTGGTCGAATCAAGCAGTTAAATACAAGCTCACACTGCAAAGTGTCAGCGTAATCAATTGATTCAAGCACATCGGCCTGGCTATCCATCTCAAAAGCCAATGCAAGTGGACCAATTAACCTCGATACATAGTGAGGGTTTAATGTTATTTTTTTCTGCGCGGCTGTCATTTAATAAAGAACCCCAAGGCTATTAGGTGAGATCACAGGAAAGGCGGTAAAAGCCTTGCCCGATATAGGGTTGATACCAAAGTTGGCATAATGGGTTTGTCGGTAGAATCGTGACAAATCCGCTCCATACATCGGCGTATTTTTTACAAAGCCTGACCGTGGACACCCACCCAAACCCCAAAATTAACATCTCAGTAACCACAGTCAAAGCACTCTAACACAGTGCCGGAATAACGGTTTGATACCAGTGCTGCAATCACGCGAACCAGCAACCTCCACTTAAACTTTAAATGACTGTCCAGACCCCTAAGCAACTCATGCCCAACCTCACACCCCATGCACCTTTTTCAGCACCTCGATGCTGGCTTGTGCCAGCGGTGAGCTGTTGTGGGCTTTGCTGCTAATCAGTTCCACTGGGATTTGGTAGTGGTAGCGCTCGGGCAGGATGGCTTTGAATAGGCCTTTGTCGACCCAGCTGCTGGCGAAATGTTCGGGTAAATAGCCGATAAAATGGCCGGATAAAATCAGGTGGGCGATGCCTTCGTCGTGGTAGGCGCTGGCGCTGTTTTGGTAGTTCAGGCCGTCGTTGCGGCTGTCTTTGTCGCGCAGGTAGTTGCTGGTGATGACTTCGGCTTGGGCCAGCAGCGTTTTGACGTCGCTGGCAGGGCAATCAAACAGCGGGTGGCCTTTGGCGCAATATAAGAAGTTGGTTTCGTTGTGCAGCGGCACGTAATCCAAGCCGCGAATGGGGTGGCGACTGACACCAATGCCCACCAAGCAGCGGCCGTTGGCGACGGCGGTTTCGACTTCGCGTGCTTCGCAAACGTGGATATCAAACTGCAAGTTGTCGCTTTTTTGTTTTAACAGCGCAATGGCCTGCGCCACTTTGCAGCGCGGATCTTGAATAAGCGTGTCGATAATGGCGATGGTGACGCGACCAGACAGCTTATGTTTAGAGCCGGCGACTGTGCTGGCGAACGTCTCGCATTGTTGTAATAAATCCAGCGAGGCTTGGTAGGTGATGCGCCCGGCGTCGGTCAGTTCAAAGCCGCTGCGGCCGCGTTTACACAGCGTCAGCCCCAAGCGAATTTCCAAATCGGACAGATGCGCGCTAATGGTCGAGCGGCCGATATTGAGCCGCGACTCGGCCGCCGACAAACCGCCGCATTCCACAATGGTGACAAAAATGCGCAGCAGCCGTAAATCAACATCTTGCACTTGCATGGGGGGCTCCTTGTGTTAAAGCGGAGATGCGACTTATTTAGTTCGATAAAACCGGAATAAGCTACGATTATTATCTATTTATAAAACTACTCGCGCAAGCTAGCATGCAGGTCATACTCAATGGGCCCATGCCCAGCACTTTTATCCTTGCACCCGTGTGCACCCTTTTGCATCAGGAGCCTTTCATGACGTTTTATTACGGCATCGACCAGTTAGATTTAGCGACCGTCAACGGCATTGCTAATGGCCGAATTGCGGCTGAGTTAAACGACCAAGCCAAAGCCAAAATTAACCAAAGCCGCGCTTGCGTCGACAAAATGGCGGCTTCGAGCAAAGCCATTTATGGCATCAACACTGGGTTTGGCCCCTTGTGTGACACACAAATATCACCGGCTGAAACAGCGTTACTGCAAAAAAACCTGCTGATCACCCATGCCGTAGGTGTTGGTGAACCTATTGCCAAAGCCATTTCTAAACTGATGCTGATCACCAAAGTGCACGCGTTAAGCCAAGGCTTTTCCGGCGTGCGCTTAGAAGTGGTGGAGCGGATGCTGAAGTTTATCGAGCTGGATTTAATTCCGGTGGTGCCAGAACAAGGCTCGGTAGGTGCGTCGGGCGACTTAGCGCCGTTGTCGCATTTGTTCCTGCCGCTGATTGGCGAAGGCGAGTTTTGGGGCAAAGGCGACAGCAAAGAGCTAGTGCCAGCGGCGCAAGCCTTAGCCGCGCATGGCCTTGCGCCACTGGAGCTGCAAGCCAAAGAAGGCTTGGGCCTGATAAACGGCACCCAGTTTATTTTGTCGCACGGCATCACGGCGCTGACCAAGATGCAATATCTGCTGGATTTAGCGGATGTTGCTGGTGCCATGAGTATCGAAGGCATGCAAGGCAGTGGTTCGCCGTTTCGCCCTGAGCTGCACCAAATCCGGCCATTCCCAGGCAATATCGAAGTGGCTGCGCGGATGCGTCGTTTGTTTAAAGACTCGCAAAACATGGCGTCGCACACCGGTTGTGCCCGCGTGCAAGACCCATATTCGCTGCGCTGTATCCCGCAGGTGCACGGCGCCTCGCGTAACGCCTTTGCCCATTTAAAACAGCTGGTCGAGATTGAGATGAACTCAGTCACCGACAACCCGATTGTCATTAGCAGCGAAGAAGCGCTGTCCGGCGGTGGTTTCCACGGCCAACCGCTGGCGATGGTGCTGGATTACACCTCGATTGCTGCCGCCGAGCTTGGCAATATCTCCGATCGTCGTTGTTACCTGCTGCTCGAGGGCCTGCACGGTTTACCGCGCCTGCTCACCAAAGCTGGTGGCTTGAACTCGGGCATGATGATCCCGCAATACACCACGGCGGCACTGGTGACTGAAAACAAATCCTTGTGTTTCCCGCCGTCAGCCGACAGCGTGCCAACCTCGATGGGCCAAGAAGATCACGTGTCGATGGGCAGTATTTCAGGCCGTAAACTGAATCAAATTTTGGGTAACTTAGAGAAGATTTTGGCCATCGAACTGATGTACGCCGCGCAAGCGATCGACTTCCGCCGCCCGAACACCTGCTCTGATTTAATCGAAGAAAATCATGCGATTATCCGCGCTAAAGTGGCAAAACTCGAAGAAGACCGCCTGCTCAAGCCGGATATCGACGCGATGATCAACTTGGTGCGTAGCCAAGCGTTTCACGTCGAATTTGCCACAAGCACAGAGTCAAACTAAGGGAAGGGCCAGATGATGCTGACATTGCAACAACAAATCGCCGAAGGCATTCCAAGTGTGCTGCCCGCGGTAAAACCCTATCCGCAGGATGCCAACCGCGCACCTAAACGCAAAGACATTTTGAGCAAGGCTGAAAAACAGCTGGCGGTGCGTAACGCGCTGCGGTATTTCCCGACCGAATGGCATGCGGAACTGGCGGTGGAATTTGCGCGCGAACTCAATGACTTCGGCCGCATTTACATGTACCGCTTTAAACCAGACTACGCCATCAAGGCGCGGCCAATTAGCGACTACCCAGCCAAGTGCCAACAAGCTGCGGCCATTATGTTGATGATCGACAACAACTTAGACCCAGCGGTGGCGCAGCATCCAGAAGAGCTGATCACCTACGGCGGCAACGGCGCTGTGTTTCAAAACTGGGCGCAATATCGCTTAACCATGAAGTACTTAAGCGAGATGGCCGAGGATCAAACGCTGCACATGTATTCGGGCCACCCGATGGGGTTGTTCCCATCGTCCAAGGAAGCGCCGCGCGTCGTCGTGACCAACGGCATGATGATCCCGAATTATTCCAAACCGGACGACTGGGAGCGGTTTAACGCGTTAGGCGTGACGCAATACGGCCAAATGACCGCAGGGTCGTTTATGTACATTGGCCCGCAAGGCATAGTGCACGGCACCACCATTACCGTGATGAATGCGTTTCGCAAAGTGCTGCCCAAAGGTGACACGCCAAAAGGCAAAATCTTTTTAACCGCTGGCCTTGGTGGCATGAGCGGTGCGCAGCCCAAAGCCGGCAACATCGCCAACTGCATTACGGTGTGCGCCGAAGTGAATCCAAAAGCCGCGACCAAGCGCCATCAACAAGGCTGGGTCGATGAGTTAATCGATTCGATGCCGGCGCTGATCGCCCGCGTCAAACAAGCACAAGCGCAACAAGAAGTGGTGTCGATTGCCTTTATCGGCAACGTGGTCGAAGTGTGGGAAGCCTTTGATGCCGAGAATATTTTTGTGCATTTAGGCTCGGATCAAACCTCGTTGCACAACCCATGGTCGGGCGGTTATTACCCGGTGGGAGTCAGTTACGACGAAGCCAATCGCTTAATTCGCGAAGAACCAGAGCTGTTTAAAGCCAAGGTGCAAGAGACGCTGAAGCGCCACGCGGCGATCGTCAACAAACACACCGCCAAAGGCACCTATTTCTTTGACTACGGCAATGCGTTTTTATTAGAAGCCTCCCGCGCGGGCGGCGACGTAATGGCGCAAAACGGTATCGATTTTAAATACCCGTCGTACGTGCAAGATATTTTGGGCCCAATGTGTTTTGACTACGGCTTTGGCCCGTTCCGCTGGGTTTGTACCTCTGGCAAGCCTGAGGATTTGGACAAAACCGACGCCATTGCGGCACAGGTTTTACAGCGCATCATGCAAGAGTCGCCAGAAGAAATTCAGCAGCAGATGCAAGACAACATCACCTGGATTTTAGACGCCAAGCAAAACAAGCTGGTGGTCGGGTCGCAAGCGCGGATTTTGTACGCCGACGCACAAGGCCGCGCCGAAATCGCCCAGGCCTTCAACGAGGCCATTGCCCGTGGCGAGATTGGCCCTGTAGTCCTTGGCCGTGACCATCACGACGTCAGCGGCACCGATTCGCCGTTTCGTGAAACCTCCAATATCTATGACGGCAGCCGCTTTACCGCCGACATGGCCATTCACAACGTCATCGGCGACAGCTTCCGCGGCGCGACCTGGGTGTCTATCCACAACGGCGGCGGCGTCGGCTGGGGCGAGGTGATGAACGGCGGCTTTGGCATGTTGCTCGATGGCTCAGCTGAGGCATCCGCACGGTTAAAGTCGATGTTGTTCTTCGACGTCAACAACGGCATCGCCCGCCGCAGCTGGGCCCGCAACAACGAAGCCGATTTCGCCATCCGCCGCGAAATGGCCCGCACGCCGAAGCTGCAAGTGACGCTGGCCAATCGCGTCGATGACGCGCTGCTCAGTGGGTTGTTTTAACGAGCCGAGTTGGTTAGTGAGTTGGAAAAGCCGAGCCGAAAGCTCGGTTTTTTTTCGCACGCTGGTTTGTTGTTCTTTGTAAAATCGTTTTTCGCCTTGGCGGCGGGCGTGTTTGCCTGCAAGCAGGCTTTGGTTTTCGCACGCTGGTATTGTGAATTTCGTTGTTAAATTGGTTTTCGTCTTGGCGGCGAGCGGGTATGCCTGCGGGAGGCGTTCCTTTCGCACGCTGGTTTTGTTTGTTCTAAATCGTTTTTCGCCTTTGCGGCGAGCCGTTTTAAAAGCTTTCGGCG
>DMYW01000067.1:10844-18959 GCA_003482455.1 Rheinheimera sp. | reverse complement strand
TGCCATCATTAAGAACCCAGCTTCGGCTGGGTTTTTTCTTTGGTGTTTGGTCTATGTTGACTAATCTTTTGGGCAATTTCATCAACCCTAACACCATCCTCATTCCAACAACTCAGCAAACCATCTTTGGCAGCTAGCTATCTGCTAAACACGAAACTGCCAGGCTACCGCTGCACTACCAAGCAGTAACGTCAAGTGATAACAGAGCCGCATGAAATTTGAATATACCTGCAATTGTCACTGCAATTTTGACTCAGTGACTACAGCAGCGCCTAGCAATGCAAACCATGGTGTGAAAAACATCGCCAAGTCCCAACGCACTAACATAGTGACCGCATCGTGCAGCAGACCATTTCCAACAAAGGTTAGCCACAAGGCAAGCGGTTTGGAGCACCATCGTTGTAATGGCCTGTAGATAAATTTCTGCAAATAAAAGCCGAACAAAGGATTCCAAATTTGCCAGAAGCGGCCAAAGCTGCTGGCGGTAAATGCCCGCGTCAGATTTTGTCTTAGCTCGCCTCTGCTCCCAACCGCCAGGCCATTACGGCGCTTGGCATAGTCACGCCAGGTCAGTTCCATCGCTCGCGTCGTCCTTATATTGTGGCTCTACACCAACCCTGCTGCGTATTTGCCAACCAGCGCTTTCAGCGGCCCGGCTTTGCTGGCCAGCTGCAAACCAAAAGTTCGGAGAGTTCGTACCGGCGCTAATGGCGAGTTGAATACCTGATAAAACGCATCCATCGCATTCATCATGGTGCTATTGGCTAGTCGACGTTTGCGCTCATAACGCGCAAGCATCGCAGGTTCAGCTAAATCCAGCTGTTGTTGAAATTGCGAGATCAATAATATCGATAACTCCAGCGCATCCGCAAAACCTAAGTTAACCCCCTGCCCGGCCAGCGGATTGATGGTATGTGCGGCATCGCCGACCAGCACTACGCGGCCGCTAAAATAGCGATTGGCATGACTGCGTGTCAGTGGAAAATAAGCGGCCTGCTGCACGGTAAAATCACCGACATCGGCAGGAAAATGCTGCAAAATCTCGGCTTTTAACTGCGCAGGTGTCAGCTTACTGAGCTGAGCCACCCGCGCATGTTGGTCATACCATACCAAAGACGCTTGCTTACCCGGCATAGGCAAATAGGCGCGCGGCCCATGCTCAGTGAACTGCTGCCACGTCATTGGCAAGCTGTCGTACGCCGTTTGAATGTTAATCAGCATACAAGCTTGTTCATATTGCCAGCCGGTTTGACCAATGCCGACAAATTGGCGAATTTTCGACAAAGCGCCATCGGCGGCGATCACTAAACGCGTCGGTAAACGCTGGCCATCTTGCAGCGTCAATTCAACATGATCTGCATACTGCGACAAACTCTCTACATCCGCTGGACAATAGCGCTTTACACTGTCGGGTAGGTTTTGCCACAACGCCTGCTGGATCTCGAGGTTTTCCATCATAAAGCCAAGGTGCGTTTCGTTAAGCTCGGCGGCGGTAAAATCCAATGGCGCCTGTTTGCCTTCAAAACAGCGCAAGATGTGGTAAGGCTGAATACGGCTTTGCTGGATACTTGCCATAGCCCCCAAGCTATCTAACCATTGCTCACTGCGCCGATTGATGGCACTGACGCGTAAATCAAATGGCGCGTTTGCCGGACGCTGCGGCAATGCTTGGCGCTCTACGAGGCTTACCTGCATACCCGCACGTGAAAGCGCTACGGCTAATGAAGCGCCCACCATACCGCCGCCGACAATGACTACATCTTGCATCATGAATGTTTTCCCAGCCTAAGCTCTATCTCGCTGTATTGTACGTCGCACTGCACAAAAAAGGCTGTGCTGGATCATAGGCTTTTCGGAAAAAAGCTCCGGTTTTTAGCCAAATTCGCAGAAAGTTTGAAAGAAAAAACCACTAAGCTCTGTCTATTGGCAAAACCTAAGGAGCTTTGTATGTCATTTTCTATCAAATCACTTGTTGCCACTGCCGCTTTGCTGCTCGCCACGGTAAGTAGCGCCCATGCCCAAATTGCTGACGCCCCCACCTCGGTGCACCCGCTGTTAAATGGTCTGAACGCGCCGCTGCAAGCTCAAGTGCAGCGCTTAACAGGCGAAAAAGTGGAGCTGAAACAGCTGATTGCCGGTAAACCTACCGTGTTGGTGTTTTATCGTGGTGGCTGGTGCCCGTATTGCAACGCGCAACTGTCTGGGCTTCGCACCATCGAAAAACCACTCGCAGACGCTGGGTATCAACTGATCGCTTTGAGCCCTGAGCCGATTGACGCGGCCGCCAAAGTCAAAGCGGAAACGGACAAAGCCCCGTTGAGCTATCAACTGTATTCCGATGCTGGCCTGCAAGCGATGCAGGCCTTTGGTATTGCCTATTATATGGATGCCAAAACCGAAGCGATTTACCGCCAAAGCTATGGCATTAAACTGACCTATGATGCCAGTGGCAAAGCTGTACTCCCTGCCCCTGCGGTGTTTATCCTAGGTGCCGATGGCGTTATTCAATTTAGTTATGTACACGTCAATTACAAAACCCGCTTAGCGCCAGAGTTGCTGCTGCACGCCGCCCAGTTAGCGGCTAAACCACAGACCAAATAAATCGCATAAAAACTACATCTTTATCCGGGATTTTTGCATAAAAAATCCCGGATGATTCAACTCCTGCAAGCCTCAGAATTTTCAGAAAAATTTGATTGACCGACGCCTAAAATTGCGGCATTTTGCGCCCCTTTGTTGGTCGGCACGTGCAGCCAGTCCAAGGCCCTCATGCGGCCATGGTCACTTAGCGTGAGCCGACCGTGACACCCCCTCACAGCACAAATTTTGCTGTGCGCAGGGAAACTGACTACAGTATGGTGTCTTAGTCGAATCTTTTGTCAGGAGATGTACTGCATGCGTAAGGTTACAGTTGCAGCCACCCAAATGATCGGTGGTTGGGATGTTGAAGAAAATATCGCCCGTGGTGAAAAACTCGTTCGCCAAGCCGCCAGCCAAGGCGCGCAAATCATCCTGTTGCAGGAATTGTTTGAACGTAACTACTTCTGCCAAAAGCAAAAACCAGAATATTTAAACTTCGCAGTACCGCTGGAAGAAAATGCTGCATTTTTGCATTTCCAAAAAATCGCCAAAGAATTAAACGTGGTACTGCCGATTAGTTTCTACGAGCGTGCCGGTAACTGTTTATATAACAGCGTGGCCGTCATTGACGCCGATGGCAGTTACTTGGGCACCTACCGCAAGAGCCACATTCCTGATGGCCCAGGCTATAGCGAAAAATACTACTTCACGCCAGGCGATACCGGGTTCAAAGTATGGGATACCGCGTACGCGAAAATCGGCATTGGTATTTGCTGGGATCAATGGTTCCCAGAATGTGCGCGTAGCATGGCGCTGATGGGCGCAGAACTGTTGTTCTACCCAACCGCAATTGGTAGCGAGCCACACGACGCCACGATTTCATCGCGCGATCATTGGCAACGCACGCAACAAGGCCACGCCGCAGCGAACCTGGTGCCACTGATTGCATCAAACCGCATCGGCACTGAAACTGAAGGCGATTTCTCTATCACCTTCTATGGCAGCTCCTTTATTGCCGACCAATTCGGCGCCAAGGTGCAAGAAGCCGATGAAGTCAGCGAAGCTGTGTTAGTGCACACCTTTGACTTGGACGAATTGGCGCATATCCGTCGCAGCTGGGGCGTATTCCGTGACCGTCGGATCGATATCTTCGACACGCTGCTAACCAAAGACGGCAAAACCGTACCACGCAATAGCGTCGAATAAGCGTTTGCAACGACTTACACCGTAAAACAGGCCGGCCATGCTGGCCTGTTTGCACTTTCAGTCGCTGCACTAACTAAAGTTTTGATTTTGTAAGGAATGTCCTGTGAGTGGATTTATTTCTGACCGTACGCTAACCAGCACGCCTCGTGCAGATGGTTTTTATATGCCAGCCGAATGGGCACGCCACAAACAAACGTGGATGGTGTGGCCAGAGCGCACCGATAACTGGCGCATGGGCGCCAAACCGGCGCAAACCGCGTTTTGTGCTGTGATCCGCGCTATCGCCAAATTTGAACCTGTCACCGTGATGGCCTCAGCGCGCCAGTTCGCCAATGCACAAGCACAGCTGAGTTTAGAGCCAACCAACCACCCTATTCGAGTGGTGGAAGTGTCCAATAACGACGCCTGGTGCCGTGACACAGGCCCAACCTTTGTCACCAATGGCAGCGAAGTGC
Source organism: Rheinheimera sp. (assembly GCA_003482455.1). GTDB lineage: Bacteria > Pseudomonadota > Gammaproteobacteria > Enterobacterales > Alteromonadaceae > Pararheinheimera. Next base: position 14,718 of record DMYW01000067.1, on the reverse strand, counting down.
GTGGAGTCGATTGGACCTTTAACGCCTGGGGTGGCTTAAACGGCGGATTGTATTTCCCCTGGGATTTGGACGACCAAGTTGCACAAAAAGTGTTAAATATTGAAGGGTTACCGCGCTATCGCACCGAAGGTTTTGTGCTCGAAGGCGGTGCTATTCATGCCGATGGTGAAGGCACTTTGCTTACCACCGCAGAATGTTTGTTAAACCCAAACCGCAACCCACATTTAACCAAAGCCGACATCGAACAGATGCTGAGCGATTATCTGGCCATCGATAAAGTGATTTGGTTAGAGGAAGGCATTTTTAACGATGAAACCGACGGCCATGTCGATAACATGTGCTGCTTTGTACGCCCCGGTGAAGTGCTGCTGGCCTGGACCGATGATGTTAACGACCCACAATATAAACGCTCACGCGACGCATTAGCCGTGCTTGAAAACAGTACGGATGCCAAAGGCCGTAAGTTTGTCGTGCACAAGTTGCCGGTGCCAGGCCCTTTGTATGCCAGTGCTGACGAGTACGCTACGGTGGATTTAACCGGTGCCGCAGTGCCACGCGAAGCGCAAGCGCGGTTGGCCGGTTCCTACATCAATTTCTATTTGTGCAACGGCGGTTTAATTCTGCCAACCTTTGATGATCCGATGGATAGCGTGGCGCAAGACATCCTGCAACGCGTCTACCCACATCATCAAGTAGTGACAGTGCCAGGCCGAGAAATTCTGCTCGGTGGTGGTAACATCCACTGCATCACGCAACAACAACCTGCATAACACCGCTCGATTGCGTCAAAAAAGCCAGTGAGTCATGCCCACTGGCTTTTTTTATCATGTTTTGTTTCAACACGCCAAAGCCCCCGCGCCAGTGTCGCCGGATAGAACACACAACTCAAAAAAAGTTTTTGCTAATTCCATTTACAATTTGTAGACAATTAGTTTCATCCTGTTACCATCCGCTAGCCAATCTGTGCATCATCACTGATCAAGAAGGGAGCATGATGAAAAAACTACAAAAGACCCTGTTATCAGCCGCCGTGCTGGTAGCGCTGGCGGCCTGTGGTGGCCGCGAAAATTTAGTACCGCAAGTTACCGCGCAAATGGACTTAGCGAACACCAAAGTTGGCTTGCCATCAAGCTTTACGGTCACTGTCAGTGACGGTAATTCAGACCTGATTTCATTGCACTCAATGAAAGAGAAAGGAGCTGCGGTTACCGCGAGTGGAACCACCTACACGTTAAGCACTGGCGTGTTACAACTGGTCAGCACTTCGCAAAAAGACTCTGTCACTACATTTAAATTTGCCTACATCCCAAGCAGCAGCGCGGCCACTTCGTTACAGTTGACCTTCACCGATGGTGAAGCAACTAACAGCATGAACCTGCAATTAGCCGGTGCAGCAAACGACCCACTGTTCAGCCAACAATGGCATTTACAAAACACTGGCCAAAAAGCCTATGCGTTAAATGGCGACTACAAACAATTCTTGATCGACATGTATGTCAACATGGGCATGAGTGTTGAACAAGCGACGCAATTGATCGGTGCGTACTGGGCTCGCCAAGAAGCCAAATTAGTCAAAGGCGAAGACATGAACGTGATGCCTGCGTACGCCAAAGGCGTTACGGGTCAAGGCACTGTTGCCGTTGTCGTCGACTCAGGCCTTGAAATCGCGCATGAAGATTTGCAAGCCAACGTCCTGCCGAACCGTTCACTGAACTTTGTCGCTGGCGTGGTCAATCCAATGGACCCAACCAACCCAAGCGCCATGGGCGACCACGGTACAAGCGTTGCGGGTTTAATTGCGGCAGTTGGTTGGAACGGTAAAGGCGGCCACGGTGTTGCGCCAGATGCCAAACTGATCGGCATGAACTACTTAGAAGAGCAATCTGACCTCGCGTACATGATTTCTCACGGTATTCCAGGCAGCGGCATTAGCGAAAGCGAGCCGGTTGCCGTATTTAACCGCAGCTACGGTATCACGTACCCAACAGCCCTGAGCTACAACGAGTTTGAAGATGTAGTGCAAATGCAAACCATCTACTTGCGTGACGGCAAAGGTGCGGTGAACACCAAGTCATCAGGCAACTCGTTTGTCGACGGTGGTTCAGATCTGGAAAACGATCTGTGTAAAGCCAACGGCGCGAACGATCTGAAGTTGACCTGTTACAACGCTAACATGGAAAACTCGCAATCATCGCCTTACTACTTCAGTATCGGTGCGGTGAACTCAGACGGTAAGCACACCAGCTATTCAAACGCCGGTGCCAACTTAACGGCAGTGGCGCCATCAGGTGAATATGGTGACGACGCGCCAGCGATGGTTACTACCGACCAATCGACCTGTTTGCGTGGTTACTCATCGTTTGGTTTTGCTGAGCTGTATGACAACTTCTTTGGCTCTGGTTATTTCGCGGCGGCTTACCCGTTTAACAACCCAGGTCATGATGATAACTTAAGCTGTAACTACACCAGCAGCTTCAACGGTACCAGTTCTGCTGCTCCGAACGCTGCTGGCGTGGTAGCACTGATCCTGTCAGCCAATCCAAACCTGACCTACCGTGATGTTCGTCACATCATCGCTAGCACTTCAACGAAAGTGGATGCGAACAACGCGCCTGTCGTGCTGAACGTCGGTGAAGGTTCATTCGTCGCGCATCAAGGTTGGGTGAAAAACAAAGCAGGTTTTGAATTTAACAACCTGTACGGCTTTGGCCGCGTCAACGCTGGTAAAGCAGTTGAGATGGCCAAAAACTACACCACCAAATTGGGCACAGAAAAGATGTCTCCATGGGTTGGTCTCGGTGTGTATGCCACTGAATCTGCGGCTCTAAGCGCAGACGTGCCAGACAACTCAGCAGCAGGCGTTGAATTTGATTTAGTCGTGACTGATGACATGGTGCTGGAAGGCGCGCAGTTCCAATTCCAAATCGCTAACTCAGAAATGACCTTGGAAAACTTTGGCGGCGTCGGCACAACCGCTGGTACCGACTTGGCGATCGAAGTTACTTCACCAAGTGGCACCCGCAGTGTCCTGCTCAGCTCGAAACAAGCCTTGGTTGTTCCTGCGGCTGGTGCTGACTTTTATGATGGTTACATCCTGAAAGACAGCGTGATGCTCTCAAACGCCTTCTACGGCGAAAGTGCCAAAGGCACTTGGAAAATCAAAGTATTAGACGTCAATGGCGCTGACATTGAAGCAAGCGGTGGTTTGCTTGAAGTGTCAGGTTACAAAAACAACAGTCGTCCTTCAGTCGTTGAAGGTGTGGCAATCCGTGTCTACGGTCACTAAGACGAAGGAGTATCAATATGCGTTCTACTTTAATCATGTTGAGTCTGGCGGCTAGCTTACAAGCGGTTGCCGCGCCACAAAACTTCGTTGGCGTTGAGAAACACAAAGTGCCAGAGCAAGCCGCTGTAAAAGCCCAGCTGCAAGCAAAACAACAAAACAGCTTTGACCAATACCAACTGGTCACCGATGTTGTTGCGCTGAACAAAGGCGTACCAACAGATGCGGCTGTTGTTTCTGAATTTGGCGCGCACCAGTTAGTGCAAGCCAAATCAGCTGTCGACACTACTGTGCGTCAACAAAGCGTGGTGCGCAATGCCATGACAGGTCAGCTTGGTGTAGTCACTGGTCGCTTAAGCGTCGTCACCAACAACCCAAGCGAGCTGCAAAGCATTGCTCGTACACTGGGTCTGAAATCATTAAAAAGCCTGAATAAAGGCCAATTAGTGATGTTCCAAGCTCCAGCGGATGCGGACTTGGTGGCGCTGAAAGCCAAACTAGCCGCAGCAAACGGTGTTCGCGCTGTGCGTTTAGATGTCGTTGAAAAACGCGTCAAAGCGCAATAATCAGCGAAGATCAAAAAAGGCGCAC